>PNAJ01000059.1 GCA_003170295.1 Bryobacterales bacterium | reverse complement strand
CTGATCGCCGACGACGAACCGATTGCACGCGAAATCCTCCGCGAACATGTCGATGCTATCGCCGGTCTGGAACTTGCCGGTGAAGCCTCCACCGGCGCGGAAGCAATCTCGCGAATTTTCGATCTGCGACCCGACGTTGTGCTGCTGGATTTGCAAATGCCGGAACTCGACGGCCTGGCGGTTGTTCGCGCGCTCAGCGGAGAGCGTACGCCGCTGATCATTTTCGTCACGGCGTACGAGAATCATGCGCTCGCCGCGTTTGAGGTCGGCGCCGTCGATTATTTATTGAAGCCGGTCCGCCGGGAACGCCTGGAAAAGGCGATCGAAAAGGCGCGACGTCAACTGAAGCCCGCGCCTTCCGCCACCCCCAGCGAAACGCCGCGAAAAATCGTGGGCCGCCGCGGCTCCGATATGTACCTGCTGGACCCGGCGGAGATCGTCGCTTTCCAAGCCGAGGGCGAGTTGGTGCATATCGTCACCACCGCGCACCGTTATTTGAGCGATCACTCTCTGAAATTGCTTACGGAGAAGCTCGAACCGACGCGTTTTCGGCGGATTCACCGCAGCACCATCATCAACACGGATCACATTCGAAAGATTTCGCCGCTATCGAGCAAACGCTGGCTGCTGAAGATGTCCAACAATTTCGAGGCCGTGGTGAGTAAGCGTTTGGCGAGCGCAATAAGAGAGGACACGCGCTGGTAAGCGTGGACGGATGTTATGAGGACACGCGCTGGTAAGCGCGACGGCTATCATTAGCTATATGGGGTCGCGCTTCTCACTTGCTCTGGCGGCTGTTCTGTTCACCGGGGCGCTCCACGCGCAAATCATCGAATTTGAATCCGGCGGATTGAAGTACAGAACGCTTACGCGGGGCGGAGTCACGATCATGTGGGCCCATCTGCCGATGCATATCAAGGAGTACGCGGTGTTGCAAGTGGCGATCTCCAACGGCTCCCCCGTTTCGTGGCAGGTTAAGCCGCAGGATTTCAAGTTCGAGAAACCTGAGGGCGAAACGATGGCCGCTCTCCCTGCTGCCACCGTGGTGGAGTCGCTGATGGAGCGGGCCGGGCGGGGCGACGTCATCAAACTGATTACGGCGTATGAAGGGGCGTTGTACGGCAACACCCGCGTGCACTCGACCAATGGATATGAGTCGCGGCGACAAGACGCGCAGGCGGAAATGGGCGGCGGAAAACTAAGGGCGGCCGCTGCGGCGTCGGCCATCGCATTCGTACCAAGCAAGCTTTTGCCCGGTCAATCAACCGACGGTGCGATTTTTTATCCGAATAGCGGCAAACCGTTGGGAGCCGGAAAGCTAATCGTTAACGCAGCCGGAGAGATTTTCGTTTTTCCAGTCGACGTGGAGGCTCACTTGCGTCCGTAGAACCGCCGAATCTGTCGAGCAACGCGGCGAGCGGAGCTCTCCTTTAAGTAAGGCCATAAAGGGAGCGAAACGATCTCTTTCACCGCCTGCTCGGCATGGGGCAGCGAACCTTTTTGCGCGAACGCCGGGTGCTGGTGCAGCGGGACAGGATAGTGAATTGCTGTTCCGATGCCTTGCGCTGCAAGACATTCCCGCAGCGCGTTCCGGCGCTCGGCCCGAATGACGTACAAGTGATGAACCGACCCTTCGGTCCGCTTGACTAGCTTCACGCCCGGACACTCACGCAGTTCCTCGTCGTAAATCGCCGCGATGCGTCCGCGATGCGCATTCCACCCGTTTAGATGTGGCAGAAACGCGCGCAGGAAACAGCACTGTAGTTCATCGAGACGCGAATTGACCCCAAAGCTGTGAGCGATCTGATCGCCCTGCCGCCCTCCGTCGCGCAACACGAGGAATCGATCGCGTGTCGCGGCATTGTCCGTGATGATACCGCCGCCGTCGCCCAGGCAGCCGAGATTTTTTGTCGGATAAAAACTATAGGCGACATAGCGGGAAAATGCCGCCAGCGGTTTGCCATCGAACCGCGCACCGTGGGCCTGCGCCGCATCCTGAATGAGCGGAATTTTGTGCTTCCGAGCGAGTTTCACGAACTGGTCAAGCGCGCACGGCTGGCCGTAGAGATGCACCGGCATCAACGCGCGCGTCTTCGATGTAATGCGCGACGCAGTGTCACGAGCATCGATCTGCAAAGTCTCGGGATCGATATCGGCGAATTTCGGAGTTGCGCCGGACGCCCGAATTCCGACTCCGGAGAAGGGAGCCGTCAGCGCGCTGGTGAGGACCTCACCGCTTGTGACGCCGGCATCGCGCAGGCACAACTCGATCGCCGCGGTGCCGTTCGCGACGCCGACCGAAAATTTCCCACCGAGCGCCGCGGCGAATTCCACTTCGAAAGCACGAAGTTCTTCGCCGAGAATAAAATGACTTCGTTTGAAAAGACGCCGCAGATTCGCGCGCCAGTCCCGTGAAGTTGCCCGTAACAGGGGCCTCAAATTCGTTTGAGGGATCGTACCCATAACCGTATCATGAAGGCCGCTACACATTAATACCAGGTGAAGAGCGCAACTCGACCGCCCTGCCGGCCGTTTCTAGTAACAGGAGGCAGTCATGAAACGAACATGGTTATTAGCGCCGGTACTTGCGGCGTTTTCGATGGTCGCCTGTGGAGGCGCGGTATATTATGCCAGCGTTCCGCCGCCGCCGCTTCGCGCCGAAGTGATCGGAGTCGGACCCGGCCCGGGATTTGTTTGGGTAAACGGATACTGGGGCTGGCGAGGCGACCGGCACGTTTGGGTTGCCGGATCGTGGATGCGCCCGCCGCGTCCCCGAGCTGTGTGGATCACGCCGCGCTGGGAAGCCCGGGGTGGCCGCTACTATTTTCACGAAGGTCGCTGGAGATAGATCTTAAGGCTTCGGCGCGCTTCCGGCCTCGGGCGGTTTCGGCTTGTCTTTCGGCTTAGCCTCTTTATCCTTGGCGGGCGTGGCCGCGGCCTTCACCGGACTCAGCAACACGTGGGCGTTGCGTCCTTCGAGACGAGGCATCCCTTCGGCAGTGCCGTAAGGCGCCAGATCCTCTGAAAAGCGGATCAGTAATTTGCGGCCCAGATCCGTGTGCGCGATTTCGCGGCCGCGAAACTGCACCACCGCTTTCACGCGATTCCCTTCCTTCAAGAAACGAATCGCATGATTCTTCTTGAAGTCGTAATCGTGATCGTCGGTGTTGGGACGGAACTTGAGTTCCTTCACCTGGATGATGTGCTGCTTCCGCTTGGCTTCGTGCTGCTTTTTCTTGTTCTCGTACTGCCACTGGCCATAATCCATCGCCTTTGCGACGGGCGGCTCGGCAGTCGGTGCAATGAGGATCAGATCGAGACCCATCTCCTGCGCTTTGCGCACCGCGAGTGAGGTCTGCATCACTTCTACGGAGCCATCGGGAAACACCGCACGTACTTCCCGCGCGCGGATTGCCTCATTCACGTTTTCCCGAATCCTCGGCCGGCGGGGTGCGAAACCACGTGGATTCATCGATGATTAAGCCCAACAACACGCGAACAAATCAGCATATGACAAATGGTAACAGATTTAACCGCGCGCTCTGCGCCGCCACTCGAACAGCATCACGCCTGCCGCGACGCTCACATTGAGCGACGCCACGCCTCCGGTGGGCATCGGGATACGCACCAGATAATCGCAGTGTTTCGCGACGTGCTCATGCAATCCTTTTCCTTCGCCCCCCAGCACGATCGCCGTGGGCGCGGTGAACTCCACCTGATCGTAGATATGCTCGCCGCGCTCATCCAGGCCATAGATCCAATAGCCGCTCTCCTTCAGCGTTTCGAGCGACCGGTTTACATTCGTTACGCGCACCACCGGCAGATACGCAAGCGCTCCCGCAGCGGCACGAGCCACCGCTTCGGTTAATCCCGCGGCGCGCCTTTCGGGGATGACAATTGCCGACGCCCCGGCGGCGTGCGCCGTGCGGACGATGGCGCCCAAATTGTGCGGATCTTCAACGCCATCTAAGACGACTATCAATCCTTTCACGGCGATCGATTCTTCCAGTGTTGCGAAACGTTCCGCCGATCCGAACGCAACCACACCCTGGTGAGACACGCCCATCGCGGCCCGATCCAGCATCTCGCGAGCTTCGAAGCGCACCGGAACGCGGCGCTCCCGCGCCAGATCGACGATCTCCTGCACGCGCGGTCCAGTGGACCCTTTGGCGATCAGGATTCGGTCGAGAGGACGCCCGGCTCGCAACGCTTCCCGGACGGGATGGATTCCTGCGAGCGGGGACATTATGATAAGGGTACTCTTATGAGCGTGCCTGAAAATACTGCCGCCTCCCTTGCGCCGCAGGAAATCCCAGACAAGCTCTACTTCCGCATTGGCGAGGTGGCGCGTCTGGCGGGCATCAAGCCATACGTGTTGCGCTTTTGGGAGACGGAGTTTCCTTCGCTCGGGCCCAAGAAGTCTGGCACCGGTCACAGGCTGTACCGGCGCAAGGAAGTCGAAATGGTGCTCGAAATCAAGCGGCTGCTGTACGAAAAGCGTTTTACGATCGAAGGCGCGAGAAAATTTTTAGAAACGCGTGGCAAATCCGAGCCCGCGCGCACGGCGAAAGCGATGAAGCCCTCCAAGAAGGTTCAGGCGGAGCTGTTTGCCGCGCCCTCGCCTCTGGCCGACTCCTTCCTCAAAGATATTCGTAAAGAATTGCGCGAAATCGTCGAAATGCTGAAATAGCGCGATCCCCATCCTCGGGAAGCCGCGCTCACACATTCGTCTTGCAATCCGATAAGGACAACAGGTACCGAGTGCATGATTCGCCTGACGCGCATTAACCACATTCCGCTGGTCCTGAATGCGGACCTGATCGAACACGTGGAAACAACGCCGGACACGGTCATCAGCCTGACCAACGGTCAGAAATTCGTGGTGCTCGAATCCACAGACGATGTGATCCGTAAGGTGATCGAGTTCCGCCGCGAGATATCGAGCCGCCTGCCGTCGCACGATTGAGAATCCCCCGATTGCATCTATGGCCGAACCAATCAAACCCGAAGCGACCAAACCCGCGACGCCCAAGAAGGCATTGATCAAGCCGGACATCGCCTCCATTGCCGGGATCGTGCTCGCCATCGGCGGCATCCTCGGCGGACTGCTGCTCGAAGGTGGAAAACTCGGCGACGTCGCGCAATTCACCGCTGCGCTGATCGTGCTGGGCGGAACCGCTGGAGCGGTGATGGTCTCGTTGCCGTTAAAGACTCTGCTCGGCGGGCTGAAGCGGCTGGGCGGCGTTTTCCTCTCTTCGAAGGTGGAGCTTAGCCTCATGACCGAGCAAGTAATCGGCTTCGCAACCAAGGCGCGTAAAAACGGCCTCGTTTCCCTTGAGCAGGAGGCCTTCGCGATTGAGGACCCGTTTCTCAAGAAAGCGTTAACCCTCGCCGTGGACGGGACCGACCTACAGGAAATCCGCAAAATGCTGGAGCTCGAAATTGGACTCGAAGAACAGCACGCGGAGGCCGAAGCGAAGGTGTTTGAGCTCGCGGGCGGATATTCACCCACGGTCGGGATCATCGGCGCTGTCATGGGCCTGATCCAGGTGATGAAGAATCTGGCCAACATCGACGAAGTCGGCCATGGTATTGCCGTTTCCTTTGTCGCAACCCTTTACGGCGTCGGCCTCGCGAATCTGTTCCTGCTGCCGGCCGCGAACAAGATCAAGGCGCGGACCCATGCCGAGACGCAGCGCAAAGAGATGATTCTCGAAGGCGTGGCCGGAATCGTCGAGGGCCTAAACCCGAAGTTGATCCGGGCCAAGCTGGAATCGTATTCGCCGGATCACAGCGCGCCCGTCAAGGAAAAAAAGAAGCCCGAGAACTTAGTCAAAGGATCCGACGCGCCAGTGCGCGCCGCGGTTTAAACGGACAGGAGACGTCGATGGCCCGCAAGAAAAGACCAGTAGAACCCGAAAATCACGAGCGGTGGTTAGTCTCCTACGCCGATTTCATCACTCTCCTGTTTGCCTTTTTCGTCGTCATGTTCGCCACCTCGCAAGCCGACAAGGGCAAAGCGCAACAAGTCTCCGATTCGGTGAAGCGCGCGTTTGAAGGCGAAAAGATAACCCAGGTGATCTCGGCCGTATTGGGCGGCTCGATAACGGATACCGGCAAGGGCAACGTGCAGATACGCGGGCCCGGTGGCGTGACCAAAGCGTTCGAGGAGAAGAAGGATCAGAAACTCGCCGAGTTGTTGCCGGCGCTCAAGATCCTGTCCGAGGCATTAAAGAAGGAGATCGCCGCGGGTCGCATCCAGATCAGCATGCAGGCTCGCGGATTGGTCGTGAGCTTCAACCAGGCGGCTCTGTTTTCACCAGGCGAAGACGTGATCTCGCACGACGCTTACGAAAATCTAGAGAAGGTGGCGGCAGCCATCGCGAAATTGAACAACCCCGTACGCCTCGAAGGACACACCGATTCGACTCCGATCAACACCGCGCGATTTCACAGCAACTGGGATCTGTCCGCCGCCCGAAGCATCGCGATTCTCGAATTGCTGTCGAACAAATTCGGCGTTCCGCTCACCCGTTTGTCGATCGCAGGCTATGCGGATACCGCGCCGATCGCCTCCAACGACTCCGAGGAAGGGCGCTCCCGCAACCGGCGCGCGGATATCGTGATTTTGAACCAACAAGGTCTAATCGCAGAGCCGGCCAAGCAATAGCAGTCAATTCGCGAGCAACTCCACCACATACTGCTTCCACAACTTCGCCACCGAATGCGTCCCGTGCCCCCGAGTCTCGTCGCTCGTCGGGATCAGCACGTATCGCCCGCGCTTCACGCGCTGGATCTGGCGTTCCATGATTCCCAGCTCCGGCGGATTCACCTGGTCGTCAGCCGAATTGACTGCAATCAACCGGGCTGTGATCTTTTCGAGGTTCGGCGCGGGATTGTAATCCGTCGACGATTCGAACTGATAGAGCATGTCGTTGGCATCCCTTGCCATGGCTCGATCCTTCAGCCGTTCGAACGCGGCGTCGGCCTCCGCCCGCGTCGGCGATTGCTTGAGCATCTGCAGCGGACTCGAGGTCATCATCGTCAGACCATACTGCGCGCTGACGATACCGCGCGGAGGTTTCTCGTAGTCTCCGTTCTTCCATTCCGGGTCGTCGCGGATGGAATCGACGATCATGCGCCGTAGCATGCGATTTCGCCCCGCAATTTCCACCGGCGCGCTGGCCAGCGGCATCAGAGCATCCATAAAATCCGGATACATCTCGCCAAAAACCCAGGTGTGCATCGCGCCCATGGAAGTCCCCATGATCAGGCGCATATGCTTGATGCCGAGATGCTCCGTCAGCAGCCGGTAATCGGCGATCACCATGTCGTCATAGCAGTAGTGCGGGAAATGCGCGCGCAAGCCGTCGCTCGGTTTGGAGGATTTTCCGTGGCCGATGCCATCCGGCAGAATAAGGAAGTATTTCGTCGCATCGAGCGGCTGATTCGGACCGAACAACTCACCCCCGAATCCAGCGGAGAGAAAGCCGCGTCCCGTTCCTCCGGTTCCGTGCATGATCAGAACGGCCGGGGATGAGGGATTACCGACTGTCGTGTAGTGGAGCCGCAATTCCGGCAGCGCCTCGCCGCTGTGAAAATGGAAATCGCGAATCGTGAAATCGCCTTCCACCGGATCGGGATAATCGGCCGCTCTACACAGAATCGCGAAAGCAAGAACAACCCCTATTCTCATCATGGATCGATTATCGCAACTGAGTGGGGCAGCGCCATGCGCTGCCGTCGCCCGCCATTTCACCACGCTCTACGGAACGCTCCTACCGAGCCGTGACCAAAGGGAGCGGTGGAAGCCGCTAGAATTGAAGCGATGACAGCAAAAGTCCGCAAGGCGGTTTTCCCGGCCGCGGGGCTCGGAACGCGTTTTCTGCCCGCCACCAAAGCACAGCCGAAGGAAATGCTCGCGCTGGTCGATAAACCGCTCATTCAATATGGCGTGGAAGAAGCGATTCACTCCGGCGTCCAGAATATTATCATCGTCACGGGGCGCGGAAAGGTCGCCATCGAAGACCATTTCGACGTCAGTTTCGAGCTGGAGCATCTTCTCGAAACGCGCGGGAAGAAAGATCTGCTCGCGACCGTCCGCAGCGTTTCCGACCTTATCGATATCTGCTATGTGCGTCAAAAAGAGGCGCTGGGTCTGGGGCATGCCGTGTTGCGCGCGCGCGAACTCGTGGGCAATGAGCCGTTCTCGGTGATTCTGTCGGACGATGTGATCGACGCCGAAGTGCCCTGCTTGCGCCAGTTGCTCGACGTTTACGAATTCTACGGAGCGCCTGTCGTCGCCCTGATGGAAGTGCCGAAGGATCAAATTTCCAACTACGGCGTGGTCGACGCCGAGCCGGTGGCGCACAACGGTGGACGCGACCGCCTGTACCGCATCCGCAACATGGTCGAGAAGCCGAAGGCGAATGAAGCGCCGTCGAATCTCGCGATCATTGGCCGCTATGTGCTGACGCCGGAGGTCTTTCAGTCCCTCAGCGCGATCGAGCCCGGCAGCGGCGGCGAAATTCAATTGACCGATGGCTTGAAGCACATGCTCCGCAGCCGCCCGATTTACGGCTATCGCTTCGAAGGCAATCGCTACGACGCCGGCGACAAACTCGGATTCCTGAAAGCGACGGTCGAATTCGCATTGAAACGGTACGACTTGGGCGCGGATTTCCGTCAGTATCTGAAGACGCTGTCTTTATGACACTTTGTCTATGAGCATGATCCCTCTGGTGCTGCCGCTCAAAGCGAACGAGGCCGCCGCGTTGGCGGATCTGGTCTACCAGCAACTGGAGGGAAACCCTTTGACGGCGGACCTGCGCAGTCGTCTCGCGGCGCGCATTCCCCAATTGGGCCTGGAGACGTTCACGCCGTTTCCCGGATCCCTCGCCCGCGATCCCATTCATCCCTCGACCTACTACATTGCCATCGACACTCACTCCGCGCCAATGTTGCTCCGCATTGCGCTCGCCTCCTCTCCCGCCAGCGGATTATTTCCGGGAGCCATGCTGATCGGGCGCATGCGTCCCGGTGGCGGGCGCGAAATTGTCATCAACGCCGTGCCGTTTCATTTCTCGGATCGCGAGAGCGTGCGCACGTTCGCCGAACAGGTGGACCGCGCGTTCCTGCCGCGTTCTCAGGGTCCTCAGTCCGCGATTATCGCCGAAGGTCCCGATTTCGCCTCCGCCTTCCGCGCCTTCCGCGCGATCTTGAAATCCACCGGCCTCAACCTCGCCGCCACCTTGGGAGACTACGACATCGCTCTCTGGTCCGCCATTCGAGCAGGCTGGCGCGATGGATGGAACGCGCAATCGAACGACGCCTCGTCGATGGACTACACCAAATTCTCGGTCGAAGGGTCTCTGGAGCAGATCGAAGAGATTTACGATCGCATCCGTACCATGAAATCCGGGCATGTTTTCGATTTCGAGATCGCTACCGATGACGCCTCACACTTACTCGACTCCATGAAATCGACCGGCAGACCCGTGCAGTTCGTCAAAGTGAATCCCGACGCTGACATTCGCGCGCTAGCCGAAGTCGCCCGGCAGCACAATGCGATACTCAGTTTCAGCGATGCCACCAAAGCCCAACTGGAGCAGATCGGCATCGCGACCGGCGGCCGTTTTCATTACCGAATGCGGGGTGATGAAAAAGCCATCCGTCTCGCAGCATCCTGCCTGTTAGGAAGAAACATATGACACGTCGCGGACTCCTCGCCATGCCTGCAATGATGTTGGCCGCCGATACCAACGCCCGTGTGGGCGTCGACCTGTTCAGCGTGCGCAGCCAGAAGTGGACGCCGTTTGAGTCCCTCGACTACTGCGCACGACTAGGCGCGAAGCTGGTGCACTTCTCCGAACTGCAATATCTCGGCAGTCTCGATGACGCGAATCTTCAGCAAGTGCGCGAGCATGCGAATAAACTCGGCGTCGCCATCGAAATCGGCACCAGAACCTGCTGCCCGACATCGAAGTCGTTCGACCCGAAGCTCGGCACCGGTGAGGAGCAAATGCTCCGCGCGATCAATGTAGCGCGCGTGACGGGCTCGCCAATCGTGCGGACCTTCATGGGCACCTCCGCCGATCGCGATCCAATAGAGCGTCACATGGAAGCCATGGCGCGCCTGTTGAAGAGCATCCGTTCGCGCGTCATGGACCTCAACATCAAAATCGCGATCGAGAATCATGCCGGCGACATGCAGGCGCGCGAACTCAAATCGCTGGTCGAGATGGCCGGCAAAGACTACGTCGGCGTCTGTCTCGACGCCGGCAATCCTCTGTGGGCCCTGGAAGATCCGCATCTCACGCTCGAAACGTTATATCCCTACGTCCTCACGACCCATGTTCGCGATACCGCCGTCTGGCGCGTCCCTGAAGGCGCGGCAGTGGCGTGGGTACGGATGGGCGATGGTAACGTCGGCATCTCCGAGTTTGTCGCGAAACTCCGCCGCCTCCGCCCGGACCTGCCCGTCACGCTCGAAATCATCGTCACCAACGCGCGCGTCTTTCCGTTTCTCGACGAAAAGTTCTGGGACACGTATCGCAATCAGCCCGCCTGGGAATTCGCGCGCTTCCTCAAGATCGCCGAACGGGGACATCCCCGCGACCCTCTCCCGCCGCTTAGAGGCGACGCATCCCTCGCACGCGAACGTGCCGACCTTGAAGCCAGCCTGACATTCACAAGGAACATCCTCAACGTATGAGCATCCTCAAGAATAAAGTCGCGATCGTCACTGGAGCCTCCCGCGGCATCGGCCGCTCCATCGCCGAAGTCTTCGTACGCGAAGGTGCGCAAGTCGTCATCTGCGGCCGCAAGCAGGATACCCTCGACCAGGTCGCGAAGGAAATCGGTCACAACGTAAAGCCCATCGTCTGCCACGTAGGAAAATCCGCCGATATCGAAGCCCTGGTCGTGACCACCACCCGCGAGTTCGGAAAAATCGACATCCTGGTCAACAACGCCGCCACGAACATCGCCCAAGGCCCCTGCCTCGAAATGGATGAAGGCCAATTCGACAAAATGGTCGAGATCAACCTAAAGAGCACCTTCCGCTTGATGAAACTCGTCGCGCCCGGCATGTGCGAGCGCGGCTCCGGCTCGATCGTCAACATCGCGTCGATCGCCGGTTTGCGTCCGCAATTCCACAGCCTGCTCTACAGCATGACCAAAGCCGCGCTGATCATGATGACGCAGTCCTATGCCGTCGAGCTGGGCCCCAAGGGCGTGCGTGTTAACGCGATCGCCCCCGGCCTGATCCAAACCGTCCTCAGCGAATATTTCTGGAAAGATGAGACCCGCCGCGAAAAACAACTAGGGCATCAACCCATCCAACATCTCGGACAACCGGTGGAGATCGCCGAAATCGCGCTCACCCTCGCCAGCGATCGATCCTCGTACCTGACCGGCCAAACGCTGGTAGTCGACGGCGGATACTTGTTATCGTCAATGTAGATGAAGTTTTTGCTTTTTCTCCTGGTGACCACGGCCTCCGCCGTCCCTCTCATAAACGAAGTCCGCGAATCCATCGCCCGTAACGATATTCCCCGCGCCTCCGAAATGATTCGCGCCTACCGCGCCTCCAGAGGCGTGACTCCCGAAGCAATCGAGGCGCTCAGTTGGCTCGCGCGCGGCGAGCTTGCCCAAAAAGATCTGGTGCAGGCCGATAAATATGCGCAGGAGACCTACCGCCTCTCCCTCGAGCAATTGAAGACCCACCCGCTCGCCCACGATGCGAATTTGCAGATCGCCCTCGGCGGCGCGATTGAAGTCGAAGCCACCGTCCTCGCGACGCGAGGCCAGCGCGCCGAAGCCATTGCCTATTTGCACGAGCAACTGAAAACCTATTACGCGACTCCCCTCCGTCCGCGCATTCAGAAAAATATCAACGTGCTCAGCCTGGAAGGAAAACGCGCGCCCGCGCTCGAACGCGTCGCCATCCCCGCCGGCAAGCCGGTACTGTTGTTCTTCTGGGCCCATTGGTGCGGCGATTGTAAGTACGAAGCTCCCATCCTCGCTCGCATCAAGGCCGAGTTCGCTCCCAAAGGACTCGTGTTCCTCGCGCCCACCCAGAAGTACGGCTATGTTGCCGGCGGTGAGGATGCGCCCGCGGAAGTGGAACTGCGCTACATCGAACAGGTGCGCCAGCAATACTATGGAGCCGTGATCGACGCGCCCGCGCCCGTGAGCGAAGAGAACTTCAATAAATACGGCGCCAGCACGGTGCCGACGTTTGTTCTGATCGATCGCAACGGCATCGTGAAGATGTATCACCCGGGCGGGCTGACGTACGAGGAACTCCGCCCGCGCGTCGAAGCACTCTTCAAATAAAGGACCCTTCCAAAAAAAACGGCCCCGATTTCTCGGGGCCGGTGATCGAACTTGAATGACCTGCGCTAGCTACTTCTTCTTTTTCGGAGCAGCCTTTTTCTTGGCAGGTGCTTTCTTCTTGGTTGCGTTCATCATCGATTGATTCTCCCTTACATCAAATTTTCGCGCTCCCGAAAGAACGCGGTTGTGTCCCCTTTATAAGGTTCTTTCAGATTAATGTCAAGAAAAAAATGCACCCGTGCCGCGCGCCATCGCGGCCGATCTCTCGTCGAAAACGCTCCGAAAACAAAAAAACGTAATCGAGTAAAATTGTTTTAGTGTTTTGGACGCCTATTCATGCGGGTTCCAGAGGTTCGCGAAGCACGGCGATGTTCGCATTCGCGCTCGCTGTCGCTCTCTCGATCCTCACCGGCTGCGCAAGAAAAACTTCCGCGCATGTTCCCTCGCCCGTCAAACCGGCGCGTGTCGGTGAAACCGAAACTGGAATCGCGAGTTGGTACGGAGTCCCTTACAACGGACGACGCTCGGCCAATGGAGAGATTTACGACATGGCGAAATTGACCGCCGCGCATCGCACGCTTCCGTTCGATACCTGGGTCGAGGTCACCAACCTCGTCAACAATAAACATGTCGATGTGCGCATCACCGATCGTGGACCATTCGTCACCGGAAGAATCATCGACCTCTCGCTCGCCGCCGCGCGTGAAATCGACATGGTCGGATCGGGCATCGTGCGCGTGCGAATAAGGGTCATCAGAAACCCCGGCCCCTGATTTGGCTACTGGCTTCTGGCTCCTCCTCTTATATAAGGATAAAAAGGCGCACTACCCCCATTTGGGTGTAGTCCACACCCGCAAGCGACCTACCCCCTATCTCCTTAGGGGGACTTGAGGAAGTTTCAAAACGACCGTAGAGTTTATGTTTGGCCAACACACTCTACTTAGAAGGCGCCGACTTTGTGACAAATATCGGGATCGGGACAAGAATGCTTCCGCACCAAGAAGAAACCAGACATGTGCTCGTAGGCCAATCCCCGCGCGCGCGGCAAGTATTAAGGATGATTGAGAAACTGGGTCGTTGCCGGTGGCCTGCGCTGCTCCTGGGCGAGACCGGAACGGGAAAAGAAGTAGTCTCCCGTATGATCCATAATATTAACCCGCAGGGCCCGTTTGTGGTCATCGATTGCTCTTCGATGGTGGGCCCGCTCATGGAAAGCGAACTGTTCGGCCATGTCAAGGGTGCGTTCACGGGCGCGGCGTCGACAAAAATCGGCTTGATTGAGTCTGCCAATGGCGGTACCGCTTTTTTCGATGAAATCGGCGAGCTCCCTCTCGACCTCCAGGCAAAGCTCCTCAGGGTGTTGCAGGAAAAGGAATTTCGCCCCGTCGGATCGCTCAGCACGCGGCGCTCGGATTTTCGCATCATCGCCGCTACCAATCGCGACCTGGCGAAGGAAGTCGAGAAAGGGACCTTCCGCCGGGATTTGTTCTTTCGTCTCAATGTGATCAATATTCGTCTTGCGCCTCTGCGGGAGCGTAAAGAGGATATTCCGGAACTCATCGCCCACTTTCTCACGCGCGTCGGCGGAAATTACACGGTCACCGCGGAAGCCCTGGAAGTGATGCTCTCATACGACTGGCCGGGGAACGTGCGGGAACTCGAAAACTGCATCCAGCACATGGTAGCGATCAACTCGGGGCCGCTGCTCCATGCCGCCGACCTTCCTTCCAACCTCCAGAACCATTTGTTGCAGAAGAAAACGCAGTACCTCACCGCCTCGGCAACTGCTTGGCAGGGTGCGAGAGAAGCCACTCCGGGACTGACGCCGGTGCTGGTTTCTCAAACTGAGGGTCCCTTCCTTCCGGCTCTAGCCCAAAACGCCCCCATCATCCCCTTGATGGAATTGGAGCGTCGCGCGATTATGAATGCGCTCGATTACACCAAGGGCGATCGAGCGGTCGCCGCCCATCTCCTCGGCATCGGCCGCACCACCCTCTACCGAAAACTGAAGGAATATCAACTAGCGGGATAACAGGAGAAAATCGTCCGCCTCGTCACACTATGTCTTTGCTGGCGCCTGGCCCCTTCTTGTTATGCGCGTACTGTTGATCGAATCTGAACCGGAAGACGTTCTCTTTCTGCGAGATGTCCTGATGGAGATCGGGGAAGGCCGTTACTGGAACAACTGGGTGAATATTGAGATCCTGCACGCGGGCTCGTGGGATGAGGCCTCGGCGATCCTTTCCAATGAACCGGTCAATATCGTCTTGCTCGATCTCGATCTGCCGGATAGCCAGGGGCGCGGCTGCCAGGGTATTGACACCTTCCGCCGGGCACAAACTGCCGCACCGGACGTCCCGATGATCCTGCTCGTCGCCTCCACCGAGGAATCGCTCGGGCTCCGGCTGGTGCGAGATGGTGCGCAGGATTTTCTAGTGAAGAAGCAGGTCGATTGCGGGCCGCTCGCGCACGCCATGCGAAATGCGATCGAGCGGCATCGCACGCTCACCGCTTTGCGCGCCGCCTCCACTTATGACACCCTCACCGGTCTGCTCAATCGCGGAGGATTTCTCGCCTGCGCAAACCGTGACCGCAAACTTGCCGAGAGATTAGGGCGCCGCTTAATGGTGATGGTCGCCGAACCGAAGAATTTAGGCGATATCGTGACTGCCTATGAAGAACAGCGGCGGGATCTGGCACTGGTCGAGGCAGCGGACCACTTGCGCAGTCTCGCCGCACCTGCGGATATTCTCGCCCGTATCGAATCCACGCGCTTCGGGATCTCCATCTTCGATACCGAGGTCGAATCGGTGGAGGTAGCCTGGGCGCGTATTCACGCCGCCTTGCTCCAACATCGCATTTTGGTCGGAGCAGCCATCTTCTCAGCGGACCATCCGGCAACGCTCGATGCTCTGCTCGATCAGGCCACCGCCGATCTAGCCCCCACCGCCCTAGCCATGCGAACGTAAACTAATCTCTGCAACATGCCAGTGCAGCTGAAATACTAATTTCCCCGTCCGGGTGGGGCGGACCCCCCGGTCCGCGCGGGTCCCCCTGGATCCGCTCTGTGTTGCAAGCTATCCTGCGCGCCGATTGGCAATCGGCGCTCTTGTGGGCCACTCGACCCACTACAATAGCAGCGAGTGACGATCGCTCTCGACGCGACTTACAGTCTGGGAAAAAACCTATCGGGCGTAGGAGTGTATTCGCGAGAGATGCTGTTTGGACTCGCCCAAGCCCATCCCGAGGAAAAATTCCAATTCTGCTATCGCCCTCATCGTTTCCTGCGATCGTTCAACGACACTCTTCCCCAAAACGCCACCCGCCGAGCGCTGCTGGGCGCTCCATCCGCCGATCTCTTCCACGCCCTCAATCAACGAATCGACAAGAAGGCGAGCCGCACCATCTCCACCTTCCACGACCTCTTCGTGATGACCGGCGATTACTCCTCACCTGAATTCCGCGCCCGCTTCACCGCGCAAGCCCGTGACGCCGCGGCGCGCAGCGATCTGATCATCGCCGTATCGAGCTTCACCGCATCGCAAGTGCACCAGTTGCTCAATGTCGAACCCTCGCGAACCCGCGTAATACATCACGGCGTCCATTTTCCCGCGGCCACAGGAAGCGGTAGACAACAGGTCGTCCTGTCAGTAGGCGCCATCCAGCGACGCAAGAATATCGCGCGACTAGTAAAGGCCTTCGAGAAGCTCCCGGATTCTTGGCGGCTCTCGCTCGCCGGCGCTCCCGACGGATTCGGCGCGACGGAAGAATTACGAGCCGTAGAAGAAAGCTCCGCGCGTGCTCGCATCGATGTTCTCGGCTATGTTTCGTCCGCGCAGCTCGACTCGCTCTACAACTCGGCGAGCATCTTCGCATTCCCGTCGCTCGATGAAGGCTTCGGAATGCCGATCCTGGATGCGATGGCGCACGGAGTTCCGGTGATTACCTCCAACTGCTCTGCGATGCCCGAAGTCGCCGGCGACGCCGCCCTCCTAGTCGACCCTCTGAATATCGGTGACGCGCTCCTTCACTTAGCCGCCGACGATGCTCTGCGCGCCGATCTCGCCCGCCGAGGTCTGGAGCACGTGAAAAAATTTACCTGGGAAGCGGCGGTCGAAAAAACCTGGACGGTATACGATGAAATGAGATGAGATTCGTTGCCGCACTATTGCTCTGTTGCCGCCTCGTTCATGCCGAAGACCTGCTCATCGCTGCCGCATCAGACCTCGCGCCGTTAGCGCCGAAGCTAGAACGAGCCTACAGCGAAAAAATCCGTTTCACACTCGCCTCCAGTGGATCGCTGAAACAGCAAATCGAAAACGGCGCGCCCTTCGACGTATTTCTTTCCGCAAATGAGAAGTACGTCCAAGATCTAGCCGCAGCCGGCCTGGTTTCCGACGCGACAATCTACGCAATTGGACGCATCGGGCTGTGGTCACCCAATGGTTCCGTCAACTTGCTAACGGATCTGACAAAAAAAACAGTGACGCATTTAGCAATTCCAAATCCGCAGCATGCGCCTTATGGAGTGGCTGCGCGCCAGGCTCTCGAATCGCGCGGATTGTGGAGAGAAGTCGAACCAAAAATCGTGTACGGAGAGAACGTCCGGCAAGCATTGCAATTCGCCGAAAGCGGCAACGTCGAAGCTGTGATCACCTCCTGGACGTTATTGATTGGCAAAGGGATACTTCTCCCGGAGGAGTGGCACTCTCCGATCCGTCAAACCGGTGCGGTGGTGAAATCGAGTGGGCAAGCCGAGGCCGCTAGGCGGTTCCTGAAATTCCTAAAAAGCCCCGAAGCGCAGCAAGTCCTCAATAACGGTGGATTATGGTCATTTAAGGCTTCGTCAGGGCACATTTAGGGCACATTTAAGGACGATTATGGTCGATTATGCCAGCATGATCCTCCGCCGCGCGCTGCAATTCGAACAGTTTTGAGCCTGTAGCCATCAGCGCAACAAAACCGGCAATGAGCAGCGGAATCGTGACGGTTCCCCACAGCACCAGCGAGAATCGAGCCGCCTCGGCCGGCACGACGTTGAAAATTCGCTCCAGCGCCTCCCGCGTCAAGAGCTGAAACAACCCTAAGTTTCCAGGCGCTTGCGGAACCACACTACCGAATCTCAGAATCACCATTAGGGCGAACGCAACGCCGATCGACAATTCGAATCCGTAGGCCTGCATCGCAGCGTAAATCGGAATCACCTGCAACAAAAGATACGGCAAGCTCTGCAAAAACGCGAAGTAGAGATAGCGCGAGTGGCCGATGAGATTCAGATCGTCAATTAAAACACGGAGATGGCGCTGCCAACCCTCGCCCGAAAGTAATGCTCGAGTTTTCTGCCGCAAAAACACCGCGAGGGCAAGCAACAAAGCACCCGATAATACGAAGGTTCCCAAGGCGTAGCCGCCATCGACCAGCCAGCGCATGTGATGCGGAAGTCGAACTAAACGCACGGTGAGGATCAAGCATAAGCAGAGCCAGATGCCATCGAAGATGCGCTCGATCAAAGCGCTCGAAATGGCAACGGAGAAAGGCAGTTTGGTCCAGCGCGAGACCAGATAACAGCGCAAAATCTCGCCTGCGCGAAACGGCAGCACTTCATTCGCGAACAGGCCGACGTAAATGGCTCGAACGGCTTGACGGAATGTGACCGGTTCGACGGGACGCAGCACCTGCCTCCAGCGCAGCGCCTGCCAACAATAGACGGAAATATCGGCGACAACGGCGAGGCCCAGCCACCACCAGTTCATAGTGGCGAGGTCGCTGGTCAGTTCACCGAGCTTAGCGTCGCGGAGCGTCCAGACCAGGCACCCGAGGGATGCGAGGTAGGTCAGGATCAGCAGAACGCGTTTTGTATCAACCAACTCCTAATCATAGTCCAGCAAAACAGTAGAGCGTTCCACGCGTGCGGAGATAGATGCGCCCTTGATCGATGGCGGGAGTGGCGAAGATCTCGTCATCGAGGTCGTTGATGGCGAGAATTTCCCAGTGCGCGGCGGCTTTCAGCACCGTCACTTTGCCTTCCTGATTCGAGACGTAAATCTTTCCGTCGCCTGCCACGGGCGAAGACCAGTATTGGCCCAGCGCATCGGTGAGCCTGGCCTGCTTGAACACCACGCCTGTTTTTGGATCGAGCGACGTGAAGATGCCGCCTTCCTTGATCAGGAACAGGACGTCTCGATAGAGCAGCGGCGAAGGAACGTTGGGAATCGATTTGCGGAAGCGCCAAAGTACGTGCGTGTTGGTGACGTCGCCCTTTCCACCTGCTCGAATGGCGACGATGTTGTTCTGCGCGGTTCTACGGGCGCAATAGAAATTCCATTCGCGCTCGTCGACCAAGCCATTGCCATCGAGATCGGTGTCGCGAAACGAATCTTCGTTTTTAAACGGCCCTTCCGCGCGCGAAATTCGTCCATCATGATTGGAGTCGTACTTATCGAGCGCTTCCTGCCAGGTAAGAACGTCGGGCGGCTGCTGGGTATCGCCACCGGTTTCCCAGCCGCTGACGTAGATCACGTCGCCGTCGATTAGGGGAACCGATTTAAGCTGCCAAGCCATGCCGCGAATCCACCATAAGCGCTCGCCTGTGGAAAGAGAGTAAGAGACCACTTGAAACGCTCCGGGAACGAGCAGCTCGGCGGGACCATCCTTCGGTTGATAAAGCGCGGGGGTGGCGTAGCCTCGCGTCGAATCGGGGCGGGGCGTCTTCCAGCGAACTTTGCCGGTAACCTGATCGACGGCCAGCAGGTAGGAATCTGTATCCTGATCGCAAATCAGAACGACCATCTTTCCAGCGAGAATCGGCGACGACCCGTGGCCGTTCCCGTTATTGAAAGGCCCGAGCGGAAGTTTCCACCGCTCCGTTCCATCGGCGGAATAGGAGATGAGGCCGAAGTCGCCGAAGAAGACGTAGACGTTCTGGCCGTCGGTTACAGGCGATGGCGATGCGGGGCTGTTGGTGGGTTGAAACGACTCCTTACGTGGACGCGGAGCTTCGCGCCGCCAAATTATTTTGCCGCTGGCGCGGTCGAGACAGAGAGTCAGCAGTTTTTCGTTCTCGGCCGCGGTCAGGAAGATGTGTGTTGCGGTGAGCACGGGCGAAGAATGACCCGGAGGTACGGTGGTTTTCCATGCTACGTTCTTTTTCGTCGAAAACTTCACCGGCAAAGGGCTATCGTCGGCAACGCCCGCGCCGTTTGGTCCGCGAAATTGCGGCCAATCGGCGGCGGATAGTACCAGGCAGAACAATGGAACTATGGCATAATGCATCGTGGTAACGGCTGCTGACATTGTAGAACGGGGACATTGAGTTGTACGACTACATCGTGATCGGCGCAGGCAGCGCGGGATGCGCGCTGGCTTCGCGGTTAACGGAGCGGCCCGACACGAGCGTGTTGCTGATCGAAGCCGGGCCCCCGGATCGCAAGCGCGAGATCCACATTCCCGCTGCATTCTCCAAACTTTTTCGAAGCGAAGTCGACTGGAATTTCTCGACTGAACCGCAGGAGCATCTGAAAGGGCGGAAGCTGTATTGGCCGCGCGGAAAAATGCTGGGCGGATCGAGCTCGATGAACGCGATGATCTACGCTCGCGGCGCGCGCGCGGATTACGATGAGTGGCGAGAGATGGGGAATGACGGATGGGGCTTCGACGATCTACTGCCGCTGTTCAAAGCAGCGGAGAATCAGGAGCGCGGCGCGTCGGCCGAGCATGGCGTGGGTGGGCCGCTGAACGTCGCCGATTTACGATGCGTGAATCCGCTGACACAGGCGTTTCTCGAAGCATGCGAAGCTGCCGGGATCGCGAAGAATCCCGACTTCAACGGCTCGTCGCAGATGGGAGCAGGCCTCTATCAGGTCACGCAAAAACATGGCGCGCGGATGAGCGCGGCGGACGCGTATCTGAAACCGGCTCTGCGGCGCGGCAATCTCACGGTGTGGACGCAGGTGCACGTGGCGCGGTTGCTGATCGAAGAGGGACGCGCGTCGGGCGTCGAGTTTTTCATGAAAAAGTCGCCCGACCTGCAACAGGTGCGAGCGGCGCGAGAGGTGATTCTGTGCGCGGGTGCGATCGGATCGCCCCAACTGCTGCTGCTGTCGGGGATCGGCCCACAGAGAGAACTGGAGGCGCTGGGGATTCCAGTGGTCGCGGATCTGGAAGGGGTCGGCGGCAATCTGCAGGATCATCTGAACATCGGGCAGTCGTATCGGTGCACCAAGCCGGTTTCGCTCAGCAACGCGGAGAGCATTCCGAATGTGCTGAAGTACATTTTGAGAAAGACGGGTCCGCTGACGTCGAATGTCGCGGAGGCGGGGGCGTTTTGGAAGTCGTGCGCTGAGCTCGCCGAGTGCGATCTGCAACTGCACTTCGCGCCGGTCCATTTTGTCGAGCATGGGCTGAAGAATCCGCCGGGGCACGGATTCAGTTTGGGCGCGGTGTTGTTGATGCCGAGGAGTGTCGGGCGGATTTACTTGCGCTCGGCCGATCCGCGCGAAGCTCCAGCGATCGACCCTTCCTACCTATCAAATGAAGAGGATCTTGCTCCCCTATCGGAGGGGCTGAAGCTCGTTTGGAAGTTGCTGGAGTCGAAGGCGTTCGATGCTTATCGAGGGCAGGAGGTCTTCGAGAAAGAGGACGCCGCGTCGTACATTCGGGCTCATGCGGAGACTCTGTATCATCCAGTGGGAACCTGCAAGATGGGGCAAGATGCTTCGAGCGTGGTCGATGCGAAGCTTCAAGTGTACGGGGTCCCAGGGCTTAGAGTGGCGGATGCGTCGGTGATGCCGAAGATCGTGCGAGGGAACACGAACGCGCCAACGTTCATGATCGCGGAGAAGGCGGCGAGGATGATTCTGGAGTAGAAGTATAATTGAGGTGTAGTGACTACCCTTACCGAGCAGGAGGTTGCGCGAAATATGCGGGCCGTGGACAACGCGATCGCACAACAGGAGCTTGAAGGCCTGAAGGTATCGAAAGCTACCATTGAAGACATGCAGCGCGCCGCGCGCGGAGAAATCCGCTCAGAAGACGTGATTCGCAACATTTACGCCCGGTTCAAGCATGTCCCGATATTCCGGCCATGACCACTATCTTGACCCGGCATCCGGTGTCCTGAAAAATCGCTTCGGCATTACCGACACGGCAACGCTCGAAGCAAGCGAAGCCGATTTGGTTGCAGCCCGCTCCAGAGAACTTTCGCTGGCGCCTCTCAAGGGCCGGTTCGACCTCGCGCATCTGCAAGCCATTCACCGATACTTGTTTGGCGACGTGTACGATTGGGCCGGGCAGTTGCGAACCATCGACATCAGCAAGGGCGGGTTTCTATTCGCGCATCACGCGCACATTGGTAGCGCGGCTGTGCCGATCTTCCAGAAGCTTGCGGAGGAAAAATACCTTGCCGGGCTCGGCCCCGCCGCATTCAGTGAACGCGCCGGGCACTATCTGGGTGAGCTGAATGCGCTGCATCCTTTCCGGGAGGGAAACGGGAGGGCGCAACGGGAATTCGTCAGCCACTTGGCGCGTGCGACTGGATATTACATCGCTTGGAAGAATGTAAAACAAGCCGAGATGCTCGAAGCCTCGATTGACTCCTTTAAGGGAGATACTTCGAGGCTCGCCGCGATCATTCGCGAGAACCTTCATCATCTCTGAGCGCGACCCAAACGACCGCAGCAGCGGAAGGCGTCCTTGAGAAGCCAAACATCATGTGTTCTCGTCGTCGAGGCTGGGATGGCTGTCGACGAAGTGTTTTGCCTCCTCTAGTATCTTGTAAAACCTTCCAAAATCCGAACCACGGTACTCCGCGCGTCGGGCGTCAAGGAATGCCTGTATTCGCTCTTTCCTTCCACGGCCAGTGGCGGAATCGGGAGCGTAAGCCATCCTGACGTCGCCGCCCGCGCCCGGGTACATGAACTCTATTCCACCGACGCGGTCAGAGGTCGCCGCCCTGCGGCGCAAATAGGTTCCGTCCCGTGGGGCGCGTAGTTCGAGCCTCATTTGGCAATGGAACATTTTTTCGCCCAACAGAATCGGCTGTCCCTGGCTGAAGGATTTCTTTCTTGGCGGATCGAAACAGTCTGGCACTCTGAAGCTGACACTGATCAATCGGTCGGCGACGACGAGGCGGCCGCAATAGCTCGGGTCGAAGTCGAATTCGCACGTTCCGTCTCGGGGTCGCGGGTGCCTATAGTCCGGCTTTGGCTCTGTGATGGAGCAATGGACCTTTAGACACCAGTTGCTTCGCCAGTCGATATGCGTTGAGGCGACGAACCATCCCCGCTTTCCGCTTTCAAGTTGCTCGGGCTCGGAGGCGCACAAAAAACTGCCGGTGAGGACAGCGCCGCCGCCGCTGAACTCAAGAGTAACAGGAGGGCATCTGGCCATTGTATGTGAAGATGAGATTAGGCCCGACCACTTCAGGTTGGGGCACGGGCAGGATGTCCTCATGGGAAAAAACACCAAGGTAATCGTTGAATCCTCTGAGAACCGGGAGTCGCGACCTGCCGTTTCGCCAGTGCTTCAGCTTCGCGCGATGCCCCAGGAGAAGGCGAAGAGCTAATTCGGAAGATTTCTAAAGAGCATAAGGGTCTGTTCCGTCGCCTAGCCAAGTGATTGTGAAAGCTGGAGCTAAGCTACTGCTTCCAAACTCTTCAACTTCGCTGCCAGCGTCGTGCGCTTCAACCCGAGCATTCCGGCGGCTGCGGTTTTATTGCCGCCTGCTTTTTTGAGAGCATCCTCTAGGATCTGGCGTTCGATGCGGCCGACGGTTTGTTCGAAGTCGGTGGTTTGAATTGCGCTGGTCGGCTCGATGCGAAGGGTGGACTGCGAGGGCAGAGGGAAGTCGGAAGGATAGAGCACTTCACGAGTCCCGCTGAGCGCCACGGCCATTTCGACCACATTCTCAAGCTGGCGGACGTTGCCGGGCCAGGGACAATTTTTCAGGCGCTCGATGGTCTCGGGTGAGAGACGGCGCGTGGGGATTCCTTCTTGCTTGCAGATCTTTTCGACGAAGTGATGCGCGAGGAGGGGAATGTCTTCAAGGCGTTCGCGCAGAGGAGGCGCGGCGATCGGGACTACGTTAAGGCGGTAGTAGAGATCTTCGCGGAATCGTCCTTCGCGGATGCGCTGCACCAGATCGACGTTGGTTGCGGCGATTAAGCGCACGTCGACGCGAATGGTTTCCGAACTACCGACGCGTTGAAATTCGCGCTCCTGCAAAACGCGGAGCAGCTTGGTTTGAATCTCTAAGGGCAGATCGCCGACTTCGTCTAAAAACAGAGTGCCGCGATGGGCTTGCTCGAAGCGGCCGACGCGATGCTGGATGGCTCCGGTGAAGGCGCCTTTGACGTGGCCGAACAATTCGGCTTCAAGAAGATTTTCGGGAAGGGCGTTGCAGTTCACCGCGACGATTTGCTGCTGTGCGCGAGGGCTCGCCAGATGAATGGCGCGGGCCACCATCTCCTTGCCGGTTCCGGTTTCACCGGTGATCAGAACGGTGGAGCGGCGGCTGCCGACCAGGCGGATCACTTCGATGGTCCGCATGATGGCGCGGCTCGAACCGACGATATGTTTGCGCCACGATTCGCCGGAGGAATCGGCGGCACGCTGGCTGCGGCGGAACTCAACAGCGGCTTCGATAATCGCGGTTGCGTTCTCGCCCGCGGAGGCGACGTCATGCGCTCCCAGACGAATGTAGCGGACGGCGTCGGCGACGGTTGCGGATTCGTCGCACACGATGATGGGAATGCCAGGGGCGGTTTGCGCGAGCGCATCGAGCATTTCCTCGATGGCCCAGTCCAGACCGTTTCCGAGGTGAGGATCGTGAATCACAACCACGTCCACGGATGAGGCTTTCAATTGTTCGACAGCCTCGGCGACGGAACCGGGGGTGACCCGAAGAATGTTCGGCGTGTCTTGCGTCAAATTTCCCTCACGCACATCCATCGGCAGTGAGAGACGCAATAAGATCTAGGGAGTTACCTATCCCATTAACGGCGGTCTAGCGGAAATACTTTCGCGCGAGCTCCGGGTCGGCCGTGACAGCCTTGCTCCACATGGTTTTCGCTTCGTCTTCCTTGCCCATCGCTTTGAGGGCATGGCCAAGGTTCAGCATGGCATCTGTGAAATCGGGCTTCTTGTCGATGGCGACTTGATAGCACTCCGCGGCAGCCGCTTGCTGGCCGGCGGCTTGCAGCAGCAGGCCGAGATTGTAGGAGAGGTCGACGGAGCGTTCGCCGAGGGTGGTGAGCTTGCGCTGCAGCTCCAGCGCTTTCTTGTGATCCTTGCGCTCGATCGCGATGGCAGTGAGTGCACGCAGGGCGTCGATATTTTTCGGTTGCAACTGGAGGACGCGGCCGAACGTTTCCGCGGCGGCGTCGAGATCCTCGAACTTCCAGCAGGCGAGTCCGAGATTGAGCAACGCATCGACCCAGTCCTTCTTCTTCCGGAGGCAAGTCTCGAAGCTATCGACTGCGCTCGCGTATTCGGAGCGTTGTAACTGGAAGAATCCGAGGCGGAAGGCGGCGTCTTCCCAATCCGGTTTCGCGGCCACCAGCTTCTCGAAGAATCTTTCCGCTTCTTCGGCTTTCCCTTCGCGCTCGGCTAGCAGGCCGAGGTTCCAAAGGGCGCCGGGGAGATCCGGTTGTTGGGCCAGTACGCGGGTGTAGGCGCTGCGGGCGCCGGCGAGATCGCCACGTTCCTGCAGGATCACGCCGAGATTGGCCGCGGCTTCCGAGGCGTCCGGACGCACACGCGCGGCTTCGCGATACGCATTGCCGGCTTGTTCCAGGCGTCCCGTCTTTTGATACGCGACGCCGAGATTGAACCATCCTTCGTAGGAATCGGCGGCGGCTGTTACGAGCAGGGAACAGTGTTGCACGGCGGAGCTATAGTCGGCGCGCGAGAGCGCCACGGCGGCGAGCCCTTGCAAAGCGTGAGGCGATTGGGGACGAATCTTGAGGAGCCGGTCGGCGAACTCCTTCACCTTGCTGTCTTCTTTACGGACACTCGCGAGCGCGATCATGTTGATCAGAAGCTCTGTTGAGTTGGCGTTGGCGGGCAGCAGTTTGCGGTACAGATCGCCCGCTTCGTCGAGCTTGCCGAGCTGGTGCAGCGCGACGGCCTTCCCAAACAGCGCGCGGTCCTGATTGGGGCTTTCTTTTAGACTGGCCTGGAAGTTTTCGAGCGCTTGCTCCGGTTTGGCGAGCTGCAGTTGACAAAGGCCGAGGCCGAGGTGCGCCTGCCAGCGTTTCGGATCGATCGCGAGCGCGGCTTCAAATGCTTTTGCGGCCTCCGCGAATTTCGTCTGACGCTCCAGGACCAGGCCAAGGTTGTAGTGCGCCGTGCGATTCTTCGGGTCGAGCTCGATCACTTTGGCGTAGCTGCGCGCGGCCTCGTCCCAATTCTGCTGCTCGAAGCGGAGGTGGCCGAGGCCGGTCTGCACTTCGACGGGATTTTCACCCTGGCTCGCGGCGCGCTCCAATTCTTTGACCGCGTCGTCGAGCTTGCCATCGGAAGCGAGCTTCACCGCCGTAGCGAGCGCGCTGACCGACGCGGGACGTTTCTTTTTGGTTGGATCGGCCGGTGCGGCATCGCCGCGCATCAGCCTTTCGATCAGATCGTCGTCGACGAAGAAGACTGTCTCGTTGGTATCCGCCATAGGTCTCTCGAATCTCCTGTATTATTTCTGCACGATCAGCGGCACGACACTCATGCCGCCCTTGAGCGTCATAACTTCGCCGCGCTCGCTGTACAAACCCACGCCGCCGCTCTTGATCTGGCTGTCGGTCCAATCGTCCACTTTTTGATCCTGCACATAGGTGGTGAAATGACCGCCCACGGCGTCGAATCGAATTTTGTACATGGTGTCGCGCCGCACCTTCATCGGAAGAGGGAGCTGCGCGTGGGCCTGCTCTTCGCCGTTAATGACCGCAAAGCGCACCACCGCCACCGAGGGTTCGAGGCCGGGCTTGATGATCTCCAGCTTCGTGACGTAGAAGTTTTTCGGATCCGCTGCGCGGAACACCCAGCCGATGGCCTTGGTCTCAATCTGGCCCTGCATCTGGATACGGTAGTCGGTGAGGGTTTGCGAGGATCGCAAGATCGATATCTGCCGCGTCCGGCGAACGCCTGTATCGGCGCCCCAGTCGGTAATCCAGCCCGCCTCGCCGACCGGCAAAGTAGTTCCGGCGACTATCGTACCCGGGGCGCTCGATACCGCGGCGCCGCCGCTCTTGGATGAGAAGGCGATCACAGAACCGACTCCGGCCAACAGGGCGACAGCGATCCCAATTTTCGCAACCACCGGAAGGCGGCCCAGGAAACCCGGTGACGGCTGCATACTCAAGTGAGGCAATCCGAGATCGCTCGAGCCATAAGAAAAGGCCGGCCCTGGCTTGGGCTCTTCCTTAGTTTTCACGTCTTCGCGAACCTCAGGCGTCTTGGCGGGCGGCTTCGGAGCGTTCGGAATCTCCGTTTTCGCGACTTGCTTCAGACCAGGCGCGGCCACTTTCACCGGCTCCGGCTCAGGAGCCTTTACCGCAGGCTGAACCTCAGGCGTGGGCCGGCGAAGCTTGGCGTTTACGAGGCGAGGATCGGGGCGGACTGGCGCAGGAGCGACGACCGGCTTCTTCGGCTCGATCTTTGCGTCGTTCTTAGCATCGTTCTTTACGTTGGCCTTAACGGCAGGCGGCGCGGGACGCTCCGGCACTTTCTTCTCGACCGGCTTCTCGATTTCTTTTGCGGGTGCGGGTCCGATCGTCATTACGGGCCGCAGGGGCAGCGAGGTCGATCGCGGAACCTGCACATCGACGGCGTTGAGCGCCGAGGAAAAAATCTGCGCCGGTTTTCCCTTGCTTGGCGTGGCCACGTGCAGCACTAGCGGAAGAGGTTTCGTGACCGCGTCCGGAACGGGCTGGGCTGGCTCCGCTAAATGGTCGACCACAGGTTCGACGACATGGTTCAAGACAGGCTCCGCCACATGTTGAACAACGGGTTCGGGATCAGGCTCCGGTGCCGGTGCAGCTTGCACGACTGGCTCCGGCGCGACTTCGGCGATCGCTTCGACGGCAGCCAAGAGCTTCGGCTCGGCGTGAATTTGCGGGGCAACGGCGATGGCGGGCGGTTGCTCCACGGCCGGGTCCGTGTGACGTTCCGACTCCTTCGATTCGTCTTCTTCGGCAAAACCGGTCGTGGTGAAGGAGAGGCGCGCTAAATCGCCAAGTTCCGTTGCGCCCATGGCGAATCCAACAGGCGGTTCGTGCCAAAGTACCGGCAACCCTTGCGGCGGTTGAGGAAAAATTAGAATATCCATGGCTTCGCTTGAAGTCTCCAATCCCGTTTCACCAGCCGGGCTCAGGTCGATTTCGACAATGGGAGCGGTACGCACGAAGTCGCGCACCTCCAGCCGCCGTTCTCCTGAGCCGTTCGCGGTGTAATTCGAGGCTCGGTTAGATGGCTGGTAGGTCACAAGTCCAGCCGTTTCCAGTTGATAAGTATCCTGGCGCGAATTTAAAGGTTCAAAGGTGTGACTTGGCAGCGCCGCTGAGACTGCCGCCAGAAACTCCATATCCGGACGAAATACCCGCGCCACATCCGTCAGGATCGGGAATGGCAGTTGTACGAGAAATCCAGCCGCTTGGGCCGGTGCCGGTTCTTCCGGCGAAGCTGGCGCTTTAAAAACCGGGGGTCCTGCGATAGTAGTTGCCACGGGAGCTGCGGCCGGCTCCGGTTCTTCCCTTAGTATCGAATCGGGCCTCTCCACCCGAGCCGAGACCGGGGCGGGGATGTCGCGATGAGTGGGCTTTGGCCGGTTCCCTTCGGATACCTTCAAAGAACTGCGCTCAGGAGGCGGGGGAGCGGTAGGTTTTGGCTCGGCGGCCGGTGCGGCTTTGGTCTCCACCCCAGGCAGCGCTTCGCCAGATGGCTTTGCTTGCAACAGGCGATTGAGCGCAAGCTGGTTATATTCTTCCTGATACCTTTGCCGGTGAGCGTCGGAACAAAATTCTCCACCCCCCGTCCAACGTTTTAGGAGCGCCAACTCCTTGCCGCAATACAGACACCGCATGTTCTTTAGATCGTCCCTTCTGCCCTAATGCTAAAGGGCCCTCTTACGTCTTTCCATGCGGTAAAGCACTTATGGAGCCAATTTGAGGTGGTCGCCTTAGGTACTCTTACGACAAAGGCCTTAGAGACTATGCCATCGGCACTTTAGGAACGAAGAATTCATCAGCCAGAATTTCCAAATTGGAACAGTAGGCCCACCCCCAGAATGGGCTACGGGACTACCGGGCACTTTGACTTCCAATTCGTACGTTTCCCCCGTCGCGGGTTAAAGTTATTCTCCTAATGGTCGATTATCCTTGTGCTTGCGCATAGTGTTGCGCAGGGTTCGCTCTCGCGGAGAATTTGTTTCGCTGGGCGTCAGAAAAATTTTCGTCGGGGACACGTGAAGGAGAAGTAACATGGCAAAAGGTGACGCGCTAAAAGTCCACATCGAGGCTTTGCGCACAGCAATTCCAGAATTGAAGGGCGTCCTGTTGGCGTCCAATGAAGGACTTCCAATCGCGCATTCGTTTTCGAATGGGCAGGATCCGAACCGCGTGGCAGCGATGGCTGCCGCTGCATCCAGTCTGGGACGCCGCATCAGCGAAAGCATGAGCGCTGGAGCGTTGGGCGAGGTATCCATTCAGTCCGATGAAGGCGCGCTGTTCGTCTACTCGGCCGGTTCAAAAGCGGTGTTAGCGGTGATCAGCCCGCAGGGTGGGAATGCAGGTTTGATCCACCTGGAAGCTCGCTCGATTGCAAAAGATATCGGCGACTTATTCTAAGGCGCCAATTCGATCGATGCCGATGCCTTAGAATTTTTTAGTTTGCGCGCGGCGGCCCGGCCGGCGACCCGCGCGAGTTCCTCCTCTGGAGCTTCGCGCACTCGTTCCAGGCTACCGAAATGGCGCAGCAGCTTCATCACCGTCTTCTCCCCGATCCCCGGAATCAGATCCAGCTCACTCCGCATGCGGCTCTCATTGCGCCGCGTGCGATGGAATGTCACCGCAAAGCGATGGGCCTCGTCCCGCACCGTCTGCACCAGGTGCAGCACTGGTGAAAATTTGTCAAGCACGATCGGTTCTTCTTCCTGCCCGTAAACGTAAATCCACTCTTCGCGCTTGGCGATCGACGCCAGCGGCTGATCCGTGATTCCGAGCTCTTCGAGCGCGGCAGCCGCGGCATGCAATTGCCCCAGTCCTCCGTCGACCAGCACGAGCCCGGGCCGCGCGGCGCCCTCTTCTTTCAATCGCCCGTACCTTCTGCCGATCACCTCACGCATCGAGGCGAAATCGTTGTTGCCCTCCACTGTCTTGATGATGAATTTACGATAGTCCGCCTTCTTCATCCGCCCGTTTTCCCACACCACCATGCTGGCGACTTTATCGGTTCCCTGAATATGCGAAATATCGAAGCATTCGATTCGCTGCGGCGCATTTTCGAGGCCGAGCGCATCCTGCAACGCCCCGGAAATCGCCTTCGACGTCGGCTTCAGCACGCGGAAACGCTGCTCGAAACTGTGGCGCGCGTTCGATTCCACAAGTTCGAGCATCGCCTTCTTCTGCCCGCGCTGCGGCGTGTGAATCTCGACTTTTCGGCCGCGTTTTTCCGATAAAAAGTCCTCTAAAACCTCGCGCTCCTCGAAATCCGCCGGCACATGGATCACAGCGGGCACATAGGGATCGTCCAGATAAACCTGCTTGAGCAACGACGCGAAAAATTCCGGTGCATCGAATTCCCTCTGGTCCTCCCAGAAAAATTCGCGACGGTCGACAATATGCCCGTTCCGAAGATGGAACAGATTTACCGCGATGAGAGGCACCTCCGCGTAATAAGCAAAAATGTCGGTATCGCCGCCATCGGTCGAAGCCATCTTTTGCTTTTCGCCCAACTCCTCCACGGTGCGCACCAGTTCATGCAGCGCGGCCGCTTCCTCGTATCGAGTATCGAGGCTGGCGACTTGAATGCGCGACCGCAGTTCCTGCGCCAGATCCTTATGCCGGCCTTCGAGAAACATGCGCACGGAACGAACCGCCTCGGCGTAACGCTCATCTGTCGTGAGCCCTTCCACACACGGACCCAGGCATCGATGGATGTGATATTCCAGGCACGGATGCGAGTGCTTGCGCGTCAGATCGATGCGGCAGGAGGGCACTTTGAAGTGGCGATGAATGAAGTGCACCAGCCGGTGCGCCAGGTTCCCCGGAAAATAAGGGCCGAAGTAGGAGGAGCCGTCCTTACGCAGTCTCCGAGTCACGTAAACGCGCGGATATTTCTCCGCCGTCAGCTTGATGTACGGATACGTCTTGTCGTCCCGCAGCAGGATATTGTAGCGAGGCTTCCACTGCTTGATGAGGTTGTTTTCAAGCGCGAGGGCTTCCTTCTCGTTGTCAACCTGAATAAAATCGATGTTCCGCGCTTCGTGGATCAGCGTCCCGGTCTTCGACTCGGCCAGGCGGTCGACATTGAAGTAGCTGCGGACGCGGGCGCGCAGATTCTTCGCCTTGCCGACGTAGATCACCGTGCCGTGGGCGTCTTTGTAAAGATACACTCCGGGCAGGAGCGGCAGCTCCGAGGCTTTTTCGCGAAGCTCTAGTAGCGGGTCTATAATTTAATTGTGTCATGCGTGTCTATAGCGGCGATGCTCGCGAGCGCCGCGCTGTTGGCGCAGCAGCAGCCGCCTCAGCAGCAGAAGAAACTCGAAACAACGCGTCCCGCAAAACCAGCCGAACAGGAGCCCCCGGAAGAGGATGAATCGCTCAAGCTGGAGGAGTTCGCGCTCAATCCGCTGGAAGCGCAGAAGAATATCACCGCGGGCGACTTCTACTTCAAGACCAAGAAAAACTACCATGCCGCCGCACGGCGATATGTGCGCGCGACGAAGTGGGACCCGGGTTCCGCCGAAGCGTTCCTGAAGCTCGGTGAAGCCGAGGAGAAGCTAAACGACCACGCCGTTGCGCGCGAGGCGTACGAGAAGTATCTGGAACTGTCTCCCGACGCGAAGAACGCGGCGGCGATCCGCAAAAAGATCGAGAAGTGGCCGGCGGTGAAGAAGTAAACGCTCTGTCGATGACAAATGAAGAGGTCCGAAAAAACGGCGAGAGTCTCTTGTCGGAAGTACGAGGCGCGCGGCTCACCTCAGTCCAGTTCGTGCTTGATTACCTGATCCTCGGCTTCGACCAAAAGGGCGCACTTACGACGCTTGTCTGGCCACACGTAACGAGCGAAGGGACGACTCTCACGTTCGGAACACCAGGGTATCGAGACCGGCTATGCGGCCTAATCGCCAAGGTGGTCGATAGTGTGAAAATCGCCACAGATGAAACGATCATAGTCACCTTTGGCGACGATAGCCGGCTTGAGATGCCATTGCGAACTAAGAGTTCGGGAGAGAGGGTAATTTTCACGGCATCCAAACAGCGTCTTTTTGTTTGGTAGATGCCGATGCGCCAAAATGATCCCGTCGCCATGACGCGGCATAGGGCTAATCCGCCCTCTCACCTCTCCTCACTATGCCGATAGTAACAGTGTATGCGTGTTCTGTGCGCTCTGCTTCTTACGATCCTCCCGGCCATGGCGCAGGAGTTCACCATAGCCTCGCTGGTCCACCAACCCCTGACCAATGACAGCGTCGTCACTCTGGCCAAGGCGGGGTTCGACGAGATGTTTATCCTCCAGTTGATCCGCAACTCGCGGACGAATTTCGACACCACTGTGCAGGGCTTGGTCGGATTGAAGCAGGCGGGCGTCAGCGAGGATTTGATCCGCTTAATGGCGATGCCTCAGATAGTCCCGCCCCCTGCTCCCGCGGCAAAAACGCCCGCTCCCAAAACTCCTGGGAAAAAACACTCCCTCCTTCCCTGGAAACATTCTTCTTAATTGACTTTCAGCTCCACTTCCACGCGCACCGGCTCCAATGCCTGCCACGATGAGACCGTAATCGACGCGGTATAGTGTCCCGGCTTCAGCCCGACAGTATCCACGCGCACATGCACGACATCGTGAGCCAGTGCCGAGCCTTGACGCGGCGTGGTGCCATGTTCCGGCGTTGCCACCAGCCACCCGGCGTTGGCGACGGTCAGACGGTACGCCAATCTCGGCCAGGTGCCCGCAACATACATCTCCTTTTCCGGCGGATTCTCCCCGGTTTTGCATTCAAATGAAATGCGCGGAGGCTTCACCGTGAGCATCGGAGCCCCCGTCACCACCAGCTTGAATTCCTTCGAGGCCGACCCGCAGCCGTCCGATGCGCGGACGGTGAACTTAAACTCGCCCGTATGCACCGGCGCCCCCGAAAAATATCCCATCCGCGAAAGCTGAATGCCCAGTGGCAATGCACCCGACACTGCGTACCCCACCCCTCCAATCGGACATGATCCGCTGACCCGTACCTCCAAAGGCGAGGCCTCATACCCCTTCTCGGCGACTGCCCAAGGCAAATCCGCCGTCACAAACTCGATTTCCGTTGTTACAACAGATGGTACGACGGGCGCACGATGCGGTACGAGTTGGGCGAAGAGTACCAAAATTGCGAAAAGCATGAAGTGAGGCGAGTTTTCACCCGATATATCTGTCATATAGTGCGGATCGCGCGCCCTTCTTCTCTGTTCGGAGGCTGTTTAAACCCGTGAGCTCAGTTATCGATTTGATCGAATCGGCGGAATCCGGCAGTAACGCCGTCGTCCCTCCTGTACCGGAATCCCTTGAAGATACGGGAATTCCGGCCACCATCATCGAACATCTGATCCTGAAATACCTGTATTTTCGCGGCGAGCTGGTGGGCCGTGACATCGGCAGCCTCATCGGATTTCCCTTCAGCGTGATCGACGAAACCCTGGAAACGTTCAAACGGCAACATTACGTCGGTGTGAAGAAGTCGCTCGGAATGGGAAATATGTCGGGAGTCTTCTTTCTCACCGAGTCGGGCCGCAACCTGGCCCGCGAGTTTCTTGAAAACAATCAGTATGCCGGGCCCGCGCCAGTACCGCTTTATCAATATACGGAGATTGTGCGGCGGCAGCGCCTGCAGGAGAACTGGCTCAGCCCCGATCTTCTCCGTGTTGCGTTCAAACACCTGGTGGTGGAGGCGGATATTCTCGCGCAGATCGGTCCGGCGGTCAATTCCAACAAGTCGTTTCTGATTTACGGGCAGCCGGGCAATGGAAAAACGGCGCTCGCCGAATCGCTGTTTCGCGTCGAGACCGCGCCGATTTACATGCCCTACGCCATCGAATGCCAGGGCAACATCATCCAGCTCTACGATCCCATTTATCACCACAAGATCGAGGACGAAACCTCGCTGCTCACCGCGCTGTCGGACTCGAAGCCGCACGACGGCCGCTGGTTCAGGTGCAAACGCCCGTTCATCATCACCGGTGGCGAACTCACGCTCGATATGCTGGACTTGAGCTACAACAAGCACTCCAAGGTATACGATGCTCCGTTCCAGCTCAAGGCCAACAACGGCATCTACCTGATCGACGATTTTGGCCGTCAAAAGGCATCCCCCGCGGAAATCCTCAATCGCTGGATCGTGCCCATGGAAAAGCACACCGACTATCTCAGCTTCCAGGCCGGCGGTAAAATGACGGTGCCCTTCGAGGCCTTCCTCATCTTCTCTACCAACCTGCGGCCGAATCAGCTGGGCGACGAGGCGTTCCTGCGCAGAATCCAATACAAAATGTTCCTGCGCAGTCCGAAAGCGCCCGAATTTATCCAGATTTTCGAGCGCTACTGCCTGGACAAGCAGATTCTGTGTCCTCCGGGCCTCGCGGCGAGCTTCGTGCAGAAGCACTATATTCAAGGCGATAAACGATTCCGCCGCTGCCATCCGCGCGACGTGATTTCGCACGCCGTCGATATCCTCCATTTCGAGCGCCGTCCGATCGCATTGACCGAGGACGTGCTCGACCGCGCCTTCATGAGTTGTTTCGTGGAGAACGTCGACGTGAACGACTAGGTATAATGAGCGAAAGGTGACAACACGCTCCATCTTCTTGACGATTGCAGCGTTTGGAGCGACTCTTCCGGCACTTGCCGGCGGCATCACTTACACCTGTGACGCGAGCATCTCAACCAGCCTCTGCAACATGCTGAACGGTCCGCAGGACTCGGGTGTTTATAGCGGCATTTTCAGCAATGCGACCGCCAACATTTTTATCCAATTCGGCAACGCCGGGGTGGCGTCAAGCAGCTTCAACGTCACTCCTGTTTCGTACGCGAGTTATCTCACCGCGCTGACTCTTCACACGGACGACCCAACTGCTCTAAACAGCTTGCCCACTGGCGGTGATCCCTTGATCCCGTATGGAAACACCAACGGAAACATCGATGTTACCGCTGCGCTGGCATCCGCTCTTGGCCTGGCGGGATCGGACGCCGGAATCGAAACCGATCAAATGACTTCCTGCACGCTGGGCGTGGATCCCAATTGTTACAACGGCGTCATTACGATGGCCCAGAGTGGCGTAGATTTTTACTACCCCCTCTCGCCCAGTGACCCAACGCAAAGCGGGGTTGATTTTTTCTACATCGTGGAGCATGAGACGGACGAGATTCTCGGCTCGATCTCCTGCATCGGCACAAATGGCAGCAACACTGGACCGGCGGAGGCCTGCAACTCCGCCGTCGGCGCCACCGACGCATCACCGGCCGACCTGTTTCGCTATGCCGCTCCCGGAACCCGTAGTTTTCTCAGCACCGCCAATGGAACCGGCGCATACTTTTCGATCGACGGCGGCCAACACAATATCGCCAGCTACATCAATTCACCCGCTCTCGGAGATTATGGCGACTGGGCCGCCGGCGGCCCCGGTAAGGTCCAGAATGGCGAAGCTGCCTCGGGCAATAATTTGGACCTGACAAATGACGGTGGATCGGAAATATCGGTGCTCAACGCCGTCGGCTTCAACCTGGTCCCCGAACCCGGCACCATGGGCCTGCTCGCCATAAGCCTCGCGGTTATAGCCGTACTAAGCGTCCGGCACCGCCGCCAAAACTAGCGTTTCTCAGGTGAATCTCCGCTTGACTATTCGGGGGGGACTGAGGCAAGCTTTAAGTCTGACAGTCCTCGGGGGATGACTATGAAAGCATTCAGATCGCAACGAACGATCTTCTTGGCTCTCGCGGCGCTCGGCGCGACTTTGTCCGCATTCGGCAATATTACTTACACGTGTAACGCTAACATTAACGGGGACAGCACCGTGAACGCGTGCGGCACTCTTCAAACCACCATCGCGGGACTTTATAGCAGCACCTTTAGCAACGCGAACGCCAGCATCTTCATCCAGTTTGCCGCTAATGGGAGCGGTAGCGGGCTTGGCGGGAGTAACCAGTTTGTCGGTTCGGTACCGTACGCGACCTATAAAACTCAGCTAACCAGCCATGAAGGCCCGGGAGACGCCAACGACGTAACCGCCGTGGGTAGTTTGCCTGCCACCGATCCGATCCCTGGGGCCGGCGGCAATATCGTTCTAACCACCGCACTGGCCAATGCTCTTGGCATCGGATTCACAAACGGCATAACCAACGCTGGAGCTTCCTGCAACACTCCCGGCGTTGGAAATTGCTATGACGGCGTCATTACCCTGAATGACCCCGTTGATCTCAATGCTCAGCTAACTCAGGGCTACACTTACCGCGGCCTCGGCGGCAGCACAACCGGCACAGTAAATAATTACGACTTTTTTAGCGTCGCCGAGCATGAGACCGACGAAATTCTCGGGACCATCTCCAGTCTCGGCACTTCAGCTGGCGCACCAGTAGACCGCTTGGGCGCCGGCAACGCTACACCGGTGGATCTGTTCCGGTATTCCGCCGCGAATACTCGCTCATTCCTCGCTACCGCCAATGGAACCTTGGCGTACTTTTCGATTGACAGCGGCAATACCAATATCGCCCCTTATAACAATTCTCCTAATAACAACGACTATGGCGACTGGTCGACCAACTGCTCGCGCGTCCAGGACATGCAAGGCTGCCTAAACAGCACCTTAGACATCACCAACGACACCAACTTGGCGGAAATCAGGGTGCTCGATGCCATCGGTTACAACTTACCCGAACCCGCCACCATGGGCCTTCTCGGCGCGAGCCTCGCCGCCCTCGCCTTCGCACAATTCCATCGCCGTCGAAGTCAGAAGTTCACCACATAAATTAAGGTGGGGCGGACGCCCTAGTCCGGCTCTGCCAACGCGACGACTCCGTTCAGGATAGTAGCGCTTACTTCATCAACCGGTCGACCCATTGCAAAAAATGCCCCACCGGCTAACTCTGAATCTTGATCTATCATTATGAACGAATGCCGAAGTCGAGCGGAGACGAACTTGCAATCCTTCAGAACGACATCGTAGCCTGCACCCTCTGCCCCCGCCTCCGCGACCACTGCCGCGAGATCGCAAAAGTCAAACGCCGCGCCTATCTCGATCACGAATACTGGGGCAAACCCGTCCCGTCGTTTGGCGACCCCGAAGCCCGCGTGCTGATCCTCGGCCTGGCTCCCGGAGCCCACGGAGCCAATCGCACCGGCCGCATGTTCACCGGCGATAAATCCGGCGAATTTCTCTATCGCGCGCTCCATGAAACCGGCTTCGCCTCGCGCGACGGCGTCGACCTCAAAGACGCCTACATCACCGCGTCCGCCCACTGCGCTCCGCCCGATAATAAACCAACGCGAGAAGAGCTAACCAACTGCCGCCCCTATCTAGAACGCGAAATCGCTCTCCTCAAGCGCCTGCGCGTAGTAGTAGCATTAGGCCGAATAGCCTTCGATACCTATTTATCGATCGTCAATGAACGCAAATCCTTCGGCCACGGCGCAGTGTACAATCTAACGCCCGTCCTCATCGCCTCCTATCACCCGAGCCAGCAAAACACGTCCACAGGAAAGCTAACCGCCAAAATGCTCCGCGAAGTCTTCGAGCAAGCCAGCAAGTTATCCATGCTTTCCTGAAGTGTGGTTGCAGGATCCACCCCATCGCTACCCAGCCGTTGGGCCGAGAAACATTCGGGTTTTGGATGCGCCCTCGGCCCACCGATCGCTGTGAAACTTGTTTGTGGTGCAGGTTGGCAATCTGCGGACCGATTGTGGGCGCCCTCTGGGCACGGTCCATCCGGGCGAGAGCCCGGACGCTTTGTAGAACCGCGACCACCGGAAGCGGCCAAAGCCCCTGTTTTCGAGAGTGTCGCCGCCCGAGCGCTTCCACGCTAAACTAAACCTAGTAGTGACGCGACTCGCAAGCCTGCTCTGCGCCGCTGCGTTTGCCCTCGGCGCAACCACCCCGACACTGAGCCTGCAAGTATCGAGCGAAACCGCGCCTCCCGGTGGATACGTGCAATTCAAAATTTCCCCCAGCGCCCCCGCTCTGGTTTCAAGCGCCAGCATCTCCATCGATTTCGATCCAGCGATCTTCGGCAACATCGCGAACGTCGCCGCCTTCAGCGCCACAGGAGACCAGCTCGGTTACGCCACGGTCCAAGGCCAGCATGTGACCGCGTCATTCACGGCTTCGTCGGCGAGCCTCGGACAATTACCTGCACTGCCGGTACTCGTGATCAACGTCCCGGTGCTCGCAACCGCGAAAGCCGGAACCTCCTCTGTCACCGTCGATCCCACGCAAGGCCCCTGGCACGACCAGCAGGGCAACGTCTATACCGTCAGCGTAAATCCTGGAACATTCACCGTCGGTGGGACCCTCTCAGTCCAAAGCGTGACACCGGGAGGCGGTCTCTTGCCCTCAGGAACCGTCGTTTCGATCGATGGCACCGGATTCGACGCAACCACCACCGTCACCATCGACGGCGTCAGCCTCGCCTCGACACAATTCGTCAGCGCTCAGCAAATCAACGTAACGCTCGCTGGCGCGACAGAACTCACCGGCAAACACCTCCACATGCAGACCGCCGGGCAGCAATCGGACTTCTTCTGCTCTCTCCCCTCGGCTCCTGCCAACGTAGCAGCGGGCCTTTTTCCGCTGCTGCCTTTCACCACTTATACGAACGTCTCCTGGGACGTACCGGATTCTCCAGACTACGGGGAATCCATCGCACTCCTGAATCAGAACCTCTTCCCCGTGAATGTGACGTTTTTCTCCACGGATCCTGGAGGAATCGTTACTGTCACTTCGGAAGTCATCCCGCCCGGCGAAACCTACCTTTACAGCCCCGGCATCTTTGATCCGTCGGACGTGAACGACCTCGGAATGCTATCCTCCGCCCCAATGCGAATGCTCGAGTTTAGGTCGAACTACCACTTTGTCGGTCCACCCCAAATGAGTATGTTCCCTCCGGGACCTTTCCTCGGTATCCGCCAGCCTAGCGCCTCAGTGCCCCCCGCTTGGACCTGGAGGATCGGCGCGCCCGTTCCCCCACCCGCAACGGTTTATCTCGAGGGAGGTTTTCCCTTCACAGCCGTTTCGTCCGTTCCCTGGTTGTCCGTCTCTCCGGCACAAGGCTCGGAGCCGTCCTCATTGACTCTGAGCCCCAACGTCTCAGCTCTCGGTGCCGGCTCATACACTGGCACCGTAACCATCAAGAGTACAGTCCCGCCGAGCCTGTCAACTTTCGTCCACGACATTGTCGTGCCCGTGACCATGCAGGTGGGCGCGACGGCCTACCTCACCGCAGGCGGATTGGCCCCCCTCGGCGCGACCGTGGGGTCTGTGACGCCGGTCACCGCCGCCATCAGCGTCTCGACCAACGGCACCCCGGCCCAGTTATCTGTCTCGGTGAGCACCACCTCCGGCGGGAGCTGGCTGTCCGCGCCAACAACCGGCGCTGCTCCAGGCTCGATTGCGGTCACACTGAATCCGTCCGGCTTGGCCAGCGGAGATTATTCGGGTTACGTCGTCATTCAAGGACCGCTGAACTCCGTCACCGTCCAGGTGGACTTTCTGATCAGGTCAAGCGCTCCGGTGCCGCCGGCAAACCCGTACTCTGTGAGTTTTGCGCTGGCCGCTGGAACGGCCTATCTGGCGACCAGATTGTAATCTTGCGGCAGGACTATTCCGCCCTTTCGGTGGCAACCGAGTCGGGAGGCAATTGGCTGAAGGCTTCGTTTCAAGTCTCCGACAATGTTCTTGTCAGCGCCAGCGCAGTCGGTCTTAGCCCCGGAACCTACCTGGGAACCCTCACGCTAACTTCAACAGGCGGAGCCTCTCTGCAAATTCCAGTTACCCTCGTCGTCCTCGCTCCGTCCGCGCCTTTAACCGTCACCCCCGCAAGCGTTGCTCTCACCCTCCAGGCAGGACAGACCGTCACACGAACCTTCACCGTCACCTCCAACCCCAGCACACTCTTCTACGGAGGAGGCAGAGCGAGTTCCCCCTACACACCGGCAACCGTCCAGGTCGGATTTAGCGCCATGCAGCCCGGCACGATTTACACTACGGTGACCTTCACCTCGGGATCCGGTTCCGTCATCGTCCCGGTCGTGCTCAACGTAACCGCTTCCGCCACATTCCCGCCAATCCTGGCATCGGTCGTCAGGGCAGCGTCGGGAGCGCCCTCCGCGATCTCGCCCGGCGAGATCATCAGCTTGTATGGAACCGGCATTGGATCGACGCCTTCCGGGATGACTCTCGACGCAACCGGAAAAGTTCCGACCACCCTCGGAGGCACGCAGGTCCTGATCAACAACATCGCTGTGCCCCTGATTTATGCCTCGTCTAGCCAGGTGAACGCGATCGTCCCGTATGAAGTTGGCAGCGGCGCAGCGACCGTTCAAGTGGTCGCGGGCGGCATGCCAACGGGCACGTGGTCAGTCCCAGTCGCACCATCCGCGCCGTCGATATTCACCCTCAGCGGCTCTGGAGTAGGACCCGGCGCCATCGTGAATCAGGATGGCTCGATCAACAGCGCCTCCAATCCAGCCGCGCGCGGCACCGCGATCCAGATTTACGCAACCGGCGGAGGACAAACGTCCCCACTCTCATCCACGGGAGTTGTGGCGCAGACTGCATCTTCGCTAGCGCTCCCCATCAACGTCTCCATCGGCGGAGCGAATGCACAAGTTCTCTACGCGGGCAACGCCCCAGGCGAAGCAGAAGGAGTAGTTCAAATCAACGCCATCGTTCCACAAAACGTAGCACCCGGCGCAGCCCTGCCGATTCTCCTAACCGTAGGAGGAATCCCCTCGCCAACCACCGCAACCATAGCAGTCCAGTAACAATGGTGCAGGCATTTCCCCCTCCGGGTGGGGCGGACCCCCCGGTCCGCGGCTGACCCCCTGGTCGGCCCGTCCGGTCTTGGTTTTATCGCGCACGTCTCTGCGGTGGCAGCCCGCTGCAGATTACCAACCCGCCTGCTCGGTAAAGTCCTCTTGATGTGGGGCAGGGCCATGCCCTGCCGCCGGCTCTCAGCGGGCGTTCACTTCTTCACCGCACTAACCGCCGCACTAGCCGAAATATTCACCCCGAACGAATACGTGTACGTCCCACCGCCCACCACGACACCTCCATACATCGGACCCCACCCCACCCCCAGCAAAATATTCTTCAACGGCCGATTCCCCACCCTCACCCCCTCTACCGCATGGGGCCACGAGCTAAACCCCAGCCCCTTGATATCCGTCGGACGAAAATACAAATCCACCACCGCGAACATCCCCGGCGTTTTCGAGACAGGAACCGCCGCGCTAAAATCGATCCACGAGAGCCCCTCGTCGTCGAACGTCACGCCGCCAATCACCACATCCGACGGCACGTACGGAATGTCCACCAGCTTGGCGTTCCAGATGTTTCGCGCCTCACCCGCCATCGGCATGTTCACTCCGAACAGCCCCGCCGTTTGCTGTAAATGATCGAAATACGCCGCGGTTTTCTTCTTCGTCTCGATCACATACGTCGTATTGACCGAGGAATGAGCGTTGAATTGCAGGTACAGAAACCAGATCTGCTTGCGACCGTAAATCCGCTTCATCGTCGCAAACTGCGCATCGCTCCACTGCCCGGAATGAAATACATACCAGTTCTGCTTGACGATTTCGCCGCCATCGCTCCACCGCACCGCATGGATCACGAAGGTAAGGTCGCCCGGCTCAATCCCGATCGTCTCGCGAATCAACTGCGCCGCGCCGCTTTTGTACATCACCGCATTCGCCGCATCCACGAAGTGATTCAGATTGCTCACCTGCAGTGGACGAGGCGCGTTCACCCAAGTCTCCGTGCTCGTTTGCATCAACATCGTCAAAAACAAAATAGCCGCATTCACGCGCACATCGTAACCCGCGCGCCGACGCCTCTTTCCCGACTGAAACCGCTAAGTTCTTGAATCCCTAGCCTTTAGTCAGCCGGAGAATCGCTGTACCAAACCGTTCCGCCTTCTTCTCCCCGATCCCCTGCACGTCCATCAACTCCGCAATCGTCGACGGAACCTGCCGGCACAATGCATCGATCGTCGAATCGTGCAAAATCACATAAGCCGGGACCGACAACTCCTTCGCCAGTTCCCTCCGCCAGGTCCGCAACTTCTCCCGCAATTCCGAGTCGCCCGGCAGCGCCTCAACCATCCTCTTCTTATAAACTTTCCGAGACTCAGCCGCCGCCAATGGAGACGCCACCGCAGGCTCCGGAGTCTCCTCCAACCACTCCGGCTTCGCCCCGCAGATGTCGCACGCATCGCACCGCTCCCACTTCGGCGTCTCGCCGAAATATAAACAGATCTGCCGGTGCCTGCATTCGGTCCCTTCGACGAACCTCCGCATCACGCGATACCGCTGCCACGCTCTGCTCTTCTCCGCCTCATCCTGCAACTGTTGAATGAAATGCACCAGCAGTCCCGCATCCCGTTTCTGCCACAGAAGAATGCAATCGGCCGCCAGCCCATCGCGACCCGCGCGTCCCGCCTCCTGGTAATACTGTTCCAGCGATTTCGGCAATGCCAGATGAATCACCGCCCTCACATCGGGTTTATTGATCCCGAGCCCGAATGCCAGCGTGCCCACCAGCACTCGTTTTTCACCCGTCATCCAGGCTTCCTGATTTTTCCGGCGCGAATTATTATCCATCTGCCCGTGATAAGCGACTACCGGAAGCCCCTGCCGTTCGAGCGCAACCGCGGTAGCCTCGACGCCTTTGACCGTCGGCGCGTATACGATCACGTTGCCTTCGGTGTACCATTCGAGCGCCGCTTCGACGCGCCCGTCTTGTTCGCGGGCGGCGCATTCGTGGACGATGTAGCGCAAATTCGGCCGATGAAAACTCATCGCGATTTTCGCCGGATCGCGCAGCCCCAGTTGCGCCACAATATCGTGCCGCACCGGACGCGTCGCGCTTGCCGTAAACGCAGCGATCGGAATATCGGGAAACCAGTCGCGCAATGCCCGCAATTTGCGATATTCCGGCCGAAATTCGTGGCCCCACTCGGAAATACAATGTGCTTCATCGATGGCAAAAAAGCCCACAGGCACGCGTTTCAGCCACTCCAAAGCATCGTCGCGAACCAACCTCTCCGGCGATAAATAAAGCAGCCGCAATTCGCCTCGCTCCGCCTGCCGCATGATGTCGCGCTGATCCCCGTAATCGATGGAACTATTGAGAACTGCCGCCGGAATGCCCGCTTGCAACAGTTGCGCGGCCTGATCCTGCATCAGCGCGATTAACGGGCTCACCACAACACATACCTTGTCCATGGCCGCGGCGGGGAGCTGATAGCACAACGATTTTCCGCCGCCCGTCGGCATGATCGCCGCCACGTCCCGGCCCGCAAGGATGCTCTCTACAATCTCTTGCTGCTTGGGGCGAAATTGCGAATAACCCCAATGTTTTTTCAGTAATTTGAACAGATCCATTAACGGGTGGCGAGACCCGCGCCTGCGCCGATCAGCAATCCCCCGGCGACGCGGTTCGTCCACCTAGCATAGCGTGGCGTGAGCGCCGAGCCCGCGATGCCATAGCCGAGCAAAATCGAGAATTCGATGACCACCGAAGTTGCGCCCAAAATCACGATTTGCGGAACGATCGCGGCGTGCGGATCGATGAACTGCGGCAACAGGGCCGAAAAGAACACAATTGCCTTTGGATTCGACATCTGGAGCATAAAACCGTCGAAAAACAGATGGTGCGATTTATGGTCATTTAAGGTGTTTTCGGGAGCCTTAACGACGTCATTATGGCTAAATAAGAGCCGTAATCCGAGCACCACCAGATACGCAGCACCGACCCACTTCACCGCGAAGAATAATTTCGAGGACAGCAGCACCGCGCCGATCCCGGTCGCCGATAAACCGAAGTAGACCGTGTTCGCCGCCAGAATTCCCAGGTTCGACGCGATACTTTTTCGCGCCCCGGCTTTGAGCGCGCTCGATAACACGAACAACACCGCCGGACCCGGCGTCAGGCACAAAACCGTTTCCGTACAAACGAAAATCCACCAGGTTGTCCAAGTCATGCCGTCCAGCTCATGATCCGATGCACGCGGCGATCAGAGCTTTTTTCAGCCGGCCCTCGATCGCGCCCGCGATTTTGCTGACGTAGAAAACGTCGAGCGCCTTATGTGCTTCCGTATCGATCAGCACGACCTCGATATTACAGCCCTCCTCGGTGATCGCGCGCGCCAGATCGTACAGCAATCCGGGACGATCCTCGGCGACAATCTCGATCAGCGTCGCGGTTTCCGACGCTTCATTATTGAACGCGACGCGCGGTTTCAAGCGGGCGCGCGATGACAGCAGAGGCTTCGGCCTTCCGCGCAACAATTTCGTGGCGTCCTGTTTTCCTTCGACCACCTTGCGCACGATGCCGCGCAAGCGGTCGACTTCCGGAGGATTCAATTCGAGCGCACGGTGCGGATCGGAAAACGTGAACGTATCGACGGCCACTCCGGCCGCGTTCGAAAACGCCTCGGCCTTCAGAATATTCAGCCCGAAGCTGGAGATCGCTCCGGCCACCGGCGCAAACAACGCGGGACGATCGCGCGTGAGCAGGGTCAAGCGATAAGCGCCGCGCTCCGGCACGATCTCAATCGCAAGCGGCCTGGATTGAAGCTGCCGCGCGAGTGCGAAATGTTCGTCGATCTCCGCCGCGTTATGGGTGCGCAGATACCGGGTCGGCAAGCCCTCTAAAAATTGCGCGCGCTCCGGCTCCATGCCCGGTGCGTCGTGGATACGCTCGGTTCCCAATTCGCGCGTCAGCTCCTCATACGCCAGCAAATAGGCGCGCCAGAGCTGCTCCAAACGCCACGGCGTCATGGCTTGCGGATTCACCGCGCTGATATCGGCATACGTCAGCATGGTGAGCAGCTTCAGCCGCTCGATGGTTTCTACCTGGGCCGATAACAATCGAGCTGTAGAGGAGTCGGAGAGGTCGCGCGACGCCATCACGCCCGACAGCACCAGATGTTTTTCCACGAGAAACTCAACGGTGGCGCGATCCGGGCCAGCCGCACCCAATCGCTCCAGCAGCACCCGCGCGATACGCAGCGATTCGGTAACGTGCTCATGCCCGGACCCTTTGCCGATGTCGTGGATCAGAAGCGCGAAGCGCGCCAGCGCTTTTTCCTGGATTTCCTCGAAGAGTCCCGCAAAACGGCCGTCCTTCACCAATTCCAAAGAGTCGATGGCCACCAGCGTGTGTTCATCCACGGTGTAGCGATGATAAAAATCGCGCACCACTAAAAACTCGATGTAGCGCCACTCAGGCAGCACCGCGGGCAGCGCGCCGCACTCCTGCATGGCACGCAATCCGAACGAGGCATGAGGCAGCGAGAGAAGCTTTTTCCAATCGTCCCAGCCTGCCTTCGGCACAAAGCCGTGCAAACGTTCCACGGTATCGGGCGCAAGCCGCAACTGGTGCCGCGCCGTAAACGCGAACAGGCTCAAATCGGCCGGCAAAATATTGCTCGATCGCAGGAGGACCTGATCCCTCACCACACTGAACTCGGTGGTCGACAGTCGCGAACGCCAATCGTGAAAGCGTCCCAGCAGGCTGCCCGGCTGCTCCGACGCGCGTTCGATGGCGTAGCGCGCGGCGCGATCCACAAGTCTCGCGTGGCGATAGTAATCGCGCATCAGCGCGGCGGGGTTTTCGCTTAACGACTCCTGCTCATCGAAGCTGAGGACATTTTGATCGCGCCCGGCCGCCTGATGCAGGCTGATGCGCACGCCGCTCAGAAAATCGAACGCGTGGTCGAGGCCGCGCGGAATATCGCGCGGATGCAACACGGCTAGCCAGCGCACAGTCTGCAGGTCGCGCAGGCCTCCCGGCGTATCTTTCACATTGGGTTCGAGATGATAGATGGTGTTCTGATATTTCGCCCGCCTGGCATGCGCAAGAGCGGCGAGCTGGCGGGCCACGGCCTCGCCACGCTTCTCAATGAATGCACGAAATTTCTGGTCGAGAGCATCGAACAGTTGAGCGTCGCCCGCCAGGCGGCGGCGGTCGAGAAGGCTGATGGTCAGCTCCGCGTTCTGTTCGTGCTCGGTGGTGCACTCGGCGACGGTGTGGACGGAATGGCTGGGGCGCAAGCCTGAATCCCAAAGGCGTTGCAGGAAAATCGACAGAGTCTCTTTTATTACGGAGGGTTCAGAGTCAATCAAGATAAGAAGGTCGACGTCGGAGTGGGGATACAACTCGCGGCGGCCGAATCCGCCTACGGCAACGAGGGTGAGACCGGAGGGAAATTTGGGCTCCAGGCTGGCGGAGTAAGCTTGGCGGACGCGTTCCTCCACGGCTGCGGAGCGCGCGGAGAGAGTTGCGTCAACTGAGTTATCGGTCACAATTTTTTGGCCGTACGAACTTTGTGGACGGGGCGAAAACATGGGGACAGACCGCTCTGTCCACCCGGCGCCGAACAGAAGTCCGTTTTCGCGAACGACCGCGGCCGCCTTGGGACAGAGTGGTCAGTCCCCATGTTTTCGCGCATCTTCGCGTTTTGGGCCACTAAATCCTCCTCGCGGCCTTTACAGTGCCGATTCGCCGCGATCGTCGTTGCGGATGCGGATGGCCTCCGCCACATCGAAGACGAAAATCTTGCCATCGCCGATTTTGCCGGTGTGCGCCGAGGCCACCAGAGTTTTGACGACTTCGTCATAACGCGCGTCGGGGATCACCATTTCGACCTTGATCTTCGGCAGCAGGTCCACCTGATACTCCATGCCGCGATAAATTTCTTTGTGACCCTTCTGGCGGCCATGACCGCGCACTTCGGTAATCGTCATGCCGTCGATGCCGATAGCCTTGAGGGCTTCTTTCACTTCTTCGAGTTTGTGAGGTTGGATAATCGCTTCGATTTTTTTCATGTCGTATCTATTATCGTGTTGCCCCTCCCTGACGGTCAGGGTTCGGTGCCGGCAGCCCGCCTTTCTCGCAGTATCCCAAAAGCCCCCCGAACCCTGACCGTCAGAGAGGGGACTCGGACACCGCTCCCTTTGGTCACGGCTCGGTAGCGCCCTTTACACGGCGCTGTCTCTCCTCGTACTTAGAGGCAAGGACGAAGAATATTGCCCCGTACAAAAGCGCGTTGAGCAACGACATAACGAGAGATCCCCACAGCCCTGGCAAGACCCAGAACGGACGTGTGACGTATACGGCATCCCAAAACACATCAGTCGCAAGCGACTCCTTCCCGGTGAAAAAACCATACCTGACATGTGGAACTGATACTACGCCTCGAAATTATATCCTTCCTCGCCGTGCATGCTTAGATCGAGCCCTTCAATTTCCTGATCCTCGGACGCGCGCACGCCTATCAACGCGTCGCAAATCTTCAAAATGAGAAACGTGCCCACAATCGCCAGGCCGGCCGCGATGGCGCATCCTATTAACTGATTGAGGATCTGCGCCGCGTTTCCATCCGCCCAACCGAGCGCTTTGCCCGATAGCGCGTCGTTAATTTCCTTGGTCGCGAACACGCCGGTGAGCAGCGCGCCCAGCGTACCGCCAGCGCCGTGGACGCCGAACGCGTCGAGCGAATCGTCGTATCCGAATTTCTTCTTCACCGCCGTCGCCATCAGGAAACAAACCACGCCCGCCGCCGCGCCGATGATCAGCGCCGGCATCGGCTTCACGAATCCCGACGCGGGAGTGATGGCGACCAATCCCGCGACCGATCCTGAAATTGCGCCCAGCACACTGGGCTTGCCGGTGTGCATCCATTCAGCGACCATCCAGGAAAGGGCCGCCGCCGCTGCCGCGAAATGCGTCGCGACGAATGCGCTGGTGGCAAGCGACGATGCGGCCAGCGCCGATCCGGCGTTGAAGCCGAACCATCCCACCCACAGCAGGCACGCGCCGACGGTCGCGAGAACCATGCTGTGCGGGCGCATCGGCTCATTCGGATATCCTTTGCGCTTGCCCAGGTACAGCGCGCAGACCAGCGCCGAAACGCCGGAGGTGATGTGCACCACGGTGCCGCCCGCGAAATCGAAGCACGGAATTTTCCCGCCCAGCGTCGCATTCAGGAATCCGCCTTTGCCCCAGACCATGTGCGCCATCGGGAAATAGACGATGAACATCCATAGCGTCATGAACAGCAGCAGCGCCGAGAATTTCATGCGCTCCGCGAAAGCTCCGGAGATCAGCGCGGGCGTGATTATGGCGAACATCAATTGATAGATCATGAACGTCTGCTGCGGAATGGTACCCGCATAATCGGCGTTAGGCGCCGCGCCGACGTTGTGCAGGAACGCGTAGTTGAATCCGCCCAGAAACGGAGTGGGGCCCTCCCCGAACGCGAAACTATAGCCGATCAGCGCCCAGATCACGGTGACCAGCGCCATCAGCACGAAGCTCTGCATCATTGTGGCGATCACGTTTTTGCGACGGACGAGACCTGCGTAAAACAAAGCGAGGCCGGGGCCTGTCATCATCAGCACCAGCGCGGCGCTGACCAGCATCCAGGCGTTGTCGCCGGCACTCTGCGCGGCTTTCGCGGCCTTATCGAGATCGGATAATCGTTTTTCGAGGTCGGCAGGCTGCGCCGAAGCCAGCGCGGTCAGCAACAAAAATGGAATCGAGAGATTGATTTTCGCCAAAGCGACGCTCCAAAAGTGTAAACAAACCAGTATAGGAGAGTCTCGGCTCGCGCGCGTCAAATTTTTTGCACGCGTGCGTCAAACTTTTTAATGGATGCGATTCAAGTTTTCTATGGGACGGAGACTAAGGGGCGGCTTTCGATTTCGGTAATCGCTTGGCCGAGCATCGCCCGATTTAATTGGACGCCCAGCAAATATTTACTGCCATTGCGGACCACGTTTTTCACGGTCGCGGAGCCGGCGAGCTTGATGCGCTCCGCGGCCAGTTGGATGGTGGAGCCGATCCGCACGGGTTGTGGCGCTTCAATGCGCACGCCGGCTTCGGAGATATCCAAACACTTGGCGAGCGCGAAGCGCGGTTGGCCCTGGTCCTCCCACGAAATCCGGATGGGACCGACGTAGGCGATTCGCTTCTGGCGGCGGATGCCTTTTCCAGTGGACATGATGGTTTCTAATCGGCGAGAAGGGCTCGGGTATTAGCGCGAAAGCCTGACACCGCTCCCTGTGGTCACGGCTCGGTAGAATCGGCTTAGTCGCGATCTCGATGACTTATCTGATCACGTTCGCTTGCTACGGATGTCATCTGCATGGTGATTCGCCGGGCTCCGTGGATCGGAATCACAATATTCCGGGAAGCCGCTTGGTCGAGGGCGATACAAAATGGGTAGAGTGGGCGCGGCATCAGATGGACCAGCCACCCTATTCGATGGATGAAGGCCGCAGGCAGGCGGTGTTGGCGTCGGTGATCGACCGGTGTTCGAATCGCGGTTGGAGTTTGTTGGCGGCGCATGTGCGTACGAATCATGTTCACCTGCTGATCGACGCGGAGGTTCGGCCAGAGAGAGTGATGAACGACCTCAAGTCGTTCGCGAGCCGGCGCTTGAATGAGCTGGCGTTCGATGGGTCAGATCGAAAGCGGTGGGCTCGGCATGGCAGCACTCGCTGGTTGTGGAAGCGGGAGGATGTTTTAGCGGCTCTTGGGTACGTGGTTGACAAGCAGGGAGAGCCAATGGCCATTTACGATTCTTCCGAGCCGTGACCGCAGGGAGCGGTGTACGATGTCTCTGATGACCTACGACGATCCTCGCGACGAAAATCGGCGGTATTGGCTGGAAGACGATGACGGCGACGGCGGTGGTGACGGCGGCGACGGCGACGGCGGTGGCGATCAGGACGACGACGATCAGGACTCCGACGATCAACAAGACGACGATCAACAGGACGATGATCAACCGGACGCCGACGATCAACCGGAAGACGCCGCGGCCGGAGGCGATGGCGACAACGATAATAACGACGACGAATACTACGACGACGTCAACGAATCCTTTTCCGATCCCGATGATTTAGTCGAACTCGACGACGACACCGCGCCCCCGGCTGAAGATTTTCCCAATGCCACGGCCGATGATTTTCAGGAAGACGACGGCAATTGGACGGAGTCGGACTACGACGAATCCGCCAAGAATCTGTTCGGCAATCACGAGTATTTCGGCGACACGCAAGCGACGAAACTAGCCGCGCAAGGGTATCAGGAGTTCGCGGATCCGGGTTTCATGCGCGGCTTGAATCAGGTGGTGCCGGGCAGCGCGGACACCATCAATCTCTATCAGCAGGACGGCCGTCTGCACGCATTTGGATTCATCGAGGCGGCGGCGTTGTCGCTTCTGATGGCTCGTTATACCGGGGTCGATTTCAGCAATGTCGACGTAAGTGTGCCGCAGAAAGGCGATATTGCTCCGCCGCAGCCCTTGCCGCCGGCGTTCGCCGCGGTCGAGCCGAAAGACGCGGTCGACCTGCGCAAATTCGCGACCCCGATCGGGGATCAGGGGCAGACGTCGCGGTGCTCGGCATTCGCGTGGACGCATGCGACCGAACTGGTGACGAGTATGAAGACGGGCAGCTCGCCGCGGCTGTCGCCGAGTTTCACGATGCTCGAATTTCAGCGCATGCAGGGCGACGCGAAAGATTATCAATACGCGTACAAAGGCGGCGACGGCACTACTGGAGGTCCGGATCCAGGGCGTTTGCTGACGGAGCAGGGTACCTGCCGGCAGGAATTGTGGCCGGATTCGAGCGAAGTGCCGGTGACCTCGGAACGAGTGCTCTCGGCCGATGCGGGGAAGCACGTGCTGCCCGCGACGCCTCTGCCTATTTCGCTCGAAGACGCGCGCAAGGTCCTGAGCGCGGGCTGTCCGGTGCATATTTCGATCAACACCGGGGAGGCGTTTTCCGACATCGGCCGCGACGGCATGTTCAATGCCGCGGAGGCGCCCAGCGGCCAGCACGGACGCCACGCCATGCTGATGGTCGGCTACACTGGCAATTTCTATATCGTGAAAAATTCCTGGGGCACCGATTGGGGCGACAATGGCTATTGCTACATCCCGAAAAAAGTGCTGGAGGCCTCCGATCCGGAACTGACCGCGGTCTTAGTAAAGAAAGATGAGGAACCACCGAAATGATGTCCCGTCGAACATTCGTGGCGCTTGCGCCCGCTGTCATTGCATCGTCCAAGAGCGGGTCGAAAAATCCGATTGTCGGATCGGGTGAATTTCAATACGAGATGATTTCCGATTGGGGCGCGCTGCCCGCCGGCCTGAAATACGGCAACACGCACGGCGTATGCGAGGATTCGCACGGGCACATCTACGTCCATCACACGGTGAATAAAACCAGTGAAAAGCACGACACCATGGTGGTTTTCGACTCCAAGGGAAAATTCGTGAAGAGCTGGGGGGCGCAGTTTGAGGGCGGCGCGCACGGCCTGCACATCCATAAAGAAGGCCGCCACGAATTCCTCTATTTGTGCGACACCAAGCGCGGGATTGTCGTGAAAACAACGCTCGCGGGCGAGGAAGTGTTCACGCTGGGGTATCCGAAGGAGTCTACCTCGTACAGCACGGCGCAACTGAAATACAGCCCGACCAATCTCGCGATCGCGCCGAATGGCGATATTTATGTGGGCGACGGTTATGGGTCGAGCTTCATCAATCAGTACTCGAGCAAAGGCGAATATATTCGCACGTTCGGCGGAAAAGGGAAGGAAGCGGGGAAACTCGATTGTCCGCACGGAATCACGATGGATTTGCGCGGTCCGGAACCGCTGCTGTTGGTGGCGGATCGCGGCAATGCGCGGCTGCAATATTTCACACTCGATGGAAAACACGTGAAGTTTGTCGGCGGGACGAATTTGCCGTGTCACTTCAGCGAGCGTAACGGCGTGTTCGTGATCCCCGATTTAGGCGCGCGCGTGACGCTCATCGACCGCGATAACAATGTGATAGAACATCTGGGCGACGATTCGGCGAGCGAGTGGCGCAAGACTCGCGTGATGGCTCGGGATGCCTTCAAGCCGGGGAAATTTGTGGCTCCGCACGGCGCAAGTTTCGATCACGCGGGCAATATTTTCGTGGTGGAGTGGGTGGAAGTCGGACGCGTCACGAAGCTGCGGAAAGTCTAGTCTCTGAGCTTATGTGGGGCGGACCCCCTGGTCCGCGGCCGACGCCCTCGTCGGCCTGAGTTTCGCAGAGCCGGACCGGGGGGTCCGCGCCACACTAGCGTTTGTAAAAACGCGCGAGAACAAAAATCGCGGTATAGACGTCGAGCGCCACGAATAACGCGATGAGGAATCCCATCGCCAGCAGGACTCGCTTCCGGCCAACCAATAGAAGCATTCCCGAGGCCAATAAAAGCGCCTCCGCGACGACCAGCGCGTAGAAATACCAGCCGGGGGCGAACATGATGTTCTTCGCAAGAAAAATCAACACCGACTGATAGGAGATTCCCAGGGCAAACAGCGCTTCTAGCGAACATAACAGCGCTAATTTGCCCTTAAATCGTCCAATAGGACGCCTGGCGAGCGCTAAAACGACCATAATTGCAACGATTAGAAAAACCACCTCAAACACGCGATACATCCAGCTCCGGACGGTGAGGAAGCTCCATGCGCCGGTCCAGATATGCGTCCAGACCGCGGAATCGAGCACCCGCAGCCAATGTACCTTTCCGATAGCCGCAAGCTTTGCCGCGAACCCGAGCTTCGACACCGCGACGTCCGTCACTTCGCCAGTCAGCGTACCGGTCAAACGAAAATTTCGCCAATACCACCAGCCGCCGATGGCGATAGCAACGAGCAGCGAATAAATGCGGCGGCGCAGAAGCAGCACCGGGATGAACGCGAGGAAATATGCCTTCGTTAAGAGTCCGAGGCCCAGCGCGAGACCGAGAGCGGAGCCGCCTGAAAAGGCGGCTGCCGCCAGAATTGGCGGCCCCACAAGACGGCCAGTGACGGACTGGGATTGCCGGAGCAGAAGCAGGATGATCCAGGATGCTATCGCAATCGAGAGGCTTTCATTGCCGATTCTCGAGATATCAATCATCAGCGCCGGCATGGAGACGATCAGCGCGCAGACACTCAATGCGATCGCGCGGCTATAAAACAGCTCAAGGGCAGCAAGATACGCGAGTGGAATCACCAGCGACGCGATGAGTACGCTGAACAGCCGCAACCGATGGACCCGAATCGAGATGGGTGTGTGAATGAAGATCCGGTTCGGCACCGAAAGTATCCAATAATAGAGCGGAGGCTGCTGGGCTTCGAACACTTTTAGAGGTTCTACCTCTTCATGCCGGATGGGCTCGGATTCGACCGAATCGTGAATCTCTTCCGTCACATCATCGGACGGCAAGGGCAGCGTGCCGTGGAGGCGCAGATATTCGACGAAGGCGTAATGCCCCCACTCGTCGAAGCCTTCCCACAACGGAATGAGATGGCAATAAAAGGCCCCGTGGACGAGGAACGCCAGCCAGATCGCCCCCAGGTACCATCGGGTCGGCAAATTCCTGCTCACACTTTCCTCCGGTTGAGCCGATGAGTCCCTTGTGAGCAGTTCTACCATTACACCGATCGTAATGAACTTAACGGGGCAGTATGCCACCGACTTTCAGAACATCCTTAATAAAGCGGTACAGACATCCGAGGTTCCTCTATCCCAGCTCCAGACCCAGGATACGTTTGTTCTGGGGCACAAGGCGACGCTGGGTTCTCTCGAAAGCACGGTAGCCGCGCTGACCACCAGTTTGACCAGTCTGGGCACGCTTGCGGCGGGCCAGGCGTTGAGCGCCACCAGTTCCAATACCGCGGCAGTGACCGTGACCAACTCCGGCGCGACAACGGCTGCGACTTATACGATCAACTCCGTAACGTCAGCGGCAGCCGCCGCCTCGGAAACATCGCTGATCAGCTATGCGGACCCCTCTGCGACGCCGGTATCGACGACCGGCAAGATGGATCTGGTGATTGGAGGCGTCCACAACACGTTCACTCTCACCACGAACACGCTCTCCGGCGTGATGAATCAGATCAACGGCATGGGCGTGGGCGTGACGGCCTCGATTCTAACTACCGGCACGGGGACGAATTACCTTTCGCTCCAGGCGAATGCGACCGGACTCGCAGCGCTGCAGTTGAACGACGATCCTACCGGTGCGAACACGAACATCCTGACGGCCACCAATCCGGGCACCAACGCGGTGTTCAAATTGAATGGCATCCCTATCAGCCAGGCTAGCAACACGGTCAACAACGTGATTTCGGGATTGACGTTCAATATTATCGCGCCCACCAGTACGGCGGTCAAGATGACGCTGGCGAGCGATCCCTCGCAACTCACGAGCAGTTTGCAGGATCTGATCACGAATTACAACTCACTGGAAGCGGCGGTGCAGGCGCAGGTCGGACCCGGCGGCGGCGCGCTGCTCGGCGACCCGGTGATCAGTCAGCTTCGTGCGGCGATGCACCAGATGACCTCGTATCAGAGCGCCAGCGGAAGCATTCACAGTCTGGCCGATCTGGGCGTCACATTTAATTCCTCCAATGGAGCTGCCACGTTCGATCAAACGAAGATCAATGGCATGAGTTCCACGCAACTGACCGATGCATTGAAGTTCGCGGGATCCACCACCACCGGTCTGGGAGCGTTTTCGAAGACATTCGATCAGTTCAGCAGTCCGATTGACGGGCAGATCCAGATCGAGGTGTCCGGCGACACCACGACCGATACCCACCTTCAAGCCGAGATCCTCAAGACCACGACGAACATCCAAAACATGCAGAAGGGTCTCGCCAAACAAATCGAGGCGGCCGACGCATTGGAGTCAGCCTACGAATCGCAGCAAGCGACGTTGAACGGAAGTCTGCAAGGCCTCTACTTAGTGATGTACGGGAAATCGACAGGAAACGTGGCCTGACCATCGAACAAACTACACGGATCACGATTGCCGCCGCCGAAGCGCAGGATCTGGATGTGCTCAAAGCCGCGGGCGAAATGCGTGCGGAAGCCATCGCCGCGCTCGACTCGATTCGACCGACGTTCGAGCTGTGCGATGCCGTGAAAGCGTCGATTGCGGCGGGCGAAGCAGCCAAGCGCGCGATCCGCGTGATCAAGCAGCGCATCCGCCATGAGAGCCGCAGATTGGCGAACATCGAGAGCGGATTCGTGCGCGCGCTTGCGCCCGCGGCGCGGCATCAGGTCGACTGCAAGGGCTGAACGACGCCCCTGGGTCTGACCGCTCCCGATGGTCGCGGTTCCATTGCAGGACCGGGCAAGACGTATCATCAGAAGTTAGTGGCAAGAAACCCGATAAGTCGCGAACGTTGAAGAACAGGACAACAGACGGTTCCGAAGGCGAAGCTTCGATCATTGCAGAATTCCTTCATGAAGCCGTCAAGGTGATCGGAGACAAGACCGCCGCCATGCGGTGGATGGGCACGCCTGTGCGCGCTCTCGACTACGCAACGCCCGTGTCGCTGCTCGGAACCCGTGAAGGCCGTCAGGCGGTAGTCGCTGTGCTCGGGAGGCTTGAGCACGGCGTGCTGTGACGACGGCATCGGAGTCTTCCAGTTACTATAAATCATGCCTACCCGACGCGAGGTGTCGCAGCATTTGTGCACGGCGATGTTGACCTCAGCCGCGGTCGCTTCGCCCGTTGCCGCCGCTGCCGATGAATCGAAGCAACGATTTCTGCTCATCGGACTCTGCGGCTCCGAGAACCCCACCCGCGCCAATTTCCCGTTCGCCTGGGCAGCGGCATTGCAAGAGGCCGGTCACGAGGTGCGGATCGAGCTGGCCGGAGACGCCACGGTGCTGATGCGCACGGTGGTCGCGGCGAATATAACTCCGGTGGGATGGCCGCCGCTCAGCCAGGCGATCGCGAAAGTGATCGAACACAAGATCCCGATTTTTGTCTGAAAAGCGTGCGCGACCGCCCGTGGGGTGGTGGAGGCGGACTTCGCCGGCAAGCATGCCGAGTTCACCAATCCTCAGATCACAGCCGAAGCGATGGCTTGGGCGACCAAGGTCCTGGTGGTCTGATTACCGCGGCCATGCGCCGCGGCCTCCCGGCGACGTGACGCCCGTTTTCTCCTTCGGCTTCGCCGCCCCGAAGTACAGCTTCACGTCCACGATCTTGGTCTTCTCATTCACGATTTTCTCCGCGCGCGTCTCACCAAGATTGTCGAAGACTCCTTCGTCGCGAAGGTTTTTTAGAAACTGGTCGGGATAGTCGGGATGGAACGGACTGCCCGTATTCATGATCCAGACCCTGCGGATCTGCGGCTCCGTCAGCATATCGAGCCCCTCGATGGTCAGCTTGCCGAAGTGATATTGCGGACCCGCGTTCACCGTAATCAGCGCGTCGACGGTGTGATCGTTCTCATGAATCGTGCGATCGGTGCGCGCGGTGACGTGCAGGTAGCCGTTGTTCTTCAGCCGGTCCGCGATTCTCGTCGCGCCGGAGCGGACCTCTTCCAGATTCGCGATGTCGCCCGCGCGCCATTTGCCGATATTTTTGATTCCGTCCGCTTCGTCCGGAGGAACGCCCGTGACTTTCACCACGCCCAGGTTGTACGATTCGCCCTCCTTCACGGTGATGGTGACCGACACGCCGTCGATCTTCGCGGCGCGTTCCACTACGATTTTCGGGAACGTGACGCCGACTCGGCCGCGCGCTTCATAGAGCGAACGAGTGCTCGCGTCGAGCAGCTCATGCATGGTCGCGTCGCTATACGGCACGCCCACGGCGACGGGAGCGAGCGAGTTCACCAGCGTCGTCGTCGGCAGCACGTCGTTGCCTAAAAAATGCACTTCGGCGATGTTCGGCCGCGCGCCCGGCGGGCGGAATACAATGGCCGGCTGATCCGGCACATCCGACATCACCTTGCCGGTGACTTCCACTTTGCCGCCTAAAAATTCCGCAATCGCGGCGGTGTATCGCGCGATCACTTCCTTGGTCGCGGGAATGCGATCGTCGAGGATCGGCTCCTGTTTACGCAACATCGCGCGGAGAGCGTCGTCGGAGGCGGGCAGATCCTCGAAGCGGTAGGGAAACCAGTAATCGACCTCGATCACGCGCAGCACGCCGTCGACGCCCTTTTGGTCGGCGCTGGGTTTAAACTCATACGCCACGCTCTGGAACGCGCCGGTCGCCATCAGACGCCTGCGAGCCTGATCGAAATCGGTGCGGATCACGGGCTCGCCGGTCTTCAACGCGGCCACGGCGAGGATTTTCTCCACCGTCAGCTTCTGGTTCCCCTCGACGCGCAGCGCTTCGAGCGGAAACACAGCGGGCGCGGGCTCAGCGCGTTTCTTCTGCTGAGCTAACAACGCCGTTACAATGATCAGCCCGGCAACAAGTCTCATATAAGCCCAAACGCACGCGGCCATCGATCGGTTACTTTGACGTTCTGGGAGGAGCCACTGGAACTGGAATGCTAACTTCGTCAAGCAGTAGGACGACCGAACCGACCAAGAGCCACTTTTTCAAGCCTCTGATGAACTCCATTCCTACGAGGGCACCGTCTCCGCCGAGAACCACGACGCCTGTGACACTTTCTGGTTGCAGAGCGGGTGGCGTATCGAAGGAAAGTGGTGCGTCGATATTTGCATTCGGAACCTGCGACGGCGGGCGAATCTCAATGGTGCCTTCCGCCAAAAAACAACTGATCGAAGAACCATCCGCCAGGCTGTAATCCCCTGTGCCATATAGGGCGAGCCCGAGTGGCAGCGCTTGCGCGATGGGAAGCATCAGAAAACCTGCGAACCCGGTATCTATCATGGCGTCAACCTCGACAAACTCCTGAGGGTGAGTCCCCCGTATGTGAATCGTGACTCTTGGATGTCCGTTCTCGTCAACGTATCCGATCTGCGTGGACATGCCGATGGGCTAAGCCAACCTCAAAAGCGCCGCTATGTCCAACGCGGATTAAGTGAAATAGCCCCTTGGGATATCTCGCTCTGGCCGAATTAAGAGCTTCGCTAGCAGTATCGCCAAGGGTTGCGGACTCGTCGAGAATATTGATGGCAACGAACTTTCCAAGGTGCGACTTCTCATACTCAGCCTGGTACAAGCGCTCGTAAATTTTCTTTCCCGCTTCTGAAATGGCCTTCGGGTTGTTGAAGTTGGTCGACATCTCACGTCATTCCATCGGCGAAGTCCGGACAATTTGATAATACACGTCTTCTGACTCCTGTCTTCCTTCCTCACTCCAGATCAATCGCAATATACCGGAGCTTGGCGCCCCTCTGCACGTGCAGCACGGCCGTCTCGCCAGGCTTTATGCTATCGAGAACCGCGCGCAGAGCCGCAATCGAGACCGTCGGAGTTTTGTTAATCTCGTAAATCACGTCCCCCGGTTGGAGCACGGCGCCGGGAGCGTCGGCTGCGCGCGCCGCCACTACGATGCCGTAGTCGTGGCGCAATTCTGGCAGCATTTCAGACAGTTTATCGGTGATCTCGATCGCCAGAATGCCCAGCCTGCGGATCAGATTTTTCTCGGGATTCACCATGTCGGCGAAGCGCTGCGGATCGTCGTCGCGCTCAATCACCGGAATGCTGAAGCGGAGCGGCTTGCCGTCGCGGCTCACCGTCACATCGACGATGGCGGAAAGCGACTGCTGATACACCAGATTTTCCAACTGCCGCGCATCTTCCATTTCCTTGCCGGCCAGTGTGACAATGATGTCGCCCGGCTTGAGTCCCGCCTTATCCGCCGGACCGTCGGGGGTGACGTCGGCGGCGATCACTCCCCAGTCTTGCGGGAGCGCCAGGCCTTTGGCCAGCGCAGGAGTGATGGTTTGCGCCACGATTCCGATCTGTCCCCGATGCACATGGCCGTCCTTAACGATCTGCTCATAACTGCCGCGGGCCATGTTGCTGGGCACCGCGAAGCCGATCCCCTCGCTGCCACCCGATTGCGTAAAGATGAAGGTGTTGATTCCCACCACGCGGCCCTCCGCATCGACCAGGGGTCCGCCGCTATTACCGGGATTGATCGGCGCGTCGGTCTGCACATAGGTCATCGGATCGTCGAGCTTCAACTGGCGCGCGGTGGAACTGATCACGCCCATGGTCACCGAGCCTTCGAGTCCCAGGGGATTGCCGAACGCCATCACCAGTTGGCCTTGCCGCAGTTTGCTCGAATCGCCGAGAGCGAGCGTCGCGAGGCCGGTGCGGTCGATTTTGATCACGGCCAGATCCGCCTCGCGGTCGACTCCGACCAGCTTCGCGAGGACGATGGAATCGGGCATGCGGCCGCCGCGGTTCGCGTTATGCAGCTTGACCTCAATCTTCAGCGCGTTATGCACCACGTGGTTGTTCGTGAGGATGAGTCCGTCCTCGGAAAGAATCACGCCGGAACCGGTGCTGCGCTGCTTGGAGAGCAGGCTGGCCGCATTGGTGCTCTCGCCTTCTTCGGCGGAGGCGTAGCCGGTCGAGAAGATTTGGACAACGGACGGACGGACACGCTGGGCCAGAGTTTCGAGCGAAGAGCTGAGCTCGCTCAGCGAGACAGTGGCTTGCGATTGGGAGAAAACGGACGTGGCGGAAGCGAGAAACAGCAAAATCGGGCGCATCTATTATCATCGTGGCATAGGTGCGCCCGAAACGGTCTTTTTTATTGTTGCTCTTCCGGGTTGTCCTTCAGTATCCTGAATTCGCCCCCGACACCCCGCAGCGTGTAGTCCGAGGGAACTTCGAACAGGGTGCGCGCCGGCTCGCTGCGATTTATATTCGTCAGCTTATACGTGGTGGTGCCGTTGCGCGGATCGCTGTGCTTGGTCATCACCGCGACTTGCAGATCCACGGAGAACCAGCGTTCGGAAACGATGCTGATCGGCTGCTCATTCCCAATCTGTCCCGCCTCAATCGTAGTCGTGGTGCGGGTGCCCTCGGCCGAAACGCCTTCCATGATCTGCGTGCCCAGGTGCTCCACTTTCGAGTTCTGCGATTCCGGGCTGCCCGTGCGGTACGTGACGGTACTAACGTCTCCGCCCCCAGTCCCGACTGAGACTCCGTTGACCGTAATCGTGCGCTCTATTGTCGTCATCATCGTGCCCTCGGTTACTGGCCTGGATGCCGACCCGCGGCCGACGCCAACGCCTCCGCCGACTGCGATCCTCTGCGTCTTACGCGCCACTTTGCTTTGCGGTTCGAGGGTATACTGAACCCTGTCCACCGGATCCGAAATCAGGACCATCTTGCCATTCGCTTCCTCGCGCCGTTCGCGTCCTTCGCTGTCTCGATAGAGCATCGATGAGTTGGTGCGCGTGATGCGATTCCCGTCGGCCAAAGTCTGGACGGTTTCGTTTACCGCTTGCGCCGAATACGGCGACGCTTTCACAGTCCTGCCGTTGATCATGTTGACGAATCCTAAGTTGCCAGCTTGCGCCTTGAGCTCGTCGGCGAGCTTTTTCTCCAGCGTGGCAGGATCCTGCGCGGACAGCGAAATAGCGCCAATTAAGGCTCCGTAGAGTGCGATTTTTGTCATTTTAAGCTCCTTTAAGGTCAATTAACGTTCGAATCTCACGAATCGGATGGCTCTGGCGAGCCCTTCTTCCCCTACCAAAACGTCCGCTTGCACCATTTCCGTCAGGCGATCCTCGCTCACCGGCAGCCCGACGTTCCGCATCGCCGCGGCGGGCAGGCTCACGCGCAAAAGCTCACCCCGTTCAAACGGCGGCGGGACGTCCATCAGCGGATAAAACTCGGTCACTACTTCCACGGGCCGCGGCTTTCGATGGACCACCTTTCGCGGAGCCGGGTTTGCGACTGGAACCGTCACTACAGGCGGCGGAACTACTGCAATTTCCATGGTTTGCGGCTTCGGCTTGATGTTCACAGAAAGCATGATCGCAGCCGCGGTGGCGAGCGCGAAAGCCGTCACATATGGCCACGCCCGGCGCTGGTATTTCTTTCTAAACGCTGCCCTTAACCGCATTTCCACCGCTGCCGGAGCTTCCCGATCGCGGTCATGGTCGGCCAAGGCTCTTAGCAACTCGTTCATACTGAACTCCTTACGGCCAACTTGCTTGCCAGCATCGACCTTCCCCGATTCAACCTCGACCGCACGGTGCCGATCGGACAATCGAGGACGGTAGCGGCGTCCTCATAACTCGTATCTTGAAGATCGCAAAGCACAACCGCTTCCCGATAGACCGGCGGCAGGCTGAGCACGGCGAGCCGCACGTGCTCGATGGTCTCACGCCGGGTCAGGTCGTCGAGAATATCGTCAGGTCCTGCATAATCTTCAATTTCCAACGTTTTCTCAAGCCGCCGCAGGACCAGATTGCGGGCAATTCCGTATAAAAATGACGCCAGCGTCCCGCGCGCGACATCGTATTTCGCGGTTTTCGACAGCAAAGCCATAAAAACTTCCTGCGTAACATCTTCGGCAATCACAACGTTGCCGGTCATTTGGAGGGCGAAGCGGAAGACTGGACCCTGACGGCGGCGATAAAGAGTCGTAAACGCTTCCTCGTCGCCGGAGAGCATCAGCACCAGCAGTTCATGATCGGTTTGTTGCACTTTCTATAACGACTTGCGCGGAGAGAGAGGGTTAGTTCCGAAATGTTTCTACGGTATCGTGGCGCAGAACGAGGAGTTGCGCCGCCGGGACGCCGAGGCTGGCGTAGGTTCGTCCGTTATCATCGGAGAATTCAACCTCGTATACGCCGGGGGCGAGTTTCTCAACGACGGTGCCGACTTGCCCTCGTATCAAGCTGTGCTGCGGCCAATCCTCAAGCAGCGCGACCACCGAAAGTGGAGCGATCGATTCCATATGGTTAAAGAACGTAACAACTGGTCAGGCGGGCGATACTTTCGCCACTACGGACGATCCAGCTACTGCGAACGGTGGCCCTCCCGGAGGGGCCATTCATGTCGAAGTCTATCACGTACCGGTGACCGTATTCGTCCGCGAATCCGAGCGACGCGGATTGCTGGCGCGCGGCTCGAACCAAAGCATCCTGCAAAATGTCAACGTGCTGGGCGGTGATGCCCAAACGTGATGCGAATACGCGAGCTTTGTGGCGACCGCGCGGATGCTGCGGGCTCAGCCAGTAATCGCGCAGCTTTTCGACCTCGACTATTGCTCTATCGCCATTGGGCAGCTTCATTTTCGGGTGATTCGATTCCCAATGCTACACTGAAAAAAAGAGATGACCTACGATGTGATTGTCATCGGGAGCGGTCCCGGTGGGTATTCGGCTGCGATTCGCGCCGGACAGTATGGGCTGAAAGTAGCCGTTGTTGAAAAAGACCCTCGATTGGGCGGAACGTGCCTGCTGGTCGGGTGCATTCCGACCAAATCGCTGCTGCACACGGCCGATGTTTGGGACCGGTTCTTGCACTCCGAGGAAGAGGGGATTCATTGCGAGAATCCGCGGCTCGATTATCCGCTGGTGAGCGATCGCAAGAATAAGATCGTCAGCAAGCACTCCAAGGGCATCGAATTCCTGTTCAAGAAAAACAAAGTCGACTGGATCAAGGGATGGGCGCGCCTGGCGGGGCCTGGAAAGGTCGAGGTCACGGCGAACGACGGGACTAAGCAGATTTACGAGACGAAAAATGTTGTTCTTGCGACGGGATCGGCGGCGCGGATGCTCCCTGGGTTGCAGCCGGATGCGAAACGGATTTTGACGAATATCGAGATTCTGGATTTGCGGGAGATCCCGAAATCGCTGGCGATTCTGGGCGCGGGCGCGGTGGGCGTCGAATTTGCATCGTGCTTCCACCGGTTTGGAACCAAGGTGCAGGTTTTCGAGATGCTGCCGCGCATTGTGCCGGTGGAAGACGAGGAAGTCTCGAAAGAACTGGCACGCTTGTTTAAGAAACAGGGGATTCGCGTGGAGACCGGCGCTAAGGCTGAGAATATCCAGGTCACGGACAACGGCGTGCGATTTGAAGTGGCGCTCCCGGATGGCAAACGCGAAACGGTAGAGACGGAAGCGCTTCTCGTCGCGGTGGGCCGGCGGCCTCTTACCGAAGACGTGGGACTGCAGGGCACCAAAGTCGAACTGGATCGAGGGTTTGTGAAGGTCGACTCGATGCAGAGGACCGGCGAACCCGGGGTTTACGCGATTGGCGATATTGTGGCGGGGACTCCGCAATTGGCGCACGTGGCGACGGCAGAGGGAATGGTCGCGATGGCGCATATCGCGGGGAAGCCGGTGACGCCGGTTAACAAACTTCGGATTCCGGGTTGTACGTACACGGAGCCGGGAATCGGAAGCGTTGGGATGACGGAGGCGCAGGCTCGGGCGGCGGGGCATTCGGTGAAGATCGGCAAGTTTCCGTTCGCGGCGAACAGCAAGGCGACCATTCTGGGATCGCATGACGGGTTTGTGAAGATCGTCGCGGATGAGAAATATGGCGAGGTGCTGGGGGTCCACATTATTGGGCCGGAAGCGTTCGAGCTGATCGGCGAAGGGGTGCTGGCGATGGAGGCCGAGGCGACGGTTGACACCGTCATCAATACTATTCACGCGCATCCGACGATTTACGAGGCGGTGGGCGAGGCGTTTAACGCGGTGTATGGTCAGGCGATTAATGCCTAGTTTGGTGAATGCGCTCGAAGAGCCGGACCGGGGGGTCCGGCGCGGACCAGGGGGTCCGCCCCACCAACAAGCAGATAGCTCACAAGTGGTGGGATGCGAGGCTCGCGATTTGGGGCTGATGCGGTGGGTGGAGGCTTTGGAGCGGCAGGGGCGGTATGTTGAGTTGAGGAAGAGCGGAGCGATTTCCGATCAGTTACTGATTGTCGAGCATCCTCATGTGGTCACGATGGGGCGCAATGGGCATGCGGAGAATCTTCTTGCGCCGCCGGAGCTGCTGGCTCGGTCGGGAATCTCGTTTTATGAGACCGATCGCGGCGGCGATGTTACTTATCATGGGCCGGGGCAGATTGTGGGTTATCCGATTCTCGATTTGCGAGAATGGAAGCGCGATGTGCACGCTTATGTTCGAGCCATCGAGCAGGCGATCATCGACACGCTGGCTGGGTTTGGTATTGCGGCGGGGCGCGAGGCTGGTGCCACTGGGGTTTGGACCGGCGAGGGGAAAATCGCGGCGATTGGGGTCCACATCAGCCGCTGGGTGACTTCGCACGGGTTCGCGCTTAATGTGAATACGGATTTGAATTATTTCCGGTACATCGTACCGTGCGGTTTAACTCGACCAGTGACCTCGATGCGAAGCCTCGGTTGCCAGGCTCAGCGCGGGGAAGTGGTCGCGGCACTCATAGAGAATTTTGGACGCGTGTTTGACCGGCGAATGGAGACCTTATGATTGACGTCGTGATGCCCCAGATGGGCGAGAGTATTGTCGAAGGGACGCTCACCAAGTGGCTGAAGAAGCCCGGGGAGACGGTGGGGCGCGATGAGCCTCTGTTCGAGATTTCAACGGACAAGGTGGACACGGAGATTCCGTCGCCGGTAGCTGGAGTGCTGGCCGAAGTTCTGATTGAAGAAGGCAAGACGGTGGGGATTAACACCGTCGTGGCTCGGATTAATGATGGCGCTGGCGCGCCTGCGGCTGCTCCCGCTGCCGCTCCGGAGACACGGCAGTCGGAACCGCCTGCCCCACCAACACCAGCAGCAGCACCGGCGGCTCCTTCGCCTTCTCCGGTTGCTGAGGCGGATGGATCGAGTGAGCCGGTGGCGACTGTTGTGGAAGAGACCGCTGGGCCGCTATCGCCGTTGGTGCGTAAGATGGCTCGCGAGAATAACATCGATTTGAGTCAAGTAAAGGGAACGGGCGCGGGGAACCGGATTACTAAGCAGGATTTGGAAGCTTATTTGGGTTCGAAGAGTGCGCCAGCTCCTCAGAGGCAGGCGGAACCGCCTGCCCCACCTTCTGCACCTCCGCCGCCGCCTCCGCAGGCGGTCGCTACGATTCCACAAACGGTCGACGTTCCGTCACCTCCGCGCGTTGGGGAGGCGCCGGGGACTCGTGTGGAGCCGATGAGCATGATGCGGCAGAGCATCGCCAAGCACATGGTGTTCAGCAAGCAGACGTCGGCGCACGTGACGACCGTGCACAAAGTCGATTTCACGAAAGTCGCGAAGGCTCGCGACAAGGCCAAGGGCAACGTGCAGGCGCAGTATGGATTCTCGCTGACGTTTCTGCCGTTCGTTTTGAAAGCCACATGCGTGGCGCTGCGGCAGTTCCCGATTCTGAATGCGTCGATTGACGGGACCAACATTCTGTACCATCGCGATATCAATCTGGGGATTGCGGTGGCGCTCGAAAATGGGCTGATCGTGCCGGTGATTCGCAACGCGGACGAAAAGAGCGTGATCGGGCTGCAAAGAGCGGTTGCGGATCTGGCGGCGCGGGCGAGGTCGCGGCATCTGCGGCCGGAGGAAGTGCAGGGCGGTACGTTCTCCGTCACCAATTTCGGGAGTTTCGGCAGCGTGTTCGCGACGCCGGTGATCAATCAGCCGCAGGTGGCGATTCTGGGCGTCGGGACGGTGGAGAAGACGCCGGTGGTGATCGACGACATGATCGCGATCCGGTCCATCGCGTACCTGGCGCTGACGTTCGATCATCGATTGATCGATGGGGCGCTGGCGGATCAGTTTACGGGGAAAGTGAAATCGATTCTCGAAGGATGGGCGGAAGAGATCTCTTAAGAAGGAGACAGGAGTCAGAATGGCAGACATCGTACGGTTGACTGATCCCGAGCATTTGACGGTTGTCAGCATTGCTACCTCGTTTGGCAACAACGCTTATTCGATGACGGTGCGGGGGCAGGAGATTTTGTATAAGCCGGCGCCGGATTTGGAATCGTGGCGGGCGAAGCCGGGGCTGGGCGGCGTGCCTCTGCTATCGCCTTGGGCTAACCGGATCGATGCGGATGCGTACTTTGCCAATGGGAAGAAATACCTGCTGAATCCGGGGCTCGGGAATTTTCGGTATGACGGGCATCATTTGCCGATTCATGGGCTGGTTTCGTTTGCGACGCAGTGGCGGGTTCTGAAGAGCGATACTTCATCGGTTACTTCGCGGTTGGAGGCTTGGCGGGAGCCGGATTGGATGGCTCAGTTTCCATTCGCCCATGCGATCGAGATCACGCACCGGCTGCATGGCGGGTCGCTCGAAGTGGCGACTACGGTGGAGAATCTGTCGAGCGAACCGATGCCGCTGTCGCTGGGATACCATCCTTATTTTCAATTGAGCGATTCGCCTCGCGATGATTGGAAAGTGCATCTGGCGGCGCGCGAGAGCGTGGTGTTGTCCGATCTGCTGGTTCCCACGGGTGAGCGGAAGCCGGTGGAGTTTGCGAATCCTTATCCGCTGCGCGGGAATGTTCTCGACAACGTGTTCACGGGTTTGACGGGCGGCGATTGGGTGCTCGAAGGAAAGAAGCAGCGCATCAGTGTGAAGTTCGGACCGAAGTTTCCGGTCGCGGTCGTATATGCGCCGAAGGGCGGATCGTTCGTGTGCTTCGAGCCGATGGCGTCGGAGACCAACGCTTTCAATCTGACGCATGCGGGCAAGGATGCAGGGCTCCAGCTTATTGCGCCGGGAGCCAAGTGGAGCGAGAGCTTTTTCATTACTCCGACGGGGTTCTAGATCTATTGGGAGTAGTATCCTCAAAACGTGAGATCCATTCAGCTTGTTGCTCCGCAAACTTTAGAAGAACGTGAGATGCCGCAGGAGCGCGATCCGGGGCACGGACAAATTACCGTGAAGGTGCGCGCCATCGGCATTTGCGGCAGCGATCTGCACTGGTATCTGGACGGACGTATTGGCGAAGTTCCGGCGTTTTATCCGCGCGTGCCGGGACATGAGCCGGCCGGTGAAGTGATCGCCGTAGGCAAGGGTGTCGAGCATTTCAAAACCGGCGATCGCGTGGTGATCGAGCCGAGCCTGACCTGCGGCCACTGCGAATATTGCCTGAAAGGGCAGCACAACAACTGCATTCACTGCGTGTTCATGGGCGGCTGCCAGGCGGATGGCATGCTGCGCGAATACGTGACCATCCCCGCCGCGAATGCGACCCGGTTTCCGAAGGCGTTCGATTTCGCGAAAGCAACGCTCGCCGAGCCTCTGGCCGTGATGATGCACATGCTGGAGCTGGTGGATATTCACATGGGCGATACAGTCTGCGTGACCGGCGCGGGACCGATCGGCATGCTTGCTGCCGCGACCGCGAAGGCCGCCGGCGCGAGCCGCGTTTTTATCGCCGACAAGCTCGCGTATCGCCTCAAGCTGGCAATGCAGATGGGCGCGGACGTGACGATCGATACGACCACCGAGAGACTGATCGACTCCGTGCTGGAATCGACGCGCGGGCGCGGCGTGGATAAGGTTCTCGAGTGCGCCGGATCGTCGGAAACGATCAATGCGGGAATAAAAATGGCTCGGCAGGGCGGTACGGTGGTGATGATCGGCATCCTGAGCGAGCTTTATCCGAAGATCGACATTCACACCGCGATGTTTAAGGAGCTGCGCCTGCAAACGCTAAAGCGATCGAATCATCGCGCGCAGGAAGCCCTGGATTTGCTGTCGACCGGACGAGTGCCCACCACGCTGCTGACGCATTCCTTGCCGCTGGAGCAGACGCCGAAGGCGTTCGACATGATGGCGCGTTATACGGACGGAGTGGGCAAGGTCGTGGTCGAAATAAAATGAAGAGTCTTGCTGTCGATTTGGGAGCCACCAGCGGCCGCTTGATGCTCGGCGAGCTGGAGCAGGGCGAGCTCACGCTCGAAGAGCTGCATCGTTTCCAGAACACGCCGGTGCAGTTGCCGACGGGCTTGTATTGGGACACTCTGCGGCTGTTTCATGAAATTCGCCGCGGCCTGGCGATCGCCGGGCGCGAGCGGAAATTGAAGATCGATACGATCGGCGTGGATACGTGGGGCGTCGATTTCGCGCTGCTGGGTGAAGACGGCGCGCTGGTTGATAATCCTCATCACTATCGCGACGCGCGCAACGAAGGTGTGCCGGAGAAGGCGTTCGCGGTGGTGCCGAAGAAAGAAATTTTTGAGGCGAGCGGCGTGCAGTTCATGCAGATCAACTCGCTATACCAGTGGTACGCGATGAAGCTGGCGTCATCGCCCGCGATGCGTGTCGCGAAGAGCCTGCTGTTCATGCCGGACCTCTTTAATTACTGGCTGACGGGCGTCGCGCGCGCGGAGCGGACCATCGCGAGCACGTCGCAGTTTTACGACCCGCGAGAACGCGCGTTCGCGACGAAGATGCTGGCGCGATTGGGGCTCGATGCGTCGATTCTGAGCGAGCTGGTCGATCCGGGGACAAAGCTGGGTCCACTGTTGCCGGATATCGCGGAGTTCAGCGGGCTGGGCGCTGTTCCGGTGTACGCGAGCGGTGGTCACGATACCGCGGATGCGGTGGTGGCGGTTCCGGCGCAAGGTTCCAAGAAGGACTGGTGTTTTATCAGCTCCGGCACATGGTCGTTAATGGGCGTGGAGCTCGACGAGCCGGTGATCAACGCGGCGACGCTCGCCGAGAATTTTACCAATGAAGCGGGCACCGCCGGGAAGATTCGGTTCCTGCGCAACATCGCGGGGATGTGGTTGCTCGAAGAATGTCGCGCGGCGTGGGCATTAGAAGGTCATAATTTCACGTACGAAGAATTGATGGAGAGCGCGGCGGCGGCCAAGCCTCACACTGCGGTGATCGATCCAGATGCGTTTCTGGAGCCCGGGCACATGCCGGCGCGCATCGCGGAGTTTTGCAAATCGTCGGGGCAAGCCGTGCCGCTCGATCCGGGAGAAGTGACGCGAGTGATTTTAGAGAGCCTGGCGGAGCGGTACAAGAGCGTTCTCGCGAGCATCGAAAAGCTGACGGGCCGAAAGATTCGCGTGATCCACATTGTCGGCGGAGGATCGCAGAATCGCCTGCTGAATCAACTTGCGGCGGACATTACCGGTCGCGTGGTGATTGCGGGTCCGGTGGAAGCGACGGCGATCGGCAATGTGCTGATTCAGGCGATGGGCGCGGGCGTGGTGAAGGATTTGAAAGAGGCTCGGGAGATTGTGGCGAGGTCGTTTCCAGTGGAGAGGTTTGAGCCGGCTAGGCGGGCGAGTAGCCAGTAGCCAGGAGTCAGAATGTATTGGGATGTCGTCGAAGTTAGAGCGGAGCCAGGCCTTTGCCTCTTTGTCAGATTTAACGATGGGCGATCCGGTCTTCTGCAGTTGCGGCGAGAGGATCTAATGGGAGCGCTCGCCCCGCTCTCAGACGAGCAGTTTTTCAAGCAGGTCTTTATTGATTCCGGCGCGGTCGCCTGGCCCGGCGAGATCGATCTGGCACCGGATGCAATGTACCCTCAAGTTACGAAGGACCACGAGGAGCCACCGAGCGGTGTGCGAGACAGGGCGCCATGGCCGGCTCGCAACTTGAATGAGGAACCTCGATGAAACGCGTCTATTTTTTCGTTGAGGCAAAATGGGGAGTCGACAACATACGGAGGCAGCGGCTAAAGGTCTGTCGCTTTTTAGACTTGAACGACCCCTTCGAGTTGATAGCGGCCGATCAACGTGACAAGGCCCTCCGGAAGAAGCTGAAGGAGTGGGCCAAAAAAATCAATGAAGGGGACGGGCTTCTCTGCTTCACTGAAAGCTGGCAGAATCCCCTCATGTGGAGCCATTACGGCGACAGACACAAAGGAATTTGTTTAGGGTTTGATGTAGGGGAGCATATCCTTGAACCTGTCAACTACGAGCGTGAGCGCCTGTCGCTGGGCAGATGGAGCGAAGCCGGCATCGCCGATCTGCCGGCGGATTGGAGGTACGCCCTTCTTACGACGAAGTTTGAGCGCTGGGCGTATGAAGAGGAGCGTCGGGTGATTCTGCCCCTTCGCGCCCTCTTGCAGGAAGGCCCGTTGTTTTTCAAGCGTTTCGACGACGACCTGAAGCTCGTCGAGGTTATTGCGGGCGCCAGATGCTGCGTCGGGTGGAAGCGCCCTATCGAGGACGCGGTGAAGGGTCTTCCGATGAAGCCAAAGCTAGTCAAGGCTCGGCTGGCGTTTAAGCAGTTCAAGGTCGTGACACAGAAGGTTGAAAATTCGGCTCGGCGGGGATTCGTGTCCGAAACCACCTGGCAAGAATGCGTCTGCCGCGAGCTTCACAGTTAGGAGGACGGACGGCTATGAAGGAGCGTAACCTAACCCAGAAGCTGACTGCGGCGCTACTTTCGTTCTACTTCATTACCGTGGTCCTGGCGGGTGTCTACTACAACTGGCAATACGCACGCGAACACGGTTTCGCAAGGTGGCTGCTGCTCGGCGAAGGTGAGCCGAGCGGAAAGGCGTTTTTTTGGCCATATTTCGCATTTAACGCCTACCGCCCCGAGGAACCTCGGCGGACCGCTGTGCGCGCGTTCGTTGAGGTAACAACGGCGGGCACGATCATGGCCTCGATTAGTACCCGGTGGCGAGCTACTCCATTCAAGGACGTTCCTGACTCCGAGTATAAAGAGTATAAAAAAATGGAGAAGACGGTCCTTGAGGACGGCCCAAAAGTCGATGTGAATGTCCTGAACCAAATCTACCCGGAACTCGGCACAAGGTTCCGCGACCAGTTTTTGAGGTCATTTCAGCTGTTTAAGGAATATGGCGACATATATGGGATGAGCCTTGATCGGTCAGAGGCTCCCGGGCTGGCGGCCCTCCCCCCAGATGACCTCAAGAAGCGTCTGGACCCTGATCTGCTTCGAGGGATGCAGGAGGCAACTGACCTTCTGAAATCCTACCAAGATTGGTTTCGAGAAAAGCAGTCGGAACTCCGTCCAGTTTTAAAATTGTACTGGCCCACCGACCGATGATTTGTCTGCCCACACCAGCGCTCCGCGGACGGGATCGGCGCGCGGTGCGTCAGAGCCGCAAGGGATCAACAACAGCTAGGCGCCCGTGGGCTACCGAAGCGGCCAGTTACCAACCGGCCGCAGGATGCTATCCTGCACCACACCCAGACCAGCTCCCGGCTCCTGGCTACTTCTTGCACCTCCCTCCCCCAATGCAGTATCCTAACCCTCCAACGAGGCCCGCCATATGACTCTTTCACGTTTCCTCAAAATCGCTCTCTTCTCATGCGCTCTGCTGCTGCGGGGCCAGATCACCACCCCCGAGAAATTCTTCGGTCACCAACTTGGAGCCGATAAGAAGATGGCGCGGTGGGACAAGATCGTCGAGTATTTTTCCGTCCTCGAAAAAGAGAGCGGCGGGAAAATGAAGGTCAACAACATGGGTCCCTCCACGATGGGCAACCCGTTTCTGATGGTGGTCATCACTTCGCCTGCGAATCACGCGAAGCTCGAACATCTGCGGCAAGTCAACCTGCAACTCAGCGATTCGCGCGGGCTTACGGAAGCGCAAGTGAAAGGACTCGTTGCCGAGGGCAAAGTGTTCGTGGTCCAGTCGATGAGCCTCCATGCGAGCGAAGTCGGAGGCTCGCAGATGGCGCCGGAGCTGGCCTATGATCTGCTCGCGCGCAACGACGAAGAGACTAAGCGGATTCTCGATAACGTCGTGTTCATCGAGGTTCCGTCGTTCAATCCCGACGGGCAGATCATGGTGACGGACTGGTATCGCGAAAGTCTTGGCAAGGAGTGGGAAGGGACCAGCACGCCGTGGCTCTATCACAAGTACATCGGCCACGATAATAATCGCGACGCGTTCATGACGCAGATGGTCGAATCGAAATACATGGCGGAGCTGCTGTTCACCAAGTGGAGGCCGGAAGCTTACGTCGATCATCACCACATGGGCAGCTATGGCGCGCGCATTTATCTGCCGCCTTACGCCGAGCCCGTGCGGCCATACGCCGATCCGCTGATCTGGCGCGAGCTGAGCTGGTACGGCGCGCACATGGCATATAAAGAGGAAGAGGGCGGCGAATCCGGTGTGTTCAACATGGGCGAATATTCCGGTTGGGGACACTTCGGTTTCCACTGGATCACGCCGTTCCATAACATCGCCGGGATGCTGACCGAATCGGCCAGTGCGCGCATCGCGACGCCCATGTTCATTCATCCCGAGCAGTTGCAGGGCGGCGTCCGCAACATGCCGAAGTATGAAGAGGAGACGGTGTTTCCGAATCCGTGGCCGGGCGGATGGTGGCGCTTGCGCGACGTGGTCGACCGGCAGAAAATCTCGGCGTGGGCTGTGCTCGATCTGGCGGCGCGGAATCGCGAAACGGTGCTGTGGAACGCGCACCTCAAGGGCAAGCGGCAAACCGAGCGCGGCGCGGCGGGCAAGCCGTACGCGTACGTGATTTCGGCCAATCAGCACGATCCTCTGACGGCCGATCTGATGATCGACAAGCTGCTGATGCAGGGCATTGAGATTCATCGCGCAACGAAAGCCTTTAGCGCGGCTTCGGGCGTCGATTATCCAGCGAGATCGTACGTCATCTCGCTCGCGCAGCCGAAAATGGGGCTGATTCGCAATCTGCTCGGGCGAACATTTTTCCCCGACAATGATTGGACTCGCGGCAAGGATGGTTCCCCGATTCGTCCCTACGACATGTCGACCGACACGATGGACGAGTTCATGGGCGTTCGCGCCGACGCTCTCGACGAGCCGGTCAACATGGCCGATCTGAAGAAACTCACCGCTCCGGTCGAGCCAGCAGGAAAGGTGACGGAGGGCAGTGCGGGCTACGTGATCGATGGCCGCCTCAACAACGGCTTCAAAGCGGTGAACGAACTGCTCGCTGCCGGCGCATCTGTGTCGCGCGTCGATCAGGCACAAGCGGGATTGCATGCGGGCGATTTCATCGTCGCGAAAGGTGCGACAGTTGCGCCGCTCGCGAAGGAAACCGGAGTCGCGTTCACGGCGTTGAATACCGCGCCGAAAGCGGGCACGACTCACGAAGTGAAGAAGCTGCGCATCGGACTGCGCCAGCGATACTCGGGCGGAAATATCGACGAGGGATGGACTCGCTGGCTGGTCGAGGATTTCAAATTCCCTTACACGAGCCTGATGGACAAAGACATCAAAGCGGGGAACCTGATCGACAAATTCGACGTCATCGTCATTCCAGATGACAGCACGGCGATGATTACCGGTGCAGCCGCAGCGGGCGCGCCAGCGGGTCGCGGAGGACGTGGCGGCGCGGCACCCGCAGCTCCGGCGGGAGGACGCGGAGGCGGTGGAGGAGAATTCGGCGGTGCGAATTATCCGCCCGAATATCGCGCCGGGATCGGCAATGAAGGCGTCGCCGCGCTCAAGGAATTCGTCAATAAAGGCGGCACATTGGTCGCCCTCGGCGGTGCGAGCGAATTTGCAATCGAGCAGTTCTCTCTTGGCCTTCGCAACTCTCTTGCAGGTCTCAGCACAAAGGATTTCTGGTGCCCCGGTTCGACGCTGCGGCTCGACATCGACAACACGCAGCCGGCGGCCTATGGAATGCCGTCGCGCGCATTCGGCGTGTTCCTGCAAGGCAACATGGCGTTCGATCTGTCGAATGCGGCCAACGAGAACTATCACGTGATTGCGCGCTACGCCGATCGCGAGATTCTACAGAGCGGATGGTTAGTGGGCGAGCAGAGTCTTTCAAAGAAAGCGGCCATGGTGACGGCGGGTGTGGGCAAAGGGCACGTCATCGTGATCGGCTTCCGCACGCAGCACAGAGCCCAAACCTACGGCACATTTAAGCTGCTTTTCAACGCGCTCATTGGCTGACGTTGCCGAATCCCCTGACTCACGCCAGGGGTTATAACCCCGTCTCGTGAGAGCGGGGATGAAGCGTGATCCGATACGCTAAGCGCATGAACGTCATTCCGACCACGCCTTTTCAGGATCAACGGCCCGGCACCTCGGGCCTGCGAAAAAAGACTCGCGAGTTTGAACAGCCGCGCTACGTTGAAAATTTCGTGCAATCGATTTTCGACGTCCTGCGCGATGATATCGCGAAGGATCTCAGCGAGAAGACGCTAGTGGTCGGCGGCGACGGCCGTTATTATAATCGCACCGCGATGCAGACTATCTTGCGGATCGCTGCCGCGAATGGGTTCGGTACGATCCTGGCGGCGTGCGGATGCATTTTATCCACGCCTGCCATGTCCGCCGTGATACGCAAGCGCTCCGCGCTGGGCGGCCTGATTCTCTCGGCCAGCCACAATCCGGGCGGCGTTGATGGCGATTTCGGGATCAAGTACAACGCACATAACGGCGGTCCTGCGCCGGAATCTCTTACCGAAAAGATTTATCAGCGAACGTTGAAGATCGATCGTTATCTGACCGTCGAGCATCCCGATATAGATCTGGACCACGAAGGTACGGTGAATCTCGGCGACTCAAAGGTCGTCATCTTCGATCCGCTCGAAGACTACACCGCGTTGATGCAATCGCTGTTCGATTTCGATGCGCTCTCCGAACATCTCAAGAGCGGGTTCCGGATGGTTTTCGACGCGATGCATGGAGCAACTGGACCCTATGCGCATCACATTTTCGAGGGATGCCTCGGCGCTGAAAATGTGGTCATGCGCGGCGATCCTTTGGAAGATTTCGGCGGAGGTCATCCCGACCCAAATTTGGTTTACGCCGCGGACTTTGTGGCGAAGCTCAGCGCGCCCGATGGACCCGATTTCGGAGCGGCCTGCGATGCCGACGGCGACCGCAACATGATTCTGGGTCATAGCTTTTTTGTGAGTCCCGGAGATTCGCTGGCAATGATCGCCGAACATGCGCCCGATTGCATTCCCGGATATAAACGAGGCCTTGTAGGCGTGGCGCGATCGTTGCCCACCAGTACGGCTGTCGATCGCGTGGCCGCGGCGGCGGGCGTCCGGTGCTACGAAACTCCCACCGGTTGGAAATACTTTGGCAATTTGCTCGACGCGGGCCTTTGCACGATGTGCGGCGAAGAAAGCTTCGGTACCGGGTCGGTTCATCTGCGGGAAAAAGACGGTCTGTGGGCGGCCCTCTGCTGGCTTTCGATTCTTGCTCGAACAAAGACGTCTGTCTCCGACGTCGCGCACGAACATTGGCGGAGGTTTGGACGAAGTTATTTTCAACGGCACGACTATGAGCGGTTGGACCCTGCGGCCGCGTCTCAACTGATCGAGGACTTGCGCGCGAAGCTGCCGTCTCTTCGCGGGCAGACAATAATGGGCATGCAAATAGCGCAGGCGGACGATTTCAGCTATCACGACCCCGTCGATCAGAGCGATACCGAGCACAGCGGGATTCGACTTCTATTTAGTGATGGATCGCGAATTGTTTGCCGGCTATCGGGAACTGGCACCGACGGGGCTACGCTGCGGCTCTATCTGGAGCGATTTCAAAAAGACCGGATCGACGATGACCTTGGAATGGCGCTGAGTCCTTTATCGCAGGCAGCTCACGATTTGATGGGGATCGAGAAACGTTTTGGGCTTGTTGGGCCGACATTGGTGACTTAGTCGGAAACGGCATGCACGATGAAGCGGCGCGGTGCGTTTCCGATGTATTGGAACGGGAAGCAGGTCACGATAGTCAGGGCTTGGTCTCCATTCGACTGCAGAACGCTCACGTCGGTTGGTTCGACGACGGTGAGAGACTCGACGGTATAGTGAAAGCGGCCCGCGTGCGTCGTGAAATCGATACTGTCGTGAGGCTGGAGGTCCTTCAGCGCGCGGAAAAAAGTATCGCGATGTCCGGCGATGCCGATGTTTCCAGTCTCGCCTGGCAATGCCGTTCCCGGGATGTGACCCACCGCTCGTGAGAGCGTCGTGTTATCCACGCCTTCTTCGACGATCGCTGAAAGATGCAAACGCGGAATGGAAATGCGACCGATAACACTTGGCCGTCCGGAGGTTCGCGGCGCCGGCGTGCCTCGATCCGGATCGGGAAGGACAACAGGCAGCGCTGCGGGTATCTCGCCTGGGGCTGCCTCCGGCTCCGCTGTCGCATGATCGAATCTCCAGCCTTCATAGAGTTGATAGGCGGTTCTGTACACGTAGGAGTAGCAGTAGAACCCGAGGCAGCCGATGCCGATCAAAAACAGAAGTGCTTGCGCGATGCGGCGGGGGCGGGATTGCGGCACTACGATCTTTAGCTTCACGGCCGCTTGGGAAGTAAATAACTGGTTCGCGCGTGGATCACAAGCTTCTGGCTGCCAGCTCCAATGACTGAAACTTTGATGGACCTCAGAGAACCCTTGTCATTACCTTCGGCTCTTACGGGAGCATAACCGATCGAGTAACGATTGCGGATGTCCTTGGCTATTCCACGGCAGATTTCGCCCAACTCCGTAAGGTCCTGGGGGAGATACGCCACTCCGCCACTGATGCTGGCCAGGCGGCGGAGGAGCCCCGGGTTGCGATCCGGATCCTGCGCATCGAAGACTCCAATGGTGTAAATGATGGCCCTGGTTGAGCGCACGGCATCGATGACATCCGGCATTTGATGTTTGCTGGCATTATCGCCGCCATCGGTCAGCACGATGAGACTCTTCTTGTCCCGCGTGCCCGACTCCAATTGATGCAAGGCATCGAGAATCCCATCGTACAGAGCTGTCATGCCTTCCGCAGGGCTATTCCACAGCGCGAGGCGCAAAAACTCGGGGTTGTCCGTGAAAGTGGTTCCAGGCGGCAATCCGCGGCGAACGTGGTCGTTGAAGTGCGTCACGAACATTTCATCGTGTGGATTGCTGGCGTTGATGAAGGCCAAAGCGGAGTTGATCACGTCCCCGCGCTTCGACCGCATGCTCTGGCTATCGTCGATAACTAAGCCAACCGTGATGGGCGTATCTTCGTTACTAAATTGCGAAATCGTCTGCAGCTTGCCATTTTCATAAACCTGAAAGTTCTCTTTCTTCAGGCTGGAGAGATATCTGCCCTTGTCTTCCTTGACACTCACATCCAAAAGAACCAGTTCGGCATGGGCGGTGAGTGTGAACTCCTTTTCGCTCCGCAATTGACCGCGAACAAACAGCGAACTCATGAGGAGGAGCGAAACGAGTCTCATGTATACATGATTTAAGATGCTATTCCGCGGCTTTCGTTACAACTCAGCGGCGGCGCGTAAAACTTTGCACGCCTGCCAGCAACAATTGCCGGATCCGCGCTGGATCAGCGGGCAGAGGAAGGGCTCCGAACGACTTACGGATTTGGCACTGAACTTGCATTCCTACAACCCGTCTGCCGCTTAATTTTGGAGGAAGAAAAAGGAAATGATGAATTCAATGCGATTCGTTGCTTTAACGTCCTTAGCCGTGATGGTGAGTTTAGCTCCCATGGCAAGGGCCGATCAATGGGACAAGAAGACTATTTTGACCGTGAAAGAGTCGATACAACTCCCGAACACTGTACTTCAGCCGGGCACCTACACTTTCAAACTGCTCGATTCTTTATCGGACCGACACATCGTGCAAGTGTTCGATAAGGATGGGATGCACCTGATTACCACGGTGCTCGCGATCCCCAACTACCGGTTGCAACCGACCGGCCATAGCGCCTTCTCCTTCTGGGAAGTGCCGGCCGGCCAGCCGCCCGCCGTGCGTGCATGGTTCTACCCTGGCGACAACTTCGGCCAGGAGTTCGCATACCCCAAGAACATGTCCACGCAGATTGCTTCTTCGGCGAAAATGACAGTGCCTACCACCGCGGCTATATCGAATGAAGAATACAAGACCGCTAAGATCGATACCACGGATGAAAGCGGCAAGTCCGCGGACTTAGATTCGAAGACGTATGTTGCCGAAGCCACTCCGATTCCTGCGCCTGCTCCTGAGCCCGCTCCGGCGCCTCCAGCCGAAGTAGCCCCTGCGCCGCAGCCGCCGGCGGACCTTCCTCAGACTGCGTCTTCTGTTCCGCTGATTGGATTAGTGGGACTTCTCTCCTTGCTCGCGTTCTTCGCGGTTCGCTCGAACCGCGTGAGCTAAGTTCGGTTCGATCCTTGAACCAGGAGGCGAGAGTTCGACTCCCGCCTCTTCTCTTCTTTACGCCGGAAGAGGGTCCGACATGGGATCGATCAGATCCGGATCGGGCTCGTCCGGCTCGGGACCCTGGGGGTCCTGATACGGATCTTTGGGCTGCGGATCCAGTGGCGGCAGCTTTGGATTTGGTTCTGACATTTTAGCTCCTTCTTCGGGCGCACCAATCACAGTCTCTCAAATGATATACTGGCGAACTCGCTGGAGACTTACGAATGGCGCGTCTTTCTTCGCTGCAGATCGCTGGTATTCTCCTGTTGTTCAGCTCGTTCGGAGCTGCTTTCCAAACGCCCGCAGCCGACGATCGCGTGGAGATCGCGACGCGCCGCGTCGTGCGGGAGTCCGTCACGGGGCTTCGCCCCGCCCATCTGAGTGTGGACACCTCGCTCGTGCTGATTCCAGTCCACGTGACCACTCCGCTCGGCGTTTCGGTCACGGACCTGGGCAAAACAACTTTTCAAGTATTTGAAGATAACGTGGAACAATCGATTACGCACTTTGCCAAAGACGACGCGCCGGTGTCGATTGGCCTGCTGTTCGATGCGAGCGGCAGCATGCACAACAAGCTGCACAAATCGTCGGAAGCAGCGGCGGCATTCTTCAAGACCGCGAACCCGGAGGATGAGTTTTTTCTGGTCGAATTTAATGAGCGCCCGCGCCTGGCGATTCCTTTCACGTTCGATTCCGACGAGCTCTATCGACACATCGTTCACACCAGAACGATGGGCCGCACGTCGCTGCTGGATGCGATCCATATGGCCCTTCAGCAGATGAAAAAAGCGACCAATTCGCGGAAAGCGATCGTGATCGTCTCCGATGGCGGCGATAACTGCAGCCGTTACTCCGTCGGTCAGATTAAGAACGCGCTGCTGGAATCCGATGTGCAGATTTATGCGATGGGTATTTTCGATTTCGACGACTCCGGCAAGAAGCGCGCGCCGGAAGAAGTGAATGGTCCCAGGCTTCTGAACGAACTGGCGGACTTGACCGGCGGCCGGCATTATCCCGTTGATGACTTGGACGATCTTCCGCGGATCAGCGAGCGCATCGGCAGGGAGCTTCGCGATCAATATTTATTGGGATATTCGCCGGCCAACCTGGAGCGCGACGGAAAATACCGGACGATCAAACTGAATCTCGTGCCTCCGCCGGGGATGCCCGCGCTGAAGGCGCACTATCGGCAGGGATACTTTGCCCCCGCGCCATAAACAGAAAGCCGGACCCCTTGTTAGGCGGCCCGGCTCTTTTCAAATCTAAACTGCTTTACGCGCACCCAACAGGTTAGGCAACCTGCTGCGTTTTATATCGGCCCAGAATCTGGTTCATCTGGTCCTTCAAACGCAGCTTTACCTTCTTTAAGCGCTGCTCCTCAACCTGTTCCTCATCGGTCAGGTGCGGCTTCGCCTCCAGCGCCTCCAGCTCCTTGTGAAACTGGCAGTGCTGGGTGGCGAGCGCGCGGAACTCCTCGCTTGTCGCCATCAGGTGCGCCTTCAATTCGTCTTGATTGGTCTCCATCAACGGCTCTCCTTTGGAAGGGAAATGCCACGCCGAGTCTGGTTGGTTGGAATGAATCGGGCTCGGTGGGTTGTTTATCAACATTCAAGTCAACGCGGCACAGCCAGTCACCGACGGCCAACTATGCAACATGACGATATCATGAAAAAACTTTCAAGACAATAGCCGCCTCAACGGGATCGTGGTAATAATTTTCCCGGCGTCCGGTGGACAGAAAACCTAATGTTTTGTACAGATTATCGGCGGCGGTGTTCGATTCGCGGAGTTCCAGGAACCACGCCCCCCGCGCGCTCGCTAGTACTGTTTCGATCAAAATGCGGGCGATCCCCAGGCGGCGGAACGACGGATCCACGGCGACATTGAGAATCTCCCGCTCGTCCGGCGCCGTGGCGCGCGTCACCAGAAATCCTGCGACCCGGGAGTTCACCACGCCAACCAGGCAATTGTGATCGAGATAACTTTCAGGCGTCCATTGCGATGCTTCGGGCGAAGCACTCTGAATCGCCGCAATCGCGGGCAAATCGTCGCGCGTGGCGGGGCGAATCTCCATCGGATTGCCCGTCAATTCCCTGATCAGCGTTCTCTGCTTCAGCCCAATCGACCGCCAATCGAACCGTTTTTCGACATGGCCCCGCCCACGTGACGCGATCTGCGAGCGAAGCGGCGCATCCTCCAACAGTTTTTCGATTCCGGCAGCGAACTCCGCCGCTGTGTCCGCGATCCAGATATTGACTCCGTGCTCGCCACCCAGTCCCGCGCAGCCTGACGATGTGGAAACGACGGCGCGTCCCATCGCCATCGCCTCCAGCACTTTCACGTTGGTCCCCGCCGATTCGAGCGTCGGCACCACCACGACGTTGGTCTCGTGATACAGTGGCCGCACGTCGGCCACGAATTCGAGCGTCCGTACATTTGTCGTCGGCCGCAGCGTTCCGGTGTGATTCGCCCAGTGCAGCCAGGCGTCTGGACCGGCAACGACCGTCAAATCCACATCCGGCAGCAGCGGCAGAATTTCTTCCGTCAAATAGCGAAACGCCACGATGTTCGGGAAATGGCGAAAAGACCCAATAAACAGCACTTTTCGACCCGCCGATTCCGGCTGCGGAGAGAATCGCGCCAGATCGACGCCGTTCTCGATCACGCGCCCGACAAGCCCGGCCAGGGGGCCGGGCTGCGGACCAGGGGGTCCGCCCCACATTAATAACGCACTATCTTTCTCCGACATCACGACCACACTTCGAAACTTCCGCACAGCGCGCATTTCGAAGCGATGCCAGCGCCACCAGTCCCACCATGCGCCTACTGTCTTTCTCCGTGCCCGAATCTGCGCGTAAAGATCGAAGGTCACATCATGCTCGACCAGAACATCGCCGCCGTATGGCGCGAGATACGTATACTCGACCTGCGCGATATCCGCTTCCCGGGCGCTCCATATGGAAACCATCTCGGGCGAATCATATTCACCCACCTCCGGCGGCGCGAGGGTCGACCAACGAGGCTCGCGATACCTCGGCTTCTCGACCAAGTAAACGCGCGAGCAAAATTCCAGCACCAGGTCCAGTTCCGTCACCGGGCCCTCCGTGAACGCATACAGGATCACGTCAAACTCTCGCGCGGTTTCGCGCAACAGATTGAACATCCGCACCGCACCGCCGTGCGATAGAGGATAGGGGAAATAAGGCGTCAACACCGCGATGCTCTTGCGCTTCGCGTTGCGCGCACGCCCCTCGATCATGCGATGCCCGGTGGGGCGCACGGTTGCACTGCTGAATGGCCGCAGGAAAATCCGGTCGAGCGGCACGCCGCGCACGAATAACCACGACGCAATAGAGAGTCTCAAATGATGTCTCTCCAGGCGCGTGTTGTACGCGAGAATCTTCCTCGGCGCGAGCAACCACGCCGCGGCCGGAATCGGCATGACCGCAGGCATCAGCCCGATGCGATATCTCCGGAAACGCGCGCGCAGCGTCCAGTACGATTCGCCTGCCTGCGCTTCAAACACGCGCCGCCCGGGCTCCAGCCGACGGATCTCCGCGACCATTGCGTCAGAGAGTGCATGGTCACTCGATCGGAGGCAGACCACTACTGCCTCGGGATCTTTTCCGAGCAACAGGAACAGCCAACGCTTCAACCGATTTCTCATTTCAATTAAAAAGCGCTCCCCGCGTTAAAATAACGCTGGAATAACGCGGGAGATTTTTCACAGGTACCAGCGGTTCTCACGTGCAGTCCTCAATCTAGTATGCGGGGCGTTGTTGGCGGCGACGCTAGGCGGGACTCGTATCTAAATGAGTTCCGCTGACTTACACACATTGCCGCGATTGTGATTCTCAAAGCCGTCCGTGGCCGGTTATCGCGAGGCCGTGACACAGGCGGTTGTGGCTCGCAGCGTTATTTGCACGCGCTCGAGCGTGGCATTGTCCGCCTCGCGGGCTCATGTGGTTTTCCTTGCCGTCACTTGCAGTATCCCGACCCCCACCAGCGGCAGCATCGACATGGTGACGCACACCGCGCGGAATCCGAAATGATCCACCATCCCGCCGATCACAGGCGACGCGAAAGCCTGCATCAATCCATAAGCGAACGTCAACACCGCAACGCCGAACGCCGCCCGACGTGGACCGAACAGATCGATCGGCAGCGCATAAAGATTCGTCGAAATGCATACCGACCAGAAAAAGCTCATGCTCACCGCCGCCGCAGCCAGACCGCGCGTAGGCATCAGTGGAATCGCCGCTGTCACCAGCAGCAGGGCCGCGCTTACCCACGAAACTTTCAACCGCGCCGCGATCACCTCCGTCCCCCCTCGAATCGAGCGAAACGTCAACCAGCCGCCGAAAAATCCGCCCATGACGCCGAACACCGGAGGCATCCATGCGAAACGCCGATTCGCCTCTTCGCCCGTCATGTTCCAGTCGTGCACGAAATAAATGGTGGTCCAGTTCGTCCACAAGGTGTAGAGCGACATGATGAACACGGTCGCAAATGCCAATCCCCAGACTCTTCTATCCCGCAACAGCTCCTTAAGAGTCGCCGCTCCCTTCTCGGCGGGCGCCATTTCTTTTGCGGGAATGTTTTTTGCCACGAAAAACCACAAAGGCACCCACACCAACCCCAGCGCTCCACACACCCAAAACGACGATTGCCATCCGTACAAAGGCGTCAGCGCGGCGACAATCACCGGCGCCAGTGCGCCGCCCAGGCTGATGCCCACTTGACTCATCGCGGTTCCCAGCGCTCTTTCGCTCGGTTCCAGATACATCGCGTTGGCTTTGCCGAACAGCGGAATGCCCGCCGCCGCGGTGATCCCGAACGCGGTGCGGATTGCCGCGAATCCGCCAAACGAAGCGGCCAATCCGGTAGCCGCTCCCGTGCAGGAAAACGCCGCCACCGCGATCATCGCGCCCATGTTCAAGCCCACCCGATCGATGAAGACGCCCGCCAGCGGAGCCGTCAGTGCGTAAGCCAGCGAAAAGGCGGAAAGAATCCAACCGTACTGGGCGTTGTCGAGGTGAAAATCGGTTTTGAGGGTTGGCGCCAGCGCCGCCATCAGGCTCCGGTCCAGGTAATTGAACATGGGAGCGAAAAGGAAAATACCGATTGCAATCCACCGCAGCGGAATCCGAGTCATCAGGGGAACTCTACCACCAGCACGTCTCCCAGCGTTCCCAGCTTCGCATCGGGCTTGGCTTCATAAACCAATCGGATCTTACGCGCGGGCTTGGCGACCCCGCATCCGAATCGCGCCTCGTTCGCTCCGTTCACGGTCAGCTTCTTCAAATCCCGCACCGCCACTTTGACCGCAGCGCCGCCGTCTTTCTGAATGGTCAACCGCAGCGGACCATTGAGACAATCGACGCGCGTGAGTTTTCCTTCCACTTTTTCTCCGCTTGGATCGTCCCACCATTCCACAGGTTTCTGATACCCGCCTTTGCCCGCGTTCAATCGCGCGTTCGCCGCCGCCTCCGCCGCGTGAACTTCTGCCGCCGCCGCCCGTTTCACACGCTCCAGATCGTGAGCCGCTTCTTCGGCCCGGCGCTTCTTCTCCGCCTCCGTGAAATCCGCGCGCGCGGCGTCAAGCGCCATCTTCGCGATATGAATCCGAGCCCTTTCCGCCTCGTCCGCCGCCGCATGCTCGGCTTGCGACCACGATTTCGCGGCATCGTCGTAGAGATTCGCCGCCGCCTGCGCCTCCGCGAGTCCCTGCCAATACGACGCATTGCGCGGATCGAGCGCCGCTGCCTCCTTAAGATCTTTTATTTTCCCGATCGAGTTGGTTTCGAGCGCGGCAAGGCGGAAATGCGGCTCCCCCCATCGCGGATTCGCCTTGATCGCCAGCTCCAGCGCCGCCCGCGTGTCCTTCTCGACCAATCCCCGAGCGCTATCCGGCGGAAAATTCTTTCCGCCCGCGGCGAGTTCGGCAAACAGGCCCTGAACCACAGCCATGTCCAAAACCTTCTCCGGAAAATCGCGATTCGGATCGAGCGGCTCGCCTCCAACCGGCGCAGCCTCGAATTTCCCCGCGCGAATATACGCGTCCAGTTGCACCTCGATCTTCGCCGGAGTCAGATCGAAGGCGTTACGCACCGCGACCGCTTCATCGCCATTCTGCTGCATGTTATTTAGATAGACCCGCAGCTTGCCGCTATAATCCGGCAGAGTGGCCAGCATCTGCATCTTCGCCCAGGCGCGCATACGGTCTTTTTGAAGCTCCCCTTCGGGAAGCGGCGCACCCAGGGAAACTTTCGTATTGTTCACTTTAATCGTCGAGAATAAATCGCACAGCGCCGTCTCGATCGCATCCGGCATGCGCCCCGCATTTTCGTCGATCAGCAAGCGCGCCAGGGCCCGCAGCCACTCGCGCGGCAGAGCGGTATCGCCGGTCCAGGCGCTCAGAGTCGCCGATCCGCCCTCGATAAACGGCTTCCCGGGCGCATGCGCAAGATACTCGCGCTGGCTTGCAAACAGGACGAGATCGATAGGCCAAACCGTGACCAGCCCATCCTTGCCCATGCCAATCTTGCCCAGCTCGGTCCCCAACGCATAGCGAAATTGCTCGATTTGATTGAGCTTTTCCCGTGCCGCCTTATCGCCCGCATTGCTGATCACGTGGAAGGGGCCGATGCGGTACTCGATCCAGCGGTCGGCGGCCGACCCGGACACCGCCAGAACGATACCTACTACAAGCGACTTCATAGAGAATTTGTGTTACTACTAGAGACTAAGCCAAATTTGTCGATCTCTATTGAATAGGGTATGAAGTTTTCGCTGACACTTGCTTTATGTGTCCTCGCCTCGTCGCTTGCCAACGCGACGCTGAACTATTCCAACGCTGAGTTTGACTGGACCGTTCCATTGTCAGAGTCGACTATAAGCGCAGTCGACTTCTTCGCAATCGCACTGCCCCCGGATCTGCTTCAACCGGATTGGATCGAGGCTTCAAACACGAACATAGTGAAGTACACCTTCGCGGAAGACCCGGACGCGCCGTTCGCGGCAACCTGCGCCTGGATCGAACTGTTTCACGAGCGCTAGACAGATGGGTCAAACCCGGCCGCTCTTCATCTCCTGCGCCAGATAATCCGTCGCCCGCCACGCCAGCGCGAGAATCGTCAGCGTCGGATTCTTCTCTGAAGCGGTAGTAAACGCCGCGCCGTCCACCACGAACACGTTCGGCACATCGTGCATCTGGCAAAAACCGTTCAGCGCGCTCCGTTTCTTGTCCGCACCCATCCGGCATGTCCCATGCTCATGAATCGCGCTGCCCGCCACGTCCAGATGGCCTCGTTGAAACGGCATGATCTCGGCCTTCGCCGCCCGCAGGATCTGCTCAGCCGTATCGTACATCTCTTTGGCCATCTTGTGTTCGTTCTCGCCGATTTTATACTCGATCCGAGCCACGGGTACTCCATAACGATCCACGTGTGCGTCGTCCACCCGCACCCGATTCTCCGCGCGCGGCAGAACCTCACCATAAGGATGCAGCGCCACCAGCGCGGGATAGCGCTTTTTAACCGCAGTCTTGAAATCGACGCCGAAGCCGGGCAGCACCTTCGCGAATCCCGCATCCGCCTGTGCGCCCGATCCCCAGAACTGCGCGCCGAATCCTCGTAAATAATCCCTCTTCGCCCCGCGATGATTGAACCGGGGCATATAAATATGTTCGCCGCCGATCCCGTCGTCGTTCTGCGTCGGCCCGCCGATCAACTCCGGCAGAAATCCGTACATGTGAAACCGGATCTGCTCGCTCAAATACCGCCCGATCACATCGGAGGAATTGCCGATCCCATTCGGATGCGCGGTCGACTTCGAGTTCAGCAGAATCCGAGTGGAATCGATGCAGGACGCCGCCACGATCACGACGCGCGCCCGCAGCGTGTGTTCCTCTTTCGTGACGCGATCGAAATACTGGACCCCGTTCGCCTTCCCCTCGTCATCAACGAGCACCCGCGCGACGACAGCGTTATCCATCACGCGCAGCTTGCCCGTCTCCATCGCCGGCTCGATCAGATAATCCGACGCATTGAAGAACGCTCCGACGTCGCATCCTCGCCCGCAGCTCCCGCAGTAATGACAAGCCGCATGCCCGCCATGAGGTTTGGTTAAAACCGCCCTCCGCCCCGCGACAATCGATACACCCACAGATCGCCCAGCCTTCTGCAACAATCTTTCGCCGCACCGAGGCGGAGCCGCCGGCAGCATGTAAGGACTCCCCGGCAATGAATCCTGATCGTCCGTTCCCCCGCACACGCCAATGAACTGATCCACCTTGTCGTAATACGGCTTGATGTCGCGATACCGGATCGGCCATGGAATCTCCCATCCGTCTCGTTCCGGACCCGCAAAATCGACGTCGGAATATCGCAGCGCCACGCGTCCCCAGACATTGGTCTTGCCGCCGCGCCCCCACACCCGCACCAGATCGAACGGCTGACCCTGCGGCGTATCGTAAGGCTGCTCCTTCGTGTCGAGATAAAACTGCGGTGGCCGATCCCCCCGATCGACTCTCGCATTCCACTCCCAAGGCTTCACATGCGTCCAGAATTTCGCCCGCGCAAATCGAGTCCCCGCGTCGAGCATCAAAACATCCACGCCCTGCCGCGTCAAATTCCAAGCCGCCATCCCGCCCGATGCCCCGCTCCCGATCACGATGACGTCATTCGTGGTCTGCATGCGTGCACCCCTTAAACTCCGTCAGGAACGTGTTCCCATGCCACCCCAACTCCTGCGTGAGCCCCTCTTTCGACGTGTAATATCCGTCGATCGTCATCTCTTTAAGGAGCTTCGAGAATGGATTCGAGTCGCTCAAGACCCCATCGAACCCGCGCAGCCCCGCCAGGAACCGATCCTTCAACTCCTCGTTGAGCGACAGCTTGCGATCGATAAACTCCGGCACATGGGCATCCGACGCCCCCGGCGTATCCGTCCGAGGAATAATCAGGTCGACCAGCGTCGCCACCCGCTTCATCTCGTCCGGAGAAAAAACCTTGAGCGTGTAAGCGGCCACCACCTCTGGATGCTCATGCTGAGCCGCAGCCGGCAACACCGTGGCAGCCGCGGCAATGGACCGAAGCAAATCTCGTCGAGTACTCACGGCCACAGTGTATCAGGCTGAGACTTTTCCGGCCGCTCCCGCACAACCTCTATTGCGCGATCCTCTAATACTCCCCGTAGTCTGCATCGCCGCCGGAATCCTCACCGGCCACTACCTCGGATTCTCCATCCGCGAATCCACCTTCCCCGCGCTAGCCTTCGCGCTCTTCGCTCTCGCAAGTTCGAAGTGGCTCCGCAAGACCTCCCTATTCCTGGCGATCTTCTTCACCGGAGCTTTAACCGAGTCCTTCCACCGCCCAGGCCCCGCACCCACTATCGACGCCGGCTCCCGCGAAATCATGATTCTCGAAGGCTGCGTAGTCGAACCGACCGTCTTCTCGGAAAACCGCGAACAATTCACTCTCGAACTCGACCCCGGTGCCCGAGCCCGCGTCAGCCTTGCCCTCGATGACGACGCGACTCCCCAGCGCCTCGACTACGGACAGCGCGTCGAGATCGAAGCCCGCATCCGTCCTCCGCACAATTACAACAACCCCGGCTCCTTCGATTACGCGCTCTATCTCGCCCGCCAAAAAGTCTTCTGGACCGCCAGCATGACCCGCCACTCCTCTGCGCGAATTCTCCCCGGCCGCTGCGGTTCCCGCTTCTGGTCCGTCATCTTCGCCCTCCGCACGTCTGCAATCGACCGCATCGAAACGTTGTACCCCGGCGACACCTACAACGCCGCAATGATGGAAGCCATCTTAATCGGCGAAACCTCCAAGCTCCAAAAAGTCTGGACCGTAAATTTCCGCCGCACCGGCACGTATCACACGCTGATCATCGCCGGATTTCACGTGACCATCCTAGCCGGATGCCTCCTCTTCCTCCTGCGCGTCTGCTCGCTCGCCGAGCTCCCCTCGCTCGCCATCACCTGCGCCGCCGCCTGGCTCTACGCCCTGGTATCCGGACTCCACGCGCCCGTCGTGCGCGCCGCCGGTGGATTCACTCTCTACCTGATCGCCCGCTTCTTTTTCCGCCGCGGACGCGTGCTGAACCTTCTCGCCGCTGTCGCGCTCCTCTACCTCCTGTGGGACCCCGAGCAGCTCTTCGACGCCGCCTTTCAGCTATCGTTCCTCTGCGTCGCCGTCATTGGAGCATTCGTCGCGCCCTTGCTGCAAGCCACTTCGCGACCGCTCCTTCTCGCGCTGAAAGGCCCCTCCGCCGTCGAGGCCGATCCGCACATGGAGCCTCGCATCGCGCAATTTCGCGTCGAGCTGCGCCTCATCGCGGAAACCATCCAGTCTTTCACTCGCATCCCAAAGAGCCTGATTCTTCCGGTTCTGGCCTTTTTTATCCGCCTCGCGCTCTTCGCCTACAATCTCGCCGCGATCTCAGCCGTAGTGCAGATCGGACTCGCTCTCCCCATGGCCGAATATTTCCATCGCGTGTCTTTCTCCGGATTCTCAGCGAATATCATCGTTTCGCCAGTGATGGGAATGCTGGTCCCCGTCGGCTTTCTCGCGATCTTCAGCGGCTGGCATTGGGCTGCCGCGCTCGCCAGTGGAATGCTGAATTTCTCCGCCCGCGTAGTCGACTGGCATGCTGGCATGGAGCCCAACTGGCGTCTCCCCGACCCTCCTCTGTGGCTAGCCCTTTCCTTCGTCGCGTCGTTGATCATCCTCGCTCTCCTCATCCAGAGAAAGTATCTCCGCTGGCCCGCCCTAGCCGCCGTGCTTGCACTCTTCACTCTCCTGATTTGGCAGCCCTTCCCCTCCAAAACTCCTTGTGAAACCCTCGAAAACTGCCCGTCTTGTGGGGCCGCCAATACTGGCGGCAGCCGCCCTTTCAGGCGGCCCTCCGGCTGCCTGGAACTAACCGCCATCGACGTAGGCCAAGGCGACAGCCTCCTAGTCGTCTTCCCCGCCGGCGCTCGCATGCTGATCGATGGCGGCGGTTTACTCCAATACGGCCCAAAGCGCCGCAACAGTCTCGACACCGGCGAGGATGTCGTCTCCCCCTATCTCTGGAGCCGAGGCATCCGCAGCCTCGATATCGTCGTCGCCACGCACGCCCACGAAGATCACATCGGCGGACTCCCTTCGATCCTCGAAAATTTCCACCCCCGTGAGCTCTGGACCGGCGCCAATCCCCAGCCGGCTCTGCTCAGCCGCGCCGCACGCCTTCATATCCCCGTAATCCGGCGGCACTCCGAGCCGGCCTTCGATCTCTCCGGCGCCCGCATCGAAATCCTCTCCCCTCCACCCGATTTCGTACCCACCAAGGCGATCAACAACGATTCGCTCGCCTTCAGCATCCACTACGGCGCCCGCTCCTTCCTCCTCACCGGCGACATGGAGAAGCCGATGGAGGCGCGTCTGCTATACCAAAATGCCGATCTTCACGCCGACGTGCTCAAAGTCGGCCATCATGGATCGAAAACGTCCACCATTCAGCCCTTCCTCGACGCCGTCTCGCCTTCCGTCGCTCTTATATCTGACGGCTTTGAGAATACCTTCGGCCATCCCCATAAAGACGTGCTCGCCCGTTTGAAAGACCGCCATACCGCCGTCCTGCGCACCGATCTTGACGGCCTGATCACCGTACGGACAGATGGCGAGCGCCTAAATGTGGACATGATGATGTGGTCAAAGGGAACCTCCTCTGCTTTGACTCCATTCCCGCACCCGTAAAGCCGCTCCGCGGACCGCTCCCGCAGGTCGCGGTTCCAAAAAACACGCGGCCTCAAATGGAGCCGCGACCCTCGTGCGCGGTCCTGCGCGCTTTGGCTATTCGGGCCGCTCTGGACCCAGGATCTGGTACACTAAGGCCAGTACAAGTGTGGCAATTCGGTCATGCCGAGGGGTAACTGTTTGCGTCTGTCAACCGGTTTGAGAGCGTCTTTTTTGGTTGCTTTACCCTTTGCAGTTACGGGTATTGCCATGCCAACCGCCGCGTCTGGGGCAACAGACGACGCCAATCTCCCCATCATCGCCCAGTACCAGGACGCCACTCGTACTCAGCAGGCCGCTCTGCGTGGAGTGCAGATGGACGTCTCGATTGACGCCAAGCTGCCGCGCCTCGAAAAGCAAGGCAAGCTGATCGCGCTCCGCACCATCTCCAAGCTCGGAAAGATCGGCTATAAGATCCTGGGTTTTCAGGGCGATGACACCATTAAGCAGGAAGTGATTGCGCGCTTCATCCAGGCCGAAATGGAAGCTACCAAGAGCGACGATATCGCCATCACAGCAGCCAATTACAAGTTCCGTCACAAGGGTTCGATTGAGCAAGCCGGTCAGAGGATCGAACTCTTCCAGCTCACGCCGAAAAAGAAACGCGTCGGCTTGTTTAAAGGCGAGTTGTGGCTCGACGCGAAGACCGGAATGCCCGTCCGGGAATCCGGAGTGTTTGTGAAAACGCCTTCGGTGTTTCTAAAAAAGGTCGAATTTGTTCGCGAATACGAAATTCACGATGGCGTAGCCATTCCGAAACACATGGCAAGCACCGCGGACGTACGGCTGGTGGGCCGGGCGGAGCTGAATATGGACTTCAGCAATTTCATCAAACAGGAAAATGCCGAAGAAGAACCGGCCTCCGCTGCCATCGCCCACTAGGAGAATCCGCATTTAATGCCCCTGAAGACGCTATTTTTAAATCCCCCCTCTTTTGAAGGATTCGACGGCGGAGCCGGCTCGCGCTGGCCCTCCACACGCGAAATCGAATCGTATTGGTACCCCGTATGGCTGTGTTACCCGGCCGGAATGCTTGAAAACAGCAAACTGCTCGACGCCCCGGCGCACGGTGTTTCGATCGAGCAGACCGTCGCCATGGCGAAGGACTACGAACTTCTCGTACTGTTCACTTCCTCGCCCGGTTTTCATGTCGACGTCAGAATCGCCAACATGATGAAGGATGCCAATCCGGCGATGAAGGTTTGCTTCGTCGGACCGCCCGTCACCATCGAGCCGGATAAGACCCTCGACGCATCCCCCGCCATCGATTTCATCGTTCGCCGCGAATTCGACCACCAGATCGTCGCCTACGCGAAAGGCACGCCGCTGAGCGAACTGCCCGGAGTCAGCTATCGTGCCGATGGCAAGAACGTTCACAATCCCGAAGGCCCCGTCATCGAGAATCTGGATGAACTTCCCTGGGTTTCGAAAGTCTACAAACGCGATCTCGATTTCAAGCGATACAACGTCCCGTTTCTTCTGAATCCGTATATTTCCTTCTACACCACGCGCGGCTGCCCGGCCATGTGTACCTTCTGCCTCTGGCCGCAGACCCACTCTGGCCACCGCTGGCGCCTGCGTTCGGCCAAGGATATCGCCGCGGAATGCCAGTACGCTCTCGAAAATTTCCCCGGCCTCAAGGAAATTTTCTTCGACGACGATACTTTCAACTACCGTAAGGCTCGCACTCTCGAAGTCTGCGCGGAGTTGAAGAACCTAAACTTCACCTGGTCCTGCACGTCGCGCGTCACCACCGACTACGAAACCCTCAAGGCGATGAAAGAAGCCGGTGCCCGCCTGCTCATTGTCGGTTATGAGTCGGGTGACGAGCAGATTCTCCGCAATATCAAAAAAGGCGCCACCATCGATATGGCGAAGCGCTTCACGGAGAACTGCCACAAACTAGGCCTCACCGTTCACGGCGATTTCATCATCGGCCTGCCGGGCGAAACGCGCGACACCATCCGCAACACCATCGACTTCGCGAAAAAACTGGACGTCGAAACCATTCAGGTCTCCATCGCCCACGCGTTTCCGGGTACTGAATTCTACGACTACGCCAAGAAAAACAACCTCGTCAGCATCCAGATGTCGGACGCCGAGGGCCATCAGCTGCCCAACGTGATCTATCCCGGCATTCTGGAAAAAGGCGAAATGGTCGAATGGGTGGAGCGTTTCTACGGCGAGTATTATTTCCGTCCGAAAGCCGCCTGGCGCATCGTGCGCAAATCGCTGTTCGATAATCACGAACGCAAACGTCTTTATAAAGAAGCTAAGGATTACTTAAGCCTGCGCGCCAAACGTAAAAAATATGTGGCCGCGGAAAAAGCCGGCCGCTTAGCGGCAGCCGAGCGCGTTTAGAATCGGATGAGCCTGAAATCGAAGACGCGCGTCTTCGCCATCATCGTAGTCCTGTCGAACGCGTTCGGGAATTTCTTTCTCGATCGCGGCATGCACGGCCGGGTCACCACCACGCCCGCTGAGTACGTCACAGTGATTCTCACTCCCTGGGTCATGGCTGGCATCACGCTGTTGATTCTCTGGCTGCTGTCGCGCATGGCCCTGCTCAGTTGGGCGGACTTGAGCTACGTGCTGCCGGTCACCAGCCTGGGCTACGTAGCCAGCGCCTTAATCGGCCGTTTTTTCCTGAATGAACACATCACCCCGCAGCGCTGGGCCGGAACGCTGCTGATCGTCGCCGGAACCGTGCTGGTCGGTATGGGAACCCATGCCGGAGACGAGCTGTGACTCGTGGGGCAGGCTGGCAGCCTGCGGCCGATTGCCAATCGGCCATCGGGAGTTGCGCATGAACTCCTGGCTGCTAGTCTCAACCGTTGTCGGATCGACTGTGCTCGGCGACTTGCTCCAAACTATTGAGATGAAGCGCCACGGTGAAATTCAAAACTTCCATCCGCGAGGCTTGCCCAAGTTGTTCGCGACCCTCGCGCGAAAAAAATTCCTAGTTCTGGGAATTTTCTTCATGGCGATCTCCTTTTTCGCCTTCATCACGTTGCTCGAAACCGCCGATCTAAGCTTCGCCGTCCCTGTATCCGCGGCGAGCCTCGTCCTCGAAACGATCCTCGCAAAACTCGTCTTAAAAGAGCGAGTCGACGCGCGGCGCTGGGCTGGTGCTCTCCTGGTGCTTGGCGGTGTAGTTCTTTTGGCCCAGTGATTTTCTTCCTCATCCCCTGCGCCTATCAGTTGTTCGTAATCCTCGCATGCCTGTGGAGAAGAAGCCAGCAGCCAGTAGCCAGTAGCCAGAATGCTTCCGTTTTGAAGCCGGTGAGCGGAGCCGGCGGAAACCTGCGTGCGGCGCTGGCTTCCCATTCGAGGCTCGAAGCCGAGTTGTTGTGCGGTGTTTCGAGCATCGACGATCCTGCTGTCGCGATCATTCGCGAGTTTCCAAAGGCTCGCCTCATCGTCTGTTCCACAATCACACCCAACGCGAAAGTTGGGGTCCTCATCGACCTTGTAACAGCCGCCCGCCGCGATATTATCGTCGTCAACGATTCCGACATCTGCGTCGAGCCCGATTATCTTGCGCGCGTCACCGCCCCATTAGCAGATCCCAAAGTCGGATTAGTAACGTGCCTCTATCGCGCAGTAGGAGATACCTTTGCGGCGCGTTTTGAAGCGCTCGGCGTAGCCACGGATTTCGCGCCGTCCACATTGGTTGCACGCATGGTCGGCGTCGACGAATTCGCGATGGGATCGACGCTGGCCTTTCGAAAAGCGGATCTTGAAAAAATCGGCGGATTCGCAAGCGTTTCCGATTATCTGGCCGACGATTATCAACTCGGTCATCGCTTGCACTCGCTCGGCTTAAAATGCGTTTTATCGGATGTAATTGTGGAAACGCACCTGGGCGGTGGATGGTTGGACGTATGGAGGCATCAAATTCGTTGGGCGCGGACGATTCGGGTCTCGAAATTTTGGGGCTATTTGGGATTACCTGTCACGTACGCAACGTTGTGGGCCGTGGTGGCCGCGGCGTGCGGACGATGGGGAATTGCACTCGCCATATTAGTGATTCGAATGACGATGGCGTTCGTCGCTGGCTGGGTGAAGATGCGCAGCGCCGACGTATTACGGCTGTTTTTCCTGGTCCCGGTGAGGGATCTTTTTGGCGTTGCGGTATGGGTGGTTGGGTTGTTCGGAAACACCGTTTGGTGGCGTGGGCGCAAGTTGCGCATAGATCGCGAAGGACGCATTATTATGGTCATTTAAGGCTTCCTAGCGCGTCGGTCTTGGCATTTTAAGGGCATTTAAGGCGGGCGAAGTCATCAAAGTGGTCACCAAAGCCATCACGACCATCATCGAAAACAGCGGCGGAGTCAGAATTCCCAAATCGAGCCCGACATTCAAGACTACGAGCTCGACCAAGCCTCGCGTATTGAGGAGACATCCGAGCGAGAGCGCGTTTCGCGAGTCGAATCCCATCAAACGCGCGCCCGCGAACGCGCCGCCCACTTTGCCGAAGACCGCGACTGCAATGATGATCCCCGTATAAGCCCAATTCACCGAACCGATATTCGTTCTTAAACCCGTATAACTGAAAAACAGGGGAATCAGGACGGCCATCGCGATGGGCTCGATTTTGGCCGATACTTCTTCGAACTTAACGCTGCCGCGTGGCCAGATCACGCCCGCGAAAAATGCTCCGAACAAGGCGTGCAGGCCTGCGAGTTCTGTGACCCAGCTCGACAGGAACACGAAGATGAGCATGCTGGCTAATTCGTTCGGAACCCAGCGCAACAGAGGGCGCACGATCAACCACATTACCGCGGAGTAAATCAGGACGATCGCGATTGGCTCGGCCATGGAACTTTCGGCCGACCGCGAGGCGGCGACGATCCCGGCCAGCAGGGTCCACGCGACCACATCGTTAAACGCGGCACAGGCGATGGCGACGTGGCCGAGGCGGGTGGCGCTCAATTTGTGATCCGCCAGAATGCGCGCGAGCACGGGGAATGCGGTGATGCTCATGGCAACCGCGCAGAAGAGCGAAAACGGCAGCATGGGAGACGACGGAGCGAATTCGTGCAAAGGCCGGGCGAGCGCCAATCCAGCGGCGAATGGGACGGCGATGCTGAGCAATCCGGCGAGGCCCGCGACGCGGCGCAGAGCCCACACTTCGGGCAAATCGAGATGCAGGCCGACGAGGAACATGAACAGGACGAGTCCGATCTGGCTGAGCGCGTTCAATGCGGGAAGGCTGGCGGGTGGGAATAAGCGAGCGAATAAATCTGGAGCGAGCCAGCCGAAGAGCGAGGGGCCGAGAAGGAGTCCGGCAATGATTTCCCCGATGACGGGGGGCTGGCCGATGCGCTCGCATAGTTCGTGCAGGAGACGGCAGACTGCGAGGATCACGGCGATTTGGAGCAGCAGGAGGACAAGGGTCAAGGGGCGACCCAGACTGTTTGCGTGATGGAGGCAGGGCCGGTCAGCAGGAAAATGATCTGCTTAGGTCCAGCGGGGAAGAAGAACCGGTCAATCATGCCGAGTTGGACGTTGAATTGAGTCACTCCGGCGACGATGCCCGGCGCTACGCCCCCGTACGTTACCGTCGCGGTGAGGGTGCCGTTGGTGGCATTTATTTGACAGGTCATCACGCATGAGTCCTGCGCATAAGTTACGATCTGGCCGTCGGCGAAGGCGGCCAAATTCGACGGCCAGCCGGTGGCATAGAACACGAACGTCGAGCCGCCTTTTGCGGGATTGGTTTTGGAATTGATGGTGCCGTCCTGATTTAGGACCGCTGGAAACGCTTGCGGCGCGGAGGTGACGATCCAGACTGGATAATCGGGACTTACCGTTGTTCCATTGATCACGCGGACTATTGCGGAGGCGTTTGGTGCGATGCCCATCGGGACTACGGCGTTGATCTGGTTGGCGGAAACATAGAGCAAGGGAATGTTCGCGCCGTTGATTTGGACTTGCACGCCGCTGAAGGTTGTTGGATAGAAGCCGTTGGTGGGTGTCGCCGGTGCGGCTGTCGCGGGGCCGATGTTCGGGCCGTAGATGGAGATGACTTCGGCGGGCGAGATGCGGGCGGTTCCGTCGCCTCCGAAGGCGTTTTGGAAATTGAAAATTCTCATCGTGGGCGCAGAACTTGGATTGATGGCGGAGACGAAACCGTTAGCGCCCGCTAAGTGCACGAGGCCGGAGGGATCGAGGGCGACGGACTGTGCGACGGTGCCGGTGGAGTAGAGCGCGGAATAGGACAGAGCGGAGCCGGGGGGATTGAACTCGACTAGAAAATCACCGCCTTGGGACCATCCCTGCTTATTGGGGAACGACGGGGAGGCGGTGGTGCCGCTGGCCCAGACATTTCCCGCAGCATCCACGGCGACGGAGTTCACGGCGTCAGTCCCGGAGCCGAGAAAGGTCGCCCAGACGAGGCCCGTCCCATCGGGCTTCAGTTTGGCCACGAATCCGTCGGTGCTGGTAGGGTTGCCGAAGGGGTCAAGCGGGGCTCCGGCGTACTTTGGTTGATAGGTGCCGGCGGTAGCGGGGAAGGACGGGTCGCCTGTGCTGCCCGCGAGGTAAGCGTTGCCAGAGCTATCTACCGTGAGGGAGGAAAGAACGTTCGTCCCGGTTACGAGGGGGGAGAACTGCGTGCCGGTGCCAAGGAAGGTGAGATACAGGAGGCCAGAGCCACTGGCGGCGATTTTCCCGGCGAATGCTCCAAGTCCCTTTTTCAGGAAGGCTCCGGAAGTTGTGGGGAAATCGGTCGCGTCGGTGTTGCCGCCGAAGTAGACGTTTCGCGATGCATCGAGCGCGATGGCGACTCCAGTGGTGAAGACATATGCGTCCCGGCAAAATTCGACGCCGTTGCAGCCTGCTGACGTCCCTCCAACGGTGCCGGAGAAGAGGATCTTGCCTGATGAATCAAGTGCGGTGACGAAGGCAGCGGAGATGGCCGGGTTATCGGGCGCAGTATAAATCAGATTGACTTTTGCGGAAGGCATGCCTGTGGTGTGTGGAAAGTCGCTCGCGGAAGTGTAGCCAGTGAGATAGAGATTCCCGGCGGGGTCTGTAGTCATGGCGCTGATGCTCGTCATGCCAGCGAGACCTCCGAAGTATGTGGAGTACAGGATGGTCGTGCCGTCGTTGGTTAGCTTGATGATGAATCCGGTGCCGGAGGTGCTCGGCTGGGTCTGCAGAGCCTTACTCAACGGGAAATCGTTCGAGGTTGTCGTGCCTGCGATGTAGATGTTTCCTGAGGGGTCGAGGGCGATGGCGGAGCCGGTGTCGATGCCTTTGCCTGCGAAGGTGTCGGTGAAGAGGACTCTGCCGTTGGGGTCGAGCTTGGTGACGAAGACGTCGGAGCCTCCGTAGGAGAGTATGGAGGGAAGGCCGGTGATGCCGCTAAAAGAAACACCGCCGATAAGAAGCCCATAAGGACCGCCGCCGAGCTGCCTGCTTCCTACTACGTAGGTATTGCCTGCGGAATCCGTTGCGATGGCTGAGATGGTGCGGGGGTAAGTATCACCGAGCGAGGTCGAGAATTCGCCGGCGATTGTTAGTGTCGCGGTGATGAGGATCAGGACGAATCGCATGCCCTCAATGATAACTTTCGGGCGGGAGCGAGTTCCTTCCGGCCTGACGCCGCCTGAAAGGGCGGCTGCCGCCAAAATTGGCGGCCCCACATTTAGGTCGTGAATTCGACGGCGATTGCCAGTGCGGCGGTGAGGAGGATGAGGGCGCTTTCGGGCGAGCGGAGATCGCGATGGTCCCGGGCGGCGACACTCTCGAAAACAGCCAAAAAGGGCCGATTGCCAATCGGCCGCAGGATGCCATCCTGCCCCACAGGTTTTCATCGCTATCGGTGCGGCGAGGCGCATCCAAAACACGAGTGTCGACGCGGCACGCACGAGTGCGCGCGCCACAAGCTGCGGCTCACTGCGGTGAGGAAGCAATCGTTTGGTCGCCTTGGCGCTTGCCTTCTATTATTTTCCAGCCGGGTTTCAGGTCTAATTTCCATCCGCCGCTGGCGGAGACTGTTAACTTTTTGAAGTCCTGCGAGAGGAGCGCGTTTTCGGTGACTTGGATGGAGCCCCAGAGGTCGCGGATGGTGATGGTGGGGTAGACGGTGCCCAGGCCGTCGACCGGCACCAGGTTGTTGGGGTTGAACTCCATACTCATTTGCTGAAGGGGAAGAACTAGAACGGGACCGTCCACCAGGAGTTTGCGGAGCGACGCGATACGGCGTTGTCGGAATTGGTCGCGATCGACTTCTTGCGCGCGGAGGGTATTGCCGTTGTAGGGATCGACCGAAGGATTTGACGGGATCTCCAGATGCAAGAGGTCGGATAGATCGTCGGTGGACTTGAGGGTTGTGCGCCAGTCCTTGTTATACGCGTCTAGTAAGAGGCCGTAGGCGGGGCCGGTGGCGTAGGCGAAGGAGCGGACGAAGCTCGGCTTCGAGGCACCGGTTTCGAGATCAAGGAGAGCTAAGCGGCGGGGCGCTCCGCTCAATGCTACGCCGGTGTATTCGGCGAGTCCTTCATTCATTTCTAGAGTACGTTCGGCGGCGGCGGCGTTGGGGAAAAGGGCGCGGCGCTGGCGGCGGAAAGCTACGGCATCGGCGGCGGCTTGGCGCTGCGCGACTCCTTCGGATTGGAGGGCGGCGGAGAGGGCGCGGTATTCGAGCTGAAGATAATAGCGGCCGTCTAAGGTATCGAGATGAGGATTGTCGGGGTTGCTCATGGGGAGGCCGAGGGAATCCTGAATGCGATGAAAACTTTCGTGGAGCATGAGGGCGAGGCGCTGGTTGCGGTCGGTGGGCAGAGGCCAGAGGATCATGGTCCACTTGCTGCCGTTCCAGTCAAGGGCGGTGTTGGCCAAGCCGATGTTCGCGGGGAGAGTGCCTTCGCTATCGGAGGTAATGTAGGCCCGGTTGGTTGGGTCGGCTAGGACGACGGGTCCGCAGAGATCGTGACGCCAGAAAGCGCGGGCGGGTTCGCAGGCGGCGTGAAGCTCGGCTAGGTAAGAGCGGGCGAGTGTCGGATCGATTGCGAGAAAAGTAGCCAGAAGGATCGGGCCCATGTGCGTATTCTACAAAGCTCGCAGGGCTAGATTCACGACCACCATTGCTATCGATGCGCCCGGAATGATGAGCAAGGCTTTCTTGAGCCGCTTCGGATCGCCGCCGGCAATCGAGCCTATGATGCGGGAGCTGATGGCGACACCGATCCAGCCGGAGCCGATCGCGATGCCTTGCGCGGTGGCGGTCATGGTGTGGAAGCGGTCGGCAATCATTGCCAGCACGGTGGGAAAGACCGGGGCCATCGCGACTCCGGCGAGGAAGACGGCTACTCCCGCGGTTCCGGCGGTTTTTGTATGGAGCATCCAGAACGTGGTGATCGACATGAGAATCGCGGCGGCCAGCGTCACGGTTTCCGCGGGGACGGTCTTCAGAACCTGCGAAATCACGATGCGGCCGAGGAGCATGCCGAGCGCGAAGCCGAGCGAGAGGATATTCAGGGCTCGCGATTGCGGGATGCCTTGCGCGATAAGGTGCTGCACCAGCCAGTTCCAGATGCCGACTTCGCAGGCGACGTAGAGGAACAGGAATAGAGCGAGAAGGAACAGGGCGGGCTTCCCGAGAACGGATCCAGCATCGGAAAGGACGAATCTGCGCGCGGCCGTTGGTCCGGGCATTGCGGTCGCAATGTTTACCGCGAGCGCGATGGCTGTCAAAGTTGCGACGGTGTAGCACAGACGGACGGAATTCCGTTTCATCAGATTCGCGGAGATGAACGGCGTCGCCAAGCCGCCGAGGCCGAAGAACAAATTCAGCAGGTTGAGCGTCGACGCGCGATTGGATTCATTGACGCCGCTCGCGAGGGCGTTGGCGGCGGTGACGACGATGCCGCCTCCGAGTCCCAGCAGGAATATGTAGAGCATGACGCTGCCGAAGCCGGTCGACCTGGGCAGAAGGAATAGAGCTAGCGTGATGACACCGAGTCCGAGGACCATGCCGACCTTCTTCCCCTGCGCGTCGATGAGCGGACCGGAGCCGACGGAGGCGACGATCAGTCCGATGGCCTGCACGGAGGCGATGGTGCCATTCTGCTTCGGAGTGAGTTGAAATCGCGTCGAGAGATCCGGAAGGATCGTGCCTAACATCGCCGCAGTCATGCCGTACACGAGGACCGCAAGGATCGCCGCGAGGATCATCATTCGTGATGGAGCAGGCCTGAGGCGCCCCAGTTGCTCGGGGTGGTGACGCGGTTTTTTAGTTCCTTTATTTGGAAGCGGACCTCCGTGCCGGAGACGTCGACCAGGGTGTGGGCGAAGAACCAGCCGTCTTCGTATTTCATAGTTCCTCGCAAGTGGCCGCCGGCGCTGGGCATCGAGAGGTATGTGATGCCTTCGAAATTGGAGTGGATCATCTGATGGACGTGGCCGGAGATGACGTATTGGACTCGGTATTTTTTCGCTATTTGATGAATGGCGGATTGCGGGTTTTTCAGCAGGATCTCGATTAGCCACGACGGGCGGTGGGAGAACACGAATTTCACGGGCTGCTTTTCATGCTCGCGCAAATCCGACTCGAGCCAGGCGAGTTCGGCGGCGGAAAACTGGTCGTCGCGGCTGTTATCGAGAATGGTGAAGTGCGCTTGATCGTAATCGAAGCTGTAGTGGGGCGCGTGCCCGGAATACTTGCGGAAGAGACTTTCCGATAGATCCGACCAGATGTCGTGATTGCCGGGTGTTAAATAAAGCTTGATGCGCGGTGGGAGGATTCGCTGTACTTCGCGCCATTCGCGGTCGGCGGTTTTGTCATCGAGGCCTTGGATGGTGTCGCCCACGCTAACAACGAAAGCGGGATTTTCGGCGGCGGTCTCCTTCCACACTTGCTCGTAAATTCCAGGCTGCGTCTCGCCGGTGCGGTCGCCGAGGATGACGAAGTGAAGGTCGGCGGCGAGGAGTGCCAGCAGTAGCGCTTGAATCATTTGGATATGAATCATCGGGTATGCTGTATGTTCATGATGCCATTTCTGTTCGGGTTGCTTCTCGCCTTCGCCGCGGACGATCGCGTGAAGATCGATAACGATTCCGTGCGCGTGTTAAACGTCGTCGATCAGCCGCATAATCCCAGCGCGCTGCATCGCCATGAGGTGAACCGCGTGATGATTTATCTCAGCGACGGCGACCTGACGGTCCGCTATCAGGACGGGCATATCGATGAACAACATTGGAAGGCGGGGCAGGTGGCGTGGAGCGCGGCGGGCGAGCTTCACACTAGCGAAAATGTGGGCGCGAAGCCGCTGCGGATTATCGAAGTGGAGTTGAAAAAGCCTGCGCCAGCGAAGGCGCCGGTGCGGAAGCGCGAACTGGATCCGCTGGCGATCGATCCATCGCACAATGTCCTGCTATTTGAGAATTCTCAGGTGCGCGTGTTTCGAAGTTTGCGCGAAGCGGGCGGGACCGAGACGATGCACGAACACGTTGGGACGGGTCGCGTGGGTGTATTCCTCACCGGCCTCAACGCGACTGTGAAACTGGCGGACGGATCGAGCAGCTCGCTGCATCTCGCCGCCGGCGATGTTTCCTGGAGCGGGCCGGTGACGCACGCTACCACGAACCTGGGTCCGAACAAACTCGAAATGATCGTGGTCGAGGTCTACTGATCGCGCTCTATTATAAGGTAGTGCGGCTCGCCTCAAAAAATCCGCGACTCGATTTGTTCGCGCTCATCGCGCTCGCGTGCGGCGGACTGGTCCTGCTGGCCGTGATTTCGAGGCCGTACTGGCGCGACGTCGCTCTGGGCCACACCGATTTTCTCAGCTTCTACGCGGGCGGACGCCTGGCCTTCACTCCCGACTTGTACGATCCTCAGCAAGCGATGGCGGAACAATTGCGCGCCGCTCAAGTGATGGGCGAGGGCACGTATTTCATCCGCATGCCGTGGTTCGCCGCCGCCCTGTGGCCTCTCGCGCGACTGCCCTACATCCCCGCGCAATTTATCTGGCAGGCTTTGCTGATTGGCGGATTGGTAACGTTCGTCATCCTGTGGCCGCGGCCGTCGCTCGCGATTCGCGCCACGATCCTGTGCTACTCGCTGCCCGCGCTGATGAATCTGCGGATGGGTCAGGATGTCCCGCTGCTGCTGGCATGCATGGCCGTTTCGCTCGCGCTGCTTCATCGCGGAAAGCCGCTGATCGCCGGACTTGTGCTATCGCTCACGTTGGCGAAATTTCATTTGTTCCTGCCGTTGTTTCCCGCCGTGCTGCTCGCGCGCCGCTGGAGACTCGCGGCCGGCTTGTTCGGCGGCGCGACCTTTTTAATGACAACTAGTTTTCTGGTGAACGGACCTGACTGGCCCCGACGGTTCCTCGCGGCGATCAGCGATCCCGCGACCACTCCGAGGGTCATCGTCACGCCGTCATTTTATTATTTTATCCACGGCGCGCCCGTCGCGCGAAATCTAACCATCGCCGCGATTGGAATCGTGCTGCTGATCCTCTATCTTTACGTCGCGCGCAAGGACGTCGAGTTTCTGATCGCCGCCGCGCCGTTGGTCATGTTGCCTCTGCTGCCGCATGCCGGAGCATACGATTGCCTGCTGCTGGCTCCCCTCGCGCTGATCGCTCTCGACGCGGGCTCGCGGGAAGCGAAGATCGCAGGAGCGCTGTTGCTGATCCCGATCACATACTTCGTCGCGTGGAGCGTTTCTTCGTGGTCGATGCTCATTCCCATCCTCGATGTTGCGTTGCTGGCGCTGTGCGCGATGCCTCCGCTGTCCGCGAAACTCATTGGAACCGCGGACGTCGGTCGTCACCAGATCGCGTCTACGCTATAGGCGCGAATCGCGGGATCGGCCGTCAGGATTGGCAGCTTCTCGATCTGGCTCTGGACGATCAATATGCGATCGAAGGGATCGCGATGATGCAGCGGCAGGGTCTCCAATCGAAGCGCGTGCGCCAGATGAATCGGGAGAATCTCCATGCCATAATGCGCGGCGCGTGTCGGCACATACGTGGCTGCGTCCTCGGGAATCCGTAGTTTCCCGGCCTGCGTCTTGATCGCGATCTCCCACGCGCTCGCGACACTCAGGATGAGGGAATTCGCGGGATCCGCCAAAATTCGGAGAGCTCGCTTGGACAGCTTCGGGCTGCCTTCGTTCCACCAAAGGAAAACGTGGGTGTCGAGCAACACCCTCACGACCGGTACCAGTCGTCGAGTTCTCGCTTGGACATGGAGCTGAAATCCTTCGCCATCCAGATTTTGCCCTTATCGATTCCGGGAACTCGTTTTCTCGACGTCCCGGGTCCAATCGGAGCGAGCCGCGCCACAGGCTTGCCCGCACGCGCGATGACGATCTCCTCGCCTGCGCTTACTCTTGCGAGAAGCTTCGAGAAATGAGTTTTTGCTTCATGGATATTGACTGTGGCGGCCATGGTTTTAGATTAACTTAGTCTATAGACTAAGTCTATCGCTCCCCGTGGCCGCGGCCCAGTATCGAGGCTACCCTTACCGAGCCGTGACCACAGGGAGCGGAGCTCGAGCGCCTTTTACTAAGATAATTGTTCATGCCAAAAAAGCGGGTGGCGCAGGCACCGAGCATCTTGCCGGAGCGCGTGGAAACCTTCCTCAGTCGGCACTCGCTAATGATTTTCCTGGTATTGGTAGCATTGGCGAGCGCCCGGATCGTCACCACGTACACGGTTTTCAACCACACCATCGATGAACCCGCGCATATCGCCTGCGGCATGGAGTGGCTGGATAAAGGCACCTATCATTATGAAGCGCAGCACCCGCCTTTGGCGCGCGTGATGACGGCGGTGTTTCCACATTACTTGGCCAAAGCCCATTCCTGGGATCGTCCGGTGATGTACAACGAGGGCGCTGCGATCCTGTACACGGGCGATCACTACGATCGGGTGCTCGCTCTGGCGCGTCTCGGGATTTTGCCGTTCTACTGGCTGGCGTGCTGGGTGGTGTACTGGTGGGCGCGCCGCAGCTTCGGCGAATTGACCGCGATTTTCGCGACTCTTTGTTTCACCTTCCTGCCGCCCGCGCTCGCACACGGCGGCTTGGCAACCACAGACATGGCTCTTATGGCGACGTTTGGCGCTGCGTTTGTAACGATGCTCTCCTGGCTGGAGAGTCCGTCGTGGGGACGAAGCGCGTTGTTCGGCGTGGCTCTCGCCGCGGCCGTTCTCTCGAAGTTTTCCGTGCTGGTATTTTTTCCCGCTGCGGCAGCGTGTGCGCTGGCGGGCTACCTGGCTTTTGAGCGACCCCGGCCGGCGCATCTGCTGGAGCTCGCGAGGACGCGCGTAGTGCCGCTGGCCTTCGCTGCCGCGATCGCCTGCCTGATCATCTGGGCGGGCTATCGTTTCGCCTTCGACAAGGTTCCCGCGCCGCGGCTGTGGGCGGGAATCCAAGAAGTGCGAAATCACAATGCTTCCGGAAATCCCAGCTACCTGTTGGGCGACACCAACGAAACGGGCTGGTGGTGTTACTACGAAGTGGCGCTGGCCGTGAAGACGCCGCTGGCGCTGCTGGCACTGATTGGAGTGGGCGCGGTGTTCTGCTGGAAGCGGCGCCGGGAATTGCGCGGAGCTTACTGGATTCCGTCCGCGTTCGCGATCGGCATTCTCGCGGTTGGCGCGTTCAGCCGGATCAACATCGGCATCCGGCATGTGCTGCCGGTGTATCTTGCATTCTCCGTGATCGCGGGTGTCGGGGCGCGATGGCTCTGGACCTTGGGCGGCAAGGCCCGCTGGATTCTTGCGGCGCTGCTGCTGTGGATGATGGCGTCCTCGGCATTCAGCCACCCGGACTATCTCGCCTACTTCAACGAGATCGCCGGCGACCATCCGGAAAACATTATCGTCGATTCCGATCTCGACTGGGGCCAGGACATGAAGCGCCTGGGCGCGCGCCTCCGCGAAGTGGGCGCAACCGAAGTGGCTTTTGATCCGTTCATCGTCGCGCACCTGGAAGCTGTGCATGGCTTTCCGCCCATCAAGCCGCTGGACCCGCTGCAACCATCGCCAGGATGGAACGCGGTCAGCCTGACCATGCTGAAGCTCCGGCTGGGGATGGGCGGCCACCCCGAGATCAAGCCTTGGCCGGAACTGGTGCCGGAGCAGCAGCGCGTGGGAAAGAGCGTGCTGCTCTATTATTTCCCGCCGCGCCGCTGACGATTCCGTATAATAAGGTTTCTCCCCCGCTTTTTAAGATGTCGAAATCCGCTCCGTTCATTCATCTTCACTGCCACACCGATTACTCGCTGCTGGACGGCGCGTGCGAAATCTCGCAGTTGATGGACCTCGCCGAAGAGCAGAAGATGCCGGCCATTGCGATGACCGATCACGGCAATCTGTTCGGCGCGGTGGAGTTCTATAATCACGCCAACGCCAAGGGAATCCATCCGATTATCGGCTGTGAAGTCTACGTCGCGCAGCAGGGGCATACGAATAAGAGCGAGGGCAATCGCTACAACCATCTGGTGCTGTTGTGCGAAAACCAGGAGGGTTATCGCAACCTGATCCAACTGGTCTCGACAGGTTATCTCGACGGGTTCTACTACAAACCGCGTATCGATAAGGACCTGTTGTCAAGGCACTCCAAGGGGCTGATCGCGCTTTCGGCGTGTCTGCGCGGCGACATTAACGAAACGCTGTTGAACGATCGCTACGAAGACGCGCGGCGGCTGGCCTACGAGTATACCGATCTGTTCGGAAAGAAAAATTTCTTCTTAGAATTGCAGGACCACGGGCTGGAGCAGGATCGCACGGTGCTGCCGCTGATCAATCGCTTATCGGTGGACACCGGAGTTCCGCTGGTGGCGACCAACGATTCCCATTATCTGCGCAAGGACGACGCTCGCGCGCACGAAATTATGCTGTGCATCCAGACGGGAAAGACGATGTCGGACCCGAACCGGATGCGCTTCGATCAACCGGCGTTTTACATCAAGTCGCGCGAAGAAATGTTGGCGCTGTTCGGCGAGGTGGAGGATTCGCTCGACCGCACCTGGGACATCGCGCAACGCTGCCAGGTGAAGATCTTGCCGGTGGAGGAACCGTTTCCGAAATTCGGCGTGCCGCCCGAGCATACCGTCGATAGCTTTTTCGAATACGTCGCCCGTCAAGGTTTCGAAAAGAGGCGCACCCGCCTGGAAGGGCTCCAGACGCTGGGGCGATTGAAGCATCATCTGGCCGAATACGGAGAGCGCCTGGATCGCGAAATTCGAACGATTCAGCAGATGAAGTTTTCCGGCTACTTCCTGATCGTGTGGGATTTCATTCGCTACGCCAAGACGCGCGGGATTCCCGTCGGCCCCGGTCGCGGGTCGGCCGCGGGCAGCCTGGTGAGCTACGCGATGGAGATCACCGATATCGATCCCTTGGCGTACGGGCTGCTGTTTGAGCGCTTTCTCAACCCGGAACGCATCAGCATGCCCGACATCGATATCGATTTCTGCACCCGCGGGCGCGGCGAGATCATTCAATACGTCACCGAAAAATACGGGCGCGAGCAAGTCGCGCAGATCATCACGTTCGGCACGCTAGCCGCGCGTGCGGCGATCAAGGACGTCGGCCGCGCGCTCGATATCGGATTCGCCGATGTCGAGAAAGTCACCAAGCTGATCCCGACCCAGCCGCTGAATATCAAGCTCAAGGAAGCGCGGAAGATGGAGCCACAGCTCGACGAGCTGGCGCGCAAGGATCCGCGTATAAAAGAGGTGCTCGAAGTCGCGGAACGGCTGGAGGGGATGGCTCGCAACGCGTCGGTACACGCGGCGGGCGTCGTGATTTCGCCCGTCCCTCTCACCGAGCTCATCCCGCTCTATAAAACAAGTAAAGACGAAATTGTTACGCAATACGACGGCGTGGTATTAGAGAAACTATCGCTGCTCAAGATGGATTTCCTTGGGCTCACCACGCTGACCATTATTGCGGATTCACTGAAGCTCATTGAACGGCATCGCGGCGTCGAGATCAAAATCGAGGATCTGCCGCTCGACGATAAGAAAACGTACGAGACCGTGTTTCACAAAGCCTATACCAGCGGCGTGTTCCAATTCGAATCGCCGGGCATGCGCGATGTACTGCGCCGCTATCAGCCAGATCGCGTCGAGGATCTGTGCGCATTAAACGCCCTCTATCGGCCAGGCCCGATGGGCATGATCGACGACTTCGTGGACCGCAAACACGGACGCAAAGAAGTGGTTTACGATCTGCCCGAGATGAAAGAAATCCTGGAGGAGACCTACGGCGTCATGGTCTACCAGGAGCAGGTGATGCAGATTTCGAATCTCATCGCAGGCTATTCGCTCGGCGAAGCGGATCTGTTGCGTCGCGCGATGGGCAAGAAGAAAGCCGAAGAGATGGCCCAGCAGCGCGAGCGCTTCGTGGCCGGCGCGAAGGCCAAGGGGCATCCGCCGAAGAAGGTCGAAAAGATTTTCGATCTGATGGAAAAATTCGCCGGATATGGTTTCAACAAATCGCATTCTGCGGCGTACGCGTACCTCGCGTTCGTCACGGCGTATCTTAAAGCGCACTATCCGCTGGAGTTCATGTCCGCGCTGCTGACGTCGGAAACAGGCAATACCGCGAAGGTGGTCAAATACATCAGCGAGTGCCGCGAAATGAGCATCCGCGTGCTTGCGCCCGATGTAAATTCCTCGGAGTTCACGTTCACGCCCGTCCCCACCGGTCCCGAGCCTGGAATACGATTCGGACTCGGCGCGATAAAAAACGTCGGATCGAATGCCGTCGATTCCATCGTCAAAGCGCGCACGGAGGGCGGCAAGTTCGGATCGCTCTTCGATTTTTGTGAGCGCGTCGACCTGGGCGCCGTGAACCGCCGCATGATTGAGAGCTTCATCAAGGCCGGTGCGATGGATTCGCTCGAAGGCACGCGCTCGCAACTGATGGCCGTGATCGATAGCGCCATGGAAACCGGCGCGCGGGCACAGAAGGATCGCGAAAGCGGCCAATCCGGCCTGTTCGCGAGTTTGATGGAAGAGCAAGTGCCCGCCGATCATCCTCTGCCGAAGGTTCCGGATTGGACCAGTCAGGACAAGCTTTCCGCCGAGAAAGAAATTCTCGGTTTCTACGTCAGCGGCCATCCTCTCGATCAGTTCATGGATAAAGTGAACGAGCTCGCGACGTATCGATCAGGCAATCTGGAAGGACTTGCGAAGGGAACAGAAGTGGCCTTGTGCGGCATCCTAACCGGCGTGCAGCGCCGCCGCAACAAGGAACAAAAACTCTGGGCGTCGATGCAGCTTGAGGATCTGGAAGGCTCGGTCGAAGCGATGGTTTTCACCACGCAATATGAGCGCCTGGAAAAATCGCTTATAGAGGATAAAGCCGTGCTGGTGCGCGGCCTGGTGCTGCCGGAAGAAAACGCTCCGCCGAAAATCTCGGTGCAAGATATCGTCCCCCTGGAGGTCGCGCGAGTCAACCATCCATCGCTGATCTCGATTCGCGTGCCCGTGAACGGATCGGGCGATGCGGATCGCGCGGCGGCGCTGCAAAAATTAATCGTGAGCAAGCCGGGCTCGACCGAAGTTCGTCTGCGCCTGGAAAAATCGCGCGATTTTTCCGTCATCATGGACATCTCTCAAAAAGTCCGCCCAGACAGGGAATTCTGCGCGGAGGTGTCGCGCATCTGCGGCTCCGAAGCAATGGAAATCCTCGCCAATTAGGGTATTCTGAACTGTAGCTTCTAATCATGGCCGACCCGCAGTCTCCCCTACCGACCAATCCGAGCTGGGAACGCGTGCAGCTTGCGCGCAATCCCAAGCGTCCGCACTCGCTCGATTACATCCAACGAATTTTTACGAATTTTCAGGAGCTTCACGGCGACCGCGCGTATGGCGACGATCATTCGATCGTTGCGGGCATGGCTTGGTTTGAAGAAAGGCCGGTGTTGATCGTCGGCCAGCAGAAAGGCCGCGACACCAAGCAGAAGCTGTTTCGAAATTTCGGGATGCCCAAGCCCGAAGGCTATCGCAAGGCCTTGCGGCTCATGGAAATGGCGGCTAAGTTTTCGCGGCCGATTATCACGTTGCTCGATACTCCCGGCGCCTATCCCGGCATCGATGCCGAGGAGCGCGGACAAGCCGAAGCCATCGCGCAAAATCTCCGTGAAATGTCGCGCCTCGGCGTCCCCGTGATCGTCGTTGTGATCGGCGAAGGCGGCAGTGGAGGCGCGCTGGCGCTCGGCGTCGGCAATCGTATTTATATGATGGAGAACGCCGTCTACAGCGTGATTTCTCCGGAAAGCTGCGCCGCCATCATCTATCGCGATTCGGGAAAAGCGGCGCTGGCCGCGGCCGCGTTGAAGTTGACGGCGCCCGATCTGCTGGGCCTCGGCCTCATCGACGGCATCGTGCCGGAACCGGGCGAAGGCGCGCACACCGATCCCGATAATGCCGCCGACGCGCTGCGTATGATGTTGCGCATCGGACTATCTGAACTGTCCGGAATGTCCGGGCAGGAGCTCATCGACGACCGTTACGAAAAATTCCGCCGCATGGGATCGTTCTTCACGGAACCAATGTTGTGAAAAAAGCCGCGCTCATCGGAATCGTATTTCTGTTCGTGATCGTGGGAGCGCTTGTCTATTCCACCATGACGCTCGGCACTCATAGGGTAGAAGTGTGCATGGAATTTAACGGGATGACGTCCTGCCGCACCGTGTCCGGTTCAAAGAGAGAGGAAACGCTGCGCACCGCGATAGCGAATGCCTGCGCCACCATCTCCTCCGGCGTGACTGATTCCATGGCGTGCGATCGCACCGAGCCAAAAAAAGTGACTTGGCTGAAGTAGCATGATCCTCCGCCGTCTCCTCGCGCTCCTTGTCTTGGCATTCTCGGTCCGGGCGCAGGACGTCCGGCCTCTTACCATTCTTCACTCCAACGATCTGCACGCCCATCTTCTCTCCGATGATCAGGGCAGGGGGGGATTCGCATATCTCGCAACAGCCGTTCGCGAGGAGCGCGCCCGCAGCAGCGCGAGCCTCTATCTCAACGCGGGCGACCTCGTGCAAGGCACACCCGTTTCGACGCTCTATCGAGGCCTCCCGATTTATCGGATAGCGAACCGGCTCGGCGTCGACGTCTCCACACTTGGCAATCATGAATTCGACTACGGTTGGCTCCGCATTCAAAATTTCATCAAGGCCGCGAAATTTCCTACCGTCTCAGCGAACGTCGTGGACGGCAGCGGCGCGCTCCTCGCAGGCCGTCCCTATGTGATTAAATCGGCCGGCGGCATTCGTGTTGCGGTAATCGGCGTGTTGCTTGGTGACTTGGTGGGAAATCTCGCTACACCCGACAAGGTCGGACCCTGGCACTTGCTCCCGGTCGTCGAAACTGTGCGGAAATACGCCGCTGAGGTTCTCGACAAATCCGATCTCATCGTGGTCCTGGGTCACATCCATGATGAGGAGGCCGACGCCATCCTCCAGCAGGTTCCAGCCGTCTCCGTCGTCATCGTCGGCCATACTCACAAGGCTTACGCGCATCTGCATGACTTCGACGGCCGCGTTGGCGCCCTCGTCACTGCTTACGGAGTCGAACTGGGCCGTCTCGATTTGCAAGTCGACATGACGGCTCACAGGTTGAAGTCCGCGGAATGGAAGATCATTCCCATCGACGCCAGGAAAATCGTACCCGACCCGCGAGTCGCGCATCAGGTCGCGCACTGGGAAGCGAAAGTTTCGAAGATCGTCGATGTGCAGATTGGTGAGGCCAAGCGTCGCTTCGAGAAGAAGGATCTGCAGATGCTGATTCAGCGTGCCATGGCCGAGGAAACCGGCAGCGACTTCGCCTGGGTGAACCTGGGCAACATCCGCGATGTGATTCCTGCCGGTCCCGTGCTCGCGCGGGCCATCTGGAATATCCTGCCCTTCGACAACGCCGTCGTTATTGGGAAATTCAAGGGCAGCCAGCTTCCTCCGAAGGTGCGCGAAGGCCAATCCATCGATTCCGATCGCGAGTACACGCTCGCCACCACAGATTTCACCGCCTCGAACCAAGCCTCGAAGGACCAGTTCGGCGTAAGCGGTCTCGCCTTCCCGAAAATCGCCGCATTGCAGCGCGACATGGTGATCGGCTGGATCAAGAAAAAGAAAATTCTGGAATAGCTTCGTGCCGTCAGGCTGGTGCGAGCTTTAACTTTCAGCCTCGTCTTCGGCCGGGTTCTTTTTCGCCTTCCAGACTCCCAGCAGCCGACGCGTCAGAACGATTTCTCCCACCGTATACGCATTGTGATCCGCGACCAGCAGCGCTTCGCGCAGAATCGTCTGCCCCTTGCCGTGAGGGATTTCAGCAAACAGATCGGTCGATTTCTTCTCGACCAGTTTGCACAACGCACCCCGGTCCGCCAAAAACTCCTTGACGCATTTATCCCACGCCTTCGCGTTCGGAGGCGCGGGAGTCTTCGGCCAATAGCCCTTCGGCCATTTCGGCGACACATGTTTCGCGTCGGTACTGAATTTCAGAATGTCCCACTGCCCGATCCGCTTGTGCTCCAGCAATTCCCATAGCGAATGCGCCGCGCCCTCCGGTACTTTACCGCGAGCCGCCACGGGGACGTTCTTCACCGCATCTTCGAACGTCGCGTGCGCTCCGCCCTTCGTCAAGAGATACAGCAGATGTTTGCGAAGTGATTTCAAGTGAGCCATAAATTAATCCTCCGGCAAATAACTCGCAATCGCGATCCCCGCCGCGTCCGCGCGCGCCAGAATTTCATCCCGGTCGATCAGCAGCGTACGCGTCGCGTCGATTGCGAGAGCCGTGGTTCCAGTTTCTATCATAATATCGATCGTCTGCGGACCCGCCACCGGCACGTCGAACAGCATGTGCTTCCGCAATCGCGACGCCTTCACCAATCGCAACGGTTTTCCGTCGACCAGCAACGCCGCCCGCCGCAGCATCGCATCGGTTCCTTCCATCGCCTCCACCGCCACGCACGCACGGTCCGAAATCGCGACGCTTTGCCCCACGTCGATCCCGGCCAGCGTGCTCGCAATGCGGCGTCCGTATTCGATGTCGCGCGTTTCCTCTGCGGTCAGCCTGCGCCGCGTCAGCGTCCCCTCGGTCGCGAGAAGATCCTTCAGCAGCAGCGTCGAATCCACCAGCTCCACGCCTTCATCGTTCAACACGCGCGCGATCGCGCCAATCAGGCCTTCGGTGTTCTTCGTTTCGATCGAGAGCAGCAGCTTCGCCAACCGCCAGTCCGGCACGATGGACGAGAAAATCTTCGCGTGCTTCACCTGCCCGCACATCATCAATTGCGTGATGCGCTCTTTGTGGCAGATCTCGATCAGCTTCCCCAGCGCGCCCAGCGAGATCCAATAGCACTGGAACGCCAGCGCTTCAATCTCTGGCGACGCTTCCTCTTTGATCCCGATCGCGACCACTTCGAGCCCCGCCTTGCGCGCCGCTTCCAATGCGAGCGCGGGAAATCGTCCATTGCCGGCAATCAGCCCGTAGCGCATGTTATTTGATGAAGCCGCGCTCGGACGTGCGGATAAATTCGAGCAATTCTTCCACCTCGCGCGACGCCGCGACCTCGGCCGCGATTCGCTGTACCGCTTGTGTGGTGTTCAGTCCGCCGCGCGTCAATAGCCGAAACGCTTTGTGCAGCGCGTCGATCGACTCGGCCGAAAAGTCGCGCCGCTTCAGCCCCGTGGCATTTTCGCCAAACACCTTCGCCTCGCGATTGGTCACCGTGTTTGAGAACGGCAGCACATCGCGCGTGATCACGCTATAGCCGCCGATAATCGCATGCCGCCCGACGCGGCAAAACTGGTGCACTCCCGTCGACGCGCCGATGATCGCCCAATCGCCCACCGTGACATGCCCGCCGAGCGTCGTCGCGTTCGCCAGCACCGTTCGATCCCCAATGTGGACATCGTGCGCCACATGAACGTAAGCCATCAGCAGATTGTCGTCACCCACTTGCGTCAGCATCCCGCCGCCCTCGGTACCGCGATGAATCGTTACGAACTCGCGAATCTTGTTGCGATCGCCGATTCGCGTTCGACTGCGCTCGCCGCGATACTTCAAGTCCTGCGGAGCCGCTCCCACGCTGCAGTAAGGAAAGAAAACGTTCTCCTCGCCGACCGTCAGGGGTCCTTCCATAAAAACGTGTCCGGTCAGTTTTGTTCGCGCTCCGATTTCGACGTCCGCGCCGATAACGCAATACGGCCCGATCTCGGCCGACTCCGCCACGCGTGCGCTTGGATCGACAATCGCGGTCGAATGAATAGGCATTGCGCGAAACTCAGACTCGATCGGTGCGATCGGCCAGCTTGCACATCATCTCCGCCTCGGCGACGATAAGTCCGTTGACAGTAGCGACGCCGTTCATTTTGGCGATGGTCGCTTTCCGCCGGATGACTTTCATTTCGATGCGAAGCTGATCGCCCGGTACCACCGGCCGGCGGAATTTCGCCTCATTCACGGCGGCCAGCAGCACCAGCTTGTTCTTGCGATCCGGAATCGAACTCAGCACCAGAATCCCCGCCACCTGCGCCATCGCTTCGATGATCAGCACGCCGGGCATCACTGGAATGTCCGGAAAATGACCGGTAAAAAACGGTTCGTTCACGGTGACGTTCTTGATCCCGACAACTCGGTCTTCCTCTAGCTCCTCGATGCGATCCACCAGCAGCATCGGGTATCGGTGAGGAAGGATGTCCCAGATCTGCTGGATATCCATGACAGGCATGCGAGTCTCCAATTATAGCAGCACATGCTGTCCGTGCCGATTCCTACGCTTCTTGGCGCGTTTTGCACGTTTGCCACGGTAGTTTTTTCACGATCGTATCTGGATCTTTGAGTGCCGTCAGACCGCCCACACGAACTCGTAAGCGTAACACTCTGCCGATCGGTGGTTTTGCCATGCGCCCGCGAGTTTGGAAGGACTCGTGCATATCCGCACGGCGTTCTCAGAAACGAGTGGTCGATGAATCAGATTCATTATTTCTTTAAGCCCTTTGCCATTTCAATAACCTTCACTGCTATCTATTTCCTGATCGCGGCGGTTTACCGAGGCCGACAGATTCCGCAGTGTTTTCATTGTGGAGCGATTAAAGTGCGCTCTTCCCCTCCGTTCGGGTTTCGGGACATTGCCGGCAAGTTCCTCTCGGGTTCGGTCTTACCGCTGCACGGGCTGCCGTGCACGGTTCCACGCATTGCGTCGGTCTGACCGATAAATCGAAAGATTGGCAATCGTTCGCGATGATCGGCGGCTATCGTTCTGCGCTTGTGGCGCGCGCACTCGTGCGTGCCGCGTCGACACTCGTGTCGCCGCCCCGTGCCTCCACACAACCCCCTCAGACAGGGGATAACCGGCCTTCTCCGGGTGCCATAAGGCGTGTGACGTTGATGACCGCTCCTACTTTTAGCTGCACCGCCGCCATTTAGATTATTGTGCCGAGAGGCTTTTTACCAGCTCGTATAAAAACTGTTGGCCTTCGTAGAACGACTGGACGCCCATGCGTTCGTCGCGGCCGTGGAAGCGGATGTCGTCGCGGTCCATGAAAAAGCCTTGGATCCCGTAGGTGGGGATGCCTGCAGAGCGTAAGGACCTTCCGTCTGTCGCGCCCATCACCATGATGGGAATGGACGGCACGCCGGGCCAAATCGTATCCGTCAGCCGGCCGACTGCTTTCATGATATCGGAACGCATAGGGGAGGCCGGTCCTTTGGGGACGTCGCCGGTGATGATGATTTTGACCTGGTCGTCGGCGACTACTTTTTCTAAAGTGGTCTTGACGTAGTCGACGGACTCCTCGGGCAGGACTCGGCAGTTTACGCCGGCGGCGGCTAGTTGGGGGAGAGCGTTGCGGGCGTGGCCTCCTTCGAGCTGCGTCGCGACGCACGTGGTGCGAAGAGTCGCATTCCAGGCGGCCGAGACTTGCGCTACGCGGCGCATGGACTCCTCATTGCCTGCCGCGGCTTTGGCCAGATCGGTTTTAAGAGGTTCCTTGTTCAGCGTCGCCATTTGCTTGAAGTAGGCTGCGGTGACTTCGTTGGTCTTGAGAGGGAAACCGAATTTCCCCAGGCGGTCCAGGGCGGCGGCCAGATGATAGATCGCGTTGTCGGGGACCGGCATGGAGCTGTGGCCTCCTTTATTGCGGACCTCGAAGCGGAAATCGATGACGTATTTTTCGCTGACCTGGATATCGTTGGAAATCTTCTTGCCGCCCGCCTCTTCACCCCAGCCGCCTTCGTTGAGACAGAACTCGGCGTCGATAAGCTCGCGGTGATTCTTGAGCAGCCAGTCGACACCGTTGTAGGGTCCACCGCCTTCTTCATCGGCGGTGAGGGCGACGATGATATCGCGATCGGGCCGGAACCCTTCGCGCTTATAGCGGATCAGGTTCGCGATCCAGACGGCGGCTTGCGCTTTGTCGTCACCGGTGCCGCGTCCGTAGAAAAAGCCATCGCGTTCGATGAACTGGAAGGGGTCCATGGTCCAATCCTCGCGCTTGGCCTCGACTACGTCTGTGTGGGCTAAGAGAAGGATTGGCTTGCGGGCGCCGGTGCCATGATAGCGGACGACTACGTTCGCTTTTTTAGGGATGGCTCCGCCGATAAAAATGTCGGAGTCGGGAAAGCCCGCGGTCTTGAGTCGGCGGGCGGCGGCTTCGGCGACGGGAGTGGTGGCGCCGGTGGAGAATCCGGACTGGATTTCGACGAACTCCTTATAGATGGAGCGGGCGAGCTGGCGGTCTTGTTCGGGGGGAGTGGTCTGTGCGCTGAGGAGGGCAGCGCAGAGGAGGAGAGATGCTCGGAGCATGAGGTTCATTGTTGCACGGGTCGGGGACGACGCGGCATCGTCGTCACCAAGGCGCGCAGTACGGCATTGACTGAATCCGCACTCTTGAAGACCCGCGCAACATCGGGGTCGAGTAGCACAGCCACGGCGCCGGGCTGGGTCGCGTCCGCGAATCGGTTCGGCTTGGCTTTGGCGTAGTCGAAGCGGTATTCGGGTTGAAGGCCGGCGGCGGGTTTGGCCCGGGTTTTAGGGCTTGAGGTTTTCTTCATAATCGCGCTGTTCTCTCCTGGTGGCGTGTCGGGCGCTGATGATCCGAATTCGATCCTTCGCCACCTGGATGAAGCAGATCAGCACCAGCTTCCCTGACTGGGAATGGCTGATCATAATCTCGCGTTCTTCGGTGGCGGAGTGAGACTCGTCGGCAAAGATCCGTGCTAGCGGATCGCCGAATACCGAAACAGCCTCGGCAAAGGTGAAGTAGTGCTTCTTGCGATTGAGTTCGGCTTTGCGTGGATTCCATTCGAAGGCCAGCGGCATGGCGCCTTTTTTAAGGATAAGCCAGGATGGTGTCCCGGCGGCTGGGAAAATGGTAGTGCGCTAAATATGTAGATTTACCGCACTACCGATCATTGTGGCACGTTCTGTTCGGCGTATGATGATCGTATGCTTCGCTACCATGTGGCTTTCTATCTTCCTAAGACGGCGGCTGGTATGGTTGTTGCAGAGGCGCTCGATTTTCCAGGGGCGGTTACCCAGGGATTCGACTTGCCAGACGCGCGGCTGATGATCGCGAGTGCAATGGAGGATCTTGCGGCGCTCCTCATGGAAGAAGGCAAACCCCTGCCGGTTCCCAATCCGGCCGCGGCGGCTGTGGAGGCAGATCTGATTGAGCTTGTCGCCAAGAGTTGATCAGCCTGCAACGTGGAGGGCGCAGCCGTATTTCCCGATCGCCCATCTGATGTGGGGCGGCGCCAAACCTAGTTGCTACGTTTAGGATCCGATGGCTTCTTTCCAATTCTCTTCCTCGCCGATTTTACCGAGGCCTCCAAGGCAGTGACGCTGTCCACCCTACCGATCTGCTTCTGCTGTTGCCTGTATTTTTCAAATTCCCGTTCGGCAATCTCCTCGGCCAGTTGCGCGGAGATGCGGCCTGCATGAGTAAGGATGTCACGCTCATTCAATCGTATGAAGCCGTCTAGCTTCTTAACCCAATCGCGCATGTAAAGAGGCTTTCGCTGATTGGCCTGAAATTCAGCAAACGAGAGGTACTGATCCACAATCAGGTTGAGCATCTTGAGTTCGTCTTTAGTGAGATAGTTCTTTGCAACTGTGACGTCGGCTTTCCTGGGACGCTCCCCGCGCCAGCTCGTCAACCCCATCTGAGGCTTACTCGCATCAGCGCGTTCAGCGATCAATTCCGCAGCAGTGTGCCCATGAATCGCCCAGTGAAACTTGTTTTGGACGGTTGCGAAGAAACGCTTCGTAATAAGCGCATCCACATCGTAATCGTAACTCGTGCTGTAGATGTCCGTGATCTTGCGGTAAAAGTTTCGTTCGGAGGTCCGAATCTCGCGAACTCGCTCGATCAGTTCATCAAAGTAATCATTTCTGGTCCCGCCATCTTTCAACCGTTCATCGTCCAGCGTGAACCCCTTCACGATGTATTCTTTTAAGCGCTGTGTCGCCCAAATCCTGAATTGCGTTCCACGATTCGACTTCACGCGGTATCCAACGGAAATAATGACGTCTAGATTGTATAGTTTGGTTCGATATGGCTTGCCGTCTCTAGCAGTTGTAAAGGATTCCTTTACAACTGACATTTCCACTAGTTCACGTTCTTGAAAGATGTTCTTGATGTGCCAGCCGATATTTTGCTTGGTTGTTTGGAATAGATCTTCCATCTGGCCTTGCGTCAACCAAACAGTTTCGTCCTCCAAGCGCACATCGATCCGCGTCTGGTTATCTGGACTTTGATAGATCAGAATTTCGGAACGTAGACGTTCTTCCATAGCGTTTATATGTAGTTACGATAGCATACTAAATACATTTATTGAATGGCGAGGTCCGCTTAAGATGCAGCCAACTGCGTTAAAGCATCATCAAGCGACCCATAGCGGCCACGCGAAGTTCTTTGGATACGCTTTTGATCCGCCAATCGTGCTAGGGCCGACCGCACAGAGGTGATATTTGCACCCTCAGGGAGGTGCGCCAGCAATTCTTCGGCGTCCACGTCCTCGGGATGCATCGCAGACAGCGCGTCGATAATATACTGATTCAAACTTCGCTCTGCATCTCGCTCAGAAAAACGCTGTGCTGCCAGCGAGTTAGGCGCTGGAGCAGAAATTGGCACATCGTGGTTTAACAACCGATCAAGTTCGTTCTCCGCCGTCCGCAATTCCTGCTTGATGCGTTGTTGCTCCGCCCTGAGAGACGAAATCCTACCACCAAGTTCAATGATCGCTTCGCGGTTATTTGATGCCACGATGCTATATTAGCAGATCAAGCGCTAAAATCAAGCGCGCTTAATCTGCGAATACAGCACCAACCGATTCACAATCTGAACACCGGCCTGTCACGCCCGAACCAGCCGCACAAATTGGTGCGTCATGTCAGTGATTGCCGCTATTTGGGATACGACGGGTGCGCCTTTACTTCCGCCATTTGCGCGGCGTGGCGCTCGCTATGGAGGGAGATCATGAGCAGCCACTGGCAGCCATCGAGGTCCTTGAAGATCATGTGCGCGGAGACGCGATCGTGCATCGGATCCTCGGTTTCGGCGACGTATTTCTGTACCTTGGCCCGGCGGTCCTCGAAGGAATGGGCGAACTCCTGGGGGGTGGCCGAATGGCTGGTGTTTTCGATTCCGGGCGGAACCTTGACACGCTCATGGCGGGAGGGGACGGCTTGCAAAATCCACGGCGTCTTTTTCTGGACTTCGGCCGCGCGTTCCGGATTCGGCGGAGCTTTCTGCATGTGCCTTGAGACGAGCAGAAAGACCCGCTGCTCGACGGTGGGAATGTGGTCCGCGCACTCGGCGATCGACCAGGTTTCGTTATCGGGGCGGAAGGTCCATTGGTCAGGGCGCAGGTTCGCGATTTCGCTCAGGACCAGGTCCCGGGTCTGGGTGAGGTGGGTGGTCAGGAACGCACGCTCTTCCGGCGTGAGGCGAGGCATAACGTTCTTCATCTTAGTACTGTTTCCTGGTTCGCGGCTAAACGTTTTCTAAGGTTGATCCGATAGATACCTGAACAGGAAGCCCATTTGTCGATACTGGTGAAAAAAAGCGCGAGGGATCCGATCGTGCTGCACCCGGAGATGCATCTGCCGCGCTGGGATAGCGTGCTGGAAGAGGCGGAGCAAGCCCCCACGATCCTGATTGTCGACGATATCGAGCTGAATCGGCGGCTTTTAAAGGCGATGCTGAAGACCGCGGCGTACCGGATTCTGGAAGCGGCGCGGCCTTCCACGGCGATCGGGATTCTGGAACGCGAAAAAGTGGATCTGGTGGTGGTGGATCTGGTCATGCCGGAGATGAGCGGCCCGGAGTTCTGCCATTTGCTGAAAAGCGATCGCCGGACGCAGCTCATCCCAATATTAATGACCACCAGCGTGCAGGGTACGGAGAATGAGGTGGCGGGAATTGAATCCGGGGCGGACGAATTCCTGATTAAACCGCTGCAGCCGGCGGTGGCGAGGACGCGGATTCGGGCGATGCTGCGCAATAAGGCGCTGGTCGATTCGCTCGAAGAGGCCGAGACGATCCTGTTCGCGCTGGCGCAATCGGTGGAGCATCGCGACAAATACACGGGAATGCACTGCCAGCGGTTGACGACGTATAGCTTAGCGCTGGGTCAAGCGCTGGGTTTGCCACGTCAGGAGCAGTTAGCGCTATACCGAGGCAGTTATCTGCATGACATCGGCAAGATCGGGATTCCGGACGGGATTCTGTTCAAACGAGGGCTGCTGACCGACGAAGAGTGGCAGACGATGCGGCTCCACACGATTCGTGGCGAGGAAATTTGTAAGCCGATGAAAACATTGGCTCCCGTGCTTCCAATCATCCGCAGCCACCATGAGCGATGGGACGGGTCGGGTTATCCCGATGGGTTGGGTGGCGAGGAGATTCCTTTGCTCGCCCGAATCTTGCAGGTGGCCGATATCTATGATGCGCTGATCACCGCGAGACCGTACAAGCCAGCGTTTTCCCATCAACACGCCATCGAGATCATGATCGAAGAGGCAAGGCGGGGCTGGCGGGATCCAGAGTTGGTGCCTCTGTTCGCGGAGGTTTCGCAACACAGCTCAGATGGAGAAACGCATTCTTGGGCGGGCACTACATCGATGCAGGAATCGCTCGATAATATGCGCCGGGAACTGTCGAAATAATCTGTACGCGATTCCGATTCCGAGTCGTCTTATCATCAGTCGTGTTCGTGTCTAGTATGAGGGGCGCGCGAGTACTATTGCTGTTGCTAATAGCCTGCGCGGAGTGCGCCTGGGCGCAAATCGATGAGACGGAAGCGGTAAAGCGTCCGGAATCAAGAGAAGAGACGCACATTTTGGGCATCGTTCCCGATTACGACACGGTGAGAAACGCCTCCGGCGTAATCCTGCCGATCAGCGCAAAAAGGAAATTCTGGCTTGCCACTGAGGATGTCTTCGATCCATTCTCATTTGCAATTAGTGGGATTTATGCCGGCGCCTCTCAGATGGCAAATCAATATCCGGAATTCGGCCAGGGCGCGAAGGGATATGCCAAAAGGTATGGTGGGGCGTTCGCCGATCAGGCGATTGGGAATTATCTGACGGAGGCGGCGTTCCCGGTGCTGCTGCGTCAGGATCCGCGATACTTTCGGATGGGGCCTACCTCGGGATTCTGGAAACGCGTCGGATACTCGGCAAGCAGAACGATTGTGACGCGGGCGGATTCCGGGGCGCGGCAATTTAACTTCTCAGAAATCGTAGGCAACGGAGTGGCGGCGGGTATTTCGACCGCTTACTATCCACCGTCCAGCCGGAACGCCGACGAGGTGCTCGAGAAGTTCGCCCTCAACGTGGGGAGCGACGCGGGGTTCAACATTCTCAAAGAATTTTGGCCCGACATGCGGCACAAACTGTTTGGTAAATGACGTTCGGGCCGATCCCAGGCGCGCTATAATCGCAAATGTAGCGATGCAAGAATTGATCAAGAAGCTCCAGGATGAAATTGCGGCACTGGAAATAGAGTTCCGCATCGAACTTCCCCGGGAGATCCTGAAGGCGCGCGCGCACGGTGACTTAAAAGAGAACGCCGAGTATCACGCGGCGAAAGAGCGGCAAGGGATGGTCAACGCCCGCCTCAACCAGTTAAACGGGCGGCTGCGCGAAATTTCCATGATCGATATCACGAAGCTGCCGCGCGATCGCGTGGGTATCTGCTCAGAGGTCGTGGTGCTGGACGTCGACAAGGATAAAAAAGTAAAGTACACGCTCGTGACCAGCGAGGAAGTGGATGCGGCGAAGGGTCTGATCTCCACCAGCTCGCCGATCGGGCGTAGTCTGCTGGGCAAGCGGGTGGGGGATACGGTTCACATCCAGATTCCGGGTGGAGTGCGCGAGATGGAGATCGTGGAATTGAAGACGATTCACGATTTGGCTAAGGGCGGGCTAGTAAAGGAATAACGCTTGGATCAGAAGCTAACGTTTACGCGTGCCATCGGGCTGGGGTGCAACAAAGTCATCCTGATGATTGTGCGCGGGCTCGCGCTTTCGAAGATCCATCCCAACGTGCTGACGTTTCTGGGACTGCTGATCAACGTGGGCGCGGCATGGCTGCTCGCGGTGGGTCAATTCCGATGGGCAGGCGCGGTGATTATCGGCGCCGGATTGTTCGACATGGTGGACGGGCGGGTGGCGCGCGAGACCAATCGCGTAACGCGCTTCGGAGGGTTCTTCGACTCCGTGCTCGATCGCTATTCAGACTTGGGTCTGCTGATCGGGCTGCTGGTCTGGTACGGGTCCATTGGAAGATTCTCCTACGTAGTATTGACCGCGGTCGCCATGATCGCTTGCGTAATGGTGAGCTACGTTCGGGCACGCGCGGAAAATTCGATTCCGATGTGCAAGGTCGGGTTCATGGAGCGGCCGGAGCGAGTGGTGCTGGTGATTATCGGCGCTCTGTTCGACCGCATGGCTCCGGTGCTGTGGATTATCGCAGTGCTGGGGAATCTGACGGTGATTCATCGCATGGTCTTCACGTGGCAAGAGGCCGAGCGTTTGGAAGATGCTCAGTTACGCGCGGGGAAGAGTCGAAGTCGGGATAAAGCCGACGATAAGGTCGAAAAGCCCTAGACGCGGCGGACCGCCGCGCTTACCGGCTTCGATCCCACCGGAATCACGGTGAGTAGTTTCGCCGCTCTCTCTTTATAACGATTCGGGGCGATCAGATCCACGCGCAGCACGGCGACGTCGCCTGATTTGCGGTTCAGCACCAACGCGTATTGGTCGTCAGGCGTAACGGCGACGAATCCGGGGTCGCTGCCGACGTGCAGGACTCCGATTACCTTCTGCGTGCCGATGCTGAGAATGCTGACGTCGCCCGATTGCGGGCTCGCGACGAATAAGTAATCGCTGGATACGGCCATTGCGCCGGGGGCGTGACCGGCGACAACGGTCTGGCCGACTTCACCGCGGTAGGGATAGACAATAACGACTCCGTGGAGGCCTTCGCCGGTGACGTAGAGCTGTCCGCCGTCGTTGCTGAAGCAGAGGCTATCCGGGCGTACGGCAATGGGGAGGTGCACGATCAAACGGGAAGTCGCGACATCGTAGATCGATAACAGGCGCTCGCCCCGATTGGCCGCGACCATGGTTCGGCTGTCGGAGAGGAATCGCACGGCGCCGGTATCGGCGGGCTGTCCCAATGGATTCCCGATTCGCCGCCCGCCGAGATCGACCAGGCGCACGGACAGGCCCGCGCTCACGGCCGCCATTTTCCCATCGGGAGAGATCGCGAAATCATGCGGATCTTCGGACAGAGGCAGTTTCCAATCGACGGCAAGCCGATCGAGCGCGACGCGCACCAGCGCTTTTGGCTCGCTGGTCAGCACATACATGGCACGCTGGTCCGGCGATAGGTGCATCGAGATGGCCTGCGACCCGACGGCGAGCTTACGGGCGAAGCTCAAGCGGTCGGCCTGAATCTCCTGAATCGAGCCATTTTCGGGGGTCAGTGCATAAACAAAAGGCCTGGTTTGAAGTGCCAGCACGTCGACAGGCGCGCTATCGAGAGGAATGTGGCGGGCCACGGCGAGCGCCTCCAAATCCACCGCGGCAACCGCATGCCCTTCTTCATTGGCGATAAACGCATAGCCTCGGAACCCGGCGCGGCGGCTGGTGCAACCTTGGTTACCAAACGCGGCGGCAAGAGGCAGCGCCAGAAGGGCGCGTCTCGTTACTGAACGACACATCACAAGATTAGTGTAGTCTACTGAAAATAAAACAAAATCTTGCCGCCACGTTGCGGCTGTGCTACTGTTCAAGTTGGGCGATTACGGCCCACCTCCGTCGCTACAAAAGTAGAACAATTTCATATGAATCTGCGGTCGTTGTTCAGTCTTTTTTCATCCGACCTCGCCATCGATCTCGGCACGGCGAACACCTTGGTATTCGCCAAGGGCAAGGGCATTGTGGTGAACGAGCCGTCGATCGTCGCCATGAACAAATCGACGGGTGAAGTGGAAGCAGTGGGCCGAGAAGCGAAGGAAATGCTCGGGCGGACCCCTGGAAATATTGTCGCGATCCGGCCGATGAAGGATGGCGTGATCGCCGACTTCAAAGTCACCGAGAAAATGCTGAATTATTTCATTCAGAAAGCGCACGGCCGCAAGATGCTGGTGCATCCACGCATCATTATCGGCGTGCCCAGCGAGATCACGCAGGTGGAAAAACGGGCGGTGATCGACTCGGCTTATCACGCCAAGGCGAGCGAAGTTTATCTGGTGGAACAAGCGATGGTGGCGGCAATCGGCGCGGGGTTGCCGATTACGGAGCCATCGGGCAACATGGTGGTCGATATCGGCGGCGGCACCACCGATGTCGCGGTGATTTCGCTTTCCGGCATCGTTTATTCGCGCTCCGTGCGAGTGGCCGGCAACGAAATGGACGAGGCGATCATGCAGTATATGAAGCGCAAGTACAACCTGCTGATCGGCGAGACCACGGCAGAGAAGGTGAAGATCCAGATCGGGTCGGCGTATGTGCTCGATAAGCCGCTCACCATGGAGATCAAAGGGCGGAACCTGATTGAAGGCGTGCCGAGGACGATCACGGTGGACGATAGCGAGATCCGCGAGGCGTTGTCGGAATGTATCGCGACGATCATGAACGCCATTCGCGTCGCGCTGGAGCGGACGCCTCCGGAACTGTCGGCCGACATCAGCGATCGCGGCATCGTGCTGACCGGCGGAGGAGCGCTGATTAAGAATCTGGACAAACGGATCCGGCAGGAGACGGGCCTGCCGGTATCGATCGCCGAGGATCCTCTGGCGTCGGTGGTGCTGGGAACCGGAAAAATGCTCACCGAGTTCAAGCTATTGCGGAGAATCGCCATCGAATAGTTGTTTATGGAGTTTTTTCTCAATCGTTACCGCAACCTTTCGGTGCTTGTGGCGGCGATCCTCGCGCAGTTGGTGTTGCTTGCCTATCAGGTGAAGACCAACGGCGATGTCCGGCTGATCCGAGTGTGGGCGGTGGGCGCGGTGACGCCGCTGGCGCGCGTGATCGAGACGGGGCGCAGCGGCGTTTCGCACTTTTTCAGCGATTACTTCGTATTGTTAGACGTGCGCGAGGAGAACAAGCGCATGAAGACCGAGCTCGACCGCGTCAAGATGGACAATCAGTATCTGCGAGCCGAACTTTCGACCGCGGACCGCGCGCAATCGCTCGCTATTTTTCAAAAACATTCGCCCTCGAAGACGGTCGCGGCGCATATCATCGGGAACACCACCGGCGCTGGCGCGAAGGTCGTGTTCATCGATCGAGGGAGCAGCAGCGGAATAGAACCCGGAATGGCGGTGATCACGCCGGATGGCATCGCCGGGAAAGTGACGAAGGTTTTTTTCGCGGCGGCCCAGGTGATGCTGGTGACCGATGGAACCTTCGCCGCGGGTGTTATCTCCCAGAACAATCGCGTGCACGGAACATTCAAAGGACTGGACTACGAAGGCACGGGCAGAATCGAACACGTGCAAAACGAGCAAAAGATCGATCCAGGCGAGTGGTTCTTCACGTCCGGCGACGATCGTATTTTCCCGAAGGGCTTGCCTGTCGGCGAGGTGACCACGGTGCATCAGGGAAAAACGGAGAAAGAGATTTACGTTTCTCTCAGCGGATTCAAGAATGGCCTGGAAGAAGTGCTGATCATCGTCGAAGGCGTCCATGCGTCGATTCCCGATGCGCCCGTCACCAACCAGGCGGTTCATTTACTCGCGCCTCCGCCGCCCGATCCCGGCGCGCCCGTGGTGCAGCCGTTGCAGACGGGTCCGATTGCGACCGACGCCGACCGGATCAAGGAGCAATACCGCAAGCTCGGCGAGCAGCAGAAACATATGTACGGAGAACGCGGCAACGGCGCGCCGAATTACAATGCTCCGCTAAAGACGGAAGTGAAGCCCGAACCGAAGCCATGACCGGATTTACCGAGAACTATCGCGAGCCGTTGCGCAAAGAGCGCACTTCGTTGTTCAACATCGCGGTGATCGCCGGGATTTCGTTGCTCGCGATTTTATTCCGGGTATACGTTTCGCGTTTCGTCCCTTACCTGCAATATCTGGAGCTGCCGCTGCTGGTGACGGTGTATTTTTCGCTGATGTGGCGATCTCCGATCGCGGGCCTGTTGTTCGGCGCAGCGATGGGATTGGCGCAGGATTCGCTTTCGCATCAACTGTTGGGGATGTTCGGTATCGTGAAAACGCTGGTAGGCTACTTTGCCGCTTCCATGAGCCTGCGCGTGGATGTGGGCAATCCGCTGCTGCGGTTGGTGCTGGGGTTCTTTTTTTTCTTTTTCCATGCGCTTCTGATCTGGGTGCTGACGCGGGCCCTGCTGGGGCAGGCAGCTCAGTTCGAAGTGCCACAAGTCCTGGTGGTGGCGATTCTCAATGCGATTGTCGCGGTGTTTCTCTATCAGCTCTTAGATAGACTGAAGATTACGGGTTAGGTCCGATGCCCCCCATAGATCCTGAAAACCAATCGAAGCATTCTCCGCCGAGCCGCCTGTTTCGCGACGACACTCGCTTCGCGCTGGGACGCATCGCTGTTTTTCAATATCTGGCTGTGGTCATTTTTGTCTTTCTGATCGGCGGCTTCTGGGTTCTGCAAATCCGCGACGGCGACTTCAATAAAGAACTCGCCGAGCGCAACCGGATCAAGACCGTTCCGCTGCTGGCCCCGCGGGGGAAAATTCTCGATCGGGATGGACGCGTGATCGTCGACAATCACTCCGCGTTCGCGCTCACTCTTTCGCGCGAAACTCTGAAGCCGGAACATATTGCCGCGATCGCCGAAGGACTGCAGAACATCAAGGCGGAGGAGATCCGCGCCCTGGTGGCCCGAGCGGAATCGCGCCGCGTGGCGAAATACGTTCCCCTGGTCATCAAGCAGGATCTGACGCCCGCCGAACTCGCCTTCGTCGAATCTCATGCCGACCCCGATACGTTTCCTGAAATGGAGTTGATCGACAAACAGAGCCGTCTCTATCCGCACGGAGGCTTGGCTGCGCACGTCATCGGCTACGTCGGCGAAGTTTCGGAGGTGGAGCTGAATTCTGCCGAATTCGCGAAGTATTCGCAGGGCGAGATCGTCGGCAAAGAAGGACTGGAGCGTCAGTATAACGATCTGCTGACGGGAGTAAACGGCCAGCGCCGCGTGGTGGTCGACAGCATGGGCCGCGAACATGGCCGTCCCATCGAGAACAAAGACTTCACGCCGGGAAACAACTTGCAATTGACGCTCGACCTGGACTTGCAGTCGGTCGCGGAACTGGCGATGGAGGGCCGGCGCGGCGCGGTCGTCGCGCTCGATCCGCGAAATGGCGAGGTACTGGCGATGGTGAGCCACCCGGCGTTCGATCCCAACTTATTCACCGGCCGCATTCGCGCGGCGGACTGGAATGAGTTGATCAACAATCCTGAGAGTCCGCTGATGAACCGTGCGATTCAAGCGCAGTTCGCTCCTGGCTCGACATTCAAAACGATTGTGACCATTGCGGGTCTCGAGACCGGTCTGCTGGAGCCGTCGACGACCGTAAATTGCCCAGGCGGCGCGACGTTTTACGGCCACTATTTCAAATGCGACGAAGTGCATGGAACGGTCGATCTGCATCGCGCGATCGTCCATTCCTGCGATACCTTCTTTTTCACCGTCGGGAATCGAATCGGGATCGATCATATCGCGGAGTACGCGGAGCTTGCAGGCATCGGCAAGAAGACAGGCATCGATCTGCCGAATGAGAAAGACGGGCTGATGCCTTCCCAGCGCTGGAAACTGCACGTGAAGCGGGAGAAGTGGTACGCGGGCGAAACGATATCGGTTGCCATCGGTCAAGGTGCGGTGACGGTGACGCCAATCCAGCTCGCCTCCGCGGTGGGTGGCCTGGTTTCGGGAGGTGTTTGGTACAAACCACACCTGGTGAAGAACGCGCACATCGATCCGCCGCGGCGCGCCGATCTTCATCCGGAGAACGTGGCGACGATCGTTTCCGGCATGTGTGGCGTGGTGAATGAGGGTGGCACGGGTGCATCGGCGGCCATCCCCGGCCTGGAAATCTGCGGAAAGACGGGAACAGCGCAGCGGATCTCGAACGATCTTGCGAAATCGAATAAAGCTCTCGGACTGGCGATGCGGGATAACGGATGGTTCGTGGGATTCGCGCCGCGGGAGAACCCGGAAATCATAATTGTCGCGCTGTGGGAGGGAAGCGGGAAAGGCGCCCTCTCCGCGCCCATTGTCCGCGACGTCATCAAGGCGTACTTCGATAAAAAAGCTCGCCTCGCGCGACCCGGGCCGGCGCAATTGTCGCTGTTCGCGGAACCGTCGCGCTAGAACTCAAGTCCGCTTGCTGGCGCGAGCTTCAGCTTGCAGCACTCGGCTTTAGCCGATGTCCCGACACGCCGGCTGAAGCCCGACGCTGCAAGCTAAAGCTCGCGCCACCCTAAATCAGCTTCCCTTCAGCCTCCTGGTAGAATAAGGACACATTGGCCCGCTACCGCAGTTTTCGCGACCTCGACTGGCCTCTTCTGATCATCAGTCTCATCATCTCTACGCTCGGAGTGTTGCAGATTTATTCGGCCACGCATGGCGACACGCCGTGGCGCAACGCCTGGTGGAAACAGATCATATACATTCTTGTGGGGCTAGGGCTGATGTGGCTCACGACCTCGGTCGACTACCATACGCTGCTGGGGCAGGTGCCGATTCTGTACACTCTGTCGGTGATCGGATTGATCGCTACGGTGGCGGTGGGAAACGTGGTATTCCATGCGCGCCGCTGGATTCACGTGTTCGGGATGAGTTTTCAGATCTCGGAATTCGTCAAATTGGTGATAATATTGATGGTGGCGAGGTATCTCTCGGAGCTGAAGAGCGACGAGGTGAGTCCTCGGGACTTATTGAAACTGGGAGGGTTGGTCGCGGTCCCGGTAGCGTTGGTGTACTACCAGCCGGACCTTGGCACGGCGGTTACATGCGTGTCGGTTCTGGCGGCCGGGATCCTGCTGGCTGGTTTACGATGGCAGTATATTGCAGCAATCGCGCTGGTTTGTGCGCTGGCAATGCCGGTGGGCTGGTATTTTATCAAAGATTATCAGCGGGCGCGGTTTCTGACGTTTCGCGATCCCTCGTTGGACCCGCGGGGCGCGGGGTATCAGGTGATCCAATCCAAGATCGCGATTGGTCACGGAGGAATTTGGGGAGCGGGCCTGACGAAAGGCACGCAGACACAACTGCGGTTTCTCCCGGCGGCGCACAACGATCTGATCTTTTCGGGGTTCGCGGAAGAACACGGATTTGTGGGCGTGGTGGTCGCGCTGGGGCTCTATTTTTTGTTGTTGATGCAGATCGTGCAAAACGCGCAAACGGCGCCTGACCGCGCCGGGATGTATATTTGTATGGGGGTGGCGGCGCTGCTATTATGCCACTTGCTGGTCAACGTGGGAATGGTGGCGGGCGATATGCCCCTCACGGGAATTCCGTTGCCGCTGATGAGTGCGGGTGGATCCATTACGATGTCGGTATTTGTAATGCTGGGGCTGGTGAATAACGTTCGGCTCCGGCGGTTTGTGAGTTAACCGGGCCTGGCGCAAATAAGCCGGCGCGGGTACGTGAAGCGGATTTCGGTTACAACAAGTTTTTTGGAGCTGTTTTCCGGGAGCGACGGGTCGCCGCGGCGCCCGTCCATTTGGCCCTCCCGGGAAATGGTCTCCGCTGCTGGTCAGGCGATGTTCTCATCGCCGGGGTGTATGAGGGACGGCTCCACTCCGGTCGTTTGACCGGCCCTTCCGATCCGAACCGCTTTCGCTCGTGTCCGGCCTCTGATAGGCGCTTAGGTCCTCAATCGCCCAAGCGGAATACCGCGAGGCAGGAGGCCTGTATGAGCAAGGAATTGGTGATCTCGGCCAATCGGCACGAGACCAAGGTGGCGCTGATCGAAGACGATCAGCTGTGCGAAGTTTATTTCCAGCGCGCCAATGAATATTCGCTCGCCGGCAGCATCCATAAGGGGCGCGTTACGCGTGTTCTGCCTGGGATGCAGTCGGCGTTCGTGGACGTGGGCCTGGAGCGCGACACGTTTCTTTACGTGTCCGATTTCCTCGAAGAACACGAAGACTTCGACAAGGTGACGGGCGATGAGCGCCCGGTGCGGGAGCCTCGGGAATCCCGCGACCGCGAGCCGCGCGAGCGAGACGGCCGAGATAGAGACGCTCGCGATAGAGACGCTCGCGATAGAGACGCTCGCGATAGAGAAAGACGCCCTCCGCAGGGTCCTCCTCCGGCAGTGCAACCTTCGGCGTCCACGCCGTCCGTCGTGGAATCGGGCGATGCCGCAGCCTCCGAAGCCGCTGCCGTATCTTCCTCGCCTTCATCGTCGCCTTCATCGGCGGGAGCCATAGCGCCGCCGGAATCGCGATCCAACGATCGCGGTGACCGTCGTGGACGCCGCTCGCGCCGCGGCAGAAATGACGGTCGCGGTTTTCCCGACGCGAAGTACGCCCCCGCGGGCGGAGAGCAAAGGCCGTACGGTCCTCCATCCGTGGTGCGTCCGCCGTCGGGTCGTATCGAGCGCGAAATAGAGGCGGAGCCCGAAGAGACCACACCTCAACAGACGGCGCAAGAGCTCACACCGCTGATTCTGCCAGGTGAATCGCTCAAGAAGTATCGGGAAGCCCCGCCGGCCGCCCAAGCTTCTATCCCGATCGCAACGGAAGCAGTCGAACTGGAAGAAGAATTCGACGAACCCATTCACTATCCCGCCGAGAACGCTCTGCCGGATGCTCCCGTGCATGAAGTAGCTTTGCCCGAGGCACCGGAGATTCCAGAGCCTGTGGCCGAGGTTGCTCCGCCGCCACTGCCTGTAGAGTACATCGCAGCGCATTCGACGAACGAGCACGAGATCTCTACGACGGAGGAAGAAGCACAGGAAGCAGCCGAAGACAATGAGGGCGGACCGGCCATCGCACCGATGCTTGACGATGAAGAGGATCGCGACATTCAGGCGATGATTCTCGGCGACATTGAAGGAATCGACGCGATCCTGGATCAGGGCGAGGAGAGTAGCGAAGAGGCGTCTGGCGAGGAGAAGACCGGTGAATCGGCCTCCGGGCCCGAGAGCGGCACGGCGTCAGTCCGGGAGCGGAGTGGCCGCTATCCGCATCGCGCATCGCGCCGCAACCGGCGCCGGCGCGGAGGACCGGCTGGTCCTGGTGGTCCCGGGCAAGGACTCGGTCAAGATGCGCCGCGGCCGGAACAGAATCGCCCCGAGCAGAGCGCTCCAGAGCCCGTTCGTCCTGAGGCCAGCAGGCTGGAGAACAGCCGGCCGGAGAACAGCCGTCCGCAGCAGCAAGTGGTTTCAAGACCCACGCAGGGGCAGCCTTCGATCAGCGATCTGCTCAAGGAAGGGCAGGAGATCATTGTCCAGATCGCCAAGGAGCCGCTGGGCCAAAAGGGCGCGCGCATTACCTCGCACATCGCGCTGCCAGGGCGTTATGTGGTGTACATGCCGACTCTGGAACACATGGGCGTGTCGAGGAAAATCGGCAGCGATGAAGAGCGGCTGCGGTTGAAGCGCATCCTGCAAGCCAAACGTCCTGGTCCGGTGGGCGGCTTTATCACGCGCACGGCAGCGGAAGGGCGCAGTGAAGAGGATATCGCGGGCGATATGCAGTTCCTCTATAACCTGTGGCAGGACATCCGCACCCGGGCCGACAAGCGTCCCGCGCCGATGATGCTGCATCACGATCTCGATATCGTGCAGCGAATCCTGCGCGACCAGTTGGCCGACAGCTTTAAAGCGATCTGGATCGACAACGAAGAACACTACGAAAGCGTGCTGCGATTCGTGGAGCGCTTCCAGCCCGCGCTGGTTCCGAAAGTGAAACTGTATACGCGCGACGCTCCCATTTTCGACGCCTTCGGTGTGACGGCGGAGTTGGAGAAGGCACTGCGCCCCAAAGTGTGGTTAAAATCCGGCGGCTACATCGTGATCAATCAGACCGAGGCGCTGGTGGCGATTGACGTCAACACCGGCAAGTACGTCGGCAAGTCGAATCGCCTGGAAGACACCATCGTTAAGACGAACACCGAGGCGATCAAGGAAATCGTCCGCCAGATGAGGCTGCGCGACCTGGGCGGTATCATCGTGATCGACTTCATCGATATGGACGAGCGGAAGAATCGCCAAAAGGTGATGCAGGCGCTGGAAGAAGCGATGCGCGCCGATCGGGCTCCCTACAAAATCCTTCAGTTTAACGATTTCGGTCTGGTCGCCATTACCCGCAAGCGCGTCAAGCAATCGCTGGAGCGGACGCTCTGTTCGCCGTGCCCGCATTGCGAAGGCGCCGGCTACATCAAGAGCGTGCAGACAGTGGTGAGCGAGATTCTCACCGAGGCGCGAAAGATGGCGCGCAGCGTCGACAGTAAAGATGTGATGCTGCGGGTTCATCCCGATGTCGCGAAGGTACTGAAGTCGCAGCAGAATAAATTCCTGGAAGAGTTGGAAGAGATTCTGCGGAGACCGGTGCTAGTGAAGAGCGATCCGCTGCTGCATCACGAAAAGTTCGATTTAGCGTAGCAGCCGCAAGCCGGGAATATCTTTGAAATCCGGGACGTTCAGCGTCCACAACTCCGCATCGTGGCGGATCGCGCACGCGGCGATCATGAGGTCGATTTCGCGGCCGCGCGCACGACGCACCGATCGATAGAGATGTCCGGTAATAGTAGCGTCTTCCGCAGTGAATGTGACGATGGACTCCGTCGAAAATGCGCCCCTCTGAAGATCGAGTTCCTCGGGGAAACGCGGTCCACGCAGCCACTCATAGAGCACAACCGATGAGAGAACCAATCGTTCGTTCCGCCTGATCATAGCCCGGAAAGAATCCAGCAACGGCTGGCTACCGGTAAGACTCTCAACCAGGACTGATGTATCGAGAAAGATCAATGGCCATTACTCGACACGGGTGCGTCGCCCGCCCGCCCGCCGTGCGAGTCGAATTGCCCGGAGTTCGCGATTCACATCAGCGCGTGTGCGATTAGGAACCAAAGGCGCCAGTTCATCCAGAACGCGCAGGATCCTTTGCCGCTCCTGTTCACTTAAGCGGCCCATACGGGCGTGATAATCCTGCACCGCTTCCCGTACTACTTCGCTTTTCGGTTTAACGAGCTGCCGGGACGCCTCGTCGAGCTTGGCCACGGTTTTTTCATCGAGCGTAAAAGTGACCTTTACCATACCGGCACCATACTACCATACCGGCGGCTGTCTAAATCAATCAGAACGTAAGCTTTAGCGACATCTGCAACTGGCGAGCGCCGTAGAGGCCGTTGGTGGAGGTCGACCCGAAGGGAGCCAGGAACGCAGCGTTGGGGATAATGCATCCAGTGGCGCCGGCCGCGAGCGCGGTGGGACAAGTGGCCGAGCCGGCGGCTGCGTAGTTGAACGCCGTCCCGTTCACGGAACTGATGTTCGTGTGGTTAAAGATATTGAACGCCTCACCCAGAGCCTGCAGATGGAACCGCTCGCGGAACGTGAATTGCCGCATGATGCGGAAGTCGACGTTGGTAAGGCCGGGCTGGGTGAAGACGTTACGGCCAACCTGCGGAGGACGTCCGCCGGTGGTTCCTCCCGTATTCGTGATTTCGCCGCCAGTCACGCCGGAGTCGACGCCTCCGCTGGGGAATCCGCTGATGGTCGCGAACACCGGTTGGCCGGTCGAAGCCGTGATGATGGTCGACAGGAACCAGCCATTCGCGATTTGATTGGCAACGCCGGAAGCCTTGAAGTGCGGATTGTAGACGAGACTTCCCACGAAGCGCTGCTTCTGATTCAGATCGGAGAGGGAATTCTCCTGTTTCTGATTGTAAGGATCGAGCGGCGGGTCGGTGCCGAAGAAGGTTCCGTTGGCGCCGGAAACCGCGCCATCGTCAATCGACTTGCTCCAGGTATAGTTGATCAGCGCCTCGAATCCGTGGCTCATCGGGTGGCGCAGGGTAGCGACCAGACCGTTGTACCAGGAGTTCGCGATGCTATAGCCATTAAGGATGACGCCAGTGGCCGGGTTCAAGCGCGTCGTGTAAAAGGGCACCGCAATGGTTTGAGCCACGGTGCCCGCGGAGGGGGCGCTAAGAATATCGTAAGTATGCGTGGTCGTCGAAGGTGCGATATTCGCATCGATGAAGACTGGGAGGTGCAGGCCGCGGGCGAACAGGTACCCCAGCGAGACGCTCATGTTGCCGCGCAGTTGCTGCTCGATCGTGAGTTCCCCTTCGTGCACCAGAGGATTCACGAAATCCGGAACCAATCCGTGCGCGAGCTGAGTACCGGCAGGCGGCGTGAATGTGGTCACGTGCGGCGTGAGAGCGCCCGCGAACGGAGCCTGCGGAGTCGCTCCAGGCGGCGTAAAGATCAGGTTCGGGAAGGTCAGCGAAGGGCAGCTTGTAGGAACGCAAACGAACGTCTGCTGATACACTCCGTTTTCAACGCGGAGGGCATAGAACGTGCTGTTCGACGTCTTGCCGTAGAAGATGCCGTATCCAGCTCGAACGGCCGTCGTCTTCGTGGGCGCCCAGGCAACGCCGATGCGAGGACCGAAGTTGTTCTTGTCGATATTCAGGGTCGTGGTGTAGAGCGTCGTCAGCGGCGTCAGCGTATTGGGCTTGTTGGGTTGCGGGACATTCTGTAAATCGTAACGCAAGCCCAGATTGATAGTCAGGTTAGGCCGCGCCTTCCAGCTATCCTCGATGAATGCGGCGAAATCGTTATTGTAGAAATCGTCTTTGCCGACACCGGTGATGGGATCGGTCACCTGCGTGAACCCACTGTAGTGCCTCCCAGTCAGGCCGTCGCCCTGATTGGTACCGGTCACATCCAACGCCCAGTTGGAAAACGCTGCCGCCGCGGAACCGCTGTAGCTATAAACGCCGCCGCCCTGGAATAGGTTAATCAGCAGCTCGTGAATCGCATTTACGTCCACGCCAGCCTTGATTTGATGTTTGCCCTTCGACCAGGAAACGGTATCGGCGAACTGCAGACGATGCTCATCGGGAAACGCAGGACGAGGTAACGCATTTGGCAAACCATAAGCGGTCACGCTGGCGATGCTGACGTTGGGACCGGCGCCGTTGGCACCGATGATTTCGTTGTCCACACCCCACTGGAAACGAAAATTGTTGACCAGCGTCGGCTTCAGCGTCGAATCCCAGTTGGTGACGAAATATCGCTCGTGCGTAACGGCAGGGCCGTTCGCGGTCACGGAATTATTGGCGACGCTCGCGCTCGTATTGTAGGCGTTGGGCGCGTGAAAATCGACGAAATCGAAGCTGCTGCTGATGTGGTTGGAGGCGTTGAACTGATAATCCAGCTTGCCGAACGCCAGATCGTTGATGCCTGTGCGCGGATAGCCGCCGATGAGCGATTTCACGTAACCGTTGGCGGCGCTGCAAAGCGATGCGCCCACCGCCGCAGGGCACGCAAGCGGAAGCGCCCCTGCGGAACTGGATGTGTAGACAATAGGAAATACTTTGCGCGACCCATCGTACGTCAGGAAGAAGAACAGCTTGTCCTTGATGATCGGTCCGCCTCCGCTGCCACCGAATTGCTGGAACTGATGGATCGATTGGGTATAGATCCCCTGCGATTTGTTGTACGAGTCGAGCGCATTGAGCGTTGGATACCGCAGGTAGTAAAACAGGTCGCCATGATAAGCGTTGGTACCCGATTTGGTGACCGCATTGACCACCCCGCCCGCGGCTTGTCCGAACTCCGAGCTGTAATTGCTCGCGCTGACCTGAAACTCCCCCAGCGAATCGAGACTATAAGTGTACGGCACCGTCGAGCGCCCGCGCGCCTCCGAAAAGAACGCCTGATTGTTGTTCGCGCCATCCACCGAGTTGTTGTTGTACAGACCCGATATCCCGCGATACGACACCAGCCCTCCATCGGTCGTCACACCGGGCGTCAGCAGCACAAAGTTGTCCCAGCGCCGTCCGATGATCGGCAGATTCTCGATCAGCGTCTGGCTCACCACTTGCGATGCTTCCGTTTTCTCCGGGTCGATGAGAGACTCCTGCGCCGTGACCGTGACCTGCTCCTGCGTAGTCTGAATCGGCATCGAGAAGTCAATCGAAACCGTCTGCCCGACTTGCACCGTCAGGTCCTTCCGGAGCAGTTTTGCAAATCCGGCTTTTGAGACGGAAACCTGGTAGCGGCCCGGCTGCAGGAATGTTGCGATGTAAATGCCCGCATCGTTCGAGGTGGTCGCGCGGTCGATGCCTGTGTCGGTATTGCGAACCACCACCGTCGCACCCGGCACGGCCGCGCCGCTTTGATCCGTCAATGTGCCAGTGATCGTTCCAGCGCCCGCCGTCTGTGCGAACGCCGAGACCGACGACAACGCGATCATCGAAAGAATGAAAGGGACCCTAAACTTCATGACCTAAATCTCCGTGACAAAAATTTCCGAGCGGGGGAGGCCAACTGAAGCAGAGTAACACGGGGATCGTGACGCCCGTATGACGACAGGGACCGGGATCGGTCAATGCTTCTTAAAGACCCAGTTCTTGAACGATATTACATCCGCAGAACCGTTGTCAACGTGCGTACACTCGTGTCACCGCCTTGAACCGCGACCGTCAGGGAGTCACAAATGAGCCTACCGCTCACCGATGGTGATAAAAATACCATCTTTGCACCACGCGCGAACAATGGGGACTGCTTACTCCCTCCCAAGAGATCCACCGGCTGAAGGCAATCGCAAAAACGGCGGAGGCGCGTAGTGTTTCGGACTACGCGCGCTCCCGCCTGTTTGGCGATTAAGTTAGAAGCGCAGCTTGAGGCCGAACTCCATCCAGCGCGCCGCGACGCCGTTGCCGGAAGTGGCCTGACCCGTCACCACGCCGAACGAGGCTGGCGATGCAAGACTCGCGCTCGGGTCTCCCGGCACGAAGTGGTTCAGCACGTTTACCGACTGAATGAGGATCGTCAATCCAATCCCCTCCCGTACCCGGATGTCCTTGGAGAGCGTCGCGTCCAGATTCCAGTAAGGGAAGCCCCGAAGCGGGAAGGTTGTGTTGGTGTCGACACCCAGAACCAGCGGCCGGAATTCGGCAGCAACCGCCGCCGGATTGTTAAACAAGTTGATCCCCGAACCACCCTTGGCCGGATTCCCGGACGACGCGACACTGGTACCGGCTGGTGCAGTCTGGTTATAGAAGCCGGCCGCCGAAGATCCGCCGGTGTATGGCGCTGCGGGCACCGCATTTTCATAGTTCGCCGATTGGCCCGAATAGACCTCGCCAAAGCTCTGAGCGCTGCCTCCAAGGTTCGTGACACGGAGTGGCAGACCGGAGCGCGCCGTGAACAGCGGAGAGAGGGTCCAGCCGCCCAGGACGCGTCCAAGAAGGCCCTTCTGACTCTTGAACCAAGGCTCCTGGTAAACCATCAGGAGGCTGTAGGTGAATTTGACGTCGAAGGGTTGTGGACCGTAGGTACCGAAATTATTGAAGTCGTACGGATTCGGTACGCTGATGGAACTGCTCGCCTGCGTCACACTTCCCGTTCCCAGAGCGCGGCCCCAGGTAAAGTTGGACTGTGTCGTCAAGCCGTGCCAGTTCGTGGTGCGGAAGATGGCAAACGCAGCGTTATAGCTCCCATGCCCATAGGAGCTGATGAAGTCGAACGCGCCAGTAAGCTGTTGATTCAATCCCGGGCCGACAGGCAGTTCGGCCATGGTCCGGCCCAACTGCCAACTCGAAGCCTTATTCAGATTGATCCACAGCGTATTGACCGACGTGGTCTGGAAGTTTCCGGCCTCAGCGGCGATCACGGCCTTGGTGCAACTGCCGGCTGCGGCGCAATAGGCTGAGTTTGCTCCGCCCAACGCCGCCTCAAAGAACGGTTGATTCGTCACCGCCCCGCTGTTCTTGTTGCACGTAACTCCGGCGGCTGTCGCGCCTTGCAACCCGCAGTATTGGGTGTAAACATTCGCGTACGCCTGGGCGAAGCTCTGTCCGCCAGTCGTCATCATCCAGGGCACCGGATCGATACTGATTTCCTGGAACTCATTGCTGATCTTGCGGCCTATGTAACCAACCTCCAGCATGAACTTCGTGCCGAACGACCTCTGAATGCTAAAAGTGACCTCATCGGAGTGGTTAGGCCTCAGATTCGGATCCAGCTGCGATCCGTCCGCCGTGCCCGGATTCAGAGTTCCATTCTGCACGATGCCCGGGAAAAACGGCTGGGGAAGGGTCGCGGTTGCCGAAGGCACCGGTGGACTGTTGCCGTCGACGCCGATGCGGAACGCGTTCAAAGGCGTTGCGCCATTGGTCCCGGCGCACGTCCCGTTGCTCAGCGGAGCGACGCACTGCACTCCCTGGAGCAGGCCCGGGCCCAGCAGCGGAACCAACATCAGGTCGACTCCGTTCAACCGGCCGTAAATGCGGCCATAGCCGCCGCGAATTACAGTGTTGTTGCTCCCGAATATCGTCTTCATGATCCCGTCGTTGAAGTTGGGATTCCAGGCCAACGACACGTGCGGGCTGAATCCGCCGTAGAACGGCCGGTAGGGATACTTGTCCTGACCGCCGTTCGCATTCCCGATGAGCGCGAAGCCGATTTGCGGCTGGTAAGCCTGTCCCTGCAGGGCGGCATTCATCCGGTTCGTCATGAAGGCCTTGATGCCGATTGCATTGCCGGCTTGATCCACCATCTCCACCTGTTTGCCGTTGAGTTCATACGGCGGCAGGGCGAGATCCCAGCTCACACCGTAGCTCAACGTCAAATGCGGCTTGATATGCCAGGTGTCCGTCCAATATGCGCCATAGGTGGGAATAATGCTATCGTCCTGGGCGAACTGGAATGGAGGATTCAAGTTCAGGGCGTTTCCGCTGCGCGTATACATCAACTGGGTCGTCGAGATCATGCCGGTGGCCTGCGCAAGCAGATTCTCGTAGTTGGTCAGCGCGCTCGAAGATACGCCAGGCGGCAAGGTAAACGCTGAACTTGGAATGGCCGTGGGGATGCCGGTTCCACTCTGCCCAATCTCGTAGGTAATCGACGTATCGATGGTCACGCCGTTGTCGTTACGCGCATGCAGATCGTGGTTTCGCTGATAAGTGCCGCCGTACTGGAATACGTGATTCCCGTGGAGATGGCTCAACTGATCCGACAGGAAGAGGTCCTTCCCATCCCAGAAGCGCTGGCGCACGTCCTGTGAGTCGATGTTGTACGGAATCAGGGCGTTGGAGGACTCGCCGCCGATATTCAGCGCGCCGCCCAGTCCGGGCAACTGCGGCGGCCCGGCGGCGGTAAACCACTGCCAGAAATTGCGCAGATAGCTGATGTGGAAATCATTGGTCATGTTTGGGGAGATGATGGTTGTCAGCCCAGCAACCCAATAGCTCGGCTTTATCGCACGCGGAGCGGTGGACGTGTATGACCCAGGAGACCCCGCCAGAATACCGCTCATGTCCGTCTGACTGTTCACCAAAAGGTGGAAGTCGTAATCGCGGTAGCTGACCATCAACCTGTTCTTCTCCCCGAAGTCATGATCGATGCGGCCGACGATGAAGTCAGAGTTTTGCGGGAGAGATATGGGCGCGAGAAAGCCGCCCGAGTTCCCGTAGCCATCTCCAGGCCTCCCTGACGTGAACGAAGGGTCGTTAGGAAGCGGCATTTTGTTCCAGAGCGCCTGAACCGTCGGGTTGATCCCCAGGCCGCGAGGATCGCAAGACGAGGTCGCCCCACAGGCCGGGTACGTGATTCCGGTTTTCGGGTCCGTCACTGCGTAAGGGTTGATGTTATACGGAGTATTGACACCCGCAGAGTTGGGCAGAATAATGACCCCCTGCCGGTAGAGCGAGGTGGGGCTCCCTCTTTCCAATGTCGTATTGATGGGGAACCGATTGGCCTCGTAATTGGCGAAGAAATACGTCTTCCCGCCCCAGAACTTGGGCAAAAGGGTTCCGCCGAATGCGCCGCCGTAGCGGTTGCGATGGGATTTCGGCAGCGGCGTGTCGGGCGTCCCGAAGAACCCGGAGGGTGTGTGATTGTTTAACCACAAATTTGCAGCACCCACGTTGTTGGCAAAGTAGTTCTCATAGGCTGCGCCGTGGTATTGGTTGGTTCCGCGCTTGGTCACCATCTGAATCTGGCTGCCGGCAGCGGTGCCGAAGTCGGCCGTCTGTCCCATCGTGCCGACCTTGAACTCCTCAATGCTCTCCACGGGAGTCGGCATCACGCCCGACGGCGTGCCGCCTGAGGCGGCTGTGCTGATGACACCGCCGCCAGGGACATAGCTGTTACCGCCACCGGCCATATCGTCGGTGTTGTTGCCGCCGTCGAGCTGCATCTTATTCTGGTCGACCGCAGCGCCGGCCACGTTGCCGGCCAGCGAAACGCCCACCTGGAGGCTCGCCAGAGTCGTCACGTCGCGGCTCAGGTTCGGCAGCAGGTTCAGCGTGTCGTTTCTCATCGTCGTTCCGATGGTCGCGTTCAATGTCTGAAGTTCGGCGCCCGCCGCGGCCTGCACTTCCACAGTAGTTGTGGCCGCGCCTACCGCCAGGGGAACATTCAGCGTCAGGGTTTCGCCGACCTCCACGTGCTGGCCCGACAGCCTCGCCGCGGTGAAGCCTTCCTTGGTAACCGTGATGACGTAGTCGCCGGGGGGAATACTGTTGATCGTGAACCGGCCAACCTCGTTCGTGGATGCCTCGCGAACGCTATTGGTAGTGGGGTCCACCACCTTGACGGACGCGCCGGGAATCACCGCACCCTGCGGATCCGCCACTGTGCCGGTCAGTGTTCCCGTCGATGATTGTCCCATCGCCGCCGGCGAAGTCCCAACAAACAGCAGTCCTGCGACAACAAACAACGCCGTTGATAAAATCAAGGATTTGACGCAAACCTTCAGGCTCATAATTGCCTCCCTTACATACCGCGCGAAATTCGGACCCCAGCACGCACCGGTCACACCTCAGCTAAAAAGGCGGCGCGATTTTATATTGGGTAAATTCTATGCTCGTGCGCTGTGGATGTCAAGGCAATTTGTCTTAACAGTGTTAAAAGGTAGTCCTGATCGTGGGTTTTAGGTGTAGCCGGACCGCAAAAACCCTTACAAAATCCGGCCTCGGAGGCGCCCCTGGGCGATTCGAATATCTACTTCCGAATCAACGGGCGCGTCTTCGGGAACCTTGACGATCCTGCCATCTTTCTCCACGATCGCGTAGCCTCGGTCGAGAATTTTCAAGGGACTCAATTGAGCCAGATGCGCATCGAGCGAATTCAATTTCCCGCGCGCTTCACTCAACCGCAATTGCATCGACTGCCGCATGTTCGCATCCGACGATTCGATCCTTCTGCTGGCCGCCGCGAACTTCAATCGCACGTCCAGTTGCCCCAGTCGCGATCGGATCCGTTCGACCGCCCTCTTGCGCCGCTCGAGATTCGCGCGAACCAGATCCCGCGCGCGATACTCCAGCTCATCGATGCGCTGCATCCGCCGTCCAATGGCCCGGTGAAGCGTCACCTGGTCAACGGCAATCCGGTGCAACGCGCGCGCCCTCATCGCGATGTGGAGTCGCGCGCTCTGCGTCAGCTTGATGGTGCTCGAATCGAGAACATCGAACAGGCTCTGCCGCGTGCGGATCACCAGCTCCGCCGCCGCCGAAGGGGTCGGAGCCCTCAGGTCCGCCACAAAATCGGCAATCGTGAAATCCGTCTCGTGCCCGATCGCGGAGATCACCGGCACCTTCGAAGCAGCAATCGCGCGGGCTACCCGTTCTTCGTTAAACGTCCATAAGTCTTCGAGCGATCCGCCGCCGCGCGCGACAATCACCACCTCCGCCCATCCCGACCGGCTGAAATATTCGAGCCCCGCCACCACCTGCTCAATCGAGCCTTCCCCCTGCACCTGCGCCGGATAAATTCGAATATGACGACCTGGGAATCTCCGTTCAAGAATTTGCAGAATGTCGCGAATCACCGCTCCGGAGATCGACGTCACAATGCCGATCCGCGCAGGCAATGACGGAAGCGGCCGTTTCCGCGCGCTATCAAAAAGCCCCTCGGCCGCCAGCTTCTTCTTCAGCTGCTCGAAAGCGAGTTGCAGCGCGCCGTGCCCCTGCGGCTCAATCGCCTCGACCACAAATTGCACTTCGCCCCGCGCATCGTACATGTCGATGCGCCCTCGCGCCAGCACTGCGATGCCGTCCTGCGGCTTGAACTTGAGATAGCGCGCGGTCATCTTATAACAGACCGCCTTCAATTGCGCCGCTTCGTCCTTCAGCGTGAAGTAGTAATGCCCGCTGGCAGGAACGCGAGTGCCGGAGATCTCGCCGGCCACCCAAATGTCGGAAAAATGATCCGTCAGCAGCCCTCGGATCGCCCCGGTCAGCTCACTGACGGAGTAGAAGGCAGGCGCGAGTCCCCAATTGATGTCGAGTTGCTCCAAAACACTACTAAGGTAACCCTTAAACGACCATGAATCACTCAAGAACGCCCTTGCCGAGGGCTTAAATGAGCATAATTTTGCACTTTTGCGCTTATAGATCCCATCCAAACTATTTATCCTGCACACCACCGGGCAGTCGAGTATTATGTAGTGATGAGCACAGCCGGACGAACACCGAAAGACGTCTTGGAGTATGCCAAGAAGCATGACGTCAAGCAGTTGGATTTACGCTTTACCGACCTGCCGGGATTGCAGCAGCACATCTCCTATCCGATCAGCCAGTTGAAGGAAGATACTTTCGAAGAAGGCTTCGGTATCGACGGCTCCAGCATCCGCGGCTGGGCAGCTATCAACGAAAGCGACATGTTGTTGATTCCCGACCCCGCGACGGCCATGATCGATCCTTTCTACGAAACCAGAACGCTGGTCATGGTCTGCGACGTAATCGATCCGATCACGCGGCAACATTATGATCGCGACCCGCGCTGGATCGCGCAGAAAGCCGAGCTTTATCTCAAGAACTCCGGCCTTGCCGACACCGCGTATTTCGGCGCCGAAGCCGAGTTCTTCATTTTCGATAACGTCCGCTTCGATCAGAACGCGCACTCCGGCTACTACTTCATCGACGCCGAAGAGGGCCGCTGGAATTCGGGCCGCGAGAACAACAACCTCGGCTATCGTCCGCGCTTCAAGGAAGGCTACTTCCCGGTGCCGCCGACCGATCATTATCAGGATCTGCGCGCCGAGATGGTCGAAACGATGATTAAAGTCGGGCTCGACATCGAGTGCCATCATCACGAAGTCGCCACGGCCGGCCAGTGCGAGATCGATCAGCGCTTCGATACGCTGCTCAAGTCGGCCGACAACATGATGATGTACAAATACGTCATCCGCAACGTGGCGTATCAGTACGGCAAGAGCGTGACCTTCATGCCGAAGCCTCTGTTCGGCGATAACGGCAGCGGCATGCATACGCACCAAAGCTTATGGAATGGAAAAACGCCTTTATTCGCGGGCGACATGTACGCAGGATTGAGCCAGATGGCTCTGTGGTACATCGGCGGATTGCTGAAGCACGCGCGCGCTCTCTCGGCGATCATCGCGCCGACGACGAACAGCTATAAGCGGCTGGTTCCAGGCTACGAAGCACCGGTGAACTTGGCCTATTCGCGACGGAATCGTTCGGCCGCGGTCCGCATCCCGATGTACTCGGCGTCACCGAAAGCCAAGCGCGTCGAATTCCGTCCGCCGGATCCGTCGGCGAATCCGTACCTGGCATTCGCGGCGATGATGATGGCCGGTCTCGATGGCGTGCTCAATAAAACCGATCCGGGCGAGTCGCTCGACAAAGACATCTACGATCTGACGCCGGAAGAAATGAAGGCCGTTCCGTCGATGCCTTCGTCGCTCGAAGAGGCTCTCAGTTGCCTCGAAGACGATCACGCGTTCCTGCTGAAGGGCGACGTGTTCAGTGAAGAGCTGCTCGAAACCTTCATCGGCTACAAGCGGAAGAGCGAAGCGGACGCGATCCGTTTGCGCCCGCATCCGTACGAGTTTGCGTTGTATTACGACATTTAGGAACACCGCTCCCTACGGTCACGGCTCCCTGGCTCTTCAAAATGCTTAGCGGTTCCGTTTTACAAGTCAGTATTTCGCGCGGGGGCGTGCCGAAGCGTGCGATACCGGAGGGTGACCTTGGACCCCTCGGCATCGCCGGAGACGAGCACGCCTATCCCGAATTTCACGGCGGACCGAAGCAAGCGGTCCTGCTGATTTCTTCTGAAGCAATCGCCGAACTGACCGCCCTCGGCTATCCTTTATATCCCGGCGCGCTCGGCGAAAATATCACCACCGTTGGCATCGACCGCGCCGAATGGCGCTCCGGCCAGCGCTGGCGGGTCGGACAAGCGATCGTCGAGTTCACGAGACTCCGTATCCCGTGCGACCAACTCAGCGTTTACGGACCTGGTATCCAGAGGGCGGTCTACGATGCGCAGGTGAGGGACGGCGACACCTCGTCACCGCGCTGGGCGATGGGTGGATTTTACGCAAGCGTAGTTCAACCCGGCATCATCGGTCCAGGCGATCCGATTTCGCTGCTCGATCAAATGGTGTAGCTTGATATTACTACGGGCGGCCCGTATACTATGAGTGGCGAGCTATTTGAATGGGATGCTGAAAAGGAATCGGCGAACCTTCGCAATCACGGCGTCGCGTTCCATGAAGCAGTCCTGGTTTTTCGTGACGCGTTTTCTGTCGAACGGATCGACGACCGCGAGAATTATGGTGAAGAACGTATCAATCTGATTGGCATGTGCGGTGACATACTGCTCCACGTGACCTACACCGAGCGGGAGGGTCGCATTCGGATCATCTCAGCCAGACGGGCGGAAAAATATGAGCGAGAAGATTATCACCGCGAAAATTCGTTCTGACGGCACAGTTGTCGAAGTGTTAAAGGACGGCAGGGAACGCCCGTTTCCGGCTACCCCAGTGCGACAAATGACCGAAGCCGAGATTGTAGCAGCGGCGGAGGCCGACCCTGACGCGCGTCCGATGACGCCTGAGCGACGCCGCTCGGCCAGACGTGTGCCGCGTACAAAAACGCTTCGCCGGGCGCTCGACCTTACACAGGAAGAATTCTCTGCCAGATATCACATCCCGCTGGGCACTTTGCGGGATTGGGAGCAGGGGCGCTGTGAACCGGACCAACCGGCCCGCGCGTATTTGACTGTGATCGCTCGCGATCCGGACGGCGTGCGACGCGCGTTGGGTGAAAAACTCTTGAGCGCTTAGCAGGACCCTACACATTTCGATACAAGAAGAGCCCTATCCGACCCGCGCGTTCAAACCGGCCCTCTTCACTGCGTCCAGCAGATCCTTCTCTGGGTGAACCTCCAACGTCTGGCCAACTGAGGTGTGAACTTGCACCATTAGCGTTTGAGATGTCTATCCGACAAGTCTTCGACGAACTCAGTGGCGAACTGCTTCGGCCAGTCCGGTGTCACAAAGAACGAGATCGTGAAGTTCGCACTTTTCCCGTGAGCAAGCTCGATTGGATACTGATTCGTGTAAGGACCTGATACGAGCTGGATGCCGAACGTTCGCCGTTTACCCTTACCTAATGGCCCAGCCGACGGTATTGATGGTAACGGGCCGCTCACCCAGATTTGTAACGCCTATGCTGAGGTGTGTTTGGCGGGGGGTTCCATCACCAAGAATAACCCTCAGCCCAGCGTAAACCTTCAGACGAACCTTCTCGATCCGTCTAGAAAGATAAAGCGCGACGATCACCGCAGCGCAGGTCCCGAGACCGGCAAACCATGTCCCAATCACCATCCAGACCTGGATTTTTTGATCGAGCGTCATTTTGGATGTCTTCCAGATTACTCTAAAAGTGCACAGTGTCTCTTCCTCCCGCGGTCCTGAACCGCATTGAATTGCTCGCGGCACACTCGCCCGATCCCGTGGGTGCGCGCGCGGCTTTGGCGAGCTTCGAGCAGCGGCAGCCTGCCGCGTTTCAGCGCATCGCGCATTCCGCCGCGGCGCTGCAATACCTGATTGCCGTGTTTTCGCACAGTAATTTTCTCACGCAGGAGATTTTAGACACACCCGAGTCTTTGGAGCAACTGCTCCACGACGGCGACCTGCATCGCGTACGAACCACCGATGAGTTTCGCGCTCGTCTGGAATGGCAGATCGATCCGAACGCCGCTCCCGATCCTCTGCCATTCGCGCGATTCCGGCGCCAGCAGATTTTGCGTATTGTCATTCGCGACGTGCTTGGATTTGGAACGCTGTCCGATGTGACGGCCGAGTTGTCCGCGCTCGCCGACGCTATTCTGGAGACGGCGTACGACCGCATCCATCGGGACCTGGTCGCGCGTTATGGCGATCCTCGTTCCGATTTCGCGGTGATCGCGCTGGGAAAGCTTGGCGGCGAGGAATTGAATTACAGCTCCGACATCGACCTGATGTTTCTTTATTCCGCCAATGGAGCGACCGACGGCGCCTTGAGTCTCACGAATAAGGAGTTTTTCAAACGCGCGGCGAACGAGCTGACGGCGCTGCTCTCGGCGTACACGCCGGAGGGCATGTGCTATCGCGTGGATCTACGTCTCCGGCCCGAGGGAAGCCTGGGCGAGGTCTGCATCTCGCTCGATGGCGCGCGCCAGTATTACGAATCGCGGGCGCGCGATTGGGAATTGCAGATGATGATCAAAGCTCGGGTGGCGGCGGGCGATCGCGCGACGGGTGCGGCTCTCCTCGATTTTGTCGAGCCGAAAATCTATTCGACCACGCTCGACTTTTCGGCCATCGAGGCGATGAGCGTCACGCGAGAGCGCATCAACGAGAAACTCTCGCGAAAAAAGAGATCGCGCGGAACGCGTGAGCTCGACATCAAACTGGACCGCGGCGGCATTCGCGATATCGAGTTCATGGTGCAGTGCCTGCAACGCCTGTACGGCGGCGCGGACCCGTGGGTGCGGCACGGCGGCACACTGCTCGCGATCGCGCGTCTTCAGGACAAGGGTTTTTTGTCCGACGCGGAGCATGGCGGCCTGACCTCCGCATATCAGTTCCTGCGCCATCTGGAACATCGTTTACAATTCGCGGACGACCGGCAGACGCACGCGCTGCCCGCCGATCCCGAGGCGCTGGAACGGATCGCCCGCCGCATGCCCGGCGGAGGAGGCCCGGCCGAGTGGCTGCGCGCCGAGATCCAAATGCACTTCGCGCAGGTGATCGAAATTTATGAGCGGGTGGTGCATGCGCGCTCCAGCTCGGGGCCGCAGTCGAGCAACGTCGTGCGCGCGCTGGAGCAGACCGCGCCCACTCTTTCGCGATCGCTGGCCGAGGCCGAATTGCAGCACGGTTATCGCGCGTTCGGACATTTTCTGGAAAAATTGTCGGCCGATGAGCCGAGGTTGCAGCGGCTGAACGAAGACGGAGCGCTGACTTCGCGGACGCTCGATCTGTTCGAGCATAGTCCTTATTTCGGGGAAGAACTGATCCGCACGCCGGAGCTGCTCGACGTTTTGGGCGATGCGCCGCCAGAGGAGGATCACGCCGAGGATCATCCTAAAGACGCGCGCGAACTACGCCGCTGGTATCGCCGCGAAATGCTGCGCATCCAGACCGCGAGCATCTGCGAATCGCAACCGATTTTCGAAACACTGGAGCGCACCTCCGCGCTCGCCGACACCGTGATTGCGCGCGCTTACGAAATCGCTGTGGCCGACGTGTGGGGCGAGTCGCCACCCGAAAAAAAGCTGTGGGTGATCGCGCTCGGCCGGCTGGGGATGCGCGAGTTCGATCTCGCCTCCGATGCCGATCTGGTGTTCGTGCTGTGCGATTCCGAGTCGCGCAGAATGGAGAATTGGACGCGCGTCGCGGGTCGGCTGATCGACCTGGTGACGGCCTACACGGGCGACGGCGTGCTGTTCGCGGTCGACACGCGCCTGCGTCCAAATGGCGGCGACGGGCCGCTGGTGCAAACCGAAAGCGCGGTGAAGGATTATTTCACGCGCACCGCGGAGGCGTGGGAAGGCATCACGTACATGAAATCGCGCGCGGTGGCGGGCGAGCCGCTGAGCGCGGATCTATTTCTCCATCATCTGCAAGCCATCGATTGGGTTCGCTACGGACAGAGCGGACGCTCGCGCACCGATTTGAAGCAGATGCGCCAGCGCCTCGAAAAAGAGCAAGGCGCGACGCATCCTTTAAAGGCGGGGCGAGGCGGTTATTACGACATCGATTTTCTGCTGATGTACTTGCGACTCAAGACGGCGGGCGTCTTTTTCCGGTCGCTGAATACGCCTGAGCGGATTGAGGTGCTCGAAAGCATGCACTATCTGGATCGAGCGGAGGCGGATTTTCTGCGTGATGCCGCGACCTTTTATCGCGCGCTCGATCACGGGGTGCGCGTGCGATCAGGACACGCGGAGGGGAAGTTGCCGGCCGGCGCGCAACAGGCAGCGCTCGGGGTGTTGGTGAAGCGATGGAGCCCGGTGCCGCTCGATGCGCTCGGTGACGTTCGGCAGCGGACGCGCGAATTGTTCGATCGGTTGTTTGGTTGATGTGGCGCGAGCTTCAGCTCGCAGCGGTGGCTTGAGCCGCCGTTCTATCTGGGAACCGTGCCCGCCGGCTGAAGCCGACGCTGCGAGCTGAAGCTCGCGCCACTGGCTAGCCAACCTCGCCCAGCAGTTCCTTCAATCGCGCGTGCCCGGAGCGACTCACCGGCAATTGCGTCCCGTCTAAAAGCACTGCCACGCGGCTATCTTTGGTATACGGTTCGATTCTCGCGATGCGCTCCAAATTAACAATATAGGATCTATGTATGCGCACGAATTTCTTGGGATCGAGCTGCGTCTCGACACTTGAAATCGTCTGCTGCTTGAGATAGTTCTTCTTCTCGCTGCGCAGGGCCACGTAGTCGTCCTGTGCTTCCACGTAATCGAGCTTTTCGATGGGAATGATGTGCACCTTCGCGCCGTCCTTGACGACGATTCGCTCCAGTTTCTGCTCCGGTGCACGCGCCGCCGCGGACAACTCCGTTGCCGAGACTCGCGGCGTCGCTGGAGTTGGCTCGCCCAAGCGCTGCCGCGCGCGCTCCAGCGCTTTCTTAAAACGATCCGCACTGAAGGGCTTCAGCAAATAATCCACCGCGTGTGCATCGAACGCCCGCATCGCGTATTGATCGTAAGCGGTGACGTAAATCACCGCGATCGAGGGATCGATCAGTTCCAACACCTCAAATCCATCGAGCTTAGGCATCTGGATGTCGAGAAAAACAAGATCCGGTTTGCGCTCCGCGATCACCTTGACCGCTTCGAATCCATTCGCGCATTCGGCAATCACTTCCACGCCGCCCGCCTGATTCAAATACTCGCGCAGCAGGTGCCGCGCGAGTTCTTCGTCGTCGACAATCACCGCGCGAATCGCACCGGAACGCGTTTTCTCTCCCGCTGGCGCTCGCTCCAGATTGCGTAGGTCCACCAACAGCTCGCGCGCCGATTGAAACCGGCGGTCGCGATCCTTTTCGAGGCACTTCCGCACGATGCGCTCGAACTCCTCCGGCAATTCGTAGTTGAGCCGCCCCAACGCATCCGGAGGCGATTGCAGAATCCTCGCCAGGGTCTCCTGCGCCGATGCACCCGCGAACGGAAGTTTGCCGCTCGCCATTTGATACAGCACCACGCCCAGGCTGAACAAATCCGTGCGGTAATCGATGTCACGACCGAGCGCCTGTTCCGGGCTCATGTAGGAAACCGTGCCCAGCACCACGCCGCCACTCGTGAGAAACTGCGTCGCGAGCTGACTCGTCAGTTGATTAAATGCCGGAATCTCCGTGCCCGCGACCGGAAGTATCTTCGCGAGCCCGAAATCGAGCACCTTGACATGACCCCTCGCGTCGATCATCAGGTTCGCGGGCTTAATATCGCGATGCACAATCCCGCGCGTGTGCGCCGCGTCGAGCGCATCGGCTACCTGACTTGCAATCGAGACGATCTCCGCGAAGGGCAACGGGTCGCCTGAGAGGCGGGTTTCGAGCGTCGCGCCTTCGATGTACTCCATCGCCAGAAAGTGCCGCCCGTTGGCTTCTCCGATCTCATAAATGTGCGCGGCGTTCGGATGGCTCAGCGCCGACGCCGCCCGCGCCTCCTGCACGAAACGCGCCAGCTTGTCGGTATCCTGCGCGACCTCCGGGAACAGCACCTTCAGCGCGACTTTGCGATGAAGCCGCGTATCCTCGGCTAGAAACACCTCTCCCATCCCGCCCTTGCCCAGCAGCGAAACGATCCGGTAATGCGCCAGCGACGCTCCTGATTCCATCTATGTTTCCGCTCGATTATAAGGGACCACCATCTCGGCGCGAAACTGATGGTTCTCCACATGCGCGGTCAGGCGCGCCGCATCTCCGAACCGGGTCGCGAGGCGGCTGCGGACGTTGCGCAATCCCAGCCCATTCCGTCGCGGCGAAGGCGAATCGGGATCGAAATCGTTCGCGACACTCACCTCCATCGACCCATCGACGATATGCCCCTCCACCCGAATCAATCCGCCCTCGACCATAGTAGCGATCCCGTGCTTCACTGCGTTCTCGATCAACGGCTGCAGCACTAGCGGCGGCACCATGCAGTCGGCGCAATCGTCATCGACGTCGATCTCGACCCGCAGGCGCGAGCCGAAGCGCACTTGCTCGACGTCCAGATAAGTGCGCGAAAGCGCCAATTCTTCGCGCCATGAAATCGTCTCGCGCTCGCCCAGACCCAGCGTGTTTCGCAAAAAGTCCGACAGGCGAATGCACATCTCGCGCGCCTTCGCCGGATCCACCGTGGTCAACGCCGTGATCGAATTCAGACTGTTAAACAAAAAATGCGGATTGATCTGCGCCTTCAGCGCGCGTAGTTCGGCATCGCGAGCCAGCAACTCCGCATCGCGCGAAGCCTGCTGCGCCAGTTGCATATAGTGAATCGCGACGGAGACCGTGTACAGCAATAATCCCACCGCCACCAGATGCGGCAATTCCGCCTGAAACCGCGCGTTGGCATGCATTCCCTGCCGCGCGATGAAATAGGCCAGCTTCACCCAGATTCCACACGCGAGCAAAGCCGCACCCAGATGCTGCACGATCAACTTCAGGGGATTGGTCGTGCGCAATGGCAGATGCCTGCACATGTACCACGGTGTCAAACAGAAGAACGCGTACAGCACACACAGCGGCGCGGCGAGCAGCGCGGACTCGCGCAATGAGAGTGTTCCCGGGATCTGGAGCAGACCTGTTAGTAGTACACCGATCACGACCCATACCAGCACGTAGCCGGCGAATCGCGCTTTTTTGCAAAAAATCGGATGCATTTCAGTTCTGAATCGTTACGCCGCCGAACACGGCAAACCCGTTGACGATCAGATGCGGCTGCTTGGTGTCCGCCGTCACGCGCGTGTCCATAGTCTTATCTTCATAGCCGCCGAAAATGCCCGCGCCGCGTACTGTGACACTCCATGTTTCCGGAACGCGCAGCTCGATCCCTCCGAAAATCGCGTTCGCTTCGATAAGCAGCTCGTCGCGCGTCGACGCCGCTTTGCGCAGGTCGATCTCCACGCCTCCAAACATCGCGAACGCCTCGCCGCCCTGGAAATCCTGCGAATCGATGCGGCGCCGCGTCCCGCCAAAAATGGCCCACTCGCTCATGTGGTTAATCGAGCTCGACGTTTGGGATTTACCCCAGTCCGAAACAATTCGCTCCTTGATATCGTCCGCCATCTTTTTCGCGCCCGCCGCGCTCGCTCCCGGAGTGTATACAGAAGTGTGGCGATCGATACTCCGCGCCAGCATACCGAGCCCGATCAAGATGAGAATCCCCGGCCAAAAGAATCGCCACACGTCGCCGTGAATGACGCCAAAATTATTGAGCAGAAAAATGACGCCGGCCGCGAAGACCGCTCCTCCCCAGACCCGGCCGCCCATTCCCATGGAGCGCGCGGCGTGCGCAATGCCGACGATGATCAGGATCACGGGCCAGTAGCGCTCCAGGTCGTCGAAATAAGGGATGCCGAGATTCTGTAGCAGCAGCAGTACGCCAATACCCGCCAGGATGACGCCGCCGATCAAGCCTCCGTGGCCGCGGTAGCGGTCCCGACTCCACCGTGCCCGAATGAGAGGGTCCATTAGCGAAAATCCTTCCAATGTGATCGTAACAGGCTGAAGGCGCAGGAGAACGGTCGATTCGGCGAACGCCATCGCCACATCGGCGAGTGGCATCGCGCGCACCCCCATCCCACTTCGGGGACAGTCGGCTATGGTACGAAGAGAATAATTCCCCGACCATCCACTATCTCCTCAAATGCCACGATTTGCCCGAGCCATCGCCGTCGGTTTTGCCCATCACATTACCCAGCGCGGAACCGACCGCCAGCCTGTCTTCTTCACTCACGCCGATCGCGAGGTCTATCTCGATTGGCTCCGCACCTCGGCCCGCCAGGCGAACCTCCGCATCCTCGCTTATTGCCTGATGCCGAATCATGTTCATCTGGTCGCGATCCCGGATGAGCCTGATTCGCTTGGAGTTGCGCTCCGCCGAGCCCATGGCCGCTACGCCACTTATCTCAATGCGCGGCGCGGCCGCACCGGCCACCTCTGGCAAAATCGCTTCTATTCCTGCGCCCTCGATTCGGCTCACCTGGCGGCCGCCCTTCGTTATGTGGAGCGGAACCCCGTGCACGCCGGCCTCGCAGAAAGCGTGGAGCAATATCCGTGGTCGAGCGCCAACGTTCACCTCACGGGTCATGACCCCAGAGGAATCCTGGATATGAGCTTCTGGCAGGACCACGGAGCCGCCGAAAACTGGCACTCGCTTCTGGTCGCACCCGAGGATCTTTCCACCGTCCGAGCGCTTCAGCGGGCGACGTTCACCGGACGACCTGTTGGTAGCGAAGGCTTTATTGACCAGTTAGAGGCGCAACTCGACCGGCAGTTGCCCCGCATCAAGGAGTTCGCGCTCGCCAAGCCGCAGCGTGATGGTCGAAGGGCAATCCGGCACTTCGGACCATAGCGGACTGTCCCCGAAGAAGTGGAATGCGACCGCCCTTGACGGCGTCCAACAGTCAGTTAAGCTTGAGAGGATGGCAGGGAAAATAGCCACGACAGAAGAGCGCATCGGGCGCGTGGGGCAGCGGCGTCAGGTGGTGGTCCCGCGCGAAATTCTCGACAACCTCAAAATGCGCGCTGGTGACTTGGTGGCGATCGCGCAACGCGGAGATTCCGTCGTCATCAAACGGAAAACGCTGGTTGATCCCTGGGTTGATCCAGATGACGTGCTTGCGCCCCCAGCAGCCGCGCTCGTGAAGAAGGCCGAACACGAGATGAAGCGGGGCAAATACGTGACGCTCGCTCGACTCCATCATGATCTGGCACGTCGACGTTCATAACGATGCGGCATAGCGCCCAATAGCTGCTCTCTCTGAGAGTACGGCGTCTGGACTAAACTGATGCGCGACTATAATAGGGACTCGGGATGAAACGTTTGTGCCCTCGATACGCGCGATCATAAAACCCGCCCTGCTGATCTGGGCGCGACAGTCGCTGAACCTCACAGTCGAGACTGCGGCCCATAAGATTGGCGTTTCAAGCGACAAGCTGATTGAGTGGGAGTCAGGCGATAGTGCCCCTACGATCCCCCAGTTGCGGAAGGCAGCCGAAGTCTACAAGCGACCCTTGGCCGTTTTCTTCCTTGCAGAGCCTCCGACAAAATTCGATGCGTTGCACGACTACCGGCGATTGCCGGGCTCCGCGAAACCGACCCAATCCCCAGATTTGAGCCTAGCGGTGCGGCTGGCGCGATCTCAGCGGGAGATTCTTCTAGAGGTTGCCGAAGACGCAAAGATCGAGCTACCTGTAATCGATGTGGATTTGCGCAAATGGGGGAATTCGGCTGAGGCTTTCGCCGAAGAAGCGCGAAAGTTACTGAAAGTCTCCCTTGACGTACAGTTTTCCTGGCGGCAAACTTATGAGGCGCTTAACAACTGGGTCCGAGCTCTGGAGAATATCGGGGTTATCGTCTTCCAAACCGGTGATGTTGAATTAAGTGAGATGCGGGGCTTCGCGATCTACGAGAAGCGGCTACCTGTCATCGTCGCCAACGCCAAAGACTCTCCGCGTGGGCGCGTCTTTACTCTGCTGCATGAATGGGCTCACCTCCTACTTGGGCAAAGTCCATTGTGTGACCTCCATGAAGACCGGTCATCAACCACCGACGAACAACGAACCGAGGTGTTCTGCAATCAGGTTGCAGGAAACATCCTGGTGCCATCAGACGCTCTGGAACGCGAGATTAAGTCTCTTAAGCTAGTCTCATGTCCCAGAAATA
>PNAJ01000032.1 GCA_003170295.1 Bryobacterales bacterium | reverse complement strand
ATAGAATCCTTTTCATTATCGGCTTGCATTCCGTGCGCGGTGGCGCTTACTCGCAGTCTCTATTTCTCAGGCAGTGCAAAAGCCACGATACTGCCACCTGAGGCAGCACCGTTCTTTCCGCCCCCGCACACGATCACGACATATTGACGCCCATGGATCTCGTAGATAGATGGCGTAGCATTGCCGGCCGCCGGGAGCACTGTTTCCCAGAGCAATTTGCCCGTCAGTTTGTCGAAGGCGCGGAATTTTTTGTCAAAATTCGTCGCTCCGATGAACAGGAGTCCGCTTGCCGTGACTACTGGACCTCCATAATTGTCGCTGCCGGTATCTTTGATCCCTTTGGCAACCAGTTCCGGATACTCTCCGAGCGGTATCTGCCATCGGATCTCACCTTTGTTGAGATCGATGGCATTCAGCGTACCCCATGGCGGCGTCAGCGGAGGGTATCCGTCGGGATCGCGAAACAAAATATAACCTTCATTGCGGTATTTGAGCCAACTGGGATCCTTCTCAGCAGCGGCGTCCGCTGCACCGGCGTCCTTGCCGGTTATGAGAAACTCGACGATCTCATTTACGTTGCGGCCAAGATAGTCGAAGCCGGCATCCGACCCGTGCCCTCTCGGATGATGCTGGCAAGTTCTTCACGCGCGCGGCGTCTGCCGATATCGACCAGCGACGGAAACGTCGGCGGCGCGCCTTTCAGATCGTCGCCATGGCAGCTGCCGCAGTTGTTCTTATACAGCGACTTCGTGTCATGTGTCACGAGTCGAATAATCCACGGCTGCTCATTTGAGTTGACGTATAACAACCCCGTATCCGGATCGAACGCCGCGCCGCCCCACTCGCCGCCGCCGTCGGTGCCGGGAAAAAGCATAGTGCCACGCAGACTTGGAGGCGTGTACACACCGTTGGAATCCACGCCGCGGAATTTCTCCAGAACCGCCGCGTGTGCCTCCGGCGTGCGGTTGGTGATCATGTCCTCAGTAAACACCTGCCGGGTAAAAGGCGGAGGCTTTACCGGATACGGCTGCGTGAGCGAGAGCATTTCGCCGTCTACATTGGACGCGGGAACCTTTCGGTATTTCACCGGAAACAGAGGCTTGCCGGTTTTGCGATCGAGCACGTAGACATACCCCGTCTTGGTGATTTGTGCCACCGCTTCCACTTTTTGTCCGTTGCGCGTAACCGTCACCAGACTCGGCGCGGCCGGAAAATCGAGATCCCAGACGTCGTGCTTGATCCCTTGAAAATGCCAGATCCTGCGGCCGGTGCGCGCATCCAGAGCCAGCACGCAATTGGCGAACAGGTTGTCGCCAATCCGGTTGGCGCCATAAAAATCGAAGGATGCCGAACCCGTCGCGGCAAACACCATACCGAGCTTCGCGTCCACGCTCAATCCTGCCCAGGCATTTGCACCGCCCGAAATCTTGTACGATTCCTTCGACCATGTGTCGTAACCGAACTCGCCCGGCCGCGGAATTGTGCGAAATACCCACCGCAACTTGCCCGATTTTGTATCGAAGGCTCGAATAAAGCCAGGCGACCCAGGCAGCGTTTCCGGCACAGTGCTACCCATAATCAACATGTCCTCGAAAATCACGCCTGGGCTGCTCGCGCTGACACTCATCTTCTCCACCGGACGGTCCAAGCCCTCGCGCAGGTCGATACGCCCTTCACTGCCGAAGCTCGGAATCGGCTTACCGGTCTTGCGGTTGAGCGCGAACAGGAAATTCCGGTAGGTAAAGAACACCCGGTCCTGAAAAACAGTCACGCCGCGGTGGCGGTAACGCCGCTGTGCCACCGAACCGCCCGCAGGATCAAAGGACCAGATCTCATGGCCCGTCGCCGCGTCCAGCGCCACCACGCGCAGCTTCGGTGTCGTCGCGTACAGCACGCCATCGACTACGATCGGGTTGCTCTGCATCTCCGAATCTTTGAACGCATCGTGCGAATCGTAGGTCCAGGCCATTTTCAGCAGGCCGACATTCTCACGAGTGATCTGCGTCAGCGGCGAATAGCGAATATTGTTGGGACCACCGTTAACCGGCCACTCAACATCGCCACCCTGAATACAAGAGACGATACTCAAGCAAAGAATTGGCTTCGATAGATTCACTGTTCACAAATTGTAGCGCGCTACTTATGCGTCGATGTCATCGCCAAGCATTCGCCAACGTCGATTTCTCTTGCTTTCCAGGCCTTTCAGAGCAATTCATGTGATCGCGGTAATCACCGCCCAAGGAGAACAACATCACATCGACCTCTGAACAAACAGAAACGGCGCCTTTTTTATAATGCGTTAAACGGCCACGAACATTACGCGTTCGATTCGCGCCTTCGACGATCCGGCTTCATGGATGGGGATTCCGGGGTGAAGGCCGGGATACAAGGCCATCCCGCGCCTCCTCCACCGATACCCGATTCACTTCGAGGGTACTCGCGGTGGCTCGATCGAGCGCGACCTTTGCCTTCGCGTACGCCCCTTTCGCCGCCACTTCGGTCGATCGCGCCTGTGCCAGGTAGGTTTGATACTGAATCACTAGATAGTTCGTTGCAAGTCCGACATCAAACGTCACTTGTTCCACTTCCACGGATTGTTCCTGAAGTTTGCGGCTCTGGACGGCAGCATCGTACGCTGCGCGCGCCTGCTGCAGGGCGACACTAGCGTCGGCTACTTCCAGGCGCACCTGATCCTCGAGTTGCTGGCGCCGGATCTGGGTCTGGCGGACCTGCAACTCGTCCCGAACAGCGTCCGCCTGCGCAACTCGGTTCCGCAAAGGGAGATTCAACTGGAGTCCCACCATGTACGTCGGAAAATTGTTCTTGAAAATCTGTCCCAGTGCCGTTCCGTAGCTACCGGGATAAAGCGCCGCGCCCGGCGTTTGGGCCGCCGCAATCGGATTTATGTCGCCTGAAATGCCCCCATTTTGCACGCTCCCGACCACGTCGAGTTCCGGCCGCAGCGCGTTATGCGAGCCCTTCAAGGCAATCTCGGAATTCTGCACCTGGATCCCTCCCTGAGCCAAATCCGACCGGCTCCGCAGCGCGTCGGCGATCAAATCCTCCACGGGTCGCGCTGGTTCGCTCCCTGGATCCGCCAGCGTATCGGTAGCGATAACACGCGCCGCGCGGATCGCAGGATTGGCCAGACCGCCGCGCGTGATTGCCGTCTTCACGATCAGCTCCTGTTGCTCGACGAGACCCTCCGCCGAAATCAGTGCCTGGCGAGTGGCGGCGACTTGCGCCTGCGCTCGCGTTAGTTCGATCGGAGCGAGCGAGCCCTGATCGACCTTGTTCTTGTTGTCCTCATACAATCGCTCGGCGAGCTTCAACGATTCGCGCTTCACCTTGACGTCTTCGTTCAGACTGACCAGGTCCGTGTATAGCCGTGCGATGCCGGCCACCGTGTCGATTGCCTGCTGTCGAAACACCAGTTCGGCGATTTTCGCGTTGTTCTTAGCGATGTGAATGTAGCGGCGATTCAACTCGACTCCAAATCCGCGCAGCAGGGGTTGGGTTACGGTGAACGCGAGACTCGAGTTCAGAATGGGATTGTAAGTATATCGAGCTGCATTGGACGTGAGCCGAGTATTGTCGAACGTCATGCTGACTTGCGCGCCGGTTGAGAATCCCTGAGTCCAACCTACATTTCCATTGAAATTATTGGATAGCAGCCAGTTCGAGGAGCCGGTAATCAGTGGATTATATTCCGGAGTGGATTCATGCGCCCAGTTCAAAGATCCTGAAATAGTTGGATCGTACTGCGGAATTGAAGGACCCGTCGACAGCGGAAGCGCGCCCGTGACCGCAAGATTGTTCTGCTGCTGCGTGATCAGTGCGACGTCTGAGAAGTTCGTATTCACCGGAGCCGCCGGCGTCGAGCTGGCGGTGAGCGTGGTGAGCAGAGGGCCGCTTGGCCCCCCGATTCCCGGAGGAGGCTCGTTGACCAGCAGGCTCAATCCACGCAGCAGTCCGCCGCCTTGGGCCCGCTGAATATCGGTCTGCGCGATTCGCGGCAGGTATCGCTCCAGCTCGATATCCAGGTTGTTTTCGAGCGCGAGCGCGATTGCATCCGCTAAAGAAAGATACAACTGCCCCGCGCGCATCAGGTCGAAAATCCGCCCCGAGTTTTGAAGATTCACCGGCGGTAACGGCTTCGCTTCGTATGGGCGAATCATTCCACTCATTTGTGCTTCGCCAACCGTGGGAATAAGCATCAGCAGGATTGCGGCCAGCCACGTGTACCTCATCCACTACCCCTTTTGCTTGGAACTCGCCGCGATTTGCACGAGTGCGCCTTCCTGCACCGCGTCGTTTGGATCGACTGCCACTTCCGCGCCTGCTTCGAGACCGTCGAGAATCTCCAGTTCGACTCCGTAATCGCGACCCGGCGTCACAGTCTGAAAGTGAACGCGTCTGGCGCGGGCGAGTGTCGCGGGATCCATGCCCTCCGCCCTTGCCTTCTCTTGTTCCTCCGGCGTCAGCGGCTTGAGGACCGCTAATACCGTTCCGCTCGCCCTAACGACCAGCGCCGCGTCCGGTACCAGAAACGGAGGGTCGATCCGCTCTGTGATAAATGACACCATTGCGTACATTCCCGGTAACAGCACCCCTTTCGGATTATCGACGTCTACTTCGGTCAATAGCGTTCGCGATTGCGCGTCGAGAGAACTGGACGTGCGGGTCACTCTTCCCTTAAAGGTCTGATTGGGATTTTGCTGCACAGTGACTGTTGCGTTCTGGCCGACCTGGACTCCCGTCGCATTAGTCTGAGGGACTGCCACCAGAATGCGAAGCCTTGAAATCTCCGCCAGACGAAAAATTTCTCCCCCGCTCGGAACATCGGACGGTGCGGCGCCATTGGACCGGGAGGGCCCAAGACTGGAGCCGGTGGCGGAGATGAGAGCGCCGACGTCGACGTTGCGCGCCGTGATGATGCCGGCGAACGGTGCAGTGATTTGTTCGTAACGTTGGAGTGTCAACAACCGGTCCAAGGTCGCTTGACTCGCGCGAACAAACTCTTCGGCCGCCTTCACCGTTTTTTGCTGAGCAACCACGCTCGCGTCCGCAGTCTTGGCGGCGGTCGATTGATTATCGCCATCCTGCCGCGACACGGCGCCCTTTTCGGTCAGCACCTTATAACGCTGCCAGGTGATCTGCGCCAGATCGCGCGTCGCGGTCAGTTGCTCCAACATCGCTCGAGCTTGGCCAAGCTGTCCCTGCGCTTGCGCCAGCGCGGCTTGGGATTGAGATACCTGCAGATCCAAGTCCGGCGCCTCGATATCGGCCAACTTCTGGCCGGCAGCCACACGATCGCCGATGTCGACGTAGCGCCGCTTCAGATAGCCGGCGGCGCGCGCGAAAATATACGCCTCCGTGATCGGCGTAATGTTGCCCGGCAACAGTAACTGGCTGCTCTGGGCCGCGCGTTTTACGGTCGCGGCATTCACCAGAGGCGGAGTACTCCTGCGGGTCGCCGCTGCGGCAACCAGTTCTTTTGCTGTCCGCTCGCGAGGCAGATAGCCCAGAAGATAAAAAGCGGCGGCCGCGCCCAGAATGGCCGCCGCAAACAGCAGCTTGCGTCCGGAATGCACGTGAGTGGGCTCCTTGTCGTTCATGGCTTGGGAATCTCGCCGGCTTCCACAGCGATTTCGCGATCCATATCCACCGGCGCGCTCTTTCGCAGCAGGGTGTAAATAATCGGCACGAAAAACAATGTCGTGGGCGTCGCGAACAGCAGCCCGCCGATCACGGCTCTTCCCAAAGGCGCGTTCTGCTCACCGCCTTCGCCCAGCGCGAACGCCATTGGAAGCATACCGATGATCATGGCAAGAGCGGTCATCGTCACTGGCCGAATCCTGGTAAACCCCGCGGAGAGCGCGGACTCCACCGCGCTTTTTCCTAGCGCTCGTTCGTCGTTTGCGAAGGTGACCAGCAAAATGCTATTCGCCGTCGCGACGCCGATGCCCATGATTGCGCCCATCAGGGCCGGAACGCTCAGAGTGGTATGCGTAAGGTAGAGCATCCATAGCATTCCGGCCATCGCGCCCGGCAGAGCGGTCAGAATGATGAAGGGATCCAGCCAGGACTGAAAATTGACGGCCATCACCAAATAGACCAGCACGACTGCAAAAATCATTCCCAACCCGAGACGCGTGAAGGACGTCCGCATGGTGTCCACCTGGCCGCGCAGTTCGATGGTGGTGCCGCGTGGAAGAGTCGTGCGCATTTTGGCGATGATCGCCTCAATGTCCGTCGCCAAGCCCCCTAAATCGCGCCGGTCCGGGCTCGCGAAGACGTCAATCACCGGCTGAATATTGTAGTGACTCTCAATCTCGGGCGAGTTGTTCCGCTTTAGCTGCGCAAGATTGGAGAGCAGCTGGTGTGTCCCGCCCGCCGGCGCCGTGATCGGCGTCCGCTGCATCGCATCGAAGGTATCTATTTTGTATTGCGGCGTCTGCGCCGCCACCTGATAGTTCACTCCGTTCTGCGGATCCAGCCACTGGTTCGGCGCCACCTGTCCGCTTGCCGATAGCGAAATCAGCAGGCTGGTCGCCACGTCTCGCTGGGTCAGCCCGGCTTCACCCGCCAGAATACGGTCGACGTTCACGTCCACCGTCGGGTAATCCAGGCGCTGTCGAACGAACACGTCGACGGCTCCAGGCAGGCCTGCGATGTCGCTCTGAAGTTTCTGCGCGACTTGAGAATTCTGAGCCAGGTTGTTCCCAGTCACTTGAACGTCCACCGGAGCGGGCAAACCGAAGTTGAGAATCTGGCTGGTAATATCCGCTGCCTGAAAAAAAAGGCTCTCCGCCGGAAACTTTGCCGCGATTGTCGTGCGAATTGTTCTAGTGTAATCGAGGGTCGGATGATGATTCGGTTTCAGCGAAATTAGAATCTCGCCGTCCGCGTTGCCGCTGGTGATGCTGTCGCTGAAAGCCAGGTTGATTCCGGAATTCGGCAGTCCGATATTGTCGAGAAGCGAATCGAGTTCCTCCGCCGGAATAATCTTGCGAATCTCGCTTTCAATCGACGAAAAAATGGCTGCGGCCTCCTCGATGCGCGTCCCGGTGGGACAACGCACGTGCATGCGCATTTGCCCGGCGTCGACATAGGGAAAGAAATTCTCGCCGATGACCGCCAGCAGTCCCATCGAGGCGACAGCGAAAGCCATGAATGCTCCGGCCGTGACGGCCCGATGCTCGAGCACCCATTCGAGCAGGCGGTGATAGGCTTCGCGGAATTTCTCGAACTTCCGGTCGAAAGCCTGGTGAATTCGCCAGATCACGCCTGCGGACCGGGCGGCTGGCGTGTCCGCACCCTCGCCGTCCTGGTACAAGTCCATTTCCGACTGCAGCATGTAATGAACGAGTGTCGGCACCACCGTGCGAGTCAAAAGATACGACGTCAGCATCGCGAACGCCACACCCATCGCCAACGGCGTGAACAGGTATTTCGCAGCGCCCGAAAGCATCAGCACCGGCACGAAGACGATGCAGATGCATAGAGTCGAAACAAAAGCCGGCACGGCGATCTCTTGCGCGCCATCCAGGATCGCGCGAACCAGCGTCTTCCCCTTGATGCCCATATTGCGGTGGACGTTCTCGATCTCTACCGTGGCATCGTCCACAAGAATTCCGACGGCGAGAGCCAGACCACCCAGTGTCATCACGTTGATGGTCTGCCCCAGCAGGCCGAGGACGGTGAGTGACGTGAGAATCGAAAGCGGGATCGAAATACAAACGATTAGTGTGCTGCGCCAGCTTCCGAGGAACAACAAGATCATGAGCGCGGTCAGCAACGCCGCGATCGTCGCCTCACGAACGACGCCGTAGACCGCCGCGCGGACAAATAGCGACTGGTCGAAAAGCTGGCTGATCTTCAGCTCAGGGGGAAGAGTCGCCTGTATCCTTGGAAGCAAGTCCTTGACGCCTTGAACTACCGCCAAGGTCGATGCGCCGCCGTGACGCAAGACGGTCAGCAGCGCGGAGAGGCCACCGTTAATCCGCACAATATTTGTCTGCACCGAATAGCCGTCTTTCACCTGTGCCACGTCGCGCATATACACCGGCGCGCCGTTGATCGTCTTGATGGGAATGTCGTTCATCGCCGAGATGAGCTCCGGACTGCTGTTTAGCCGGATCAGATATTCGCGCGTGCCGACTTTTACCGTCCCGGTCGGAAGAATAAGGTTCTGAAGATTCAGCGCACTCGAAATATCGGTTGCAGACAATCCTTTTCCGTACAGCGCGTCGGGATCGAGGTCGATCATCACCTCCCGCACTTTCCCACCGTAGGGTAAAGGGACCGAAATTCCCGGCACGGTCGCCAGACGAGTGCGAATAAAATTCTGGCCGTAATCGTAAAGCTGCTGCTCGGTAAGAGTGCCGCTGCTCAAGCCCAATTGAATGATGGGAACGCTCGACGCATCGCTCACCACCACCAGCGGTGGGAAAATCCCAGGCGGCAAGCTCCGAAGAAGCGTCTGGCTGACGGCAGTAACCTGGGCCACCGCCAGGTCCACGTTCGCGCCCGGTTGCATATACACGCGGATCAACCCCACGCCGTTATATGCGGTGGACTCGATACGCTCTATGTCGCTTACCGTGGTCGTCATGGCCCGCTCCGAAACCACCAGGACGCGTTTTGCCATATCGTCCGGACTCATTCCGTTGTAAGTCCAGATCACGCCGACCATCGGAATATTGATATACGGAAAAATATCGGTCGGCGTCGTTACGATGGACATTCCACCCATGATGCCAATCAGGATGGCCATTACGATGAAGGTATAAGGGCGCCGCAGCGCGAGTCGGACAATCCACATTGCGATGACGATCTTTGCACTCGTAGTGCCACTTGAGCTCCGGAGGAAAACGGGCCTTTAGAACGACCTCGACCTATGTCACTGCCCTAATCACGACACTCGTGTCCGCCTTACGTCAGCTCCTCGATAAGGCCCTGGTATGCAAATTGCACACCGGATATCGAGGAGAAACTCAATGAACCGAACATCGGCCAGCCAGACGATTTCCAATGGGATGCCTTACCGGATCCTCGGGAAAACAAATGAGAGAGTATCCGCGATCGGACTCGGCGGCTATCATCTCGGGCACCCGCCTGATCCCGCCGACGCAATCCGCATCGTTCGCAGCGCCAATGCGCTCAACCTGCCCACCTCCGTCGTCATTACCGGCTGTGAACGAATGGAGATTCTCGATCATGCCATTGATGCCGCGAAAACGTTCCAGCCGCTAACCCACGCGGAAATTGCGGCGATGCTGGCCAAAACAAAGGACGCCGCCATGACCGGCGAATTCGAGCCCTTCAAAATCACTCCGCAGTTCGACGGCACCGCCCAAAATCCCCAGTGGATGGCGTAACGGCGTCGCGGAATCGCGAACTCTCGCGACTCGGCGTGTCCAACCCAAACATTCTTCGCGACTCCCGGTTGGCAAGCAATGTGCAAGGTCAAGAATGGGACGCATAAAATGACTGACAAAAACATCACCTCTCGAACACATTTAGGATTCATCGGACTCGGGAATCTTGGTTCGCGCATCGCCCGCCGCCTGATGACCGCGGGCTTCCCCATGACTGTTTACGATCGTGACCGCGACAAAACGAAAGCGCTGGAGGCCCTCGGTGCCGCCGTCGCGCCGGATCCGCGAAAACTAGCCGACCGTGTCGACGTCGTATTGTCCTGCGTACCGGACAGAGCGGCGGTGGAATCCATCTACCAGGGGTCCCAAGGCGTTTTGCGTACCGCCAGACCCGGCACCCTGATTATTGAAATGAGCACGGTCGCGCCCAAAACCTCGCGTAGCTTATCCGAGGCCGCGCGCGAGTTTGGTATTTCCATGCTCGACGTCGCGGTCTCCGGAAGCACAGTCGCCGCCGACGCTGGCGCGCTCACGCTACTCGGCGGCGGCGAACGCGACCTCTTCGAAGCGTCCACGCCGATCTTTGCCGCGATCGCCAAACAGTGGTTTTACATGGGCCCCAGCGGTTCTGGCGTCGCGATGAAGCTTGTCGTGAACACGCTCCTGGGTCTAGGCATGCAGGCAGTCGCTGAAGCCGTCGCGCTCGGTTCGAAGCTCGGCCTCCCGCGCGAGGCTCTGTTCGACACGTTAGCCAAAACCGCCGTCGTCTCCCCCGTACAAGCGGCAAAACTGGCGACGGCCAAACAGAATGACTATGCGCCGCAATTTCCCGTTCGCCTGATGAACAAGGACTTCAGGTTGATCCTGGCTGCGGCGGCGCAAGTAGAACTATGGATGCCCGCCACAGAACGCGCTGCGGCAATCAACTCCGCTGAGGCGGCCGCTGGCGGCGAGGAAGATTTTTCCGCCGTCATCCGGCGCATGGAACAAGTGGCCTAGACGAAAAGGAGGAAGTGATGTTATTAGATCTGTTCACAACAGACCCCGACTGGACACAAAGGATCATTCGCTTGATCCTGGGCGTTGTGTTTTTCGCGCGCGGCGCCCAAAAACTTCTAGGCTGGTTCGGAGGCCCTGGTCTTAAATCAACGATCGGTATGATGCACCAGCATCTCGGCCTTCCGGTTCCCATCGCTTTCCTGGCAGTGGCCGCCGAGTTTTTTGGCGGTCTGGGACTCATCGTAGGGTTACTGAGCCGGATCGCCGCCGCCGGAATCGCCTTCATCATGTTTGCGGCCATTTTCATGGTGCACGGCCGCAACGGATTGTTTCTCAATTGGTTTGGCGACCGCAAAGGCCACGGCTACGAGTATCATCTCCTAGCCATCGCTCTCGCGGCCGTCATTGTCGGGAGGGGTTCCGGCGCAGCATCGCTGGACCGCCTCTTTTTTAACTGAAAAGGAGTCATGAAATGTTCTTACGAACGCTCGGACAGAGCGACTTGAAAATTACCCCGATTGGAATTGGAGCCTGGGCCATCGGCGGAGGCCAATGGGAATTCGCCTGGGGTCCGCAGGACGACAAGGAGTCCATCGCCGCGATCCGCGCCGGTCTGGACCGCGGCATCAACTGGATCGACACCGCGGCCGCCTACGGCCTCGGACATTCTGAAACCGTAGTAGGCCGTTCGCTGAAGGGCCTCAGCACGCGCCCCTATATTTTCACCAAGTGCAGTCTGGTATGGGATGAAAAAGGAGAGATCTCGCACAACCTCCAGGCATCCTCCATTCGCCGCGAAGCCGAAGCCAGCTTGCGGCGATTGGACGTCGATGCTATCGATCTCTATCAGATTCACTGGCCCGCATGGAAAAGCGGCCCGGAAAGCGCGTCGCCAGGCTCGATTGAGGAAGCCATGGGCGAAATGGCCAAACTCAAAGCAGAGGGAAAGATCCGCAACATCGGCGTTTCCAATTTCAACGCCCAGCAAATGCAGCGAGCCCAGAAGATCGCTCCCATCGCCTCCCTCCAACCGCCCTACTCGCTTCTGGCGAGGGATGTTGAAACCTCGATTCTCCCCTTCGCGTTGCGGCACGGCATCGGCGTCATCGTCTATTCCCCCATGGCCTCCGGAATGTTGAGTGGCGCCATGACCCGGGAGCGGATCGCTACTTTCCCTAAGGACGATTGGCGCCAAAACAGCCCTAACTTCCAGGAGCCAATGCTCACTCATAACCTGCGCCTGGTCGAGACGCTCCGAGCCATCGGCAAGCGCCGTGGCGCAACGCCGGGCGAAGTCGCCATCGCCTGGACTTTGACGAATCCCGCCGTGACCGGCGCCATCATCGGCGTCCGCAGCGCCGACCAGGTCAGCGGCATCGCCGGAGCCGCCGACGTGCACCTCGCCCCGGACGAAATTCAGGAGATCGGCCAAGGTACCCGTCAAGCCGCATAGGCTCTGCATCTTTGGAACCGCGACCTTCGGGAGCGGTAAGCTTGCCGGTCGCGGTTTCAGGAAAGGATCTGCAGGAGCTCGTGGCGCACGCCCCAGGCGTGCCGCGTCGACACTCGTGTCGACGTGTCCGGCCGCGCTACTTCCCCCCCGCATATCCATCCGTCAGCGTTTTCAAAAACGCCACAATCTCACTCTCATCCTTCGTGCTCAACCCCAACCTGCCAAGCTGACGCCGATTCATCGTCTCCGCATGCTCCGGCGGCGGCCAGCAGCTCACCTTCTCTCCCGGGTCGCCTGCCTTGCACGCCGGCAGCGAATCCCGAGTGTTATAGAAGTGAACCACCTCCTCTAGCGACTTCAAGTAACCGTTATGCATATAAGCCTTGACGAAATCCGGTCGAGGCCTTTTATCCACATTCCGCAACGTCGGCGTCTTGTACTTTCCGATGAACGATTTCGCTTGCGAGGTCCACTTCCCGTCAGGATTCTTCGGCCCCCCGAGAAATCCCCCCACGCCTGTGTCGTCGAACTTCAGCCCCCGCGCATTCGCAGTAAACCCGAAGCCGTCAGCACTGCTTTCCTCGTAATACGGAATGGCCCTATTGGCCGGCAAACCCAGATTCGATGCAGTGAAGTCCGTGAACAGCGGCTCCTCTCCCGGCCCTCCATCGCGATGGCATTCGTTGCAATGTGTGGCCTTGCTGCGAAACAGATCGTACCCCGTCTGCTCCTCCGGCGTGAACTTCGCCTTGTCCGCCATGACCAGGTCGAACTTCGAAGAAAAGGAATTCACTTCCTCAGATCCTTCATAAGCAGCGATGGCCTGTGCGATCTGGTCGAATGTAGCCTGCACAATTCCCCGATCCACAGGCGCAAGATGCACCGGCAACAGATCGGATGTCGCCGCCGGACCGGGCCGTTCACACACCGACTTCACATCGCCAGGCCATTTCACCGCGAAAGCCTGCGCGCCCCACACTCGCTCGGCCATCGGCCGGTAAGGCCGCTCGGAAGCGCGATAGACCATGCAGGCCGCATCGATGAGTCCCATCTCCATCGGATTGAGCGGAGGCCCTTGCGCCTGCTCGGCCAACGGGCTGTTGAGTTGAAGCCCCGTGGCGCGCATATCCCAAAACGCGCCGCCCACAAAATCGCCTTGCCCTTCGCTGTAGTGGAGCACCGGCGAATAGCTCGCATACGTGTGAGTTTGCGGGCTGCGCTCGCTGAAGCGAGATCGAATGGATCCCGGATAAGAGACGGTAGTTTGGTTCAATGTGCTCACGGGACCGCTGAATCCAGTCTCCGGCATATGGCAGAACGCGCAAGCTTCGTTGCGCCGCACCGACAATTCCCGATCGTAAAAGAGCAGCTTGCCCAGCAGAATAACTTGCTGGGATCGGTCCATCGATCCCTGCCCCACGCGCACCAGCGTCTGGGCCTCGATGCGATTGATCTCCGCCTCGACCGAGGCAATCTCCTTCCGCGCGCCCGGAGACAAAGTCGACCTCACATCCGCCACCGCCGCACTAAGAACGATAAATCCCGCAGCATAAGTTGTAAATCGGCTATTCATACTCCCAAATCGAATGCAAACCGCCTGCCACGATTTCGCGACATTCGAACCGTGCGCGAAAACCGGGACTGACCTCTCTGTCCCAAGGCGCCACCATCCTCGCCGTAGCATCCAAACGTTTCACGCCGCGTGGACAGAGCGGTCTGTCCCGGTTTTCGCCTCGTCCACAATCCCTCACGTGACTATATGCCGACATCGTCAGACGAAATGCCGTCTAACTCATTTGCCGTAAAGCACATGCAACTCCTCCGCCTCACCTCACATCAAATTCGGTAGACATGCAAATTACCCAAAACTCCGTGTCACTCCCAAGCTCAGGTTCGATTGAGCGTTATCAACTGCTGTTGAAACTCGCCAAAGCCGCGAATTCTCACTTGGACTTCAGCGATGTGCTCGCCGCTCTGGGGAGTCATCTCTCGCCCATCCACGAAGTCCGGTACGTCGCCGTTCTGATCGTCGAAGGAGACGAATACCTTCCCTACTCGTTGTATGTCGCGAATCAAGCCCGTGTAGCCGGAGAGTCGTTCAGCCAGGTCATGGCGCGGTTCGCGGACGTGCCCGCGGAGGATGTTCCCGATCGCATTCCCATGAAAGATACTGTCATGGAGCACGTTCGCCGGACTGGCCGGCCTTATGTGTGCGCCGACCTCGCACGCACCCTGCGTTTCGCCGAAGAGCCGCGGCTGCTTTCCTACGGTATTCGCTCCTACGTTCTTTGTCCTTTGCTCGTCCGTGAACGGATGATCGGCGCCATTCACTTCATCCGCGAAGCGCCACACCATTACTCGCCAGATGAGATCTCATTGTTCTCGGAAATCGCCGAGGTTGCAGCCATCGCGCTCTCAAACGCCCTGGCCTATTCGGAAATCGATGCCCTTCGCCAAAAACTCCAGGAAGAGAATCTCGTGCTCCGCGACAACATCTCGGAGATCGCCGGTTTTGAGGAGCTGATAGGCTCGTCCGAAGGTCTCAAGCGAGTGCTGGCGTCGATCGAAAAAGTGGCGGCAACGGATTCGACTGTTTTAATCCTGGGGGAAACCGGGACCGGCAAGGAACTGGTTGCCAAAGCGATTCACCAAAGGTCCCGTCGTGCGCTCCGCCCGCTCATCAAAATCAACTGCGCGGCCATTCCGGAATCGCTGGTTTCGAGCGAACTCTTCGGTCATGAACGGGGCGCGTTCACCGGCGCGATGGAGCGGCGAATCGGGCGATTCGAGAGGGCGAACCAGTCTTCGCTGTTCCTCGATGAAGTGGGTGAGCTCCCGCTCGAAACGCAAGTAGCATTGCTGCGCGTTTTGCAGGAGCGCGAGTTTGAGCGCGTCGGGGGAACGCAGACCATTCGCACCGATGTCCGCCTCATCGCCGCCACCAATCTCAATCTTCCCGAGGCCAGCGAAGCCGGCCGCTTTCGGACGGATTTGTTTTACCGTCTCAATGTATTTCCCATCGAAGTGCCCCCGCTCCGGGAGCGGCGCGAAGACATCCCCATGCTGGTGGAATATTTTGCAGCGCGTTGCGGAGAACGCATCGGCAAGCGTGTCGCACGGATTCACAACGAGACCATGTCTCTGCTGGTGGAGTACCATTGGCCGGGCAACATTCGCGAATTGCAGAACGTGATCGAGCGCGGAGTCATTCTTGCCGAGAACGGAACCTTGCGGCTTGAGCGCTCCGTCTTTGGAATCCAAAAAAACTCCGTCCTAGAAACCAACGTCCTCGACCATCACGAGCGCGATTTGATCCAGGCGGCGTTGGTGGAAACCAGGGGCCGCATCGCCGGCCGCAGCGGCGCCGCCGCTAGATTGGGCCTTCCCCCGTCGACCCTCGAATCCAAAATCCGCGCTTTGAAAATAGATAAGCATCGTTACCGTTCAAACGTCGCCTCCGTCCAATGAGCTGGGTGGCGCGAGCTTCAGCTTGCAGCGTCGGCTTCAGCCGCCGTCTTCTTCCGTACGCAGTTGAACCGCCATGCGTAAGCATGCGGACAGGTGTGAATTATTTCGACTGTCGGAATGACCGGGACACGCCGCTAGCCTTCCTGCCTCAGCCCCTCCTGCTTCAACCATGACCGGATGTATCGCGGAATCCCGGTTAAACGCACTCTATTTCTCATAGCCCCCGCGAGAAAAAGCATTCCCTCGCGGTCGGCATACCGGAGCTGACTCAAATCCAGAGTCAGCCTCCGATTCGTGCGCAGCGGGCCGCCCATGACATTGGCGGTCTCGGCCGCTGCGCTTGCATCTAACACACCAGCCAGAGTCAGCGTGACTCTTCCGGTGTCTACGACTCTATCGATGCGGAACATCAGCGACTGGTTGTATCGCGGAATTCCAGCCCGCCGTATTCACCCGGGTAAAACCAGGTCTTCAGCACCGCTGGTTGATCCGCGGACTTTTCATAAAAGGTAAACGAACTATCGTCTTTCGGCTCCGGCCTGTAAGCCGGCATTCCGATCACCGTCGTAATCAGGTGCTGCTCGTCCCGGTCGTAAATCAGGACGACGCTCCTCTCGGCGGTCTCGTCCAGCAGCTTCATGACATACTGGCCCGCCTGGAGCACGGTGCCCTGCACGTTGATCGGCTCATTCAGTGTGATCGCCGTCTTGTGGTCCCACTCACTCGCTCGGAGAGGTGCAATCGCAAGTCCCAGCGTGAGCGCCGCCATTGGTAAAAGGTTGTTTAACATTTGGTTTTCTCCTTTCGAAAACACACTCGTGCAATTGCAACTCGCGGGCCGCGGCCGCGCCCTTTCTAATCAGCAAAATGACCCTGCCCGGTCACGAATATTCGCAAATCGAATCGCGGAAGCTCGCGTGCAATGTGAATCGTGATGAAAAAAGCGTGGGGTCAGGTTCGCTCAAAGATGTTCGCGATTATTGCCTTTACCGGGACGTCCACCTTTCTGATGGGCTGTCTCGCGTTAGCGGTTCTGAACGTCGTGATCCGGCGCGAAAGCGCCAATGTAGTGAAAAAACAGATTGAAATGCTCGTTCAGGAAGGGGAGTCACGCTTGGTTGTCGATCGGGGACAACTAGAGATCCGGCGTGGCACCCTTACCATTCCGCTGGGTCCTGAATTGGCCCGGCGGTTATCGGCGGTGAGCGGCACAGAGGTAACACCAGTCTCTCCAAAGCCTTTCCGCGTGCATCCCACGAATCGGCTGCTTCGAACATTTGAAGGAAATTTCATTCCCGGCGTCACGCACCCGACTGGGGTCGTATTGACCGTCCACAACTTGCAAACCGGGGCATTGGAAGACTGGATCGCATACACCGTTCGAGCCAGCTATGCGAATACGTTCCATGATTTGGCGCAGCTTGGCACGCAACGCGCAAACTGGGTATGGCTTCTGGCTGCCCTCGCCTTCACGGTCCTGCTGCTGGACGCATCGGGCGCGTGGATCTGTTTTCGTCTCGGTAGCGACATCGCCTCCGCCATCGACGACCTGAGCCATGGCGCGCGTCAGATCGCGGGGGGAAACTTTGCCTGGAGAACGCGGGAACGCTCGGGACAACTGGGCGATTTAGTCCAATCTTTCAACCAGATGTCGGTTTCACTCGAACGCCTGCGGCAAGAGGAGGCCGAACTTCAAGTTGCACACACCGTTCAGAACTATTTGTTCCCGCGCATAATGCCGGCATTACCGGGAGTTACCGTTTCCGGCGAGACCACGGCCGCGCGGATGATTGGAGGGGACCTCTATGATTTCTTTAGCTTGGGAGAAAACGAAATCGGCATTCTTTGCGCGGATGTCAGCGGCAAAGGGATTCCCGCCGCTCTCATGATGGCGAACCTGCAAGCGCTGGCCCGAGCGCGTTTTAGCGCGGCGCCGCCGGCCGAGTTCGTTAAACTCCTGAATAAGCAACTCGCCGGAAGATTCGGCGACAACCGCTACGCAACGCTGTTCTGGGGTGAGTACAACACGCATACCGCTGTTTTGACGTATGTTAACGCGGGGCATCCGGCACCGATTCTGATTCACCCAGGGGGCGAGATCGAGCGGCTGGATGCGGACGGGTTTCCGGTGGGCATGTTCGCCGGCGCGAGGTATTCGGCCAAAAGTACTAACTTGTTACCTGGAAGCCGGTTAGTGATCTTCACCGACGGCCTGACCGACGCCCAGAACGCCGCGGCGGAGGAGTTTGGAGAGGATCGCCTGATTGAGCTCTGCCGCAGGGCGACCGATGCAAACGGATTCATCCAGGCCGTGGCGGAATGGTCTGCCGGGACTGAGCAATTCGACGATACGACCGTAATCGTGGTCGATGTCGCGCCTTAATTGACCATAAATCACGCTAACTTGGGCCCTGGCGATACCTTAAATGACCTTATTTCGAGCTCATCGCGATGCGTACGCAACAGCGATGGGTCGCTCTCTCCCCGGAGGTAGCGCCGAATTCTTTCCCCAGACCCTGTGACCGTGGACGGAAGGCGCGTCGTCTTGAGGCGCCCGTGAAAGTCCGAGTTTTTGCATTTTGGCAATCAGTGTTGTCCTTGGCAAGCCGAGTCTAGCAGCAGCACCGCCGGCTCCTCCCACCACGCCGTTGGTTTCACGAAGGGTCGCGAGAATGTGCACGCGCTCCGCGTCGGCAAGAGTCCGCGCGGGCAGTTGGGCCTGCGGCGGACTGAGTGCTTCGAGACTGGGGCGCAACACG
>PNAJ01000132.1 GCA_003170295.1 Bryobacterales bacterium | reverse complement strand
GCTGGGAGCCACTTCGATTCGCCCCTGGCGCATCAACGATTGGAACGCTGCCACCGGCAACTCCGTTAGCCTCTGATCTTCCGAGAGCAGTCCCACCGAAGCCTCTCCGGTGTTCACCACTTTCCAGATACGGCAATCCCAGGTAAGCGTGCTGCCACAGTGGACAGCGCCCCAGGAGAACATATCTAGTTTTCGAGCACTGTCGCGCTTTGTTCTTAAAGCCACCTCCGACGTGGTAAACACTTCCACCTGAGAGGGTTCAGCGAGCGGTGCAGCCCGGAGATCCACGTATAGGATGTTTGCCGCAATCATGGCGAAGATGTCGTCCGGTGGAACAGTGTTCAGGCGCAGCAGATCCTCTAACGGCAAACCGTGCGTTGCTGAGACGTGAGCGACCGCGGATTCGCGGCTGACGGTCGAGATCGCGGGTGAATCGACGCGCAGGTAGTCCTCCAGAAACTGGATGTTGCGCTGGTACACCCACTCGATCTCCGCCGAAGATCGAACGCGATAATAGAGCCCCAGTCGTTCCGCATAATTTGCGCCAGGCGGGCGGCGCCAGCGACCTTCCGCTCCGGCACAGTACCGATTGGGGTTTCGCTCGGCAAGCCGCTGCAGCTCTTCCTCTGTCTTCCATTCTTCCCACCCGGCGTCTCTATCGCGGATGACAAAGAAGTCAGGAGTGTGAAGTACGCCCATCCTCTTGCCCGTCGCGCTTGCGTAATCCAACTTGATCGACGGCGGCTGGTCAAAATACTCCAAGACTCCGGCGTCGTGTTCCATCTCGTAGACTCCGGCCAGCTCCACCCGATGGCTTTCAAACTGGATGGTGACCCCCATTTTCCTGCTTGGATACCGGCCGCTCACATTCGATCGGCCGCCTCCCACGTGGCGTGAAGGACCTGACGATCGAATGCAGTCGATGATCGAACGCGTCTGCGCTGGAATGGCGAGTCGTTGGAACCACAACAACAGGTCATCATTGGTGAGCACCGTTGCCTCCTGCGTACAAGGCAGAATTCCACTTCTACTTTGCAGCGGTTAATAAATGCACCTGGAGACCGTACTCAGCGCCCTATCTCACCGCGGTCTCGCCAGCCTTTCCCCTCTTCCGGGCGTATACGTAGCGCAGCCCAGCCTCCTTCATCAGATCCTGCACTTGACGGCCATTCTCAACCGCCTTCTGAATGTCCGGTGCCAGTTCCTCAGGCACGTAGACCGAAAATCGCCGGTTCCCTCGATAGCCCGACAAGGCATAGCTGCTGTGTCCTATACCCGATGCACAAGCAGAACAGTTCTCCCGAATACAGGGGCTCTTCCGCAACGAAACGGAACCCATGGCAATCGGCCAGAGCCTCTGGACAGCATTCAAGAACCAGCGTTTGATCTCTTCTGGCGTTTCGTCTTTGGCCATGGTATAGGTGCTATATTACACCTGTACAAACCATTTTTCAAGGTTTTTGTTTCGCCCTTTTCCGCTCAAACGAATGTGACCAGTGCATTGATCGTGCACCGTGATGGATCACTGCTGCGGTGTGGCCGAGACCGCAGCAGTTCCAGCCTCTGCTTCAATCTGCACTCCCTGCCACGTTATCCTTCCTTTTCGCACTCCCTGCCAGGTTATCCTTCCCAATACGGGTCCATCACCCGGAACGCATACGCTGATCGGAATGGACTTCAGGCCCTGGCGCTGCCACTTTATGCTTCAAGTCGCTGCCATTTTATGCTTCAAGGCACACCGGCACCGGCTCCAGGGCGTCTGAGTGCGAGTGCGCGACAGCTTCACCCAGGATTTCTTCAGAGGAAGTGGGCTGACGTCTCGAAAGCTTCTTCAGGCGTGCCTTGATCTTCGCCGGTGATCAAAAAGCTCGGTTCGTACTTTTCATGGGCGTAGGTGTACCAGGCGAAACTCCATCGATCTTCGTTGCCAAAGTAGCGAATCCGGCAGAGGTGCGTGGGGGTATTGCGAAGGCGCTCGATCCACTGCTCACGCGTCTCGCCAGGAGGTGGAGCACTTGCGCGCGGCATGTCGGGTTCGCTATACACGTCGATGTAGCATAGGGCGCCGCGGAAGCGCACGTCGATTCGAGCGAACTTTCCGGCGTGGTGCTTGGCAGCGTAATCAAGAATGCGCCGCTCTGTACGTGTTTTGATGCCGGGCGGGATGGTCTTCCCGCCAGTGTGAGGGTTGTAGACCCATGTAGGCATACGTGCTCCATCATTCCGTCTGCGCGCGGAAGGCGTCGTGGGAAGGGCGTTGCTCGCCATTCTACCGCAGCGGTTTGCCAACGCGTTGCTGATCCGCCGGGATCTCGCGCCTAACTTCGGCCAGGGCCTCGCAGGCAATGCGGTAATCCATACTCCTCGGTGGGGACATCCGCTTGAGCACGCGGTTCACAAATAGCTCCGTGCCTTGCTCGTGGAGTTGAAAAGCGATTTGTCGGAATTCCGCGACCTTCTTGGCTTGGCGCTGCTGGATAGAAGCTTCGTAAAACTCTCGAAACCGTTCCTGTTTTTCCCTGCATTGGCCCGGGAAGTGTTTTTCAATGGTTGCGTTGTGATACCCGTTTCGCATCGCGAAGGCCCTCAGGGAAGGCGGGGGCGACTCTCTCAATGCTTCGTCCATCTGGCGTGCTGCTGTGTCCTTATGGAAAGCCGTGGATCGCCGGACCCAGAGGTTCCGCCAATGCGGCACGCCGGCGAGAGCCAGTGATTGAAGGTCGCCCGGCGAGACCCTTCCCGTGAGGAGGTTGACCAATGACACGTCAAACACACGCGCCAGGCGCAAGTAGGCCGGCAGAATTGGATGCTTTTCACCGGCTCGCCACTCGCAGACCGATGTGGAACTGACCCCCAGTATCCGGGCAAAACTGGACAGTCCTTCCAAGTCACATCCGACCCGAACCAGTTCGGCCAACTGTCCTCTGGTTACCAAAGCCGGATCGCCGAACCCAACTTGGATTAGATCCGCGATCTGGCTCGCCACCCATATCTCCCACTCCGGCGTCTCCTGCTGGAGAACCGAATACGGTTCCGGATTGTCTTTGCCTGAATCGGATCCGAGCGGGTGCTTGCATCGCGCGCAGAACCCCACCCAGGAGCACTGACCGAGCACTGGTTGCGGAAGTGAGCAATGCGGACAGGTAAAACGCAAAGGGCGCCGGTGGTAAGGACAGAATTTGACGACTTCCAGAGTCCACAGCAAAGGCACATAAGCTGGTTTGGCGGCCTGTTCCCAACTGGACAGACAGACGGGACACCATGCCGCCACGCCACGCATCAACATCTGCGTGGGGAGGAGCGATTTCCAGGGGATCATGGTGAGGTATTGGAGATCGTTTCGGACGGTCAACTTTCCAATCGATGAGACGAAGTCGGCAGCCAGGGTACCGATGGCGTTGATGCCGGCAGTGAAGGAACGTGCGCGGGACTTGATCCCGCAGCTAAAGATATTTTGCCGCGGAGCGCCATACTTCGGCACTTCGTGATATTGAAGAGCGCCGGGAGAAATAGAGTGAGCCTGGGCAACGCGTGAGAT
>PNAJ01000113.1 GCA_003170295.1 Bryobacterales bacterium | reverse complement strand
ACTCTTTTTTCTGCTTCATCTATATGCCAATCGGTAGCGCCCGATAGCCCCAATCAAGTTCCGCCCCCAAGAGTGCGAAGGCCACAGCATACGTGCCTGGGAACCACGTCTATGCGCGAGGCTGATCGCTCGATGGCGCGAGTTTGCAGAACGATCCAAGAAAACACAGAAGAACCGGCTGAAAGCTATGCTGAAGGAGAATCCGCCGCCGTCATTGCGAGAGGTATATGCGCGGCTCGGCATCACCAGGGCTATTTCGTACGGCAATTTTCCCGAGATTCACCGGGCCATTTCTGCGAGGCACCAGGAATTTGAGCGCCAGGCGAAATCTGCACACCGCGCAGCCCTGCGTAGTTCCGGACATTTGCTCTCAACCCATCAACCGGCGCCGGGGGTCCGACACCTGTCGCATCCGCGGGAGACGCGAGACGGGGCGGCCGCATGAACCTTTTCGCCAAGCCCTTTCGCCGCAATCCTCTCACCCTGCGGGAGCGCCTACTTATTCAAGATGTGATCTGCCTTGGTGTCGATTTTCTTCTTGTCGGCTGCGCTCAATTTGCCTTGATGCTCCATCTGGGAGGCGCGCGCCTTGGCGTTTCTGGCGTGACTGGCATTCGGCATGGGGTATTTGCGCTCCTCCGGAAGCCCGAATTCTTTCTTGGCTCGGCGTTCTTCTTCGCGGCTGTAAGTTTTGCCATAATCCACTCCTCGCCCAGTCTGCCAGCAAGTAAGGTTCCAACCTGAACATCACTACCAAGTTCGACATCGGCCAGCGCGTTACCGTCGTTATAGGAAAGGGCAGTGGATGTTCAGCAGGAGATGATATTGTGAACATCCGCACCGCTTTGCCCTTAGGCCTTCTTACTTCTTCGTCGTCACTGATTCGCGCGCCTTCAGGAACGCCTCCACGTTGCTTTTATCGATCAGCGTCGCGCCCGTGTCCACTATGGTCGGGATCGGAGAGAAGGAATCCTGCGCCCAGTTCGCGTCGAGGGGGGTGATCGGGTGATGGTGGAGATTATCGAGCATCTGGAGCCCGTAATACGCCATCGTGTACGGCTTCTGGCCGATCGTCGCCGCGATGAGTCCCTTTTGAATCCACTCCAGCGTGCGCGGCTCGACGTCCATAGCTACGACTACCTTGTCCGCTTTCTTGCGGTCGAGCGCTTCCCCCACCTCGGGGCACGCCACTGCCTCAAGGCAGACGAATGCGTCCACCTGCGCGGCCCGCTTCGCAAGGATCTCCACAGTCTTATCAAACGCGGTTCCCGGATCGCCCCGCATATCGATGGTCTCGACGATCTTGATCTGCGGATGTGCAGATAGGGTATCCTGGTATCCGCGGAGCCGCTCCCGGAGGTTCGCCTGCTGCGGTATGGTGAACACCACCACATTGCCCTTGCCTTGCAGCCGCCTGGCCAACACCTCGCCGCCCATCTGTCCGGCCGTATAGTTGTCAGTCCCGATAAATAATAGCCGTTTGCTCGACCGCGCGTCGGAATCGATCGTGATCACCGGGATGCCTTGCCCGATCGCCCGATCGATATCCGCCTTCATGAGTTCCGGGTCCGCCGGCGAAATCATGATCCCAGTCGGCTTCTGCCCCAGCACCTTTTCAAACTCCTGCTGTTGTGCTTTCGGATCGTAGGTCTCGGGACCCACGAAGTGTGCCTCCACCTGCATCATCTGCGCGGCCCGAACCAGACCCGAGCCGGCGGCCTCCCAGTAAGGCAGCTTGATGTTCGTCGCAATGAGAAAGTACTTCTCGTCAACGCTGTGCTGAGATCCCCCGCAACCGAGAATGGGGATCATCAGGGCACCCGGACCTAAAAACTTGAGCAGCCGGTCGGATCGAAGCATGCAGCTCTCCTTTGTTCGTGCTCGAAGGTGCGATTGTATACCCGCTGCGGGTCCCCGAGCAAGAGTGCATTAAACGAACCGCTGAGGATACGTCTATCGCGGCGAGACCAAACATTTCAATTACCTCGCGAACTACCCACTGCCGGTAATTATTATCGTGTGCGATCCGTAGACAGCCCGAAGATAAGTGCGCACGTCGCGATGTCCATGGCAAGTCTTCCGTACAGCCCGGTCTATACTAACCGCAGAAGCAGGGAACCAAAATGGTTTGCAGCCACTAAGAGAGCACGGCACTTGGGTCCTGAGCAGTTTCACAATAAGGAGTGTCGGATGGCACGAAAAGTTGCGGACGTGATGTGGGAGATGCTGGCGAATGCGGGCGTCAAACGCTGCTACGGCATCGTCGGAGACGCGCTGAACCCGGTGATCGATGCCCTGCGGCGCAACGGGAAGATCGAGTTTATCCATGTTCGCCATGAAGAATACGGCGTCTTCGCCGCGGTCGCCGAAGCATACCTGACCGGCAATCCCGTGGCGGTGTGCGGAACCGCCGGTCCCGGCGTGACGCATCTTTTCAACGGACTGATGGATGCGCGCAAGGAGGGGGCCGCGATCATCGCCATTGCCGGCGATGTGGAGACCCGGCTCATGGACACAGCCGCCCTCGAAGAGCTGAACCCTTACAAGTTTTTCGATACCGCCTGCCTCTATGTCGGGCGCGTCGTCAACCCTGAACAGACACGGGCTGTGTTCACGACCGCGATTATGACTGCCATTGTCGACAAGGGGCCGACGGTGATCTCCATGCCGGGGGACATCGCATCGGCGAACGCGCCGGATGATGCCTCGCACGAGGTCACGATTCCCGCGCCGCCGGTGTTTCGCCCGGCCGACGCGGATATCGACAAGCTGGCCGCATTGATCGAGGCCGCCAAGAAGGTGGCGATTTTCGGCGGCGACGGCTGCCGCGACGCCCGCGACGAGGTTCTGCAACTCGCCGCCCGGCTGAAGGCGCCGGTCGGATATTCCTTTCGCGGGAAGCAATGGCTGGAGCATGACAATCCCAATGCCGTCGGAATGACCGGGCTGCTCGGGTACGGGGGCGCCTACAAGGCCATTCACGACTCGGACCTGCTGCTGCTGCTCGGCACCGACTTTCCCTTCTCGGAATTTCTGCCCGGCCACGATGTCAAGAAAGTCCAGATCGACAGGAACCCGAAACATATAGGACGGCGAACAGCCATTGATCTCGGGCTGGTAGGCGACATAAAGGCGACCGTCACCGCGCTGCTGGGCAAAGTCAGCGACAAGAGCGAGAGCCGCTTTCTCGAAAAACACGTCGCCGAGACCAACTCGTTCCACGAACTCCTGCAGCACTATGTCGAGAAGGGGCCGGGGATCAAGCCGATCCGGCCGGAATTCCTGGCGGCAACGCTCAGCGAGCTTGCTGCCGACGACGCGCTCTTCTTCGCGGACACGGGCACGGCCTGCATCTGGCTGGCGCGGCATATCAAGGGCGGGGCGAACCGGCGGCTCTTCGGCTCGTTTTCATGGGCCTCGATGGCCAATGCCGCTCCCAACGCCTTCGGTGCGCAACTTGCATTCCCCGGCCGTCAGACGATCGCGCTGTGCGGCGACGGCGGATTCACAATGCTCGCCCTCGGCGACCTGCTTACGCAGGTGCAGCGGAAGACGCCGGTGGTCCAGATCATCCTCAACAATGAATCGCTCGATTTCGTCAATATCGAGATGCAGGAAGCCGGCGTGGTCCCATTCGGCGTCGCTTTCAAGAACCCGAATTTCGCCAAGGTCGCCGAGGCAATGGGCGCGAAAGGCATCCGCATCGAAGAGCCGGGCGAGGTGAGAGAAGGGCTCGCGGTGGCCCTTGCGCACCAGGGCGGTCCTGTCGTGGTCGACGTGGTGGTCGATCCCTACGCATTGTCGTTGCCGTCGCATCTTCCCTTCCATGCAGTCAAAGGCTTCACCCTCAGCCTCGCAAAACAGGTATTGAGCGGGAAGATGGACTCGGTGATCAAGACGATCGAACGCAACACCGGGCTGGTCTGATCCACCGGCGCCGGTGCGCAGCCCACGGTTGTTCCTGAGTGTGAAGCACCTCTTCTTCGGCCTTGAGCCAGTCATCGATTTCTGAGCCGGATTGTATTTGCACATGCTGCTGGAGGGTCTTTCCGAGGCCGGTGAACTGCCATGAGACGGCAGGCGAACATCGTGGATTTGGTATTCGTAACGGCTTAGAATAGATTTCTGGCATGAAAAGGGACGCATCACCGACACAGCTGATTGTCATGACCGTCGGGCATTCCACCCGCCCGATAAAGGAGTTCATCCATCTTCTGAGAGCACACCAGGTAAAGCGACTGGTCGATGTACGAACCGTTCCGCGTTCGCGGCACAATCCGCAGTTCAACCGGAGCGAACTATCGGCCGCGTTGCATTCCTCCCGTCTTCATTACAGATACATGCCGGGACTGGGCGGCTTCCGGCATGCGCGCCGGGATTCGCTCAACGCCGGCTGGCATAACGCCAGCTTCCGGGGCTTCGCCGATTACATGCAGACGCCCGCGTTCCGGAAAAATCTGGAAGATTTGATAACACTTGCGAAGTCAGAGCGAATTGCAATTATGTGTGCCGAAGCCGTTCCCTGGCGCTGTCATCGCTCCCTCATTGCGGATGCGCTGCTGGCCCGGGGAATCGAAGTGCGGGAAATCACGAGCGCCACCCGCACCCAGCCGCATACGCTTACGCCCTCGGGCAAGATAACGGGAGGGCAGGTCACATATCCTGCTGAACACAAGGATTAGAGCAAGGGGAGATCACGCCAATGACAGACGATTTTAAAGCAGGAGACCACGTTGAATGGAACTCGGAAGCAGGACGTGTCAGGGGGACGATCAGAAAAAAGCATACTTCCGAAATCACGTTCAAGGGCTA
>PNAJ01000073.1 GCA_003170295.1 Bryobacterales bacterium | reverse complement strand
GTCCCGCCGCCGCCCCCAAGGCCATTTACGCCCATGGAAAAGTCGGACGGTTGTCCTTGATCGGCCGTGGACCCGAAGGTGACGTTGAAGAAGTTGCTGTTGAAGAACGCGTCCATGTCGTTGCCGCAGGGCGTGCCCACGCAGTTCGCGCCCACCGTGGTCGAGTCAAAGGAACGGCCCGTCAGATCCCCTATCGGTGTGACATTGAGCCAGTAGAATTGGCCTGCTGGCAGGACCGGCAGGACAACGTTCAGCCCGATGACTTTGATTTGGAATTCGGTAAACCCGAACGCGCTCCGGCCCGTAGCAGTAACTACCGGCGTTGCTGTCATGCCGCTGGCGACCAACGTGCCGCCTGTAGTAAGCAAGGTGGTGCCGCTGCGAATTTCCCACATCGCACCGGTTACGTTGGTATTCGTAAGATCGTCGGAGAAGGCTTCCGTTATAGTCCACCCGCTGCCGGTCACGTTGAAATTGTCATACACACTGGCGAATTGGCCGGCGCCCAGGGAGGTGTTATCCTCGTTAGCCAGGCCGTTGACCAGATCAGCGTCGCCGTTATACCAAAGTGGGCCCGTACTAGGCGTACCTGAAGGTGAAGGTGTAGGAGTCGGTGGCACCGAGGGTGTCGGGGTCGCTGATGGCGACGGTGTCGGTGTCACGCTACCCACCGGAGAAGGGCCTTGGATTCCAACGGTCATGGGCGTTCCCGTCTTGAAGAAGCCGATCGTCGCGTTCGCAGCCTGCGGCGGACGGTCCGAATCAAAACGGAAATTATACAAAGTGCCCCAACGAACGGCGTTCGCGTTCTGGTTCTGCACGAAGGTCTCCGAGCTCCAGCTCAGATCGCTCGCGGTTTGATTCGACGTCCAGGCAACGTTACTAAATCCCGCGCTTCCTTGAGTTCCATCGTTGGCAAATCCAGGAGGATTCAGCGGGGCATGAAACCCCAGATTGCTCACCGTAATTCCGGCTCCCAATGGCACACTGAAAGATTGAATCCCGCGATCGAGATTTTGGTTATAGATCGCATACTCATAATGCCAAATCCCTGCCACCGGACCCGTCACTTTGTAGGCAATGAACGCACGGCCGTCGGTTCCCGGAACGGGCTCGATCGGATTGATGGTCGCTCCAGTCCAGGCATTGATGGCAGGGGTCATTCGCACCGTGGATCCAACGGGCGAAAAGCTAAAACTCGTCGTGCCGCTTACATTGAAACGACGGTAGGACGCATTGTTGTACATGTTGCATTGCCCAGAGTGCGCCTGACACCAGGCGTATTCATGCGGAGTGACGTATTGAGCTTCGGCGTAATACGTCGCGCCCGGATTCAGCGTCGTGTTCAGGTCGCTCCCTTCCACAAGAACCCTGTGCGATACGCCGGTGTGAACGTGGCCTGTGTGGTCGGCTGAGGTCGAGGGATAGGAGCCCGTAAAGGGATTCACCCACGCGCGTGAACCCAAGCCATCCTGGCTCGCATTCAGGCTCGCGTCGTAAGGATCAGAGCATCCCACGCATAGATGCGTGCCAGTAGTGCAACCACTGGTGTTGCAACCAAAGCCGCAAGCGTCGTCTTCCAAGGCCTCGAAGGCATGCTTCAACCACGATTGTCCGACTTGTTCAAAGCGATCGTCATTGGTTGTTCCGCCGCTCATTCGATACAAATTTTGCGGAATGACGGGATGGTCTACCTGGGGCAACGCAAACCAGTCGAGCGGCTGGTCGCCGTTATTACAAGAGGTGGTGCCAACGCCCAGACCGACCTGGGTTCCGCTACTGCCAAATTGTTCCATGGAAGGCAGATCTCCGACGATGACATCAGGTCCCGTCGCAGTACCTCCCGGAGCAGTCTGAGTCCCGCCGCCCCGGGGTGGCAGGATCGACGATTGAACTGCGCCGTTGACGACCGTAGTGATTTCGATCGGATACACGGTCGTCGTGATCGAAATTCCCCCAACGATCAAACCAGCATCCGCGGGTCGCCCAAGCTTGTTCGCAAACTCTTCTGAAATTAAAAGCCTTCCGCCGTTGATGCTGAGCAAATGCGCGGCGGCATCGTATTCATAGAGATTTCCTTCAACATTGAAAAAGACAACGCCCGTCTTCCCATCGCGCACTACCAGGTCAAATGGCTCACCGGAAGGGATTTTTTCGATGACGAGTTGGTTTGAGGACGCATTCAACGGTTCAGGAAGAATGACGGAATTTCCCCAGATCAACTCCATCGAGCCCGGCTCGGGACCGCGCAATACATCGTTAAAAACAAGGATCGTAAAAAAAGAATTGCGGCCCACTTCGAAACGCAATGTGTCCCGTTTTGATTCTTGCGTTTCGGAGCGGATCCCTTTAAGTCGATTCAAATCGAGATCGATCGCGACGTTTCCGCTGGCCACGATCATTTTTTCCAGGGTTCCGGTCGGCCCTTCCGGGCTTTTTCCCGGGGATTGTGGTGCAGAATTTCCAGAGCTGTTGCTCAAAAGCAAAAGCAGCGGGAACGTAGAATAACTCAGAATTTTCTTAAACATTGTCCTAATCCTCCAATTTATTACCCGTTTAGAAGGTGATGAAGTCCTTCTCTCGAGACGTCGGCTCACGACGTGTCGCGGGCTTGTCGATGAGGTTATATATATGTTTTCCCGAAAAGTAGACTACTTTTTTAAAGTATTTTTGAGGCATTTTTTAATGACCGAGGGTTGAAATTGAATTCTGCCGCGCGCCGGCGCCGATTAGAAAATTTGTGAAAAAGGGTTGTGAAGATCGGAGAGTGAAAAGGCGGGGGGGGGGTCAACTCCCTGTGGTCAAGGATTTTCCGAAGATGCCAAGCGGCATTCGCAAATCAAAAACCAGCCGCTGGCGCGCGGCAGCGCTCATTTTCCTTAATTTGCTGATGGTGGCTCACGTAATCCAGTGGTGGATTACGGGCAGGACGGTTTCTCCGATTGAGCCTTCTGAAACCATGCACACGCTCCAGCGGGGGGCGATCAACGCGGGCTTTATCTTTTTTTCCCTGGCGATCTTGGCGACTTTGATATTCGGACGTTTTGTCTGCGGCTGGGGTTGTCACATTCTCGCCCTCCAGGATTTCTGTGCGTGGATCTTAAAGAAAATTGGCCTCACTCCACAGCCGTTTCGATCAAGGCTGCTGATCTACGTCCCGGTCATCGCAGCGCTGTATATGTTTGTCTGGCCCACGGCATATCGATTCTTTGCAAGCTCAGAGCTCGGACCACTTATCCCGAAATTCACCAACCACCTTGTCACCGATAATTTTTGGGAAACGTTTCCTTCCGTTGCCGTCGCGATCCCTTTTCTCTTCATCTGTGGATTCCTGATCGTGTATTTCCTGGGACAGAAGGGTTTCTGCACCTACGCCTGTCCTTACGGAGGGTTTTTTGGTCTCGCTGACAAACTGTCGCCCTGGAAAATCCGAGTGACCGACGCGTGTAATCAATGTGGGCACTGCACTGCAACCTGCACCTCGAATGTCCTCGTCCACGCGGAGGTGAAAGCATACAAGATGGTGGTGGATCCAGGCTGCATGAAATGCATGGATTGCATCAGTGTGTGCCCGAATGACGCCTTGTATTTCGGTTTTGGGAAGCCCACGGTCGCTGTCTCCAAATCGAGCGCCATTCAGAGGAACTACTCTGTAACATGGCCCGAGGAAGTTCTCGGAGCCGCCGTGTTTCTTGGAAGTTTCCTGGCTGTTCGAAGCGTTTACGGGCTCGTCCCATTCTTGATGGCGCTGGGCTGTGCCGCGGTCACGACGTTTCTGGTTCTAAAATCATGGAGATTGCTCAAGGCACGAGAAGTGTTCTTTCACCGTTTTAACCTGAGGTCTTCGGGGAAAACTCAGAAAGGGGGATGGGCATTCCTGGCCTTCTCTCTTCTTTGGGTTGGCTTGACCGCACACAGTGGGTGGGTTCGCTATCACGAATATGCAGGCGCTCAAGCCTTTCAGAACATTCAAATCCCGGACGAGCTGGCGCTGGCGCAGACAAATCCTGATCCTTGGCTGAGTCCGACCGATCGTGAGGCCATCCTTGAAGGGAAAAAACATTTTCAGGCCGCTTCGAACTTCGGACTGTTCATAAATGGCGACGCGCTGTCGAAGCTCGCCTGGTTTGAATATCTCTCTGGCGATGCGGAACAATCCGTCGCGCTGCTCAGCCAGGCAGCAGC
>PNAJ01000119.1:9304-15370 GCA_003170295.1 Bryobacterales bacterium | reverse complement strand
CTTGAAGTCCTGGTTTCCAGCCACGAGTCGAACCGTGGCGCGGAGTTTCACTTCACTTGCAACGTAGGTGACTGTGGGATCACATATCCAGGGGGCATTTTCCTGCCCGGCGTTTATGACCAGGCAGATCTTATCCAACTTGGAGAAGAGCGTCTCGTTACCCTGATTGGTCTTGCGTCAAACCTCCACTGCGGCAAGCCAACCCAGAGCGGAATTAACGCGGTCCGCCAACGTTTGATTTCGACCGGGGAAGGCGCACTCGAATCTGCGGAACCCTCGCCCCAAGTTTTAGAATCCCCTGTGAATGTGCACAAACGAAGGATCAAGTACAAGTTCAAGTTCCCACTCCTAAACCCGAAATCAGCGGAGCGAGTGGCCCAGCGTGCCGCAGAATGCGACAAACAGATAGGCCCGGACCTCGACTATGCGGAGGCGTACCTTCGCGAGCACGATGGAACCTTGGGCGAGCAGGCCACGCTAGAGGAAATAACCTTGGTCACCGCTTCGAGACAGGAATTAACGGTGCTGCGAGAGAAGATCGTCGAATTAACCGTGAATGCGGCCGCGGAAAGCGTACGGGAATTGGCGGGCTGTCTGCTTCTTGCTCAAAACAGGCTGGGAGTTAACGCAGACTGTTTGCGCGAATACACCGCGCGTATTATTGCTGAACTTCGTGGCACTCTTACGGCATCGCCAGTGTTTCACGCGGCGCCACTTTCGCCATGGTGCGAAGACCCCATCACACAAAAGGCAATCCAGACCTGCGAAGAAATATTCATAGAAAGATGGAAGATCGGAGACGGTTGTCCATATGGCGGCGGAGATTTGAACGGAGACAACCTTAAATGGCCAGAGGTAGTGCAGAACTGGGAAGCCTACAAAGTGGAGCACAAGATCGAGGGAGGTCCCCCGGAGCGTATACCGGAGTCAGTTTTGCGCTCGATTCTAGCCCACCAATGCCGCATCGAGTCCCAGGAGGTGACCGACGACCAGGTTTCTGACGCCGGCAGAGACCTTTGTCTTCATTACGGCTCCGTACTGATCATTCCGTTGAGGTTGGAGTCCGGCGATACGCCAAGGCCTTCACCGAAATCGACGGAAACCGCTCAATTCTGGAGAGAACGCGAAGAGGAATTTCGGAAGCACGATACCCCTGAGAATCGCGCGTTACGGGTCGAATGGTTCTTGTTAACTGATGATTGGGAGTTTCGCACGGGAGCCACTTCAGAGAACAGCAATCAACATTCCGAATACGTATTCAAAGCGTTGGCACGAGAGGCAGCCAGAGGTCTGGCGGACCGGAGGAGCGCTGAACCATGGGAGGACTGGCTTGATGCATTGCGACGCGCGGCAGATAAATCTACTGGGAGGCTCCTTTACTCCAGGGTTTCAGGCACAGGTTCGACTTCGATGGGGGATGTTTGGTTAAAGCGGATGACCCAAGGGGGAGAGTCGATTCCCCGTGGTGGTCTGATTGAATTTGTCCCTGTGACCGCAGGCGAGGAAAATGAGGGCCAGTCGAAGAGTCCAGCTCACGTCAGCTCGGGTGGCGTCGAAAAGCGAACATTCTGGGATACGCGGGTCGAAAGGATTGAACACCTCTTCACAAGTTCAGCAAATTTTTGCTTGGAACTTCGATCGTTGGTTCCGCAGAACCAACCGGTCGTCGCTGAAATGGTCGAGGCCCCTTCGGAAGAGAAGAGGATTCAGAATCCGCCCATATCGGAGTTACCAAACCAATCGGCGCGAAAGGCCCGTAGGCGCGGCCCAGCGCCCGATTTCGAAACCCCAAGCCAAGTGGCTGCCATAGTAGCCCGAGTCGCGCCTGATGGCGACTTCCGTTTAAAGCTGGACGAGATCTCTGAAGCCCTTGATGATGAGGGGATTTCCTGCCCTAAGACATGGAAGAAGAAGCAGCCGCCGTGTCGGTCATGGTCAGATTGCCTGGAACGACCCTGGTAATCAAAGCGATTAAATACCGGCTTAAAAGAGCCAGGCATCCATAGCAAACCGCAATGGAATCTTTCTCCTAACTTCCGCTAACTTTCGCCACTCCGAGGTACTCGCGGCGAGCCTATTTTTATTGGATTCTTGCTGAAACAGTTGGGATAACAATTTTCGGTTGCCATGATTTCACCATGGCAACTCTAAATACGATCGAAGCACTCCTTAATGAGCATGACGTGGCGCGCCTCACGGGTTTGTCCTTAGCGTCGGTCCGGCGGTGGCGACTTTTGCGGCAGGGCCCGAAGTACATCAAGATCGGCGCCGCGGTCCGCTATAAAACCGAGGATGTTTTGGCCTGGCTCGATTCCAGGCCGACTGGCGGCGGACGTTAGATCTGCGTGAACTCATGAAAAACAAGGGAGCACCTGCCCGCATGTCGGCCGCGGAACTAAAACGCAGGATTCCTGATGCGGCTGCTGTCGCCAGGGATTTCTATCAGATCGAATTCAGAAAAGACGCCGGTCGCTGTCCGTTTCCTGAAAACCACAGTCACGGGGACCGCGATCCTTCTCTGCGATTTGACCGGAAGAAGAATCGGCTGTTCTGCGCCAGCCAGAAATGCCTCGGTGAAAAAGGTGTTGATGCCCTCGGCCTAGTCCAACGCATAGATCGATGCTCCTTCCGGGAGGCCATTGAAAAACTGGTAGATCACTACGGCATCCAGACCGGCGGCAACGGCCAGCCCTTCCGCCAGCTCGATGCTGCGACTCGATCGGAAAACCCCGGAGGGAACGGCGCCAGGGAGCAACCGATTCCGGCAGAAAGGGTCCGGCAGGGGTTGTTGCGGCGGGGATTCCGCCCCGTCATCGAGTTCGCGTACGGCGACTGCCTTCGCAAGGTCAGGTTCGAACATGAATCCGCGCGACAGGAAGGCAAGGATCGAGCAGACAAGGAGTTCCGCTGGGAGCATCTGGTCGATGGAGTCTGCTACTCCGGTGACGGCGCTCTTTCCAAGCCGCTATATGTCAATCAGATCTTTCGAGAGCGGGATCAAATTGGGCTGGCTCTGGGGCTCGACGGCGAGGCTAAGGCGGACCTCGCCGGCGAACTCGGCATTGTCGCATTCTCGTTCAAAGACCTGACCGTGGAGCAGGCGATGACGCTCGCGGACTGCGAAGTCGTTTTATGGCCCGACAACGACGGTTCCGGCCAAGCACAAGCGGTTAAGGCGGCGCAGATCATAAGCGAGGCCGGTGCCGGACGCAGCGTCAAACTCCTGACGCCACCTCCGGAATTGCCGGAGGGCGCCGACATCGTTGACGCTGTGCGCCAACTCGGGTGGGACGGGTCTCAAGTCCGGCAATTCGTCGCAACCGCAGCACCTTACGCTTGCAGCGACATACCGGATACGTTCCGGACCTCGGAAGCCGAGCAGCACTCGGGTGCCAATACGGGTTCCCCCACGTTCCGATTAGCGCATGACGCCGTGATTCATGTCGGCCCTCACCGAGACGGCGATGAGTTCAGAATATGTGGACGGCTCGAAATTGTCGCGCTTACACGAGATGCGAATGGAGAAAACTGGGGGCGCTTACTCAGATGGTTCGACGCTGAAGGCAGGGCTCACGAATGGGCAATGCCGATGAGCTTGCTTACTGGTGACGGCGCAGAGTACCGCGCGCATCTATTGGACGGCGGCCTCGTGATTTCGCCCGGCCGGAAGGCGCGAGAGCTGTTGACGACTTACATCCAGACTGCTCACACAGATATCCGCTCGTTGAGTGTCTCCCGAGTTGGTTGGCAGGGCGATGCGTTCGTACTGCCCGGGTTGACGATCGGACAGAATGCTGGGGGCTCCGTCCTTTTTCAAACGACCTTCGAGTCTGATCACTATATAAAGGTTAGCGGGACGCTCCACGACTGGCGGGAAAACGTGGGCTGCTTATGTCAGGGAAACTCGCGATTGACCCTCGCCGTATCGTGCGCGTTCGCCGGGCCGGTTCTGAGTTTGCTGGAAAGCGAGTCTGGCGGGACTCATTTCCACGGACCCACCTCAGTCGGCAAGAGCACCGCTCTGATTGTGGGCGGGTCGGTGTGTGGGGGCGGCGGGCGAAACGGATTCGTGCGCTCGTGGCGCGCTACCGCGAACGGCCTAGAGGCTATCGCTGAGCTGCATAACGATCTATCTCTCTTTCTAGATGAGCTCGCGCAGGCAGATGCGCGCGAGGTCGCCGATATCGTCTCTGCTCGGAAATGGAACCGGAAAGATCCGGATGAGCCGCGGCATAACGACGAGAAAGCATCTTTCCTGGACCGTTTTGTATGTGTCATCGGGCGAGCTAACTCTGGCAGAACACGCTCTTGCTGGCGGTAGACGCATAAAGGGCGGCGCTGAGGTCAGGCAACTCAACATCGAAGCCGACGCTTGCGCTGGGATGGGAATTTTTGAGGACCTTCACAACGCGCCGTCCGCCGATGCATTCGCCAGACAATTGAGCGATTCCGCGCGGCGATTTTATGGCACACCGCTACAGGCGTTCCTGGAACTAATCGTAAGCGACAAGCCGGCCGCCGTCCGTCGCCTGCGAGCCCACCAAGACTGCTTTCTCGCGAGGACGATTCCGGCCAATTGCAGCGACGAAGTGTCCCGGGCAGCGCTCCGATTCGCAATAATCGCCGCCGCTGGCGAACTTGCCACGGAGTGGGAATTGACCGGATGGCGGCCTGGAGAAGCGATCGAAGCATCGGAACGATGTTTTCACGAGTGGGTAAGAGCAAGGGGAACCAAGGGCGCATCGGACATCGAGGCCGCGATCAGCCAGGTTCGGTCCTTCCTCGGAGCGAATGGTGCGTCCAGATTTCAGTTGCTCAATCCAGTGCAGCCCGACATAGCGGCAGAGCGAATTACTAACCGGGCAGGATTCAAGCGCTTGAACAGCGACGGACAAACGGAATACTTGATTCTTCAGGAGACTTTTAGAACGGAGACTTGCGCAGGATACAGTTACGCGGCGGTCTTGAGAGATCTCGATAAGCGCGGTTTCTTGGTGCGGGAGCACCCAAACATGACCGTAAAACCGCGGCTGCCGGAACTCGGCTCCATACGTGTTTATTGCATCCGAGCGAGCATTTTGGAGGGCGATGAATGCTGAGACTGCTCCCAACTGGTCGGGACAAGTCGGGACAGTCGAGACAATCGCGTAAACATTGGTGTGCGTGTGCCCCGAGTCAGGTTCTTCGCCTCGGGCGGACTCGGGACAGAAATCCCACGCGCAGCGTCAACGGTCGCCTTTTCGAAGTTGACTTTGACGCTCCGAACAGGCAACCAATGTCATGGTCCGCAGGGACGGCGGACGCAAATGGCTCTATTTAAACGTGGTGGCGTCTGGTGGTACGAATTTCTCTTCGCCCGCCGGCGCGTGCGCGAGTCAGCGAAAACCCGCTCGAAGACCGTGGCGAAGCAGGCGGAACAGAATCGCCGCCGGGAATTGGAACGGGGATTCAATGGGGTCGAGGACAATCGTGAAGATCGAATCAGAACCATCAAGGAGCTTGGGCGCGCTTACCTCGACGATTATCGAGTGCGGCACAAGTCCGTCGTCTTCGCCGAGTACGCGGTGGGGAATGTCATCCGACACCTCGGAGCGGTCATGACCGTTGATGCTACAGAACAGACCGTGACTGCGTACCAGACCACGCGGCTGAAAGAGGAAGCCGCTCCGAAAACGATCAACGAGGAAGTCGGTTTCCTCCTCAGATTGCTGGGTGAGGCGGGCGATGTCATCCGAACGCGGCTTCGCCGACGAAAGGCACAGTCCGTTATCGGCCGCCTCCGCAGCCAGCTTGCGAATCGCCGACATTCTAATAATGATGGACGACGACCCGAGGTGACGCTCTTCTAGGGATACCCGCCACGCGCTCACGGTGGCCTTAGTGAAGCCTGGCCGGGGCGCCTGCTGGAACCAGGCCATGAATTCGTTCAAGGCCATGTTGTAAACACGTTTCGTAATCGGCGAAGAGACGCTGTCGAGCACCATTCCCTTCAATTTCTGCCAGTGCTCGATCTTCTGCAGCACAACTAAATCGTTCATTTTCGGTCCTTTTAATGGGCATTGAACT
>PNAJ01000119.1:0-9262 GCA_003170295.1 Bryobacterales bacterium | reverse complement strand
AACGGCCACCTGAACATTACCTCCAGACGGTGGGAACATCAAGCAACGAAGCCGGGAGGATGCGACGCTAGTCGAGCACGCACTGTACGGCCTGATGTTAGGCATCGCGGTGCCGGACGGCGGGGAACAGCGGGCACAGGCACGGCACCCGCGCGGAAGGCTTCCACGGTCTCTGATATTCTGTGTGTACCGCAAGCAGAAGTGTTCCGACCGCGCAGAAAGGCCGGCGAGCACCAAATGGGCATGTGCGCAACTCCTCGTCCAGTCATCGAAGTGTCGGGCATTCGAAAAACCTACGGAGCGACAGTGGCCGTCTCCGAGGTTTCATTTGAAGTCGGTGAAGGCGAAATCTTCGGTCTGATTGGTCCGAACGGCGCGGGGAAGACAACGACCATGGAGTGCGTCGAAGGAGTGCGCCGCCCAGACCGCGGCGAAATCTCGATCCTGGGCTTGGATCCGTTCCGCGACGTTTATCAGTTGCAAAATCGAATCGGTGTGCAACTCCAACAGGCACAGCTCCAGAAGAGAATCAAGGTCTGGGAAGCTGTGGATCTCTGGGCGTCTCTGTATACGAAAACCGTGGACGCCGATCGACTGCTGGAACAACTCGGTCTTTCCGGCAAACGGAATGCTTGGTTCATGAATCTCTCGGGCGGGCAGAAGCAGAGGCTGTTCATCGCGCTGGCGCTCATCAACGATCCAGAAGTAGTCTTCCTGGATGAACTGACCACCGGGCTCGATCCGCAGGCACGGCGGGCGATCTGGGAGTTGGTTCGCGGCATTCGCGATCGCGGCAAGACAGTCTTTATGACCACTCATCTGATGGAGGAAGCCGAGCGCTTGTGCGACCGGGTGGCGATCATCGAGCACGGAAGGATCATCGAGATTGGCACGCCCGAGGATTTGGTGCGGCGCCATTGCCCCGAGCGGACCGTCTTGCTGGCCACTGACCACACGCTTGCGGAAGAACGCTTGCGCACGATCCTGACAATCGAAACCGTAACGCGCCGGGACTCCCAGTTTACGCTTGAGGGCAAAGGCGACGACTTCGTGACTGAGGTGATCCAATGTCTGTCTGAGAACCGGATCAGGGTCACGAATTTCCGCACAGAGCTGCCCAATCTGGAAGATGTGTTTCTAAAATTGACTGGCCATTCTATTCGCGATTAGGAGAGACAAGCGCATGTTCCGCGGACTTTGGAAGCTGACTTGGCTGGAGACAAAAATCTTCATGCGCGAGCCAATGGGCGCAGTCGGGTCGATTATCGTTCCGGTCTTGGTGTTTTTAGGGGTGGGCCGGCTGATGGGGACCCAGATTGCGGCGAGCTCGGTGGCGGCCGCTGGATTCTTGCGCGTCGGGCTGCCGGTTTTCGCTACCGTGCTGATCGCGCTCAACGGAGTGTTATCGCTGGTCACAATCATTTCGATTTACCGCGAGGGCGGAATTCTCAGACGGCTCCGAGCAACGCCGCTGCGCCCACAAACCATACTCACCGCCCACGTCCTGGTCAAGTTGGCGCTGACGCTGGCCACCATGGCCTTGATGGTGGCGGCGGGCAAGCGCTATTACCCGATCAATGTGGATGCTCCGGTATTCGGATTCGCGATGGCACTCCTGATCAGCACCTGGAGCATTCTCTCGATCGGTTTTCTGATCGCGAGTATTGTGCCGACTGCGCGCTTCGCGCAACCCATCGGTGGAGCCATCTTATATCCTATGCTCGGCTTCTGCGGGCTGTTCGTTCCCCTGGAATCGCTGCCACCCAAGCTGCACGCCGTGGCGCGCATGCTGCCGCTGACCTACGCTGTATCGCTGATGCAGGGAATCTGGAAGGGCGAGGCGTGGTCGTTGCACATCGGCGATATCGCAGTACTAGTCCTCATATTCGCGATCTGCACGGCCCTCTCAGCGAAGGTATTTCGATGGGAATAACTCAACGGGTGAACGCGGACCATTATGCAACATTGTCGGCAATGTGCTCCGATGACTGATCAGGCAGCGAAGCCAGCGAAAGTGGCGCGGCCAATCGGAGGAATCTCTGATGAAATGTGTCGAACCAGGATCGGTGGATAAGTTACCGCCGATGGCAACTCATCAACAGGAGTATTCCCAACGCGAAGGGCCTAAACACTTAGATGCGAGCGTACCACTCGGTCCGTCAGTTCGCCGATCGGACCGGCAGCTACGAGCCGGCCGTTGTCGAGGATGCAGAACTCGCTTGCGACCCGGCGCGCAAAGGGCAGCTTCTGCTCGACCAGCAGCACGGTCAGCGCCTCTTCCTGGTTCAGGCGCAAGACGATGTCGCCAATTTCGTGGACGATATTGGGCTGAATCCCTTCGGTTGGTTCGTCCAGTATCAGCAGCTTTGGCTCCAGCACGAGGGCGCGGCCGATGGCCAGTTGCTGCTGCTGTCCACCGGAGAGGTCGCCTCCACGGCGGCTTAACATCTGCTTCAAGACCGGAAACAATTCAAAGATGCGATTCGGGATCTTTCGCGGGCCGCCCTTGCGCACGCCGAGACCGACGCGCAAATTTTCCTCCACGGTCAGGTGGGAAAAGATCTCGCGACCTTGCGGCACGTAGCCAATGCCCAGCCTGGCCCGCTCCTCGGCGGGACGCTTGATTAGATCGCAACCGTCGAAGGCGACGGCGCCGGAACTCACCGACTGGAGGCCCATGATGCATTTCAGCAGCGTCGTTTTCCCCATGCCATTGCGGCCCATCAGGCACATGCGTGAACCGGCGGGGACGGTGAGGTCCACATCCCACAACGTGTGACTGCCGCCATAGAACTGATTGAGGCCTCTGACTTCTAGCACGCTATACTCCCAGATAAACTTCGATCACTCGCGCATCTTTCTGCACTTTATCCATATCGCCTTCCGCGATCACCTGCCCCTCATGCAAGACAATGACGCGTCGCGCGATCGATCGAACGAAAGACATGTCATGCTCGACCACGACCACCGAGTGCGTGCCGGCCAGCGAACGCAGGAGCTCGGCCGTGCGTTCGATTTCGTGCGGCGTCATGCCGGCGACCGGCTCGTCCACCAGCAGCAGTTCCGGGTTGAGCATCAACAGCATGCCGATTTCGAGCCACTGCTTTTGGCCGTGCGCGAGGATGCTCCCCAATGACGCCCGCAGCGGGGAGAGGCCGATGATTTCCAAGACCTGGTCGATTCTCTCCTGCTGGGCCGGCGTGATACGGGCGCGGAGCATTTTCGGAAAAGACCGGGGGCCGGACAACGCCAGTTCCAAGTTCTCCAAAACCGTCAACTGTTCGAATACCGAGGGTTTCTGAAACTTCCGCCCGATTCCGGCGCTGACAATCTCAGGCTCGGTCAGCGTGAGCAAATCGATGCCTCGTCCAAACCACGCAGTTCCCGAATCCGGCCGCGTCTTCCCAGTGATGACGTCCATCATGGTTGTCTTCCCCGCGCCGTTGGGGCCGATGATGCAGAGCAGTTCCCCGGGATCGACGTACAAGGACAGTTTATTGAGCGCCTTAAACCCGTCGAAGCTGACGGTCAGGTCTTCCAGATAAAGCCTTTTGTCGCGAACCGTCATCTCTTCTCATCACCGCGCCCCGACGCGAGGCCGACGATCCCGCGCGGCAGGAACAGCGTCACCAGCACGAACAGCGCACCGAGCACGTACAACCATACTTCGGGAAACGCTCCAGTGAGATACGTTTTCGCGTAGTTCACCAGTACCGCGCCGGCGATCGCGCCATACAGCGTGCCTCGTCCCCCGACGGCGACCCAGATGACGGCTTCGATCGAATTGATCGGCGCAAACTCGCCCGGATTAATGATGCCCACCTGCGGCACATACAGCGCGCCCCCGACGCCAGCGATGACCGCCGAAAATACGAAGAGCCACAGCTTGAAGGATTCGACGGGATAACCGAGAAAACGCGTCCGGCTCTCCGCGTCCCGGATCGCCCGGATCACGCGGCCAGCGCGGGATTGAACAATCGCGCGGCAAGCCGTGTAGCTGGCCGCTAGCGCGGCCGTGCTGACGACCAGCAGCACCACACGGACCCTATCGGAGTGCAGGTCGAAGCCCAGGATTTCCTTAAAGTCCGTGAACCCGTTGTTACCGCCGAAGCCCATGTCGTTGCGGAAAAACGCCAGCATCAGGGCGTAGGTAAGGGCCTGCGTGATGATGGAAAAGTACACGCCGGTCACGCGGGAGCGGAATGCGAACCATCCGAATACGAGCGCGAGCGAAGCCGGCGCCAGCGCCATCATGACCAGCGCGAAAGGGAAGTGATTGAAACCGTACCAGAACCAGGGAAGCGCTTTCCAGTTCAAAAACACCATGAAGTCAGGCAAGATGGGATCGCCATACACGCCGCGGGCGCCGATCTGCCGCATGAGATACATCCCCATGGCGTAGCCGCCGAGCGAAAAAAACGCCGCGTGCCCCAGGCTGAGGATGCCGCAATAGCCCCAAATCAGGTCGACGGAAAGCGCCAGCATGCCATAGCAGAGGTACTTGCCGATCAGGGTGATTCCGAACGCGGACAAGTGAAAGGGCGACGATTGCGTAACCGCCTGATTGAAGACAGGCACGGCGACGGCCACCACGGCGAGCACTGCCAGGAACCATGCACCTCCGCGATCGCCGCCCGCGCCCCAATTTCTGAAACTCAACACCTAACGCTAGTCCTCCGCCACTTTCCCGTTACTTATCTTCCGCCGCACGCCCCGCTTGCGGGAACAGTCCGCGCGGCCGGGCCTGAATAAAGAGAATCAGCGCGACGAGCACGAATATTTTTGCCAGCACAGCCCCAGCGTAGGGCTCCAGTAGTTTATTGAGAACGCCCATCGACATCCCTCCGATGAGCGAGCCCCAGAGATTTCCCACGCCGCCAAAAACAACCACCATGAAGGAGTCGATGATATACGACTGGCCGAGGTTGGGCCCGACGTTGGTTAACTGGCTCAACGCGACACCTGCCACGCCGGCGATTCCCGAGCCGAGCCCGAACGTCATCGCATCCACCCATTCGGTGCGGATGCCCATCGCCTTGGCCATGGCCCGATTCTGTGAAACGGCGCGTATGTCGAGGCCGATGCGAGTACGCTTTAAAACCGCCAGGATCAGCGAGAAGACCAGCAGTGTGAAGATGACGATGTAGAGCCGGTTATAGGTGATGGTGAGCGCGTCGTTCAAGCGCAGGGAACCGCTCATCCACTCCGGCGTCACCACCGAGCGGTTGAGCGCGGAGAAGATCGACCGGACCGATTGCTGCAGGAACAGGCTCACGCCAAACGTCGCCAGCAGCGTCTCCAAGGGCCTTCCATAGAGAAATCGAATAATCGTGCGCTCCAGCAGAACGCCGGTTGACCCTGATACGAGAAAGGCCGCGGGGATCGCGACCAGGACGGAGAGTCCGATATGTCCGGGCATCGCCGTCTGAACGGCATAGGTCGTGTACGCCCCCAGCATCATCAACTCGCCGTGAGCCATGTTAATGACACCCATCACGCCAAAGGTAATCGCCAGACCAATGGCGATCAGCACGAGGACGGACCCGAGGCTCAGGCCGAAGAATAACGTCTCGATAGCGGAATAGAAAGTACGCCACTGGTCGATGGTCGCGACCGCGGCGGCGGCGGCCCGGCGCACTTTTGCGTCACTTTCGTTTTCGAGAAGAAGGGCGAGCCGGTTTCGTACCACCTGGCTCACGCTCTTGCCGAGTGTTGCGACGGCTTCGAGACGAGCGTTCGGGTCCGATCCGTCCAGCGAAGCTAACGCCAACCCGGTGGCGATTTCGTTCTTCACACCGGGATTCGTCTCTACACCGCTTCGCTCGCGGAGCAGCGCCACCGTCGGCTCATCGAGCGACTGCTGCATTTCCCGAACGGCTTCCATGCGCACGGAAACGTCTGGACTCGATAAGGCGAAATGAGCAATCGTCGTCCGCAGGACATGCCTCAAACCGTTGTTGGTTCCAATTTTGGTCAGGCTATCGGCGGAGGCGAAGCCGGCATCCTTCAGCGTCAGCGGGTCGGCTAAATTGAGGGAATCGCCTTCATTGGATTTGACGAGGAAAACCTTCCGATCGCTATTGCGGAAACAGAGGCGGTCCTCCATGAATCCCGTCAGCACGGCGCGGACGCTGGGGTGTCCGGTCTTGCTCAAACGTTCCGCGATCGTTTCTTTTTCGGAATAGGATGCCTCCCGCAGCTCACCAAGCGTGGAGAGGAACGCGGCGTCGGTGGGAGGTTGGGCTTGTATAGGGAACAGGATCCAGGGGGCGAGCAGCAGTGTCCATACCCACTGCCCGCCCGACGGAAGGAATTTCATTACTTGTAGTTCTGTCCAGAGCACTTTTTAGTGACTCTATTATAGTTCCCGCACTTCAGCGTGACCCAATCCGCGTCGATGTCCTTGCTGCCCGGCAGAAAATCGGACCAGGCATCGCCCGGTACGGTGCCCGCGGATTTCCAGACCACGTTAAACTGGCCGTCCGCTTTCACTTCGCCGATATAGACGGGTTTGGTGATGTGATGATTCGGCAACACCTTGGCAATCCCGCCGGTGAGGTTGGGAGTCTCGAGACCGGGAAGGGCCGTCAGCACCTTCTCCACGTCGGTTGACTTGGCCTTCTCCACCGCCTTGACCCACAAGTTGAAGCCGATATAGTGGGCTTCCATCGGATCGTTGGTGGTTCGCTTCTGATTCTTAATGAAAGTGTGCCACTGGGCGATGAACGCTTTGTTCGCCGGTGTGCTGATGCTCTCAAAATAGTTCCAGGCAGCCAGGTGGCCCAGCAGCGGTTTCGTATCGAGACCGGACAGCTCTTCCTCACCCACCGAGAAGGCGACTACGGGAATCTGCTCGGCCGAAATCTTCTGGTTGCCGAGTTCTTTGTAGAACGGCACGTTGGCGTCGCCGTTGATGGTGGAGACGACCGCCGTCTTCTTGCCGGCTGAACCAAACTTCTTAATCGCCGCCACGCGGGTCTGCCAGTCTGAGTGACCGAAGGGCGTGTAGTTGATGGAGATATCTTCGGGCTTGACGCCTTTCGCCTTCAGGTAAGCCTCGAGAATCTTGTTGGTCGTCCGCGGGTAAACGTAGTCGGTCCCTTCGAGGACCCAGCGCTTCACTCCAACGTCCTTCATGAGGTAGTCGACGGCGGGAATCGCCTGCTGATTCGGCGCGGCACCGGTATAGATTACGTTTTTCGAGGACTCCTCTCCTTCGTACTGGACGGGATAAAAGAGCAAGCCGTTGTCTTTCTCAAAGACCGGCAGCACCGACTTTCTGGAGACGGATGTCCAGCATCCGAACACTACCGCTACCTTGTCCTTTTCCAGGAGCTGCGCGGCTTTCTCCGCGAACAGCGGCCAGTTGGACGCCGGGTCGACGACAACGGCTTCCAGCTTCTTGCCCAGCAAGCCGCCTTTTTTGTTCTGAGCGTCAATCATCATCAGGATCGTATCCTTCAGCGTCGTTTCGCTGATGGCCATCGTGCCTGAAAGCGAGTGCAACACGCCCACCTTAATTGTGTCCTGGCCCGCCGCGGACTTGGAAATAACAAGTCCGGCAAACAGCAGCCAGGCGGTGATGGAAGCTTTAAGTTTCATAAATGAACTCCTCTTTTTTCTTGGTTGGTGAACAATGCCCTACATCTGGATCTGGAGGCCGATTCCCGCCTGCCAAGTGTTGGGGTTTTGGCGGCTGAATCTTGTGTCCCTGTAAAACGTCATCACACGCGCTTTGAACTGCTTGATGACGTAGTTGATATTGATCTCGGTTGTCTTCTGCGTGTAGCTTGGAGTTTTCCCCTCGGTAAATTCCGCCTTGGCGAATTTGCCCAGAAGCTGGAACTGACCGATGCCGACCTTTTTCGGAAAGAGATAGCTTCCGAGCCCATACGCGCCCTGGCTGTTGGCATACGCTGAGTTGTACCCGCCCAGGCCGTTGTAGTTGGAATACTCGCTTTCGATCGAAACAACGCCGCCGTTGGGTAATTTCTTTTCAAGGAGGAAGTCGATGGTTGCCGCGGTGTGGCCGGATTGAAACTGAGTGGCTCCACCGATGGCGAGCAGATTCTTATCGCCGTAGTAGGTCCCGTTCAGGTAATAGCCGTCCTCTTTATCCCAGAAATCGAGCTGGACGCGAGCGGCACCCAGCAGTTTGGAATTTCCGGTGGCGGACCCGCCGTCGAACACGCCCGCCGAGACTTTCACTATTTTTCCGAAGTCGCCCCAATACATGAGACCGTTGTCGCGGCCCTGGAAGACAAACGGGTAGCCGTCCTGGATGCCGTCCGTATACACCTTGAATTCATTCGAATAGTACGGGCCGTACAGATTCGCTCGGTCGCTTGGCGGCAAGAAACGGCCGGCCCAGAAGTTGACCTTGGAAGACACCGATATCTGCGCTACGGCATCCAAAATGCCTATATTGTTGCTAGCGCCGTCGTATTCCGTGTTGAACATGAACTTGATGTGCTCGGTGACAGGTCCGCTGATATAGAGGCGAGCGCTGTTGAGCAGGAACTGGTTGATGGTGGCGCCGCCATCCGTTCCGGTACTCGCGAAACCGGTTTGCAATCCCGCGCCAACCGTGATCGGCCCCAGGTTGACTTGCCCGCGGGACAGCGGGGCGAATCCAACAAAGCCCAGGAGCAAAAGCAAAGCAGCGAACGCCTGTTCGCCGCGTGCAAAACGCATCATCATGAATAGTCCTCTCCGTAGGCGCGCAAGGCGCCGTGGTCGTTTCCGTTCGCGTTCCTTAAGACTTGAATGCCAACGTCGACCCGTTTGCCGACGGAGTGGCACGAGACATGCCGAACACCGAGGAATGGCATGCGCCTTCCGGGTCGACACAAAGAAACCAGTGGGATGTGTCCAGACGAGGACTTAGAAAAACTCTCTGCAAACGTTGCTTCGAGCTATCGATTGGAAAAGCGCCCGTTACGCTAATCCAGTCACAAGAGCGTAACATCAGCGGCAACACTTGTCAACAAGCGCGAGCAGATTTTTTGAAAGCGCCGGTAGTCCGATATCGCCGTCTTCGACCGGCGACCGCTATTTACCGCGTGAATGTCTAGCCCCATCAACTCTCGGTGCGCCTGTGCCGTGTGTCTGTGAACGGTATCGCCGTGGAAAGAATACCGGGCACCATGCGGTCGCGGTCGGGTACCAGCCGCCGATCAACGCTATGTCTGTATCCTCGTTCAGCTCCGAGCTGCAGACAAGGGGTGTTTCGTTATCGGACATTGAACTAAGCCGCTAAAGC
>PNAJ01000139.1:28837-51577 GCA_003170295.1 Bryobacterales bacterium | reverse complement strand
GCGGTCGGCTATCTGATCGCGCGTGAATTTCCGATGGGGGAGATGAGGGGCGAATGATCTCGCGCTCCGGCTCTCCTCCCGGCGTCAGGTTAAACGCACCAGGCCTGCGGATACCGGACGGGCCGATCCGGAGATCGGCCGCGGACCAGGGGGTCNNGGGGAAATGAGTTTTTCAGCAATCTCTGCCAACCTGCCCCACAATGGACTTTTTCAGGGCACTACGCGCAGGCCGAGGTGCTTGGCGAACGGATCAAAATCCCGGTCGTTGTGCAGCAAGTCATACCCACTCTCGATGCACCGGGTGGCAATCACAGTATCGATCGTCTTGCGAACGGTGACGCCGAGGACGCGCAACGCGCGGAAATTCTTCGCAGCTTGAATCGCGATTTCCTGGCCGCCCAACTCTATCACGATCAACGAAGTCAGCATTTTCCGATGGCCAAAGGCTCGCGGCCAAGCAGCTTATCGAGTTTGTCTGTCTGCGCCGCGATCGTCCCTTTGAAGTAATCGATCCACACGCTCGAGTCGACCAGAATCAATGGTCACTCCGCATGGCGTTGAGATCACCCCGCCAGTCCAGTTTGCCGCGGAGTCGGCGGATCTCGCCCTGCTTGCTCAAACGTAAGAGGGTTCGGAGCGCCGCTTCCACGGCCTCGCGCTTGGTGTGCAAGCCGGTGGCGCGCAGCGTATCCTGCATCAGCTTATCGTCAATCACAATGTTCGTCCGCATCAATGTGTACTCCAGCAGACAATTATACACACTGCAGCTTCGGCGGTGTGGAGATCAGAGCTGCAATCTGGGGGAAGCGAAGTTCCGCAGTTCCGGGATCAACTTGGCGACATCCCAGGGGCGAAGCCCGTACCGTTCCGCCAAGGTGGCTTGATATTGATGATTCGCGATGGCGGGAATCCAGACACCGTGGCTCCCCGCGTCGTTTGCGCCGCCCAGTTCCAGGGAGGGAAACGCGCCGAACACGTCGCCGCCGCTTATTCCGCCACCCATCACCAGTTGGTGACCGCCCCAGCCGTGGTCGCTGCCGTGAAAAGCGTTGGGGGCGAGTGCGCGATTGAACTCCGAATCGGTGTAGGTGGTGACGCGTTCGGCGATACCGAGCTCGCGGGTAGCCTCATAGAACGCAGCCATCGCCTGGCTGAGTTCGGTAAACAGCTCAGCCTGCTTCGGCAACTGGTCACGATGGGTATCGAACCCGGCGAGCGACGTCGAGAATACCGGATGCCCCAATCCCAGCGATCCGCCGACTTGCAGCAGTTTCGCGGCCTGTTCGAGCTGCTTGCCGAGCCCCGTGCTTGGAAAAACCGTGCGCAGAGGAGTTCCGCCTGTCATCGCTTTCAGCAGCCGCGGATTGTCCATTTGGGAACCTTCGATCTTGGTACGCTCCTCAGGAACCACCAGCAGTCCGCTCGAAAACCCGAACGTCTCGAATGGCTCTTTGCCGAATACCGTCTGCTGCAGCGCTGCAGTCCAGGATGGCGCGGCGAATCCCGGGTGTACGAATTTCCAGCGGCTGTCGCTGGTGTGCTCCATCAAATCACTGGGAAGACCCCTCTGCGCGAGAACCTGCAACCGGCTGAGCGGAGATGTGAGCGAACCGACGTTCGCCACAATGCCCAGCGCGCCCCGATCGTACAAGCCTCGCAGCTCCACAAGGCTCGGGTGGAGACCGTAGGTAGTCTGCTGTCGCGAGGAAACGATGGTCACGAGCGAGCTCTTCGGAATCGCCAACTCACCGCGGCCCCTGGCATACGTCTCGTACGCGGCGGCGTCCAATGGAACAATCATGTTGTTGCTGTCGTTGCCGCCGATCAGGTTGATGGCCAACACCGCCTGATCCAACCCGCGCGCCGACGCGACCTTGAACAAACTCATTGCGCCCAGAGTGGTCACGGAGCGCAATCCGGTTCCGAGCAGGGATCGTCTTGTGGTTGCTGACATGCTTATTTTCCTCCTCACGGTCGACGGGCTCGCGGCGTACTTTCACCAGAGCCTTCAGAAAGTTTATTCCTTTTCGACCGAAAATGCGAGGGTTTCGATAGAGAAAATCGATGGTACCAGCACTGCCGTGGTCCTAGTAAGCCGGTCGCAGCCGGATCGTTACCATGCCCCTCCTTCACAGTCGGGGTTCGGTGTCGGCACTGTGATCGGCCCCAACAGTGATGGAGCGGATCCTACGCTAACGTTTTCCCTGCCACAGAGCGGATTATCACATCTGTCCGCATGCTCACGCATGGCGGTTCCGTGTCGAGAGTGGCGTAGCAGTGGACAAGAATCGGAACACTAATGGCCTCAGCGAGATCGTTACTATCTACGTCGACACGACTGTCGACGCGGCACGCCTGGAGGCGTGCGCCACAAGCATTGCAGGCATTGCGACAAGGGGATCGCGGCGAGAGGGCCAACGGGAGCTCGATGGTACAATGGGACTTTCGATGGCGTATTCCATGCACCGAATTTTTTGCGCGACTCCGGGCGACCTGGAGGAGGAACGCGAGGCCTTCTACTCCGTGATGGCGAAGTTCAACGAGACCAAGGCGATGCCGCGTGGAATCCTCTTTGTCTCCCTCTCGATTGTGCCCGGCGTGGCCGATAAGCGAGCCTTTCAGCCCGCGGTCAGCGAGAACATTCGCACCTGCCGGTACTATATCCAGGTGCTCGAGGATACCTGGGGTCCGCCGGAGAAGAATTTCGAACGGGATCACGCCCTGGCGGTAAAGTGTGCGGCTGACCCGGACCAGCCGATGCAAGATGTCGCCGTCCTTTTCAAGAAACCGCTGCTGCCGCACCAAGTGGAACCATCGGTGAGCGAGTTGAAGCGCTCGCGCGGCGGGGAGCTTGCATTCGAGACCATCGAACAGTACCGTGAGCATCTGTGGGCTATGCTCTCGAAGTGGCTGGAGACCGTGCCCGTCGCGACCACCGCCTGATCCGTTATGCCGCTCTCGCTGCGCCCGGCGCTTCCCAAGTACGAACCCTTTCTCTACCAGCTGCTTTACGAAAACTTCTTCGAAAAGCTGGCGGCGCATCTGTGGGATCCGAAGATCCGCGAACCCATACTGAAAATGCAGATCCAGGGGCAGCGCTCCTCCTATGCCGCCCAGTACCCCCAAGCGGATCACGGGATCATCGTGCTCGACGACCGGGCCATTGGCCGCCTGATTCTCGATCGCGGACCGGAATTCCATTGTCTGGTGGACATCACGATTGCGAAGAAGCATCGCGGGGCGGGGATCGGGACGATCCTGATCCGGTCCTTATGTACCGAGGCTGATCTGATGCGCAAGCCGGTGCGGCTGCACGTGGCGAGCACGAATCCAGCGCGGGAGTTGTACCGCCGGCTCGGATTCCGGCTGCTCGAGGACCAGCAGATGAACTGGCTGATGGAGCGGCTGCCGGGCGCGGGATCGCTGGTGGGAAATCCCTAAACCATTTTCGGTCCAACCCGCCGCAGGCTACCACAGGCTGCTGGAAAACTCTGATTAAGTGACTTGATCGCGCCTTTGGCCAATAAAACCGGGCCTATGGACAACGGAGGGGCCGATCCGGGGATCGGCCGCGGACCAGGGGGTCCGCCCCACCCGGAGGGGGAAATGAGTTCTATCTTCCCGGCGTGATGTTGATGCACCATCCTTCCAAGACGCTGGCGCTCAGGCCGCTTCCGCTGTTGTTGAACACAAACAGCGACCAGTCTCCGTTGGCCGCCGATCCGCCGAACGTTGCCGCCAATGTCTTGGAGATCGACAACATTGCCGGAACTTGCGGAGCCGGGGGCGGCGGCGACGGGATCGCCGGACGGTCGTAGGTGGACGGCCGATAGATGCCGCTGCTCAGCGCGCCGTTCTTCGCCGCTGGACTCGCGGCATTATCGGAGAACGTAACGTTGACCGGCGGCTGATTGGCGCTGAATCCGGCTGCCGAAAAAAGCGCTAGCGATTTCGATCCGCCCGGCCCCACCAGCAGTACCTTAATGCCGCCAGTACCATTCGGCGCCGCGAGCCCGTTCAGACTGACGGTGAGCGTCGCTACGGTATTCACTACGACTACTTCGATCACCGACGGATAAGGCATGGTATTCGCTTGTCCCGGAACCGCGATCGGCCCGGCATTGCAGAATTTGTTGGGGGCGGGGTTGGTGGAATGATTCCTGACGTATTGATGGAGCGTGGCGCTGGTGCTCCCCGCGAATGTGCCCGCGCCCGTATAAACGGCCGTGATGGGATGATCTCCTTCGGTAACGAACGTGGTGGAACAGGTCGCGCTGGCAGTATTCGAGATGGCCGAGGAGAGCGGCGACGCCGTGCAACCGCGGATCGCATTTACGCCATCCCTGAACTGAATCGATCCAGTGGGCGAGCCTTTGGCGGCGGACACACTCGCAGTCAGCGTGACACCGCTATTGGCGCCGGCGGCGAAGGAAGGATTCGCACTGGAGCTCGCCGTGGTGGAGGTCGCAGCCTGGTTGGCCGCGACTGTGAGAATGAGATCCCAACCGGTGAACGACACTTTGTCGGACTGGAAATGATCCACGACGAACAGCTTCCACGCGCCTGCCGCGATCGCGCCCGTGAACACGCTGGCCAGCGTATCGCTGCCGGCCGGATGGGCGCTATGCGCGGGAATTCCGGGACCCGGGCTCACGTAGTTGGTCGGACTCGACGAATCCGGATACGCCGTCGGCTTCACATTGATTGTGGCTGTCGCCGCGGGCCAGGAGCTGCTCTGATCGGGCATATAATTCGGATTCCGGTCCGCGATGTGGAGTGTCACATTGCTCAGCGCATCGCCGCCATTGCCGGTGTCGCGATGAAGTTCGAACTGCCGCCCGTCGGGGGAAACCAGCAGAATCCCCAGCCCCTGGGTGCCGAGTCCATTGTCGCCGTCGGCGGTGAGGCCGCGCAGCCGGACGGAAATGCCGGTCACCGTGCCGGCGACACTGGCGGGCACCGCGATCTGAGACGGGTACGGCGAAGCCGGCGTGTAGATCCGGTTGGTAGTGAGCGGGCCGATGCTCACCGGGCGGTCCGAACTCGAGAACGTCTGGGCGCTCGAAACGGCGGCGCACACAAACAGCGCGAGCGCCGTAAGGACCCTGATCGATTTCATGATGCTCAGTTGGATTAAGACAGCGCCCGTCAAGATCGCGGCGGGTAAATGCCCTGGAGCGCGATGATAAAATTCATACACAGATAGGGCATCATGTTGTTGTGCGGCAGGCTGCCACCCTGCGGGGCGATCATGGATTGGTTGAGCGGGGTCGGATTGGCGGTGCCGGGGTTCTTGTATATGAGCTGACCCTGGCCCAGCCCATTGTTGGCTGGAGAACTCTGATCCTGCGAGGTACTCGCCATTACGCCGTGCTTGTGCAAGGGAGTCTCGCTGGTGAGGAGAGTTATCGTTGGCGATCCAGAACTCTCGCCCTGGAAGTACTGCGATAACCCTGGACCTTGTCCGGCGCTCATAGGCACGGAGCCTTGCAGATTGGGCAAGGCGAAGGTGGACTTCCCGTCGCCACCGTAAAAAGTGCCCAGGAGCGAAAACAAAGCCGTGTTTTGCGATATCGGTATTAACTGGCCGTCGCAAAAGGCCCACCCGATCGGCGGAAAATTGAAGCCGACTGCCCGGATTTCACCGACAAATTGATCTGCCATTACGAATCTCCTTAATTTAGTTCCGCGACGGGAAAATCCCCTGGAGCGCGATGATCCAGTTCAGCGTCAGGAACGGTTGCCGGTTTTCATGCGGCTGGCTGCCGCCCAAAATCGGGATGGAAGCGGGCGCCATTGCGACCAGATTGCTGCCGCTGTTCTCGTAGATCGTCAGAGTAGGGCCCATTGGCGGACTCACAGTTGTGGCCAACTTATGGCCCGTAGGCTTGGTCGAATCCGCCGTGTCCGTGGTGGCTGTCAGCGGATGAGTGTGGGCCGGCACTTCGCCGATGCTCAGCGTGTGGGTTTCCTCCCCGCCAAACTGGCCCTGAAAGAATCCGTTTCCAAAGTGGATGGGGATTCTTCCCTGAAGATTGGGCAGGACGAAGGTGGTCTGGCCGTTTCCACCGTACGTTGTGCCGAGCAATGAAAAGATGGCCTGGTTCTGGTTGATCGGCAGGGTCTGCCCGTTGCACATCACCCATCCCTTGGGGGCAAAATTGAACGAAACCACCCTCAACTCGGCTAAATATGGTGTGCCCATAAATACATTCCTCCTGAAAGACGCGCTAGGTTTGGCTCGGGAAGATGCCAAACAAAGAAATCACGAAATTGATCACTAAGAACGGTTGCAGATTGCTGTGCGGCTGACTCCCGCCCGACGAGCTATCCATTGCCGCATTCATGAGAACGTGCGGAGCCGAGCTCGAATATACGGGTTGCCCGCTCCCTGGGAAACTGTTGTTCGCGTTGTTGGAAACGCCGGCGTTCGCGGTGCCGAACATCGGGTGGCTGTGTGCTGGGTATTGACTCAACGAGAGCGTAACCTGCTCAACACCGCCGTTCTCTGCCAGGGTGTAGCCATTTCCCTGATGCACCGGGACCCGTCCCTGAAGATCCGGCAGGCCAAAAGTGTTTTGGCCGTCGCCGCCGTAGGTGGTGCCGATCAGGTTGAAAAGGGTGTCGTACTGGGAAATGGGGAGCAGCTGACCGCTACAGAACATCCACCCCGCGGGGGCAAAATTAAACCCGACCATGCGAATCTCACCCACGTATGGCTGCGACATACTTTTCCTCCTGCGCACGAACGCGCTGGTTCGGCTCTAACAATCAATAGCATCGTTCCGCTCCTCTTTCAACAAATATTTAGACTGGCGCGCGCAAAACAGTACCTAAGGGTTTGTGATACTAGTGCCGCAGTTTGGTATTGGATGGCTGTAATGATTCATGCTACACTGCCCACGATAGCCTGGATTTTGGCGGCTCGGAGGCTGCTCCGCAGACCATATCGTCGCGGGCGTGGGTGAGGAGGGTAGGACTATGGTTGCTCGAGTACCAGGTTTGACCAGCGGTTCGGTTCTGAGTCGAATCTCGGTCCGAGGCATGCTTGGGACGGCGCTGATGTTGGTCGTTGCGACCGGCGTAGCGCATGCGCAGTGCTTGGGCACGACCACGGTGACTTGCAACAATGGCCCGGGCTCGAGTGTCGCCCCGCTTGTCAATGGTACCTACACAGCCGCCACGACATACCCGAGCACGATCACGGTTCCGAATACGTTCTCTGGCACGGTGACCTCGGTTACGGTGACGCTCGTAGGGATGACTACCGACGGCAACGCAGGACTCGGCACGCAAGGACTAGGGCTTCTGCTTGTTTCTCCGGATGGGCGGCAGTTCGAATTTCACCGGGACACCAGCGACGGCGGCGAGTCGTTCACCAACGTGACGCTGGTGGTTGCCGACTCCAACGGCAGCCTTGCGCCGGATCAAAACAACCCGTGGCTGGCGACCACCGGAACCATCAACATTAAGCCAACGTCGTATGCCGACGGAAGCGAGCCGACCAACTACCCGACTCCTGGCCCGGGATCTCCCACTAATACTGCCACTCCATATGGGACCGCCACCTTCACCTCGGTGTTCGCGGGCGCACCGGTTGCCGGTGCCTGGAAACTCTACGTGGTGGACCACGAGATTAACGATAGCGTTTCGTTTAGCTCCTGGACTCTGACTTTGGGAGCTTCGTTGACCAGTTCCACCACCACAACCACGCTCAGCTCTTCAGTAGACCCGTCGTTCACCGGGGCCCCCAACAATTCGACCACGTTAACGGCAACAGTGTCGACGGCCAGCAGCGGGCAGCCCACGGGAACAGTAAATTTCAAGGATGGAAGCGCGACCATCGGTAGCTGCGGCGCGGTCGTGTTAGCTGGCCTTGGGGGGAACTCCAGTAGTGCGGCGTGCCCAGCCGCGTTCTCCGCCGAAGGCAATCATTCCATCACTGCGGTGTACACACCCACCGGAAGTTTCGCGCCCAGCACCAGCCAACCCTTGGACCAGTTCGTCAAGAACCACTCCACCGGCGCTTTTTGCAACACCGGCACGATCACGATTCCGGGAATCGCGGCGAACCAAGCCATCTATCCCTCGGTGATCAACGTCACCGGTTTTGCGAATACCGTGAGTAACCTGTCGATCACATTAAACGGACTATCGGGGGGATCGGCCGGGCTGGGCTCCGTGCAAATGCTGCTGGTTTCGCCGGGCGGCAATGCGCTCGAATTTCTTTCCCATGCCGCCAACAGCGCGGGCCAAACTTCGGTGAGTCCTACCTTCGCCGATGCCAACCCGTCGGCGCCGGAGAACGGCACATTGGTGACCACAACCTATCAGGCGACTTCGTATTCCAACAACGACACCTTTACACCGGGGCCGCCCATCCCCGCGCCGCAGCTTCCTGGAAGCTTCCTGCGTGCGCAACCGGGCGGCAGCGGGATTTTCCAAACTACGTTTAGCGGCGCTCAGGCAGATGGAGATTGGCTCCTGTTCGTTTTCGACGATGGAGGCTCGGGTTCCAACGCCAACATCTCCGGCGGCTGGTGCCTCAACATTACGGCGAATACCGGCATCCCGACCACGACAAGCCTATCGGCGAATCCGAATCCGTCCCCCACCGGCACGTTGGTCACGTTCACGGCCACGGTGACCAATGCCGGCAGCACCGGCACTGTCAAGTTCACCGAAAACGGCGCGAACGTCGTCGGCGGACCGACCTCGCCCGTTACCGTCACTGGAGGACAAGCGAGTTTCACTACCAGTTCGCTCCCTCAAGGCGATCACATCATCACCGCGACGTATCATGATTCCAGCACGATCAACAACGACAGCTTCGCAACGGTGGATGCCCGCGTGGACAATCCCTCCACGGTGAGCGTGAACGTACAGACCGTCACTTACTGCAACACCGGTAAAATCACGATTCCGGCAGGCTCCGGTCTCCCCAACGATATCGGACCGGCCAGCCCCAATCCTTCCAACGTTTTCGTTTCGAGTCTACCTGGAACCATCAACTCTGTCTCGCTCGCGCTTAAGAACTTTCACAACGACTTCCCGACGGACTTAACGTCCCTTCTGGTGGGACCCAGCGCGAACACCGCCAACACGCTGGACTTCTTCTCCGCGGCAGGCGGTGCGTCGCCGATCGGGCCGAGCAATTTCACTTTCGCCGATAGCGCCGCGTCGCAGGTTCCTCAGAACAGCACGCCGGCAGCAGGAACCTACAAGCCTACCAGCTACACCAATACGCAGACCTATACCGCCAGCCCCAGCGGCGTCTTCACTCTCCCGAGCCCCGTGCAATTCGCCGGACCCATCGGTTCGACCACGTTTACTTCAATCTTCAGCGGTGAGAACGGGAACGGGACTTGGAGCCTGTACTTCGATCAAACCACGCACGACAACACCAGTGGCGTCAATAACGGCTGGTGCATGAACCTGACCGAGAATCCTCCCGTGCTGTCGGCGGTTAAGGGGCCTAACGGTCTCCAGGTGGTCCAAGGAACCACCAGCGCGGTCACCATCGTGGTGAGTAACGCGGGTCCCGGAGCGGCGGGTGGCGTCAGTCCAGTAGTGGTAACCGACGTATTCCCCGCCGGGCTGGTACCGACCGGAGGCACCGGAACGAACTGGTCCTGCAGCGCCGTTGTGAGTCAAACGATCACCTGCTCCAGCACCGAGTTTATCGGGTCGGGCTTGAGTTTCGACACCCTGACCATCAACTTCAACGTGGCTCCCAACGCCACGCCGGGTTCCGTGAACAATACCGCGGTGATTACGGGAAGTTTAATGGCGTCATCCGTCAATTCAAACACGCTGTCGATCACCGTACTCCCGGCTCCGGTGCTTTCCGTTTCCAAGAGCCACACGGGAACATTCTCGCAGGGCGGAACCGGAGAGTGGGACATAACGGTCAGTAACACGATGGCGGGCAGCACCACTTCGGGCACGGTCACCGTTGTCGACACACTGCCTGTCGGCTATACACTGAATTCGTTCTCCTCCATCGGCGCTGTATGGACTTGCAGCAGCATTACCGTAACGGTCACGTGCACGGCGACCACGGGTGTCGCGGGCGGAAGCAGCTTCGCGACGCTGCAGTTGATGGTAAACGTCCCAGCAACTTCGGGGGTCTCCGTCACCAACGACGTAGTGGCTTTCGGCGGCGGCGATCTGACTCACGTCAACGCGGGGACAGGTGCGCCGGGTTCCGATGGGGTCACGGTGGTGCAGGTGCCGGCGACGATCACCATTAACGGGACCGCGACACAATCGACGCCTATCAATGCGGCGTTCGGCAGCCTTGCAGTAACGGTGAAGGATGCGGCCCTGGCCGTGATTCCGAATTATTCTTCCGTGGTATTCACCGCTGCCGCGAGTGGGGCGAGCGGGACCTTCAGCACCGCTACGAACACCACGACCTTGCCTACCAACGGGAGCGGCGTGGCGGATCCAGGCACGTTCACGGCGAATGGCACCGTGGGTTCGTACACGGTGGATGTGGCCGCTGGGCCCGCGACGCACGCGACTTTCAATCTTACGAACACGGACATCGCAGCTACGGTGACCAGCGTGAGCTCCACAAGCGCGGATGGAACTTACGGTGCTGGAGCGAGCATCGCCATCACCGTCGCCTTCAACAAAGCGGTCAACGTAACCGGCACGCCGACCCTAGCCCTGAATTCCGGTGGCAGCGCCAGTTACTCGTCGGGCACGGGCACCACCACGTTGACGTTTAGCTACACGGTCGGCGCCGGCCAGAACAGCGCGCATCTGGACTACACGTCCACTGCGGCATTGGCGCTGAACGGCGGAACCATCAAGAATCTATCCACGCTGGCCGCCAGCCTGACGCTGCCCGCACCCGGAGCAGCGGGATCACTGGGCGCCAATAAGAACATCGTCATCGATACCACCGCGCCCACCGTCACCAACGTCACTTCGACAACCGCCAACGGCACCTACGGAGTGGCGGCAAGCATCGCCATCACGGCGACCTTCAGCAAGGTGGTCAATGTTACCGGCACGCCGCTGCTGGCTCTGAATTCGGGTGGGACGGCCAGCTACGCGTCGGGCACGGGCACCAGCACGCTGACGTTTAACTACACGGTCGGCGCCGGGCAGAACAGTGCGCATCTCGACTATACGTCGACCTCGGCGCTGACGTTGAATGGCGGAACCATCAAGGATGCCGCTCTTAACAACGCAGTTCTAACGCTGCCCGCACCCGGCGCAGCGGGATCGCTGGGGGCCAACAAGAACATCGTTATCAACACCAGCACGGTAACCGGTCCTACGGTGGTTTCCTTCTCGGTGCAATTTGGAAGTCAGAGCTACAACGTGATTGGAAGCCCGAGAAATCGGCTGCCATGGCAGATCACCGGCATTCGGGTTGTTTTCTCGGCTCCGATCACGAGCGGCGACATAAATAGTCTTACAGGAGTCACTACCACTGGATTCTCCGGTCTAGGTACGAACACGCTCACGTGGAACATTACTCCTGTAGCGCTGGGCGCTTTGGCTACCTCTTTATCGGGTACCGGGCCAGACGCACTTAAAGACGCGGGCGGTAATCCCCTGTCCGGCGGCGCTGGATTCAATCAGAACCTCAAGATCCTTTGGGCTGATTTCAACGACGACGGTGTTGTAAATGCTTCCGATCTGGCTTTGGTCAATAACGCAAGGTCTGCGCCCTACACAATCTTTGCGGATCTGAACGGCGACGGAGTCGTCGATATTAACGATCTCCAGATTGTTCGAACACGAATTGGGACAACACTGCCCTGATCCAAATGTATGCGTGCCAGCAGAGTTACAATCGAGGAGTCAAAACGTGAAGGAGCAAAGACTTGACCTACAGACCTAATTCGAAATGGAGTGCAGTCATAGGGTTGTGTTTTCTCGTAATATTGCCCGCAAGGGCGGGTGTGATTCTCACCATTCAATCGGCCACGGCGAACCAGAATTCAACGGGTAACTTTTTTGATGTGATTCTGACGAACACAGGCCCCAGCGGGGTTTCCATTGCTGATTTTTCGTTCGGCATTCAGACTGCCGATACCGACATCAGCTTTACGGATGCTACTACGGGTACAGCAGCAACCTACATTTTTGGGCCAGACTCTTTATTCGGGCCCGATTTGACGGGGCCAGCCAGCGGACAATCGCTAACCACATCCGACACAGATAGCGTCTCTGAGGTAACCATCGCGGCGAGCTCGACGGTCGGACTCGGTCATGTGTTGTTTAGTGTAGCGGCCGGGGCAGTTCCCGGAGGGTTCGCCGTGACTTTTGTCCCGCTTTCGACAAGTCTTTCGGACGCTGCAGGAGGTCCGATTACCATCGACACTTTGACCAACGGCACCATCACAGTCTCTTCGGCTGTGCCCGAGCCTTCGTTTCTCTTGCCGCTTGCTTCCGCCCTGCTGATTGGCTTAATCGCGCAGCGGTTTGGCGCGAAACAAAGGTCTTGAACTTACGGAGGCCCGCGCGCTAAAACTATTAAGCAGTGCTTCCAGCCAATCGAAGCCGAGTCCCAAGATTCTAGGACCGCGTGCTTCCTCAGATGCCCGTAGAGTCAAATTATTCATGCGACCGCAGCGATTTTGTCATCCTCTTTAAAAGGGGCTCGTCGTCATAATCGTGGGCGTCGTGGCCGTGAAGCTTCCGATAACAAGCTGTGGCTTCGAGGGAAGCCCTACGCCGAGTTTACCCCGTTCTGCGCCAGCCAAGGTGTTCGGAAAACACATGTTTGTCGTACGGTAAACGCCTGGCGGGTAAGGGTTGTGTTTGCGCGACTAACGCTTCCGGTCTTTGGGAGAATGGCGCGACAATCTCCAACCGCGTTCCTCAGGCATGATCCGGCGACCCGTATAATATCGACGATCGCCGTTCTATTCGTACCGCAACGCGATCATTGGATCGACTGAGGATGCCCGGCGCGCCGGGATGAAGGCTGCCAAGGCCGAGGTCGCCACCAGAAGCAGCGTCGCCCCCGCGAACAAGAGCGAATTCTGCGAGCTTCCTTCCGCCCACTTCGACAACATCCTGCCCAGAAAAATGCTGAGCACGACGCCGGCGAGGACACCGCCGATTACGTCGCGCGCGGTCGAGGCGAATACCAGCCTCAGCACGCCGCGAGGCGTCGCGCCCAGCGCCATCCGAATGCCGAATTCATTCGTCCGTTGCGCGACGCTGTAGGATACGACGCTGAACAATCCTATGGCCGCCAGCGCGAGCGCCAGGGCGGAGAAACCAGTGAAGAGCGCCGCGACAAGGCGTCCATGGGCGTATTCGTCTTCACTCTGAATCCACTGCTCCAGGTCGCGGGTCTGGCCGAACACCTGCTGATCGGGGTCGACGGCTTTCACTTCTGCGCGAACACGATTCAGGTTCGCGAGCGGAGCGGTCCGCGTACGGACCAGAATCTGCGTGGACATCCACATATGCGCCGTGAACGGCACATAGATCGCGGGCTTGACGGGCTTGTTCAGGCCGTCATCCCGCGCGTCGGCAACAATTCCGATAATCTGCATCCAACTGTTGCTGTCCTTCGCCGATTGCGTGAAGGGAGGGTCGCTCTTAAGATCGGGGAGCCGGATCTGCTTTCCTAGAGCGTCGCCTTGAGGCCAATATTGCCGCGCCATGCTTTGATTGATCACCGCCAGGCGTGCAGCTCGCACTATTTCCGGGTCGTCCCAGAGACGTCCCTGTAACAATGGGATGCGCAGGGTTGGGAAGTAGCCGGGGCTGACAAAGTTGGTTCGCAATTGCTCCTTCTGACCCGAGGAGCGGCCGAAAATCTCGAACGCGATATCCATGCCGTTCCAAGGTGGCGTTGCGTTGGCAGAGATCCCGGCGGCGACCACTTCCGGCATTGCGGAAACCTTGTTTAACAACTGCACGAAATAGTTGGATCGGTCTTCCCATGACACGTGGGAGTTCTGATGCACGGGAATCCCTACCGACATCGTATTGTGCGGATCGTAGCCCAGGTCCGCGCGGACCAGGCGCACGAATCCGTTCATCGCGGCTGCCGCGGAAGTGAGCAGCAACAGCGTCAAGGCGATCTGGCCGGCAACCAGAACACTATGCGTTCGTTTCCCGCGCCCGCCTCCCGTCGTTCGCCGCGAGCTCGATTGCATAAGCTGAGCCACTTCGGGACGGGAGAACTCGAACGCCGGGGCTAGTCCGAATAACACGCCGGTGACGATGGCGATCGCGACCGAGAACGCCAGGACCGGCAGATTGACGCTAATCACCGCCTCGTGGGGAAAGGAGAATTCCGGAAGTAAACGAACAAGCACGGGCACGGAACGATAGGCCAGCAGGACGCCTCCGATCGCTCCGGTGAGCGATAGCGCCAAGGCCTCGGTAAGAAGTTGGCGCTGGATTCGCCACCGGCTGGCCCCGATCGCGCTGCGGATCGCGAGTTCGTGCTGGCGGGCGGTGCCGCGTGCAAGCAGCAGGATCGACACGTTGGCGCATCCGATCAGTAGCAGGAGGCCGACAGCGCCCAACAGCAGGTACAAAGGTGGCCCGAGACGCTCCATGTAGCGCTCCACGAGCCCGCGAACGTGGACGCGAAATTTTTTTGGGAAATGCGTGGGAGCGTCCTTGGCGAATTGTTCGAGCAGCGGTTGCAATTCGGCGTCGGCGGCAGCGCGGGTCACTCCGGGCCGCAAGCGGATACGGGGTTGGAACGTGACACTGGAATCATTCGTGAGCTTAAGCGGCAAATACACATCGGCGTCGCCGATGGTGAAGCGAGAAGGCAGAACGCCGACGATGGTGTAATTTTTGTGGACCAGTTGCAGGTTGCGCCCGACCACCGTTGGATCGGAATTGAAGTGCCGCTGCCAAAAACGGTAGTTCAGAACGACCACGAGTTGCGGATCCTGGCCATCCGGGGCGTCCGAGGGCAGCAAGGTGCGCCCCAGAAGCGCGGGGACCCCGAAGTGAATCCCGGCATTCGCCGAGAGCTGGACGGAGGGAACATCCTGGGGCAAGTCCTCGTCGGTCGTGGTGAGATTCCAGGTCCCCCAACTCGCCGCGGCACTCTCGATGCAGCCTACTTGTCGCAAGGCTTTGAGTTGAGGGCCGGTAACTCCAACTCCACGGCGGTCGCCATTTTCGTTCAGGATGGAGAGTTCGATCATGCGATCGGCGCCGAGGTAGGGATATGGGTTTACGAGCAGACCGTAAATGACACTGAAGACCGCGGTGGTCGCGCCGATGCCGAGGGTCAGGGAAAGGATGGCAGTCACTGCGAGGCCAGGGCGCTTCCGCAGCTCGCGCAATGTGAACACGAGATCTTGCAACATGTCCTATTTGATACCGCCCATGTCTTCTCCGGTTACATGTATCTGAACCATACGACGCTGCCAAGTGATATTCTTATGCGTACAGGGCACAACCAAGGTCGATAAATGAGAACCAAGGCGCGGTTTCTTCTACTAGGCCTTTTCGCGTTCGAGGCTGCCGCCTATGCCGCGGGAAATCAGAAAGTCCGTCCAGGGGAATTAGTCATCGACCCGCCGACGCTCATCAATCTTGGATTTGAATGGATGATCGATGGCGACGACAATCGCAATGCGGCGGTCGCTGTATCGTATCGGAAAGAGGGCGCCAAGGAGTGGAAGCCGGCGCTGCCGCTCCTGCGTGTGCAGGGTGAGCGGATTTTCCAGGCGGAAGGCGTCTTCGACGTGGTTTCTCCGAATATGTTCGCCGGCAGCATCCTCGATCTGGAGCCCGGCGTCTCGTATGAAGCGCGATTCGTGATGTCGGATCCCGATGGGATCGCCGGCCAGACTGCTGCTACGCTCACGCGAATCGTGAAGGTGAGGACCCGCCCCGAACCAGTCCCGTTCAACGGCGGTCGCACATTTCACGTGTATCCTCCGAATTACAGCGGCGCGAAGATCGAACCGTCTTTTAACGGGCTGATGTGCGCCTACAACTATTACTGTGGCGGTGGAGATACCGTTACCGCGGGCAGGCCTCGCGTCAAGCCCGGCGACACGATCCTCGTGCATGCCGGACTTTATAAGTATCATCCCGAATTCTACACCGGCGATCGCAACATCAATGCAACCACTCCTTTTGAGGGGACCTATTACCTGACTGCCAGCGGCACGGCCGATAAGCCGATTGCGATTAAAGGCGCCGGGGATGGAGAAGCGATCTTCGACGGCAATGGAAATTACAATCTGTTTAACCTCAAAGCCGCGAACTATAACTACTTCGAAGGCGTGACCATTCGCAATACCGACATTGCGATGTGGGCCGGAACGCAGTTCATAGCCGGTTCCAAAGGCCTTACAGTTAAGCATTGCCGCTTTGAAAACGTGGCCTTCGGTGTTTTTACGAACTACTCAGGATCAAGTAACTTCTACATCGCGGATAGCTATTTCATCGGCCGCGACGACCCTGCGCATCTGCTCGGATGGATAGGAGCGTTCTGGGCCCAATTTAACGGAGTAGAAGGTCAGAAATTTCCACCCATTCTCGCGTCCTATACCGCCGTGAGGCTTTATGGCCCCGGCCACGTGGTCGCTTATAACTATGTTGCGAATTTCCATGATGGCATCGACATTGAGACTTACGGAAACCCCGATGGCTCCCATGCGATCGATGGGCCGCATTATCCTCCGCGCAAGTATTGGGACAGGCGCCCCGTGTCGATCGACTATTACAACAACTACATGACTAACTTCCACGACAATGCTTTTGAGATCGATGGAAGCATGCATAACGTGCGGGTCATGCGGAACATGATGGTGAACTCCGCGTCTCAACCATTCTGCAATCAGCCGGCCATTGGAGGCCCGGTGTACTGGATACGAAACATCGCCTATCATGCGCCCGGTGGGTCCACCAGGTTGACGAACGGCGCGGCCGGTGTACTGTTTTACAACAATACGATTCTGACGGAGACCAGCGCCGGGTCCTCGGCGAATGTGCACTGGCGGAACAACCTGATTCTGGGAGAAAATTCCGCGCCCGCGATATTCAGCGTCAATACGAATACCAACTACAGTTCCTCCGATTACAACGGATTTCGTCCCAACCCGGGAGCGCCGTTCTCATTTCAATGGAACTCGCCGCCGTGGAATGTTTCGTCTGACTATAGCGGCCTTCTTAATCGCGGACGCGGTGCGAGTAGTCCGCTGCAGGTGCGACAATTCGCCACGCTTGCTGAATATAGCGGGGCTACCCATCAGGATCAGCATAGCGTCGCTGTAGACTACGATATCTTCGTAATCGTTCCAAAGCTCGATGCCAAGGATGTCAAAACGGTGCAGCGGCTCTACAAAGCGGAGGATTTCGATTTCCAGCTCAAGGCCGGATCGGCGGCTGTCGATCGCGGCGTTGTCCTCAACAATATTACCGACGGCTTTACGGGATTGGCGCCGGATCTGGGAGCGTTGGAGCAAGGGCTGCCGAAGCCACACTATGGCCCCCGTCCTTGAAGACAGGCATTAAAGTCAGAAGTTAGAAAGAAGCTTGTTAGTTCGAGAGCTTCCAGTCATGAACAACTCGACCCGAGAGCGTAGCTCACCGTTCCATTGTTTTCCGGGCCAGCCGACTCCCAGTCGATACGACCGCGTGGTGGAGGTTCTGGGAGTCCGGTATTACAGCGAGTTATCCGGACAAAGGCACTCTTACGACGTCGCAGTACGGTGTGAAAGGGACGGTGCGTGGCCATGCATCCGTGGATCGCGAAGGCGCTCGTGCTCGCAGGTACAGTGGTGATGATCGCTATTCGTGCGCCGCACGGGCACCGGAGTCGAACTGTCAAGGTCGCCACAAGCTATAAAACTCGGCTAGAGACCGGCCTCTTGGTTCTCGCGTGGGTCGGATTCTTCGTCCCTCTGATCTGGGTCGCGTCGCCAGCGTTCTCGTTCGCTGAGTACGCACTGGGCACCGGCCCGCTCGTCGCGGGTGTGGTGTGCCTGGTGATCGGCCTCTGGCTCTTCTACCGGTCGCACGCTGACCTTGGTACAAATTGGTCGATCACCCTGGAGGTACGCGAGCAACATCGACTCATCACGCAAGGCGTTTATCGCCGCATCCGCCATCCGATGTACTTGGCGCTAGCGTTGTATTCCATTGGCCAGGCGCTCGTCATCCCGAATTGGGTGGCAGGGCCGTCAAACTTGATCGCGTTTGCGATCCTCTGCGCGCTTCGCGTCCGCGCGGAGGAGAGGATGATGGTTGAGGAGTTTGGCGACGAATACGCGGCGTACTCGGCACGGACGAAGCGTCTTATTCCTGGCGTTTGGTAGATACTTACCGGCAACAGGCGCATGCACCACTTCGCGGGTTCGTCGTTAGGCTGAATCCCAAATCAGTCCACACCCTTCAGAAGTTCCGAAAGCGTCACTCCTAGCGTCTTGGCGACGACGCGAAGCGTGCTGGCCGTAACGTTGATGCGGCGTTAGAACAGTCGAGTCGTCAGCCAAGATGCCGATCGAGGAAGCTTGCTTGCGCTTCGAGCGCTTCCTTAGATTCGGGCAGGCTGAACGCGTACCAGAAAGCGTGCGGCAATGCATCGAACACCATCAGTCGAGCTTCCACGCCCGCACGCAGCAGCGCTCGATGAAAGTCGACCGTGCCGCTTAGACAGTGGTCGCGAGTCGAGGTCATGCAGAGAGTCGGCGGGAATCCCTTCAGATCCGCGTAAATCGGCGAAAGCACCGGATCCTTGCGGTCGTGGTCCCCGACATACGGATTCATTCCCAGGCCGTTCAGGCCGGCGTAATCCTTGAAGCCCGAGGCGCTGTAAATGTATCTCGAGTCGCCATACCGCGCCAGGTCGACGTATCCCGAAAAGAAGCCCAGGACCGCCGGCAGTGGCAGGCCAAGCTTCCGCAACTGGACCGCCGTTTGTGCCCCTAAAACTGCGCCCGCGGAGGTGCCGAAAATCCCGATCTTCTTCGCGGAATGGGTCTTGAGGGCATCCTTATATACCGCGACGCTATCATCGACCGCTGCCGGAAACGGAAACTCCGGCGCCAGCCGGTATTCGACGGCGATCACTCGGGTGCCGGTAAGGGCGGCGATGGGAATGCTCTCGATGGTTGACCCCGAATTGCTGGTAAAACCGCCACCGTGCAAGCTAATCAGAATGCGGTCGTGTTTGCCCGGAACGCTGTGCTTGGGCGTGAAGATCGTTGCCTTCACTCCCGCCACAGTGGTTTGTTCGGTGTCGACCGGGTAGGTGGCGTGCATCCTTTCGAGGTTGTCGAGCGCTTCCTTCGTCCCGCTCTGTGGCGACCACCTGGCGCCGCTCGTCATTAACGCATACGCTTCCGGAGAAATGGTTTTTGGGACTGGAACCGTACGCGTGATGTGCGCGGTGCCATCACTGTCGAAGGCCGTCGAGTAGACCGCCGGAGCCGTTTGAGCTCGGGTCCTTGCCGCAAACGCTGCGGGCAAGGCAAACAGGGAAGCCAGGGATCTTCTGGTCATAAGAGCTGTTCAGCTTACGTGGCCCACATAGTCCGGCGCGTTTAGTTGAACTTGAAATCCGTCCGGATCGTGAAACTTGAAAGATTCCTTTGAATTGCCGTCGGCGTACGTTAAGTTACGCTTCTTCAACTTCGCGCGCGCCTCGTCGGCGTTGAAGCCGGAGATTCCGAAATCGTAATGATCAACCGTGGCGGTCTTGCTATCGCCCTGCTCAATGCCAAAGAAGGAGTCTCCGACGCCCAGGATGTGGATCGTGGCCGACTGCTGCTTGAGCGGCATCCCGAAGAATTCCTGGTAGAACCGTGATGTGCGGTGAAGATCGGGGACCTTCACAGTCACGTGGTTTATGGTCACTGCCTTGAGTTCTGTCTCCTTAGGAGCTGCCTGTGCACCGCCGATCAACGCAGCAATGGAAACCGCAACTTGGCGGCGGCTTAGCGTGCCACGCTCGAAGTTACTAAGCAAGGTCTCTATGGTTCGTATCATCTGGTCACTCCTTTTCGTTCACCTACAAGACGTATTTTAGAGCAAATTGCATTTGGCGCATGCTCCCGTTGACCGAACGTCGGGCTGGTAAGGGTCGCATTCGGAAGGTCCCACACCGTATCAGAACACGAGCTTAAGGCTGACCTGCAACTGTCGCATGCTTACGTTGGAGTTGAGGCTGGTAATCGTGCCGAAGCCGCCGCTGCCGGGGATTGGCACACTATTGGCATCCAGATGGTCGGCACTCAAACCATTGCCCGGGCTGCCAAAGTTGGGATGGTTAAAGGTATTGAAGGCATCGAGCCGCAACTGCAGCTTGAGTCGTTCGGTGAATCTCATATCCTTCTTGATGGAGGAATCCACACTGAACAATGGCGGGCCGATCACCGTGTTCCGTCCCAAGTTTCCGAACGTATACTGCGGTTGCAGAGCAAAGGCCTGCACGTTAAACCATTCCCGTGGAGTGGGGTTGCTGAGCTGCGATGACTGTCCGGCCACCGCATTCGGCCGGTCCATGCTGCTGCTACCGATATTGGATCGATCTTGCCCGTCCATGATGTCGACAGGGGAACCCGTGGCCATGGACCAGATCACCCCGATATCCCACCCGCCGGCGATGGCGCTGGCCACTCGGCCATTCATGAGCGTGTGTCCTTTTCCGAATGGCAATTGGTAAAGCGTCGAAGCCACAAAGCGCTGCCTCTGGTCGAAGATCGACTGGCCACGCTCGCAGGAGATGCAATACGAATTCTGAGCACCGATCTGATCGGTGCCGAGTGTGCGCAGCCCGCTGCCGTCGTCGATCGACTTCGCGTAGGTATATCCGAGCAGGTAGGTAAAGCCGCTGGACATGCGCCGCGTGAGTTTCGCGGAGAGTCCGTTGTAGTTGGAGTTCACAATGTCAATGTTCTCCACGGTATTGTTGAAGTTCGGCCAGGCTTCGCGGCTGAGTTGTGAGCCCGGTCCGGGCGCCGCAGCGTTAAAATACACATAGCGCGGCAGGAAATGGCCTTGCGATCCCAGGTAACCGATTTCGAGAGAAGTATTTTTGCCCAATTGCCGTTGGACATTGAGCTCGTACATTTCTACATAGGGCGTCCTGCGATTGTAATAGGTGTTGACTAGAGTGGGTGTAGGGACGCACACCAACGGAGGGGCGAGAGCGCCACAGGGGCTCGCCCCGGCGAAGAAGGGGGCTTCGAAGCTGAGGTTGTGAGTGGCAATGTTGGCGGTATTTTGCAGTTTTCCGGAAAGACTGCGCGCCATGTCGAATACGGGATTGCCCATGTCTTGCGTGTAGAAAATGCCCGCGCCCGCGCGGACCGTCCACTTGTCAGTGGGACTCCAGGCAATTCCCAGGCGCGGAGCGAAATCCTTGTGATCCGAGTTGACTAGATTTGAGCCCAACCGCCCATCGCGGGCTTGACAAACGCCCCCCTGAGCGACCGTCGGAAAGACCACATTGCCACTATTAAAATTGCCGGTTCCGTTCTCGATAATGCAGGGTTGGGTGCTCACTGGCTGTGGATTGAGACCCTTGGGGTCGCCCTGGAGGAAGTAACCGGCGGGAAAAAAGGTATTGACCAGAGGCACCCTGTCACTCCAAGACGGCACATATTCGTAGCGCACGCCGTAGTTGACTGTGATGTTATGCCGGATCTTCCAGCTATCCTGGATGTAATAGAACTGGTTCGTCAGAGCGAACCGCGCGACCGCCAGGGCGACAGCGTCTGTCGTACTGGCGACATAACCGAGCATGAAGTCGGCAGGAGTATATCCGGTGGCCTGATTCGTGATGCTATATGCCCCGCGGGCGTATTGGTTCCCCGTTTCGTTGAAATCGGTGCGGCCAATCTCGGCGCCGAACTTGATGGAGTGTTTGCCGTGGGTCCAGGAAATACTGTCCACTACCTGGAGGATGTGATCCGAGGTCGTGTAAGGACCGTCCGTGTTGTTGCCAAAACCGCTATAGCCATCTCCCAGGCCGACGTTGGGAACGCCCCAGGCCGGCGCCGCCGGGTCGCTCAAGAGGCCCGGAAGATTCAACTGTTTGACGACGTCCGTTACGTTGGCCAGCTCAGGGGCAAAGTTATTGTAGAAGTTTAGAAAGCCGAAACGGAATTCGTTGAGAAGGGTCGGCGACAGAAGGAACGTGTTATTGATCGCCACCTGCTTGGTATTGGTGACCAGGCTCATGCCGTTCTTAGCTAGAGCCGGCATTACCCCGCTTTCATTCTGCATGCTATAACGGACAAACCAACTTGATTTCGCGTTCTGCACGAAGTCCACGCGCTCGGTTATCTGCCATTTGTTTCCCGTGATGTTGTCCAGCGCCAGGTAGTTGTTGGACAGGCTTGCGCCCGGGACGTTGGGCGCGGGATAGTACTGCAGGAACGCTTTGGCGATCGTGTCCAGACGGTTCGAGGGAATGATATTGCCGGGGAAAGGCAGGCTGGTCGTCGGATCGGTGATGACGTGCGTCGCCAGCACTGAGGAGAAGTCACCGGTTCGGAATGCGGCGGGGAATGTCGTGTTGACCGTCTGGGTTTGCTGCCGCAGCTTGAAGCCTTCATAGTTGGACATGAAGAACAACCGGTTTTTGCCATTGAAGAGTTTGGGGATCCACACCGGTCCGCCCACCGTGTAGCCATACTGGTTCCACTTAAAGGGCGAGGAAAGCGGTGCGACGCTTGTAAAGGCAAAAGGGAGTGCGTCAAAATCGTTATTGCGGACGAAATCGAACAGAGCGCCGTGGAATTGATTGGTTCCGCTGAGAGTGGACAC
>PNAJ01000139.1:0-28804 GCA_003170295.1 Bryobacterales bacterium | reverse complement strand
CCGTCCAGCGTAAAATTCAAGTACTCGCGGCGCGCGCCGGCGACAAAAATTTCCTGTGTACTTCGATCGCCGCCCTGGCGAGCGCTGGCTTGGCCTCCATTGGCGACGCTGTTGTAGGAGACGTTGGGGCTAAGAGCGATAAGCTGGGTGAAGCTGCGCCCGTTCAGAGGCAGCCCGACAATGCGGTCATTGTCGATGACGGTTCCCACGGTTGCACTCTCGGTATCGAGCACCGGAGCGCCGCCCGACACTTCCACCGTCTGTGTGGCTGCTCCGATTTCCAGGTGAAAGTCGATGCGCGCAATCTGCTCTACCTGCAGTTCCACGCCTTCGCGGACCTCGCCCTTGAAGCCCGGCATCTCCGCTTTCACGTTGTAAACGTCTGGCTGGAGCGCGGGAAAAGCGTAACTGCCGGCGCTGTTCGTAGTGGTCTTGCGTGCGACATTTGTCTGGGAGTTCGTTATGGTTACGGTGGCGCCCAGGATTACGCTGCCGCTAGGATCTGTGACCAGGCCTGTAACCTGACCGCCCGTTTGTGCGAAACCGGGAAAGCTCAGAGCAACCACCGCCCCCAGTACAAAAGTTGCGCGCATATTTCGCCTCTTTGAAGTCTGTTATTGCAAACGTTCCCGACAATCGGCACGTTAACACGAACAATGTTGGCGAGTCAAGAGATATCTTGGCGGGATGATGCCGCTCCCTGGCCTGTTTTTGGGAGCCCATGGCGATCAGGCAGGGAGGCTTGGCATCGTTTCCAGCTCACCGCCGCAATGCAAAACGTTGACACCGGCTGGGCAAGAGCAGATAATCGGAAACGATTGCACCTTTATGCCTATAACGATCAAGGATGTCGCTCGGGAATCGGGCGTCAACACTTCTACCGTATCCAGAGCTCTGAATAACGGCTATGGTGTAAACGACGAAACGCGCAAGCATGTAATTGCGGTTGCTGCTCGCCTGAATTATCGCCCGAATCGCGTCGCCCGCGGTCTGGTGACCGGTCGCTCGCACTCCCTGGCGCTCCTCGTAAGCGATATTCGGAACCCGTTCTTTGCCGAGGTTGCCCGGGGCGCCGAAGATGCCGCGCGGAGTGGCAACTGCGATCTGGTGCTGTGCAACAGCGACCTCAATGCCGATAAACAGATGCAGTACGTGCAGTCCCTGCTCGAGAAGCGTATCGACGGAATTCTGATGAATTCCGTGTCCATGCTGAATGAGGAGCAGCAAGCTCAATTGGTGGCTTCCGGTGTTCCCATTGTCTTGCTCAACCGCTCCCCTTCGAACCATACGTTCTCCACGGTCTGCGCCGATAACGAATCGGGGGGCGCGCTGGCGGCCAAATATCTGCTGAATCTCGGGCATAGAAAAATCGCCCATCTCACGGGGCCGCGCCAGCACGGCAATCTGACCGACCGCGCACGAGGTTTCGTACGCGCGCTTCAGACCGCGGTGGATCCGGTTCAGCCCACCGTGCTTCACGGAAAATTTAATTTTGCAGGCGGCGCCGAATTGACCAGGAAGCTGCTCGACGAACACCAGGGCATCACCGCGGTCTTCGCCGCCAACGACGTGATGGCCTTCGGCGTCGTGCGCGCCGCGCTGGACAGGGGGCTCCGCATTCCCGAGGACTTGTCGCTGATTGGCTTCGACAATATCGAATTCTCAGGGATCGTGCATCCGCCACTGACCACCATCCACCAGCCCAAATATGAGATGGGTTATGCGGCCGTTGAAATCCTGCTGCGGCTGGCGCGTGAGAAAGCCAAGCAGACTCCCGAGCACCGCCTGCTGGGAGTAGAGCTCATCGAACGGGAATCCTGTCGAAGCCCGCTGGCGAAGCCGCGCGGCTCTTCCAAGAGATCCTTGGTGTGACAGCTCGCGCACTTCCTGATGACCAGGGAATCTGTAACCGGTATTCAGTTTTCTATGACCACCGTAGTTGGCAGCGCAAGCCGTCTGACGGGCTCCGGAGGCTCAGGACCACCGTAATACGACATTTGCTGGCCAGCAAAAAACTGTCAAAAGGACCTCGATGGTCAGCCCCTTCTGATGGAAGAGTACGACGGGAAAAAACAGCACGGTTCACGCAAAGGCGCAAAGCTCGCAAAGGAAAGGAGATAAATTCTCGTGCGAGGCGGTTATGCATGGCGACCAGCGGGCACAACGGCAATAGAACCTAACCTCGCGGTCGAAGATCTAGGGTGCTCATAGATAGCTCAAGCGAGCGGATGGGTCATGTCCTGCGGGCGCACCCATAGGTCAAACTGCTCCGCGGTGAGGAAACCGAGCTTGAGAGCGGCCTCGCGTAAACTGATGTCCTCGCGGTATGCGGTGAGCGAGATCTTCGCCGCCTTCTCATACCCGATGTGAGGATTGAGGGCGGTAACCAGCATGAGCGAATTGCCGAGATGCTCCTTAATCCGTTTTTCGTTCGGCTCGATCCCCTTGGCGCAGCGCTCAGTGAAGGAGCGGCACGCATCGGCGAGGAGCTCGATCGACACTAGAACGTTGTGCAGTATAACGGGCGTATAGACGTTTAGCTGGAAGTTGCCCTGCGAGCCCGCGAAGGCCACGGCATGGTCATTTCCAAACACCTGGACCGCGACCATAGTGAGCGCCTCGCACTGGGTGGGGTTGATCTTTCCCGGCATGATGGAGGAGCCGGGTTCGTTCGTTGGAATCTTGAGCTCGCCGAAACCGGCCCGTGGACCACAGGCATACCAGCGAACGTCGTTGCCGATTTTCATCAGCGCGCCGGCAAGCGTGCGGAGCATCCCGCTCATGCTCACCATGCCATCGTGCGCCGAAAGCGCCGCGAACTTGTTGGGAGCCGACACAAACGGCTTGCCGGTCTCCTCCGCGATTCGCCGCGCGGTAGTTTCGCCAAAACGTGCATCGGCGTTAAGCCCCGTGCCTACCGCCGTGCCTCCGATGGCCAGCGCGTACACTCCAGGAAGCGATTGGCGAATGCCCTCGACTGCGTGGTCAAGCTGCGCGACCCAACCCGAGATCACCTGGCCGAGCGTCAGCGGGGTCGCGTCCTGAAGATGGGTCCGGCCTATCATAACAACGTCGCGATAGGCCCTCGCCTTCGCGTCGAGCGTGTCGCGTAGCTCGCGGACGGCAGGAAACAGCATGCTCTCGATTGCCTCCACCGTGGCGATATGCATCGCGGTTGGAAACGTATCGTTCGAGGATTGGCTGTGATTCACATCGTCGTTGGGATGAATCGGCTTCTTCGAACCGATCACGCCGCCGGCAAGTTGAATCGCGCGGTTGGAGATCACCTCATTCGCGTTCATGTTGGTCTGCGTGCCGGAGCCAGTCTGAAACACTACTAGCGGAAACTCGCCGTCCCACTGGCCGTCGATCACTTCCTGAGCGGCACGCACGATCAGGTCGACTTTTTCCTTGGGAAGTTGACCTAACTCTCCGTTAGCCAGGGCCGCACATTTCTTCAGGATGCCAAGCGCCCGGATGGCCGGCCGGCCCCAGCGGAAACGCTCGACGCCGATCGGGAAGTTGGTGTAGGAGCGTTGGGTCTGCGCGCCCCATAAATGATCGGCCGGAACCTGGACGTCTCCTAAAGAGTCCTCCTCGACGCGGAATTGCTTTACTTCTGTCTCGCTGATTGCCATTTCAGGACCTTCGCATTTATAGTATTACCTTCCCCAAAGGAAGGTTCCCCAAGGCACTGCGATCGCGAGGAACACGATCAGGAGGATTGCTCCGAAAATACTACCGAGGCTGCCCCGGCCAAGCACAGCGGAAGTCCCGCGAGAAAAGTGCGTCTGGTTAGCGTGTGCGGCCTTTCCTTCGACCAGCCAAGTCCAAAGCGGCGCCGGTCATGGGCTTACTTTATCAGTCGCCGATGCTTTGGAGCACAAGAATCCCAATGCTTCGCGGAGTCATCGTCTGTGCCACAATGGCGCAATGCGTCTTGCACTCGTTTCGCTATTTTGTGTGCGCGCCTGGGCCGCCGACACCATGCCTCCCGAAGCCGAGCAACGTCTGGCGCGGGAGATCTACAAGCAGATGATTGAGGTGAAGTCCGGGTTCACCACCGGCAGCACCACGCCCATCGCCGAGTCGGTCGCAGCACGCTTCAAAGCAGCCGGCTTCCCGGCCTCCGACATTTTCGTGGGCGGTGCTATTCCAACGAAGGCCAACGTGGTGGTGCGTTTTCGCGGAACGGGCGCGCGCAAGCCCATCCTGCTGCTGGCCCACATCGACGTAGTCGAGGCCCGCCGCGAGGATTGGACGGTCGATCCTTTCGTATTTCTAGAAAAGGACGGCTACTTCTACGGCCGCGGCACCGCGGACGACAAAGCGCAGGCCGCCGTCTGGGTCGCCACCCTGCTGCGATTCAAGCGCGAGGGCTATAAGCCGGACCGCGACCTGATCCTGGCCCTTACCGCCGACGAGGAAGGCGGCGGTCCCTACAACGGCGTCGACTGGCTGCTGCAGAAACATCGCAACCTGATTGAGGCCGAATTTGCGCTCAACGAAGGTGCGCGCGGCATGCTGGTCAACGGCAAGCGCATCGAGAACGATATGGGATTGGCCGAGAAGCAGTTCGTGAATTTGCGTTGGGAAGTTCGCAATAAAGGCGGTCATAGCGCGCGCCCCGTGCGGGACAATGCCATCTATCATCTCGCCGACGCCCTGCACCGCCTCGCCGATTTCGAGTTCGACTTCCACCTGAACGACATCACCCGCGAGTATTTCCGGCAAGCGGCGAAGACGGCTTCAGGCGAGCTGGCCAGAGACATGGCCGCGGTGGCCGAGGGGGATCGCGAGGCGATGCGCCGCGTCGCAGCCGCGTCGGCGCCGCTGAATGCAATGATGCGAACCACGTGCGTTGCCACTCAGCTCGAAGGCGGCCACGCCACCAACGCGCTGCCGCAGCTAGCCGCCGCCAACATCAACTGCCGCCTGCTGCCGGACGACTCGGTAGAACGGGTGGTGGCGGAGTTGACGAAGTTAATCGCGGACGATCAGGTGAAGATCACGATCACAGTGAGCGAGGGTGCCAGCCCGGCGTCTCCTCTGCGGCCGGACATCACCAAAGCGTTCAACCGCATTACCGATACCATGTGGCCCGGCGTTGTCACCGTGCCCACAATGGCGGTGGGCGGCTCCGATGGACGCTATCTTCGCGTCGCCGGGATTCCGACTTACGGCGTTCAGGGATTCTTTCAGGACCGCGATGACGTCCGCGCGCACGGCCGCGACGAGCGTATGCCGGTCCGCTCATTTTACGAGGGCCAGACCTTCCTCTACGAGTTCGTCAAAGCCCTGTCGCAGTGACATGTCTTCGTTTTCCTGTTTGGTCTGTCAGCCGCTCACGAAGAATGTGTTGAGACGAGAGGTGACGGAGCAGTACGCCGCACAGAGGAGAGTCGAAGTCGATCAACTTCAGGGATCAGTACCTACTTCTCTCCCGCGTGTACCCGACGGATTACCTGCAGTAGCTGGCTGGGAGGATTGCTCTTTAATGAATATGCACGGGCTCCGGCTTCGAGCGCGCGCCGGACTTCCACATCGCCTTCAAGGGTTGTGAGAATGATGATGCGGGCTTCGGGGAATTCGGCTCGGATTGCGAGCATCGCATCGATCCCGCTCAAGTCAGGCATACGGAGATCCATAAGCGTAACGTCGGGCCGGTGCTCACGATATTGCTGAATTGCCTCCCTGAGTCTGCCGTGTCCCCTTTGCGCGGCGGAACTCGACTTACCTCTCGCCAACCCCTTTGATACTCGAACCCCAAGCCGCAGAGCTGCCCCACGCAGCCGAGCTTCCCCACGCCGCGGAACTCCCCCACGCGGCGGAACTCCCCCATGCAGCCGAACTTCCCCACGCAGCCGAGCTTCCCCACGCGGCGGAACTACCCCATGCCGCGGACGTGCCACCGAGGGACTGAACTACTGCGCCTCCCCACACATTCGTGAGACTCCACAAACTGTTATTCCAGCCGGAACCCGAAGGATTCACAAACATCGCAAGCGAGAGCGATTGATTGTAGTACACACCCGGCGAGAGCGCCGCGCCCGGAAAAACATCCGAGTTATTCAACGCCGCCGCGATGTCGAGGTATCCCGCGCCGACCGTGAAGATATCGTATGAATCGGTATAGGAAGCTCCCGTGGTGAGATCAACCGCCGTGCTTTCGACTGGGAAAGTCTTGTAAGCCGTTTTCATCAGCCGCGCCTTCACCGTGTCCGGATTGAGCGACGGATGTTGCTGCAACAGGATCGCGGCCGCTCCGCTGACCACCGGCGTCGCCATGCTGGTCCCGCTAAGTTCGAAGTACTCGGGCGACGCGGAATATCCCGGCTGCATGTAATACGAAGCCGCCGTCACGTTCCCTGGATATTCTTTCGAGAGCGTCGACCCCGGCGCGAGCAGCGACACCACCATATTCCCCGGCGCCACGATGTCCGGCTTCACCTCGTAATCGATATAGGAAGGGCCCCGCGAACTATAGCTCGCGATCAGATCGTCATTGCGATTCGGTGTGCCCTCCGTCTTCATTGCGCCCACTGTGATCGCGTTCGGACTGTTTCCCGGCGATGTGATCGTCGCGTACCCGTTGCGGCCCAGATTGCCCGCGGCCACCACCACCACGATCCCCTGTTTCCACGCCTTGGCCACTGCCGCGCAGATCGGATCCATCTTATAGGACTCGAAAATCGGGCGCCCGATCGATAGATTCAAAACCCGGATGTTGTATTGCGATTTCAGACTGATGGCTTTATCGATGGCGGCAATTATGATGCTGTCCGTGCTCATCCCGTTCGCGTCCAGCACGCGAAGGTCGATCAGGTGCGCGCCTGGCGCGACTCCCCGGAACGTGCGCGTAAACTGCGGACCCGTCGAGGATGCGCCGCTGCCCGCCGCAATGCCCGCGACATGCGTCCCATGTCCATAATCGTCCGCATTTACGCCTGCAATAAAACTCTTCCGGTAGACGATTCGCGACGCCAGATCCGGATGCGGATAAATACCGCTATCGACAATCGCGATGCCGATCCCGGACCCCGTATAACCCGCCCGAAACGCCACGTCGGCATTCACCGCCGCCGTCGTCAGATCCAGCGTTCCCATTACTTGCCGGTCGGGCGAGATATAAGTTATGGACGGATCGAGTATGGTGAGGAGGGAAATCACAGCCGGAGGCAGCGTCACCGCAAGCGCCGGGATCGACGTATACTGCGTATTGATCACGCCCCCCAGCGATAGCAGCGTGGTAATGTTCAACAAACCCGGCGTGCTGTTGTACTGAATGACGACGGCGGTCGGCGCCAGCAGGCTGCTCAAAAGGCTCTCCAGATCCGGAGCAATCTTTGAAATCTGCGCGGAAACAAGTCCAGTACTAAGGAGGAGAGCGGACCACAGGATAAACTGACGCCGAAGCCATTTCATAGCAACCCGTTTTAGGCATCTCGGGGGCCACGCGCATCGCCTTCTAACTGATTGATTTTCTAAGGCAGATGCCTTCACCGAGATCCACATCAGAGGACACAATGACGCTTCCGGTGTCACTTTGGCGTCTTTCGGGCCTTATGTCGGTCGCCTTGTTAGCCGATTGTTATTCTAAAGGCCAGTCGCCCCAATTACCTATGACGCCTCGCAGAGCCACGATATACATCGGGCTGATCATCCTGGCCGGCTCGGCGATTCTCGGTCGCGGCATTTGGACCTGGAGCTCCCAGGATTCGGTCCGCTATCTCGCCTACTGCGCCATTGCCCTGCTCGCTTCCGGCATGAAGGTGACGCTTCCAAGCGTTTCCGGGACCATGTCGATGAACTTCCTTTTCGTCCTCATCGGCATTGCCGAACTCAGCCTGCCGGAAACACTGGTGATGGGTTGCCTTGGGATCCTGGTGCAAAGCGTTGTTCACGTCAAGAACCGGCTGAGGGCAGTGCAATTGCTCTTCAATATGGCGAGCATGGCCTGCTCGATTGAGATCTCTTATGACGTCTATCATGCGTCGTTTCTCGAAGGTGGCACGCTCGAAGCACCGATAAAGTTACTGCTCGCCGCGGCAGTTTACTTTGTCACCAATACTCTCTCCATCGCCACCGTGATTGCGTTAACGGAGGGGAAACACGCCTTCAGTGTGTGGCGCGAATCGTACTTGTGGTCTTTTCCGAATTACCTTGTCGGCGCGGCCGTCGCCTGGATCGTCAATGCCGCCAGCGCCCTCCTGGGATGGCAGACCTCGCTGCTGCTTCTGCCGATCCTCTACGTGATTTACCGCTCCCACAGCCTGTACGTAAACCGCCTCGAAGAGGAAAAAAAACTAGCCGAGCAGTTGCGCACCCACGCCGAAGAAGTAGCCGCCCTCCACCGGCGCACGATCGAGGTGCTCGCGCTGGCAATTGAGGCCAAAGATCAGACCACGCACGACCATCTGGAACGTGTGGAAGTCTATGCGGTCGCCGTGGGAAAGGAACTGGGACTGGACGAAGGCGAAATCGAAGCCCTGCGCGCTTCCGCCCTCCTGCATGATATCGGGAAGCTGGCCGTGCCCGGATACATTATCTCCAAGCCCGGCAAACTGACGCCGGAGGAGTTCGAGAAAATGAAGACGCACCCCGTCGTGGGCGCCGAAATCGTCGAGCAGATCCGATTCCCGTATCCGGTTGCGCCCATCGTCCGGTCCCATCATGAGAAATGGGACGGAACCGGTTATCCGGACGGTTTATCCGGGGAGCGGATTCCCATCGGAGCGCGCATTCTCGCGGCGGTCGATTGTCTCGATGCGCTCGCATCCGACCGGCAATATAGGCGGGCAATGCCTCTGAACGAAGCAATTAAAATCGTCGAATCGGAAGCGGGTAAGGCCTTTGACCCGAAAGTGGTGGCGATACTCGTTCGGCGCTACATCGAGCTCGAGCGTTTGGCGACCTCCGGCCGGTCGCACGAAAAGACGAAGCTCTCGACGGACTTGAAAATCGCCCGCGGCGACGCCCCCGGCGCTGGTTTCGAATCGACCACCGGACCTGGGACCACCAGTCGCGATCTGATGAATTTTCACCGCTCCCTCTCCGCGGAAGACCTGCTGGCGGGATGCACCGACCGCGAGTCTGCCTTTTCCAGGTTACGCCTGTCGGTTCGCGACATTGTTCCCTACGACCTCCTCGTGCTCTACCGGAAGTCGGGCGAGCGTCTGACGCCTGCAAATCTGGACGGCGAGGACTACCGGCTCTTTGGCTCGCTCGAAATTCCCCTGGGCATGGGACTATCGGGATGGGTTGCGGAGAACGCAAAATCGATCATCAATGGAAATCCCTCCGTCGAGCCAGGTTACCTGAGCGACCCCACCAAGTTCAGCACGCTGCGCTCGGCCCTGGCCGTCCCCCTCGAAGCGCACGGCGCCGTGGTAGGAGTGCTTTCGCTTTACCGAATGCAGCGCGACGCATTCACGAACGAGGACATGATCAGGCTCCTCTCCGTAGCCCCCTCCGCCGCCCGGGCATTGGATTTACCAACCAGAGAAACCTCCGCGATGGCGTAAAGAGAGCCGCTAAGCCATCCATTGTGGATGCTGAGCCGTTCCGTCGAACTGCTGCGTCGTCTTGAAAGGTTCGAATTCCCCGGTCATGGCCGCGTCCCTGGTCTTCGCGAGCAGCGCCGACACCTCAGCGGTAGTCAACGGCTGGAATGTTCGCGCGGCCTCAACGGCCTGATCGAGCATAGCCATGCTTTCACAACCGGTGATGACGACGGACGTCGGCAGGTTCAGCGCGTAATGCAAGCATTCCACCGGTTTCACGCGCCCGCTCTTCAAAAGATTTCCATCGCCCATCGATTTCATTCCCAATACGCCGATGTGCTGGGCCACCAGTTTCGGAAGCACCATATGTTCGAAGCTGCGGAAATGTGCGTCCATCAGATTGAGAGGCATCTGACAGGTATCGAACTCAAATTTGTGCTGTGCCGCCACCTCCAGCATGCGCAGATGAACCAACGGATCCTTATGCCCGGTAAAACCGATATAGCGGATTTTACCTGCCTTCTTCGCATCCATAAGCGCCTCAATGGGTCCTTTGAAGAAACGATCGGGATCTTCCAGGCGAATGTTCTCGTGATATTGGATGAGATCGATGTGGTCCGTCTCCAGGCGCTGCAACGATTCGTCGACCTGCCGCGCCGTCGATTCCTTCGTGCGCCCGTCGAACTTGGTCATCAGAAATACTTTCTGGCGATATCCGTCGCGAAGCGCGACGCCCATCCGCTTCTCGCTCTCGCCGAGGTAATAGTCCCAGCAGTTATCCATGAAGTTAATGCCGCGGTCGATCGCACTGCGAACAATGCGCACCGCTTCCGCGGGATCGGGCGGATGGCCGAGATGGTAGCCGCCGAGTCCAATGGCCGACACTTTTTCGTTGGTTTTGCCGAGGGTTCGATAGGTCATTCCTGCTCCTTATAGATAGAATTAAGGCCAAATAAGGCCTCGTCAAGCGCTATTTTCGGTCACTTAAGGGCGTCTAAGGCCACTTTTACTGCAAGTATGTGTCCACACCTGGATCGAGCGATCTGCGACACAAAAACCCTTGCAAACGGCGGATGGATGAAGTAATATCTACTAGATTTGTACTAGTCTCACGCAGGTGCGCCTGTTTCCGTCCACGTCATTAGAGGGTCGCTCATACAGCCAGGGTCAAAGGAGTCACATGAACTCGAAGTTTTGGAAGCGCCTTGTTTGCGTTATGGCACTTTGTTGTGTTGCGTTGTGGGGACAGACGGTCTCCAGCACGCTGGTCGGTACGGTGATTGACGCGGCGAACGCCATAGTTCCCAACGCCAAAGTCACCCTGACCGATCAAAACACCGGCAGTGTTCGTATTTCCGCGACGGACGCATCGGGGATTTTCCGGTTTGTGGATCTCAGTCCCAGCACGTATTCCGTCGCCGTTCAGGTGGCGGGATTTAAGACACTGACCGAGAAAGACATCGTGGTCGAAGCGCAGGAAGTCCGCAACGTCGGCAGTTTGGCCATGCAAGTCGGGAACTTGTCGGACTCGATTACCGTTATCGCCGAAGCTACTCCGGTCCAATTGGCGAGTTCGGAAAAATCGTACGGCATCGATGCCAACCAGCTGGACAAAGTGACGCTGAAAGGACGCGACCTGTTCGGCTACATGAGTATGGTCCCCGGCGTCGTCGATACGACCGCCAGCCGCGACGTGACCACTCCCAACGCCATCGGCGGCATCACCATCAACGGCAACAACTCGAGCAAAATTAACTTCACCGTGGACGGCGTAACGGATCTGGACACGGGCTCCAACAGTACGGTGCACTACGAGCCGAACCTCGACGCCATTCAGGAGCTGAAGGTGCTGGCGTCAAACTATGAGGCGGAGTTCGGACGCAATTCCGGCGGCACGGTCACCGTCGTCACCAAGAGCGGGACGCGCGATTTCCACGGCAGCGCTTTGTGGAACCACCGGCATGAGGAGTTCAACGCCAACAATTGGCTGAACAACCACAGCTTGACCTCGGCTGGCACTGCCCAGCCTGTCCCCAGGTATCGCTATAACATCGAGACCTATACCATCGGCGGTCCGGCGTTCATCCCGAAGCTTTTCAACAAAGAAAGAAAGAAGTTGTTTTTCTTCTGGTCGCAGGAATATACCGGCCAGTTCGTCAGCGGCGGAACGCAAACCAAGTACACGCCCACCGCCCTCGAGCGCGCGGGGGACTTTTCACAGACCTTCGCGAACAATGGATCGCTGGTGGTCGTCACCGATCCGCAGACCGGCGCGCCCTTCCCTGGCAACAAGATCCCGCTCGGGCGGGCCGACCAGGTGGGTCTCTCCATGCTGAACTTCTTCCCGCTGCCCAACTTTGCCGGCACCGGCAACCAGGCCAACATCGTGAATTATTTTGAGGCTGCCAGCGCAACGCATCCCCGCCGCAACGACGTGCTGCGCGTGGATACTTATATCACTTCGAAGATCAACGGGTACTTCCGCTGGATCAACGATCATGACGACATGATCGCGCTCTATCAGGGCGTCCAATTCAGCTCGGACATCGGAGGCAAGCTCGGGGCAACGGGCGCCGCTCCCATCGATCACCCGAATCCGGGGCACGGCTATTCGGGAACGGTGGTGGCTGCGATCACGCCCACCCTCATCAACGAGTTCACCATCGGCGAAAGCTGGAACACGTGGGCTTACTATTCGACGGACAATTACAAGTCGGAAGACCGGTCTTTGATACCCAACGTACCGGCCCTGTTCCCCATCCCCACCCAGAATCCCTCCGGCGTTTCGGCCGCGAACGGGTATCTGAACCTCCTTCCTCAGTTTCAGTTTGGAAGTCCGCCGAGCAATTCGATGAGCTATACCCGCGTCCACACTTCGGCCGGGAGCGAGGAGAACTTCAACACGATCTGGACCTACTCGGACAATGTGACCAAGATCGTCAGAAGTCATACCCTGAAGGCCGGATTGTACATGGAGTACAACACCAAGCTGCAACCCAACGGAGCGGCGTATCCGGGAAGCTTTAATTTCTCCCCCGATTCGAACAACGCCATCCTCAACACGGGTAACGGCTACGCCAACGCGTTCCTGGGCTATGTGGACGTGTACCAGCAAGCCACCGCCCGCGCGACGTTCAATGTCGCTTACTGGAACGCCGAGTTTTACGTTCAGGACAACTGGAAAGTGAACCGCAGGCTCACGCTGGATTACGGCGTCCGCTTCTATCACCAGCCGTCTCAGAACGATATGAACAACACTTTCTCCAACTTCTTCCCGAGTCAATACAGCGCTTCCTCGGCCCCGCGCGTGTACGTGCCCGGCACGTCTGGAGGCAAGCGGGTGGCTATAGATCCGGGAAATGGGGCGGTTGCTCCGGTCGCCTATATCGGACTGTATGTGCCGAGCTCCGGCAACCCGGCCGACGGATTCGCTCTCCTGGGGAAGAATGGCGTCTCTGCGAATACCTATAACATCGCGTACCTCAAGCCGGCGCCCCGAGTGGGCTTTGCTTACGACGTGTTCGGCGACGGCAAGACCGCCATCCGCGGCGGCTTCGGAGTTTTCTATAACCGCCTGGATGGCAATCAGGTATATAACCTCGCCGGCCAGCCTCCTTACGCTTACACGCCGCAGCTCAACTACACCACGATCAGCCAGATCGGAGCCAGCGGCGGCACTCTGATCTTCGGCCCGCAAACCTATACTGCGTGGCCCACCGCCCAGATTCCATGGAATGGCGCGCGAAACGGCAGCATCGACATTCAGCGAAGCTTCGCCGGCATGGTGATCGACGTGGGATACACGGGCAACTGGAGCTTCAACCAGAACCTGAGCTACAACATCAATCCGATGGCCATCGGCACCAGGTTCCTGCCCGCCAACGCGGACCCGACCAACGGCGGAAAACCGCTTCCGGACGTCCTGCTGCGGACCAAGTATCCGGGCTTCAATACCATCAACCAGTATGCCGAAATCGGAAGCACCAACTTCAACGCGCTTACCGCGACGGCGCAGCGGCGTCTGAGTCATGGCTTGGCCTTCGGATTGGCTTACACGTACTCGAAGGCGATGGGCATTACCTCCTTTACCCCGGTCGTTGCCAATAACAACGAATGGAACTACGGTCGGCTGTCCACGGACCGGCGGCACCATCTGGTGGTCAACTACAATTACGAGATACCGAACGCCAGCAAGCATCTTGGTAAGTTCGTGGGCGTTTTCACGGACCACTGGACGTATTCCGGCGTGATGGCCTCCACCAGCGGCGGGCCGTTCAATCCCGGGTTCGCCTTCGCTTCGGGTTCGACACCCGATTACACAGGCACGCCTGATGTCGGCGCGCGGCCCATGGTCGTCGGCAATCCGTACGCCAACGTTCCCGCGGGCGCGTACTTCAATCCGGCCGCCTTCGCTCTGCCGACCCTGGGAACCGCTTCGCCTTCCACTCCGGTGCTCGGCAATCTTGGAGGCGGCGCGGGAGTCCTTAGCTATCCGCACATCACGAATTTCGATATGACGATGAGCAAATTCATCCCGGTCGGGTTGGGTGAGCGGCGTGGTTTTAGGCTGCAGGTGCAGGCGTATAACGTGTTCAACCACACGGAAGTCAACGCGCTGAACACCTCGATTCAGTTCAGTCCGACGAGCGGCGCCGTGGTGAACCCGTTGCAGGCAGGCACGGCCAGCGGCACGCTGCCGAACCGCATCCTGGCTTTCGCACTCCGGTTCGATTACTGAAGTGCGCAGGTGGCGCAAGCTAAAGCTCGCGCCACCTTTCGAAGCGGATTATGCCGGAGCCTTCACGAATCACGACCAACTGACCGGCCGCGACGTTGGCGACGCTCTCGCGGCCGCCGTTGGGCCAGTGGATCTCGAGGTTCGCAGCCGTCGCGGCTCCGAGTCCGAAGTGCAGCCTGCGGTCGTTGACCGACAGATAAGACGACTGGGCCAATACAGCCTGCGCCTGTTTTCGCTCGCCATATGTCGCAACGACCTGTGCGCCGATCGCACTGCGGTTGGAAACGGTTCCAATCAGCAATACTTTAAGCCAGTGGCCTCCTCCGCTCATGTCGTTGCGAAGCAGCGATGGCGGCTCATTCATATTGACGATAAGGATGTCGACGTCACCGTCGTTATCGAAATCTCCGAAAGCCGCGCCGCGGCTCGAATGCGCCTCTGCGATGCCGGGTCCCGCCTGATTCCGCAATTCTTCGAATTTACCGCCGCCCAGATTTCGAAACACCACGTTCGGTGTTTTCCAGGGAGCATCGGGAATCTTCCGCTCCACTTCCGGATAGACCATGCCGGTGGTAAAGAAGAGATCCGGGAGGCCATCGTTGTCGAGGTCCGTAATCGCCGTGCCCCAGCCAACAAAGCGGGTCTCGACGCCCAGACCGGCCCGCAGCGTCACGTCCCGGAAGTAGCCCTTGCCGTTGTTCCGATAAAGGACCTCGGTGTCGCCGCGGAAATGGGTCTTGAAAATGTCCAGGAATCCATCGCCATGCGCATCGCCGACGCCGAGGCCCATTCCCGCCTGCTCCTGTCCGTCTTCGCTCAGCGACACGCCGCGCTCAAGACCCTGTTCGGTGAAGGTGCCGTCGTGATTATTACGAAAGTACAGACTCGGCGTTGAGTCGCATGCGACGTAGATGTCCGGCCAGCCGTCGCCGTCGAAGTCGGTTGCCGCCGCCGTCAGCGCATGTCCGGCCTTGACGGCGGCGATGCCAGATTTCGCGCTCACATCGCTGAATGTTCCGTCCCCGTTGTTGTGGTAGAGCCGGCAACTCTCCTGATCGAGCCCGGCCGGCCCGCACAAGGTCGCGACGCCATTGTAATTACATGCTGGATCCTTGCCGCGGGGCGGGATCTTATTGGTATCGAAGACCGCGTAATGGGAGACGAACAGGTCCAGCCTGCCGTCGCGATCGTAGTCGATCCAGGTGCAGCCTGTGCCGAAGCGGTTGCCGGGATGAATCAATCCGGCCTTTCGAGTGACGTCCGAGAACGTGCCGTCGCCGTTGTTGTGAAACAGAATGTTCTGGCCCCAGCAGGTGATGAAGACGTCATCGAAGCCGTCGTTGTCGTAATCGCCCACCGTGATGCCGGTGGCCCACACGGAGCGGCCCACACCGGACCTTTCGGAGACGTCGGAAAACGTGCCGTCGCGATTGTTCTTGTAAAGCCGGATGATGGCGCCCTCTGGCGTGGAGTCGAGGCGGCGGCCAGTCAGCAGAATGATGTCGAGCCAGCCGTCATTATCGTAATCGAGGAATGCCGCGCCGCACCCCATGACCTCGAGCACATAATCGGCGTGGCCAACAGGGCCGTAAATCACCGGCGAGTGCAAACCCGCGGCATGCGCCACGTTCACGAAACGTGCGTGAAAGGGTTTCCCCGAAGGTTCGCCGAAGGGCACGGGCGTCACGTTTCGCGAGGCCATGCCTCGATTCTGCGCGCGCGCAAGCGCCCCGGAAAGCAGCGTCAATGCGAGCCTGCGAGTCATGCAGCCTTAGCTTAGCGCATCATGTGGGACCGCCAATATTGGCGGCCCGGCGATTCTGAATAGCGATCCCCTGGCTCACGCCAGGGGTTATAGCCCCGTCCCGTAAGGGCGGGGATTAGGCGCTCCCTGGGCGCGTAACAATAATCGCTGGGACACCATACAGGAGTTATAATCGATCAGTTTCCGCGGCGCCACGATGAACCAGTCGATGATGAACCAATCGAAAATTGCGTTTCTCTTTGTGGCCGCCGCCGGACTGCTCTGTCCAGGCCAAACACAGGAGATGCGCGATGCCGCGGCCGCCCTCGACCGGGGCGATTTCCAGGTGGCCGAACAGAAGCTGCGCGCGGAAATCGCGGCGCATCCGGACGACGCGTGGGCGCTCAGTCTGCTCGGCGCAACGCTCGACAATCTGAAGCGAGTCCCGGAAGCGGACGAGCTTCACCGCCGGGCGGTAGCGAAGGCGCCGCGTGCCGCCGAGATCCTGAACAACTACGCGGCTCACCTGTGGATCGCCGGCGACGAGCGGGAGGCTGCGAAGGTTTACCTCCAAATAGTGGCGATGGAACCGGAGCACTATAATGCCAATCTCCAGTTAGCCCGCCTGGCGCTCAAGGAAAAGAAGGGGCCGGATGCCCTGCGGTACCTCGATCGCCTGCCTGAGAATCCCCAGGTGCTGCTTCCCAAATTGGAAGCTCTGTACCTCAGCGGCGATCGTGCGCGGGCCGAAGCGCTGGCCAACCGCTTGACGGAGATGTCGCGGACGGACTTGAACTTGAGCTTGGCGGTTGGGATAACGCTCTCGAACGTGGGCTGGTACGACAAAGCGGAGACGTTCTTCGAGACGGCGCTAAAGGGCGATCCGGCGAATTTCAACATACAGTACAACCTCGGCGCAGCCGCCGCGCGGGCCGGACATTATGAGCGCGCACGGCAGGCGTTCGATGCCGCGCTCCACCAGCAGCCGCAGAACGTCGACGTGCTCTTCGGCTTGGCGATCGCCGACCAGGCTTCCCATCAGGTGGAGGAGGCTGTTCATTTGTTGGCGCAGGCGGCCAAGCTCGACCCGCGGCGGGGAGACGTTCAGAAAATGCTGGCGCTCACCACCGGTGAACTGGGCGCGCTGGACGACGCGATGGCGGCGTGGGACCGGTACCTGAAATTGGAGCCGGACGACGAGATCGGGCGGCGCGAGCGGGGCTATACGGCCGCCAAAATGGGGCAGTTCGAAAAGGGGATCGCGGAGCTGGAATGGTTTGCTTCGAGACACCCTGACGACCCTGTCGGCCATTACGAACTTGGTCAGGCCGAATCGACCCTCGATATGGCGAAGGCGCTGACAAATTTCGACAAGGCGCTGGCGCTGGACCCGAATTATTTGCCGGCCCGAATCGCTCGGGGCAGTCTCTACTACCAGATGGGAAAACCGGAAACGGCCGTGAAGGATCTGGAAGTCGCCGCATCCCTGCGGCCCGATGACGCGGTCAACCTGGACCGGCTCGGACAGACTTACCAGGCCTTGGACCGGAATGCGGATGCGCTCCGGGTCCTCAAAAGAGCCGTGGAACTGGCGCCGCGCGATTCCAAAACGCTGCTTCATTTAGCTCGGGCGCTCGCCGATTCGGGGAACACCGGCGAGTCCAAAGCGATCATGGATCGATTCCGCCAATTGGGTCCCGAGAAAAAAGCCGGCGTACGGGCCGGCTTCGTGGATTACTTAAGTCTCACCGACGAGCAACGGCATGCCGATTACCGCGCCCGGCTGGAAAAGGCGGCTGGCAATCATCCCGAGGATGCCGCCTTGCAGCTCGAATATCTGAAATTGCTGCTTCAGGAGGGCGATGCGAATCAGGTTGCGGCGGCGGTCCATGCGATCGCCGGCTTGAAACCTGGCGCGGCCACGCTCGCTGGCGCCGGGCGCGCGCTGCTTGACGCTCAACGGTACGGACTCTCTAGCGAGTTGTTGAAAATAGCCGAGACGGCGGCTCCGGGGGGAGATATAATCGCGGAGATCGAGCGAGATCTGGCGATGGCGACGTTTCGGATGGGAGATCCAGCCAAGGGACTGGAGCAATTAGATCTGGTACCGGTATCGGGTCGCAACGGCGATTATCATCTCGCAAGAGCGGAAATGCTGGACGCCCTTGGGAAGGCCACCGAAGCTCGGGCGGCGTTGGCGAAGGCGCTTGAAATGTCTCCCGATCAACCCGATCTGTACCGGCGCGCGGCTGCCTTTCTGTTAGGGAAGGGAAGCGCTCCCGACGCGGCGCGGCTTCTGGAGGAATCCGCGCGCATCTGGCCTCAGAACCGCGAGATCCTGCTGATGAAAGCTGCTGCGGAGGAGCTTGCCGGAAAGACCAGCGATGCCGAACAGTCGTTGAAACAGATTCAGAACCGCTGGCCGGAATGGTCGCCCCCATGGGCGGCCCTCGGAATAATTCTCGATATGCATCGTCATTTTGAAGATGGGGAAAAAACGCTCGAAACGGCGCTGGCGTTGGGTGCGCGCGGTCGCGAGGTCTATTTCTACCTGGCGGATTGCTTGCTTCGCTCGGGCTCCTCTGGGAAAGCGGGGAAGGACGCAGCGGAGGTGGCCATTGGCGAAGCTCTCAAACTCTCGACCGAAGACGCCTGGATTAAGGCTCTCGCTGGGCGGATTGCTTTTGAAAGAGGAGATTACGCGCTCGCGGTGGACCGGCTGCGCGAGGCGATCCGTCTGCGTGCGGGCTCGGTCCAGGCGCACAACGATCTCGCTCGGGCTTATGGCGCCCAAAGCCGGCAGCAGGAGGCGCAAGCCGAGTTGAACGAGGCTGTCCGTCTGGAGAAGACCTCTCCCGGATTAAATGAAGCTCCACTGTATCTGTTGGGATTAATCCAGGACAGGATGTTGCGACGCAAGACTCCCTAAAACGCTATTTTTCTCTAGTGAGATTTTTCAACGACCACGAAGGTGATGTCGTCAGTTTGCGGCATGCCTTGCGTGAAATCCTGAATGACGTTCAAAATAGTCCGCTCCACCGCGTGACTTCCCGAGGGGGCCTCTTGTTGAATAATTTCCAGCAGTCTTTTCTCTCCGAACATTTCTTGCTGCGGGTTTTCGGCGTCCGTAAGTCCGTCTGAATACACCACCAGAATGTCTCCTTTGTTGAGATGGAGCGTACGGGATTGATAGGAGGCGAAATCGAACATGCCCAGGAAATACGCGTCGGGGACCAGCTCTTCGATCTTTGACGTGGCGGAGCGGAACAGATAGGCCGTGTTATGTCCCGCGCTGATGAATTGCCCGACGCCATTCGGGGCCAGCAAGAAGAGAAACAGTGTGACGAATTGATAAGGAAGAGATTTTTCGCAAAGGAGCTGATTGACGCGGTTCAAGACTTCCTGCGGCGGAGTCCTTGACCGGAATTCCATACTGAGGGCGCCCAGCACCATCGAACTCAACAGCGCCGCGGACATTCCCTTGCCGGAGACATCCGCCAGAACTCCCATCCATTCTCCCGAACTCAATTGCAGAAAATCGTAGAAATCCCCTCCTACGTAACGCGTAGGATTGTTGAAAGCATGGATGTGAAAATTCTCAAACTGCGGCAGGCAACGGGGCAGCAAGCTCTCCTGAGTTTCCTGCGCCAAGGCCAATTCCTGCTCCATCTTCTTTCGCTCTTCCAAAGTTTTCAGCCGAACCACCTCGCGGCTTGCTTCCAATTCCCGCACCGTTTCCTTCATTTGGAGATGCAGGAGGCGCACTTCCAGAATGTTGTGGACGCGCGCCCGTAGCTCGGCCAGATCGAACGGCTTGCTGACGAAATCCTTGGCTCCAGCCTCTAGCGCGCGCAGCTTGTGGTCCGGTTGCGCAGTGATCACGATGACCGGCAAGTAGCCGTCCGCTTCGATTTTTTTCAGACCCTCCATCACCTGGAATCCGTCCATGCCGGACATCTGGAGATCGAGCAGGATCAGGCCATAGCGGTTTTCGCGGTGAAGTTCGCAGACCTCGTGCGGATCGGTGGTGGAGCTGACGGAAGTATAGCCGGCGACGCGCAGCATGCCCTCGACCAGCCGGACATTGGCTTCCTTATCGTCAACGACCAGGATTTTCGCGTTCAGAATATCCGCTGCACGGACCATGACTTATTTACTCTGGACGGCTTCTTGTGCAGCGAATTCCAGTGCTACTTCCAGCGTATCCATGAACTCATTCACTTTGATCGGCTTGGTCAGATACCGGAAGAATCCAGCCTGCAGGCCCTTCTCGATGTCGCGGGGCATGGCATTTGCGCTCAGGGCAACAACGGGGATGTGCGCGGTTGCCGGGTCTTCGCGAAGAATTTTGAGGGCTTCGATTCCGCCGATGCCGGGTAGGTTGATATCCATAAGGATCACGTTCGGCAGGTTGGCGCGGGCAAGCTGGATGCCTAGGCTACCGTCTCTCGCACACAGCAGACGGATATCGGGACGGCGCGCAATCAACTGCTCGATCAGCTTCAGATTCGCAGGGTTGTCTTCTACATAGAGCAGGGTGCGCAGCGGCGCGCCGCTCGGAACCTGCGCCTGTGCGATCGCCGCGGGCTGCGCCGGGTCTATGAGTTGGCGCTCCGCGGTGGCGTTCAGTTCGAACCAGAACACGCTGCCCACACCGACGGTGCTTTCGACGCCAATCAGACCTCCCATCAGTTCCACCAACCGCTTGCTCATCACGAGGCCGATCCCCGTACCCTCCTCCGCGCTCCGCTCCTGACCGAGACGATTGAATGGCTGAAAGAGCTGTACCAGCATGTCCGGAGGCAACCCCGCACCCGTATCCCTGACGCTAATTCGAACGCGTTCCGGAGTGCTCATGACGCAGTCCACGACCACGGTTCCATTCGCCCGGTTGTATTTGATCGCGTTGGAAAGAAGATTAATAAGAACCTGCTTCAACCGCGTGCGGTCGGCATCGACAAAGTAAGGGATGCCGGACTGCGGGAAAATCATTTTGATCCCCCGCTTTTGTCCCTGAGGCTCGATCATGGCCTGGCATTCGAGCAGGACTTCGGCCAGCGACGTCGGTTCGCTTGACAGCGCCAGCTTGCCGGACTCGATCTGTGCAAGATCCAGAATTTCGTTGATCAGCTCCAGCAGATACCAGCCCGCGTGGAGAATCTGGTCGATGCTGGCCGTCTGGGAGGCCGTCGGCGGCGGAGAATCGGTATTGATCAATTGTGCGAAACCAAGGATCGCATTGAGCGGCGAGCGAAGCTCATGGCTCATGCTGGACAGGAAATTCGATTTGGCGAGATTGGCCTTTTCCGCCGCGGCTTTGGCTCTCTCTAATTCGACGTTGTTTTCCTGCAGCGTGCGCTCAAAACGTTTGCGTTCCGTCACGTCGCGCGCCGCGGCCAATACGCCTTGCAGCTTCCGGTCGCGATCGTGAAAGGTGGTCGCGTTGTAGGAGACCACTGTTTCCTTGCCATCCCGCGCACGCGCCGTGAGCTCATAGTCGGTGACTTTGCTTCCGCTCAACACCTGCTTGATGCCCGCTTCGGCACCGTCCGGATCGGTGAAGTAATTCTTGAAAGGCGCGCCGATCAGCTCATCGCGCGTGCAGCCGGTGAGCGCCTCCATTTGCTTGTTGACGTCGGTGATGATGCCGGCCGGATCGGTGGCCATCAACGCGTCGATGTTGGATTCGATAAGAGAGCGCGTGTAGAACTGCTGGTCGCGCAGGCGCTGATCGAGTCGCTGCTGCTCCGCCTCCACCTGCTTGCGTGCGGTATTATCGGTGCCAATCAACAGATATCCGATGATTCCGCCGTGCGCGTCGCGCAGCGCCGTCACGGACACGACAGCCGGAAAGCGACTCCCGTCTTTACGGATGTAAGTGAGTTCGTAAATATCTTCTATGCCGCGCGAGGCCTTGAAGGCCAGCGCATCGAAGCCTGGCGTGATCTGGGTTGCCAGCTCGAGGCTCAATGCTTTGGCCCGCGCGATCACTTCCTGCGGATCGGAAATATCGGCGGGTGTGATCTTGTCCACCACTTCGACGGCCGTGTAGCCCAACATGCGCTCGGCGCCGACATTGAACAATTGAATGACGCCTTTCTCGTCCGTGGCGATGCTTGAAAAATTCTCGCTGCTGAAAATCGCGTTTTGCAGCGCCCCTGCCTTGAGCAGAGCTTCTTCCGCTTGCTTCCGCGCGGTATTGTCGGTGCCGATCAACAAGTAGCCGATGATTCCATCGTGATCGGCCCGCAGCGCGGTGACCGAAACTACCGCCGGAAAGCGGCTCCCGTCTTTACGGATGTAAGTTAGCTCGTAAATATCTTCGATGCCGCGCGAGGCTTTGAAGACCAGCGCCTCGAAGCCCGGCGTAATTGAGGTTGCCAGCTCGACGCTCAACGCTTTGGCGCGCGCGATCACTTCCTGCGGGTCGGAAATGTCGGCGGGTGTGATCTTGTCCACCACTTCGACGGCCGTATAGCCCAGCATTCGTTCCGCGCCGACATTGAACAGCTGAATTACGCCTTTCTCGTCGGTGGCGATGCTCGAGAAATTGGCGCTGTTAAAAATCGCGTTTTGCAGTGCCCCGGTCTTCAGCAGGGCCGCTTCGCGGCGGACTTCTGTGACCACATCGGTAACGACATCCACCGCGCCGGGGGCATCCTCGGTAAACTGCCTAGACATATCCCAACCTCCGTCGAGTTACCAACCCCGCAGGGGCTTTGGGCGACTTCTTTCTCAATGCACGAGTCGCGCCAACTCCGCCCTCAGTTGAGCCGATTCACACGCTGAGGAGATATGGATGTTGAGTGGAAGCGCGCGATGAGGCGGCTGGCCAATAACCATATACGGTCACATGCCCAGGGATGGTCACAAATCCCTCCCGTCGGGCCCTAAAGCTGCGTCTTTGGGTGATCCGTCCAGACTGCGAGCACTGCGGCGTATTTGGCGAATATCCGATTGCCCGGGATGCCCGCCTCAATACGCTTGCGAACGGCTGCAAAGTGGGTCATCATAATACAACGTGAGGGAGCACGCCTGATGCGCACCGTCTGCGTAATTGTGGTTTCGGTCCTCTGCCTGGGAGCGGCGAAGGATCCTTTTACTCCCGCCCAGCGGAAATACTGGGCCTTCCAACCGGTCACCCGTCCCCAGTCTCCTATAGTTCAACACCAGAACTGGATCGCGAACTTTATTGACTCGTTCATTGCGCAAAGACTAGAAAGTAAAGGCCTGAAGCTCGCGCCGTTGACGGACCGCATCACACTGCTGCGGCGAATCACGTTCGATCTCATCGGTCTGCCTCCGGCGCCGGAGGAAGTGGACGCCTTCCTCGCGGATCAATCGCCCAATGCATACGAAAAGGTTGTGGATCGGCTGCTCGCCTCGCCGCACTATGGAGAACGTTGGGCGCGCCATTGGCTGGACTTGGCTCGCTATGCGGAGAGCGAAGGATTCAAGGCCGATGAAACCCGCCCGAACGCCTGGCGCTATCGGGACTACGTGATTCGATCGTTCAACGAGAATAAATCTTATGACCGTTTTATCAAGGAGCAGATCGCGGGCGACGAGTTGTGGCCTAACGATCCCTGGGCCCGGGTCGCCACCGGTTTCAACCGCCATTACCCGGATGAGAGCAACGCGCGCAACCTGGTCCAGCGCCGCCAGGAAATCCTGAACGACATAACGGATACCGTCGGCTCCACATTTCTCGGTATGACCTACGGCTGCGCCCGGTGCCACACCCACAAGTTCGACCCGATTCTTCATACCGATTACTACCGGTTGCAAGCCTTCTTCGCCAATACCGCGGCGGATGACGCGATTCCGATGATCTCGGCCGAAGAGATGAGCCAGTATCGGGTGAAGCGAGCGGAGTGGGAAGAACAAACCAAGCCGATTCGCGACCAGATCGCGCTTCTCCTCGAACCCCGTAAGCAAGCGTTGATCAAGGAGTACGTGGACAAGTATCCGCCGGAAATCCAGGCGATCCTTGCGAAACCGGCTGGCGATCGGAATCCTTTCGAGTGGCAGATGTACTACAAGGCCCAGCCTTATCTGGTGTTCGACGATGACACCGCATCGAAGTCGCTCAAGGGCGAGGCTCGGAATCAGTATCAGGCATTACTCAAAGATCTCAAGCGGTTCGGCGATCTTGATCCGGGCGAAGCGCCCGTGGGGATAGGCATGAAGGATCTGGGCGATCGTGCGCCGGCCACGCATTTGCTCAATGTGGGGGCCTACGATGCACCGCTCGAAGAGGTGCAGCCCGGTTTCCTGTCGATCGTCAATCCAAATCCGCCGAAGATCGTTCCTCCCGCGGGTCTAAACTCCACGGGACGCCGCACGGCGCTTGCGAACTGGCTCGCGAGTCCCGAGAATCCGCTGACCGCGCGCGTCATGGTGAATCGGATCTGGTATCACCACTTCGGTCAGGGAATTGCAGCCGACCCGAGCGATTTCGGCGCGATGGGTGGACGTCCCTCACATCCGGAGCTGCTCGATTGGCTGGCATCGGAATTCGTGCGCAGCGGATGGGACGTCAAGGCGATTCATAAGCTGATCGTGATGTCGAGGACGTACCAGCAGTCGTCCGCTTTCGATGAAGCCGCGGCGAAAGAGGATCCGCGGGACAAGCTTCTATGGCGTTTCCCGCGCGAGCGCCTGGAAGGCGAGGTGATCCGCGACGCGGCGCTTGCCGTCTCAGGATTGTTGAACGAGAAAATGGGCGGCCCCAGCGTTTTCCCGGAACTGCCCACAGGAACGGGCCGTCCGCGCGGCGGATGGAAGCTTTCTGAACCCGAGGATCGCAACCGGCGCAGCGTCTACATTTTCGTGCGCAGGAACACGCGGTATCCGATGCTCGAGGCGTTCGATATGCCGGATACTCACGAGTCGTGCGGACGGCGCAACAAAACCATCACGGCTCCGCAAGCGATGGCCCTGCTGAACGGCAAGCTGAGCGTGGAATGGGCGCAAGCGTTTGCGGACCGTGTTCTCGCGCAGGCCGGCGTCGATACGAGTGCGCAAATAGATCGGGCATACAGACTCGCTTTCGGCCGTCACCCCGATGGATTCGAGAAGGATTCCATTCAAACCTTCTTTCAAAAACAAAAACAAGTGATCGCGGCGCGAGTGGATGCGGGAGAGAAGCTCGCGCTGCCTGCCGCGATGCCGCCAGGATTCGATCCGGCTCAGGGTGCGGCTCTGGTTGATTTTTGCCAGATGCTGCTGAACTCGAATGAGTTCGTCTACAGGAATTAGCATGCCTCACAAACGCTTTGCCCATTCTCGACGCGATTTCCTGTGCAACGCGGGAAGTGGGCTGGGCTCCCTTGCGCTTGCGTCCATGCTCGCTGGCGATGGCCTTCTGCCCAACGCGAACGCCGCTACCGTTCCCGATCCGCTGCAGCCGAAGCCGCCCCATTTCAAGCCGACCGCAAAATCCGTGATCTGGCTCTTCATGGAGGGAGGACCCAGCCACCTGGACCTGTTCGATCCCAAGCCCGCGCTCGAAAAGCTAGCCGGAAAACCGATGCCTGAGTCGTTCGGACATCCCATCACCGCGATGGGCACCGGCTCGAACACGTTGATGCCGTCCAAGAGGATCTTTAAGCAGCACGGGCAGAGCGGAATCTGGGTGTCGGACTGGTATCCGGAAATTGCATCGCACGTCGACGACATGACGGTCTTCCGCGCTTGTTGGGCGGACGGTCTGAATCACGTCGGGTCGGTGTGCCAGATGAACACCTGCTCGATTCTGGCGGGAAGACCTGCGCTTGGCGCATGGATTACGTACGGTCTCGGATCGGCGAATCAGAACCTTCCGAGCTTCGTCGTCCTAACCGACGCGGGGGAGGTTTTGGGCGGACCGAAGAATTGGAGCTCAGGGTTCCTCCCGGCGACGTATGAAGGCACGCAGCTTCGAAATCAAGGCGATCCGATTCTCGATCTGGCTCCTCCAGAGACCATCGGGAAGCAGCAGCAGCGCGGCCGCCTCGATTTGCTGAAAACCCTCAATCGGCACTTCGGCGAAAACAAGTCCGATGATACGGAACTAGAAGCCCGGATCAACGCCTACGAGCTTGCGTATCGTATGCAGGCCGCGGGCCCTGAAGCTGTCGATCTGACCAAGGAATCCGACGCGACCAAAAAGTTATACGGGATGGATGACGAAATTACTGCCAAGTTCGGCACAAATTGCCTGCTGGCGCGCAGATTGGTGGAGCGCGGCGTTCGTTTCATCGAGCTTTATAACGGAAGCGGCAGCGCCTGGGACGCGCATAACGATATTGAGGGCAATCATTCGAAGATGTGCCGCTCGTCGGACAAGCCGATCGCGGGATTGCTGGCCGATTTAAAGGGGCGCGGTATGCTCAACGACACGTTGGTCGTCTGGGGCGGGGAATTCGGCCGCACTCCATTCAACGAAAAAGGCGACGGGCGCGATCATAATCCCTGGGGCTTCACCATGTGGGCCGCCGGCGGAGGAATTAGGGGGGGCCAAGTGATCGGCACCACCGATGAGATCGGCCTCCGAGGCATCGACAAGCGGGCGCACGTAACCGATATCCACGCCACGGTTCTTCACGCTTTGGGCCTGAACCATGTGGATGTCACCTTCCTGCACAATGGACGCTCGGAGCGCCCCACCATCGTGACAGGAGAGGTTATCAAAGAGTCGTTCGCCTCCTAAATGGCGCGATTTGTGACGATAAGTGGTCATCTGACCGCTAATGGTCACTAACTCAAAAAAGTGGCTTCCAAAAACTGGATTCATTAGCACCCGTCCGTACAGTTACCAAGACGAGTGAAGTTGGCCTTTAAATTGCTAATTTGGATTGAGGGGACCGTGTGTTTACCGGGGCCTCCGTGACTGCATCGCTTCCCAGGAGTTCTCGGTGAACCAGAGTTGCAGTCGCGTTCGCGGATTACGAAAAGGAGTTCGTCGTATGAATCCTGATCACCTCGATGCGTGGCGAAATTACTTAGTCGAACAAATGCACCAGCGACACGGAGTCGCAAAGAGCGCAGCCCAGAAGACAGTGGCGCGGTGGCTGCAGTCGCTGGGGCAAAGTCTTGCCGCATCGAAGGCGGAACTTCCCGAAGCGGCGGCTGTCGGAAATCAGCGCCACCCCCGCCGGGTTGGAGTTTACGCGCCAGACCGGTCAGCAACTCCATCTCGCGCTGTACGAGCCCAGGCGTAGGAGGTTCTGGTTGGCGAATTGAATCGCCTATGCGATCATTCGAGGGGGTACCTCGATGAGTAAAGGCCGTGAGATTCGCTGCTACGACTACGTCAACCGTCCCTATGCGCAGGTCCGCGATGCATTGATCGAGGACGCGCTCGGATTGTTCCAATCCGCGACGAAGGCCGCCGCTTCCCGCGCCCACTCTGTCGCCTCGGAGCTGCATGTCGACCTCGGCGGGATTGGAGTCGAAGCTGATATCAGCATTACGGTCACCAATACCGAAGAGAAGGTATCCCAATCCATGTCGGCCCCCGCCACCCGGCTATTTATTGAATGGGAGGCCGCTACGATGCCGCGCTTATTTCCCCTGATGAAGGCGGAGATTTCCATCTATCCGTTGACCGCCACGGAAACGCAGTTGGATTTTTCGGGCGTCTACTCGCCGCCGCTCGGGGCCGTGGGAAAGGCCGTGAACGCGATCGTCGGCCACCGCATCGCGGAGGTCTCGGTTCATCGTTTCGTGAGCGACGTGGCGGCATACCTTCGGCAGTCTCTCGCCTAGAGAGGCCGCGTGTTGCCCGCGCTACTGGGCCGCGACCACAGGACGCGGAGCAGCTAAGCTGAAATGATGCACATAAACCCCGTAAAGCATGCCCTCCAAGAGGGCAAATTGCAGGCCGGATGCAGTTTCGGCCAGTTGCGCTCCCCTGAAGTTGCAAGAATTCTCGCCGCCGCCGGCTTTCATTGGTCGTATATCGACTCCGAGCACGGCCCCTTCGATCTGGAAACCTTGGCCGACATCTGCCGTGCTGCGGTGACCGCCGGGCTCATGCCGATCGTGCGCGTCGCGGATCTGCAATACTCGCTGGTCGCGCGCGCTCTCGACAACGGCGCGCAGGGGATCATCTTCCCGCGCGTCGAGGATCCCGAGATTCTTCGCCGCGCGGTCTCCTGGACGAGGTTTCCTCCGAAAGGCATCCGCGGATTCGGCCTCACGCCGACCCACGTTGGCTACGAGAAGGTCACCATTCCGCAGATCATCGAACATCAGAACGCGAATACGCTGGTCGTATTGCAAATCGAAACCAAGCTCGCCGTAGAGCGGCGCGATGAACTCCTCTCGGTGCCAGGAATCGACGCCATCATGATCGGACCCGCCGATCTCTCCATTTCGCTCGGCGTCCCGGGCGAATTCGATCATCCGAAGATGATCGAGACGATCGAACTCGTGAAAGAGAGCTGCCTGAAACACGGCGTCGCGCCGGGAATCCATCTGCGCGCGATCGGCCTCGCGAAGTTCTGGAAAGAACGCGGCATGAAGTTTTTGAGCTGTGGCGCGGAAACCGGCTTCATGCTCGAAAGCGCGTCGGCAACCGCGGCGGCGCTAAGAGCCTAATCGATCCGCACGAACCCCGCCCGCTCCCGATCCTTGCGGACCCGGTCTACCGGGAATACGTGATTGTGCATCACCACGTAAATTCCCGGTGGGAGCACCCGCGCCGCGAGAAAACTCTCGGTCAGATTCTGTAACCCGTCGCTCGATTCAAATCCAAGCGGCGTCATCGCACCGGTCAAGATAATCGGAAATCGAAGCTCACCGAGCGCGCGTTTCAAATACAGCCCCGTCTCG
>PNAJ01000125.1 GCA_003170295.1 Bryobacterales bacterium | reverse complement strand
GTTCACGTAAAGCCTCCCTTCGGGGGACCCCGGCGGGTGCTGGCGGCCAACGCTTCTTGCCTGGCTCGCCGCATGCGGATGAAGGACAAAAGCAGCAGGATCGAGAGCCCGACCAGAAATCCACTCAATCCATTCGATAAGCGATTGGAAGCCTTCAATCTCTGGCCCTGGTAAATCAGTTCGGACTCGCCACTATAGTAGAAGCTCCAACTCTTCATGAGCCGGCCCATGGTACCGTCTTCGACCATGGCATCGATTTCTTCCCGCAGGCGATCGGCGACGGCCGCGGCTTCGATCGTCGACCCGATTCCCAACTCGGTGGTGGGCGCTTCAACGCCCATCGGGTAGAATGTCTTGGACTCACAACCCGGAGGACGTTCGAGTACAATTCCCTGAGCCGGGCGGGTCTCGACAAGGACGACATCAGCTTCGCCCACGCAAACGGCTGAGAACGCCTTTTCCCGCGTGGGTTTGACGATGATCTCCGCACCCGGAAACATGGAATCCGAGTAGAGCCCTGCCAGGATGCCCATAACGGTGACCCTCCGGACGAGGGGTTTTGACGATCTTCCACTAAAGCGGCGCTCGGTGCTGAGACATATAAAGGAGTTGCGCAAGTAAGGGGCGGTGACATGGACTTTGGCAAGAGTCGGCCGCCTGATCGTCACGAGCGGCCAGAGGTCCACCTTGCCTTCCCCGAGTGAGGCCTTCGGCCCCGGCCCGCGTATCCATCGCCACGCTAGGTGAATTCCGGACCGGCGCGCAGCCTCCTGAACCACCTCAGCGGACATTCCGCGCGGAACGGCCTCGTTATCCGGTCCCGTCTCCAAGTAGTGATAGGGTTTGGTGTTGTCCGTTCCGATAGTCCACACTCGCGCTGTATCGAACCGCGGCTGGCGGAAATAGACGGCGCCGGCAGCCACAACCAGGATCGCGGCGCCCGCCACAACGGTGATCCACAGGAATCTTGGCCAGCGAAAATGAATGCGTTTCATACGCACCCAAAACTGCCGGCACATAACCCTTCGCTGAAGAACACCTTAAGCCACCTCGCCGCCACGCATTTTTAACCTACTCTATGCCTATCGGCCCGGCGCGGGAGATTCTTAGCCAGAGCAGCATGCGCGGAGGTCGGAAGGGCTCCACAACCCAAGTTTGCTGGCGTGAGCCTGAAATCGGGCCTTCGCATTCCTTAGCCGCGTCTGCCACCCGCCGCGGGGACCTCGTCCCAGAACTTCCTGATTTCGGCGCGGGGATCGTTCTCTATCTGGACGTCGTTGTCGAAGCCGACAACGTAACGCCCAAACCGGAGAAGTGCCTGATCTCCACCGTTGAACTAAGCCTTCGGTTTCGGACCAAACTGAGAACGGACCGGCAGCTATGCTAAATCGGTAAACGCTGGGGGAACACGCGGGGAACCGTCGATCCGTGGGCTTGGCGACTTCGAGATGAGCCGTAATGATCCGATCGGCGACGACTGTGATCGAATCAGAACGTTGGTCTAACAACCCGCAATTTCCGCTGAAGGTGTCGCTTTTGTCGGGATTGGATTCACCCTATACGATAACCTGACGTTTCATCGCGTGCTGCCCGGCCTCATGATCCAGTCGGGCGATCCGACCGGCACCGGGTCTCACAATTGCGGGATCACTATTCCCGACGAATTCTTGCCCGGCCTGCGGTTCGATCGGGCGGGAAGATTGGCGGTGGCACGGGGACGAAAAGGATCCCAGAAACGAACGCTACCGACAAAGCCGCCCAGGCTTCTGGGGGCGCCGCCGGGTCAGGCGGAAACTTCGACGACGTACACCTGGGCCGCTCCGGTACGGTCACTGGCGAAGGCCACCTTGGTTTCGTCGGTGGACCACGACGGGTGCGGATGGCTCCACTGCGGGCCGTACACGGTGTCGGCGGCGTTCTCCATCCAGCTCAGCGCGTTCCGCGCCCGCGCGAAATCTTCGGCCAGCGCGTAGCGCGAGTGGCGCCAATGCGTGCCCTGGTTGCTGGATTCGCTCAGACAAAGTTGGCGCCGCGCGCCGGTAGAGGCGTCGATGATCTGCAGGCCTTCATCCGGGTGGTTGGTGTCGCAGAGCACACGTTGGCCGCGGCGGTCGGGCGCGATGTGCCAAGCGTTGTACTCAACGATGGTGCGGATTTCGCGCGTGGTCCAGTCCATGCGGCATAAGGCGCGCGGCCAGACCGTAAACACAAGGTCGCCGGTTTCGCCGAGAAAGGTTTCGTGAACTAGGAACTCATCGTTGCCGTGTTGGTACAGGCATTCCACGCCGTTGCCGTCCCGTCGGACGCGGTGCATCCGTGGGGCCGGATCACCCGCGAACTCAATCCATTCCGGTTCCAGCGGATGGAACTGCGGATGAATTACGGTGCGCGGAAACGGGATAGTATGCCATCCGGATCCGTCGAGGCGTCCGGCTACCAGCCCGCAGTGCGCGCTGGATTTGAATGCGGCGGTTAGCCACTCGCCATCGCGGCTGATGGAGCATTCGCCCAACTGCGCGCCGGGATGATCGGCAATGGAGCGCTCAGCTAGCGTGTGGCGGTGAATGGCCCACAAGCCGCTGCCGCGCGTGAAGACCAGAGTTTCGCCATCGGGATGCAGCGCCGCCGAAAAGGGATGGATCGCTTCTCCGCTGGTAATCTGCCGCATCGCGCCCGAATCGAGTGAGGCTTCGAACAACTGGGCTGAGCCCGTCCGGTAAGACGTGAAGAAAATCTCGCAGTCGCCTGGAAAAAACGAGCTCTGCAGAAAGTAGGTTGGATGGTTGATGGCCGGCCCTTCGGTCACCTGCCAGACTTGCGCGCCGGTGGTGCGGTCCCGATAGGCGATCATCCGCGCTCCAGATACAGGTTGCGGCCCGTGGACAGGGCTGCGATCTTACGGTCGGCCACGGAGCGTTTCAGCATCCAGAAACCGCAGTCGGGATGAATCCAACTCACGCGGCCGCGCCCCAATACGCCTTCGACACGTTCGAGAGTACCAGCGATCTCTTCGGGCGTTTCCACGCGGTTGACCTTTACGTCCACCACGCCGATGCCCAGGCGAATGCGCGGGTCCACGTCCTTCAGCGCATCCAGATCGGCCGCGGAACGGTGCGCCATCTCCAGCACCAGATGGTCCACATGCAACTGGTTCAGGAAATCGGTGAGCGCCCGCCACTCGCCTTTTTGGATGGTCTGGCCGCCGTAATTCCCGAAGCAGAGGTGCACGGCGCGCGTTCCGGTGAAGCTATCGAGCACGCGATTGATCGCCGCTGCTGCGATGGGTCCGTCCGACGGATTGCCAGGAATATTGGCTTCATCCACCTGCAAGCACGCACACGGAAGCCCGGCCACCTGCTGTGCCAGCACGCCGGCGACGGCCGTCAACAACTCTTCGAAGCCGCCGTAATGACGGTCGAGCAGTGTGCGCGCCAGCATATATGGGCTGGTGACGGTGAACTTGAAGGACCCGCCCGCCACACTGGCGGCGAGCTCGCAATCGGCCATCAGGTTGAGCGATCCCTCGCCAAGCGGCGACTCCACCACTCCCGCGGCCTTGCGGCGGAACCGCATGGTGTTCATGCGCGCGAAGGCTTCGTGATCGCTGCGGCCCACCTGAGCCCGTATGCCGGCCATCGGGCGAATGAAGTACTCGATCATCCCGTTGGTGTCGGGATGGTTCACGTCGAACCGGTACAGCTCGCCATCGGTGGGCAGGTCGATGCCGGCCTGACGCTGGATGTCGAAGACCACGCGCGTGGCATCCAGACGCGCCTGCTCGCTGGGCAGCGCCGCCAGCCATTCCGGGACCGGGTAGGAGCCGACGGTAGTGGTGAGGATCGAGGGTTCAGACGACATAGGTGCCCGGTGGTTTCCCCCGGTACTTCTCGAGGATATGCTATCAGCTACTGTCCGCTGCAAGGATCATTGAGCGGCAACATCCACTTCGCCCCGCGGAATCACGCTCGACGAGCTCTCTCCCGAATACGGGTCCGCGGCCGTGCCTCATTCGTTGCATACTTGGAGTGCTGCGCGCGACGCGGCATTTTGGAGCGACGAAGGGAAAAGGAGAGAACTCTATGCCAAGTAATCGCGGAGTTGCTTACGTCAAACCAGGTACCGTCGAAGTGAAATCCATTGACTACCCGAAATTGAGGATGCCAAAGAGCGAGATTGATCCGTTCGGTGGAAAGGATGCTCCGCATGGCGTCATCTTGAAGATCGTGACGACCAACATCTGTGGTTCCGATCAACACATGGTGCGCGGCCGGACTACCGCTCCGGCAGGGCTAGTCTTGGGACATGAGATCACGGGAGAAATTATCGAAAAGGGCGCTGATGTCGAAATGCTGGATATCGGCGATCTGGTGAGCGTACCGTTCAACATCGCCTGTGGGCGTTGCCGCAATTGCCGCGAAGGCAAGACCGGCATTTGCCTGACCGTCAATCCGGCTCGCCCAGGGGCGGCATACGGCTATGTGGACATGGGCGGATGGGTCGGCGGCCAGGCGGAATACGTCATGGTGCCGTACGCGGATTTCAACTTGCTGAGGTTCCCCAACAAGGAAAAGGCAATGGCCAAGATCCTGGACCTGACTCTGCTTTCCGACATCTTCCCGACTGGTTATCACGGCGCGGTCACGGCGGGCGTGGGCCCAGGCTCGACCGTCTATGTCGCCGGGGCAGGCCCTGTGGGTCTTGCTTGTGCGGCCGGGTGCCAGTTGTTGGGCGCCGCAGTCGTGATTGTGGGCGACATGATTCCGGAGCGTCTCGCGCAGGCAAAGAGCTTCGGCTGCGAAGTCATTGATCTTCGTAAGGATGCCACGTTGGCTCAGCAGATCGAGCAGATTCTCGGCGAGCCCGTGGTGGACTCGGCGGTCGACTGTGTCGGCTTTGAAGCCCACGGCCACGGCAAAGACGCCGCGGCGGAGCAACCGGCTACCGTGCTGAACGCGCTCCAGGAGATCTGTCGCGCCGGCGGTGCTATCGGCATTCCAGGTTTGTATGTAACCGGCGATCCGGGCGGCATCGACGCAGCCGCGAAGGTCGGCGCGCTCAGCATCCGCATCGGTCTGGGATGGGCGAAATCCTGCTCGTTTCACACCGGCCAGTGTCCGGTGCTGCGTTACAACCGCCAGCTCATGATGGCGATTCTGCACGACAAGGTTCATCCCGCCAAAGCGTGCAATGCGACCATTATTTCGTTGGAGGACGCCCCGCAAGGATACAAGGACTTCGACAAAGGCGCGGCCAAAAAGTTTGTTATCGACCCGCACGGAACGGCGAGCAAAGCGGCCTGACGGCCGCGAACTCATTCAGAGGATCGCATTAGCGATCCGAGAGCGGGCTCGCTTAATTCCCAGCATCGGCGACGGTCAGGTTCTTGAAATCGAGAGTCCGTTGGAAGGATCCATGTTTCAGAATCAACCGCTGCGAATCCACCTCCGATTCGACGAACGGCCCGCCGAACAGCGGCCAATGATCGTAATCGACCGGCACGCCGTTCAATCGTGGAGTCATTCCATACGTGAATTCGACAGTCGTGCCACGCAAAGAACGAAAGCGCACGCTAGGCACGGGATCGAGTCGAAACTCCAGTGGCAGCGCGGCGATCGCCTTTCCGAACGATGCGAGATCGGGAAACTCGGACGCAGCCGCCACCTGGACCACGAACCCGTTCTTCAAATAGAGACTGAAAAGCCTTCGGCCGCCGCCCGCGATCGGCTTCCACGAGTAAGATTGCAGCGGCCTGCATGCGATATATGTTGAGGCACCGCCGCGCATGAAGATCCATCCGGACTTGTCTTCCACCACCTCGCTGAGATCCCTGGAAAAGAATCCGTTCACGTGCGGGAAGCGGGTTTCCGGAGCAATATCGTAAAGTGCGATCACCGTATCGTGGTCCTGGACGATCTGCTCGAAAGGCGAACCGCCCAGAAATTTGTCGGGCGAATCGTACGTCTTCTTCGACTTCACGACGCCCTCCGTGGCGCCATCCGGGTTGAAAACGAAGTAAGTTTGCAGTTCCTGAACCGATGAGTAGGGATGCAGCGTGAAAAACGTATTCTGCACGCCGCGCGCATCCGGCACCGACCACGTCACATCCCAGGAATGCTGCTGGATCGGCTGCAAGACTCCGCCCTGGTCCGAGCCAACGGCGTATTCACGGCGGACGTAGGTGGTCTTATACACGGGTCCATGCAACTCGTCATGGAAGCGCCAGCGGTTGCGGGTCCGCTTGCGTTCGCGGTGTGTGTAGGGCTGACTGCGATCCATGCCGATTTGCTTCAGTACCTCCGGCGGCTCATACGCACTGGACAGCAAATAGTAGAGCGCGTAATTATCGGGCATCGCCAGCGGGCGTCCGGCGCCGAACCACAGCCATCCGAAATCGCTGGACACGCCGTTCCAAGGCTCTACCAATTGTGATTCGTAGACTCTGGAGTGCGCGCCCACGAATAGCCCATCGAGGTTCTCCGCGGCATAATCCGCGATCAGCCAGTCGAGCATCATGGCAGCCCGCTTCTTCATCGCGGGGTCGCTCGCCCAGGCCGCCAGGTAGGACATCGGAAGCAGGTAGACGCCCATGTAATGGGGAGAATCGTACTCGCCCTGGCCGCGCGTGGTGGTCAACCGGACCCACGCTTCAATCCATTGCCGTGCCTCCTCCAGATTCTGTTCGGACGAATTGCCCGTGTACCAGGAATCGCCGGGCTGGTTGGCCCACATCTGCGACATCAGATAGAGACATGTGTAGTAGAGCAGGAAGTGGTTCTCCGTGTCGCCGCGATAGGGCATGTACGTTCTCCACGAGCGGCGCAGGGCCTGCCTTGCGGATTCCGTGAGCTGCCCGCGATCCACATAGGCGATCGAGGTGACCGGGAACATCCAGAACATGTCGCCGGTCGGCCCGGCAGCGAGGAGCTGCTCCAGCTTCTGCGAACACCATGCGGCATCCTCATGACGCCAGAGCTTGGCCGCGATCTCCGCGTAGCCGTAGTCGCCCGAGCCGTTATGATGCGCGTAGGCGTCGATCATGGCAAGTTTGCGCTGTTCGAATGACGGCGTCTCTGCGTGCAAGCGGACGCACGCAAACACAAATGTGAGGACGGCGAATCTCATTTGCCCACGTCCGAGGGGACGAACTTCATTCGATTAATCACACTTCCATCCAGTCCCTGCTTGGACCAGTTTCGGCCCGCATCGTTCGAGACGTAAAGCCCGTCGTCGCGCACGCTCGAATAGACTCGCCCTCGCACGACAGGATCGAAAATCACACTGACCACTTCTGGCACAGGCAGACCGGTGTTGCGGGATTGCCATGTTTTGCCGCCATCCTCTGAGATCGCGATGCCCGGCCCCCAACCTGCCACAGCGATCCGTTTCACGTCCATCGGGTCGAAGGCGACGTCGTAGAGGGTGGCGCCCACTCCGATTCGTCCGGTGTTCTCGAAGGTTTTCGCGCAATCGTGCGATGCGAACACGCCGCCCCCCTGCGTTGTGGCGGCCCATTCACATCCATCGTGAGGCGATTGCTCGACGCGCGTGACCTGAAAGCCCGCCGCACCGGCGATGTGCCAGCTCCTGCCGCTATCCTCGCTGCGAAAGATTCCTTCTTCCCCTCCGGCAACCAGCGCACCCGCCTGACGCCGGTCGGCTCGAACAGCTTCGGTGAACTTCCGGTGCAACGTTGTGCCGATCTCCTCCCACGTCGCTCCTCGATCGCGGCTGACGCGAATCCCATGGCTGTGCGCGAAGTAAATCGTCCCTGGAGCGTTACGGTCGACGGAAACGTCGCGCAGCTCGGTAACATCGCTGCCCGTCAGGATTTTCCATTTCTCGCCGTGTTCCGAGGCGCGAATCAACCCGTTGCCCGCGGCCAAGTAGAGGATGGACGGATCGGAAGGATCGTAATCCAGGGAAAAAATGAACGGGTGATTATAGCCCGCGTGCTGCCACCGGCCGTCCGCGCCCTTGAGAAACAATCCGCTCGGAGGCAACTTCGCACCGACGACGTACTCCCTGGTCACCGTCATGCACACATACAAACTGAATTGTGCGGACAGAGGGGCAGGAAGCATCGCGAACAAGAACAGCCACCGCATCACGCCAGTATCTCCTGGATCACTTCACCGAACACGCCGGTCAGGCGGCGATCGAAACCGTTATGCCAGTACGTCAGCCGCTTATGATCGAACCCCAGCAGATGGAGCATGGTCGCGTGCAGATCATAGCATGATCGTGCAGCGATTCGGCCTTCACCGAAGATTGAGTTTGGATTTACCTGCCAGCCTCGAAACCCAGACTTGGGAGCCTCGGAAAGTTGCCTTCCCTTGCTCAGTCCCCAGAGTGGCGAGGTCTGGCAGGTCGCGCTAACTGTGCATCTCGAATATTTCAATTCCGTACACCGCTCAGGCGGCTTGTTTTGTACCCCTTCATTGGTGTGCGACGTTCGCGTATAATCCAGCCGTGTGGCAATCTTTCAAGTGCACAACCGTGTTTCTACTGGCATCATTCGCGCTGTCGAGCCAACAGATATCCATCGAACCGCGCCAACGTCCCGGCACGAAGACGCAGCCCGACGAAAGAAAAGCGCACCTCAAAATCGATACCAGCCTGGTTCTGCCTCAGCGTAGTATGCAACCTGGAGACCGGCGAACCGTTGTGGTTCCGGCGGGAACGGAAGAAAGAAAGTTTGGATGGATACTTCCACACCGAACTCAGCGCCAGGCAGCGGCGCGGGATCGAAGCGGCGTGTGTGGATATGTGGGAGCCGTACCGGCGGAGCATCCAGCAATGGGCGCCAAACTGCCAGATCATCTATGACGAGTTTCATATCATGCAGCACGCCAACGCCGCTGTGGATGAAGTGCGGAGGGCGGAGTTTTTCCGCAGGGCGGACCGATGCGAGGCGTGGTCAAGGGAAAGCGCTGGCTGCTGCTGAGCCGCTGGGTGCACCTGGATATAGGCAAGAAGCAACAGTTGAATACGCTGTTCGCGCTCAACCGGCGGGTCATGAAAGCGTACCTGCTCAAAGAGAGTTTGGACCGACTTTGGACTTATCATTACGAAGGCGCGATGCTGCGATATCTACAGAACTGGTTGGATCAGTTGCGCTGGCAGCGGTTGAAGCCGCTTGAGAAGCTGGCCCAGATGTTGCTCGATCACCTGGAGGGCATTCTCAACTACTGCCGCACCAAAGTGCCTTATGGGAGTTGTGGAGGCGGTGAACGGTAACATCAAGAGTCTGCTCCGACGCGGTCGCGGCTACCAGAACCTACATTACCTATTGCTGAAAGCTCAGCGAATGGCGCTGACCAAGACCGAGTTTGTCGCCTTCAGGAAAGCAGCGTGAAATGCCCACTTCCACGAATTCTTGCTCAGAGCCGAAAAAACTAATTCAATTCCGCTTCAAAGACGACGCTGGCCTGTACCTGGATCCTCCCTGGTTCGACGGGGGTGGGCGTCGCGGCGCCGCGGTGGTGCCGGTGACTCCTCCCTGCACACGAAAGACTGATCAAAAAGACTGCGAATGGCTAGCGCAGTTGTTGCAGTACGGACTTTTGCGAGGAAGCTTCGTGCCTCCACAGGAGATTCGTGAACTGCGCGAACTGACGCGTTGTCGAGTAAAACTCCTCGGCCAGCGCAGGAGGCATTCGCACATCGGCTGGCCGCGATCGGCCGTTGCAGTAAACTTCTCATCATCCTCATTGCCTACGCCGCGTTGCTCGTCTGCGGATACTTGTTTCTGGCGTGGCGAGAGAGTAACCAGTCCGCGGGCTAAAGAATCGGATCAGGAAAGCAACAGCAACGCGGCTCCAGCCAGGGAGAGATCCTTTATGAAATGCGCGAACTCGCTGAGCCGCGAGTACGCTTCGGTCTCATTCCAAAAATGATGCAGGAAAAACGGGGCTGGGAAGATGATGCCGAATAGCAGTGCGCCTCCGATCCAGCGGTGCCAATCGAACAATACGAGCGAGCCGCCCACCAGCATCATGAGGATAGTCAGCAACGTGGCTGACCGCGCGAGGGGTACCCCTTTTCCTCCGATAAACGCTGCATGCTTCCGGAAATGGACCAGATGGCTCATACCCATCGCCAGGAAGTATGAGGAGAATAGAGCTCTCCCGAGCACCGGGATTGAGGTCGAAAGCTGTGCCTGCATCGTGAAGGCTCCTTAAAAAACGATCTTACGTTTCAACTCCGGCATGGCGCGGTCGATGCGCTTTGAAAGCTCCGGCAGGTGGCACGTCGGTACCTGGGGACAGAGATGATGCTCGACATGCAGGAACATATTAAAGGTGATTCCATTCTTCACTCGGTTTCGCAATGTCCGAGCAATGTAGTGCGTACGGTCGCAATGGTGATGCACGGTCCACACGGCAAAAAAAGCGGTGAAGCACTGCCCGGCCGCCATGACGATCACGTGGTACCGAAGCGTTGGACTGGGCAATGCGCTGAACACCAGGGTGACCCACAACGCGGTCATTCCTAACTCAGCGACAACAATCGAACGCAATTTCCAGTTTCCATACCGGAGCGCGGTGGCGTGCAGCAGGATCGGAAACACGGGCCCGAACAGCAGCGCGCCCCATGCCGGCATATCCGCGCTTCGCCCTTCCACATCGCCCTCGCCCAAGCGGAGCCGGTGGTGCCTCATGTGATTGAACCGGACCGCGTGCATCGACCCTAGCATCACCAGGCTCATTACCCAGAGCACCGCGTCGGTAGCGCGCCGGGACAATCCCAGCGCGGAATGGAATGCATTGTGAACCAGTCGAAGGCCGGTCAGGAAAAACATGAACGACAGCCCAACGGCGATCGGATAGTATCCGCGCGCTGCAAACACGAGCGATGCGGAGAGCCATGCTGCCGGCAAAAGCAGCTCCCAGAGAATCTCGAGCGGAGTGACGGACACCAGATCGCGCCATATCACCAAGCGAAGGCGTGGGTCTCGCAAGATGTCTCGCTCGGGAGCGGCGGGCGTCACAGCAGATGTGTCAAGCAATCGAACGTCCACGCAATCCCCCAACGGTTCTGGTTTTGGCTGGCATTCTCTGCGCGGAATGACCCAGGCTTGGGTGGCCAGGCACGGATGGAGAATGCCATGAAGCACCAATATACGGCGCGTGTCCGATTATTTCAACCTCAGAATCTGGGCCTGCACGTGCACTGAAAAGGCCAACCATCATGTGCCTCGCAGTTCCAGGACGAGTTCTCAACGTCGAAGGCGGAGATCCCGCCTTCCGCACTGCTTACGTCGATTTCTGCGGCGTACGAAAAACCGTCAATCTTGCGTTTACGCCGGACGCCGTGCCCGGCGATTTCGTGCTGGTCCATGTCGGTTTTGCTCTCACCAAGATCGACGAGGAAGAAGCGGCGCGCACCTACCAGTATCTGGTTGAAATCGGCGCCCTCGCTGACGAAGGGTTCGCCCCATGAAATTCGTCGACGAATATCGCGATCCGAAGATCGCCCTTGCAGTCGCCGAACGGATCGCCCGAAAAGTAACCCGGCCATTGGTGCTGATGGAGGTGTGCGGCGGCCAGACGCATACGCTGATGCGCTACGGGTTGGACGAACTGCTGCCGCCCGGCGTGGAACTGGTCCACGGACCCGGTTGTCCGGTCTGCGTGACGCCTCTTGAAATGGTGGATCGCGCGATAAGGATCGCATCTACTCCCGGCGTCATTTTCGTGTCTTACGGAGACATGCTGCGGGTACCCGGGTCGCACACGGATTTGTTCCAGGCAAAGGCGAGTGGCGCCGACGTTCGCATCGCATACTCGCCTCTCGATGCGCTCAAGATTGCTCGCATGAATCCGGAGCGCAAGGTGGTGTTTTTCGGTGTTGGTTTTGAAACTACGGCGCCGGCCAATGCGATGGCGGTGTGGCAGGCCAAGCGCGAAGGCCTGCTGAACTTTTCGATGATCGTTTCCCATGTGCTGGTGCCACCCGCCATGCGTCTGATTCTCAGTTCCCCGTCGAATCGTGTGCAGGGTTTTATCGGGCCTGGACACGTCTGCACGGTGATGGGTTTCGGTGAATATGAAGATCTGGCGCGCGAGTTTCATGTTCCGATCGTCGTGGGCGGATTTGAGCCAATCGATCTCCTCGAAGCGATTTCCATGCTGGTGGCCCAACTGGAGGAGGGCCGGGCGGAGGTCGAAAACCAGTATTCCCGCTCGGTTCACTATAAAGGGAATCTTCCGGCGCAGCTCATCCTGCACGAAGTGTTCGAGGTAACGAGCCGCAAGTGGCGGGGCATCGGAGCCATCGCGGCGAGCGGTCTTCGCCTGCGGGATAAGTATGCCGCGTTCGATGCCGAGCGGATTTTCGGCACCGGCGATGTGACGGCGGAGGAACCGCGCGAATGCATCAGCGCGCTGGTGCTACAAGGCTTGAAGAAGCCTCTCGATTGTCCGGCGTTCGGCAGCCGCTGCACGCCGATGAACCCGCTCGGAGCCCCGATGGTGTCGACTGAGGGCGCTTGCGCCGCCTATTACCAATATCGCCGCCATGTCTGACTCAATTGCTGAACCACTCTCGTTTGTTTGCGCACCGGCGATTGCCGCGAAGGACCGGATCGTTCTCGGACACGGCAGCGGGGGCAGGCTCAGCGCGGAACTGCTGCGCGATGTCTTCCTGCCGATGTTTTCCAACCCCATCCTCGATCGTATGGACGATCAGGCCGTGCTCGAGATCGGCGGCTCCAGGCTGGCTTTCACCACCGACTCCTTCGTGGTCCAACCGCTCTTCTTCCCAGGCGGCGACATCGGTTCACTGGCGGTTCATGGCACCGTGAACGATCTGGCGATGGGCGGTGCACGGCCTCTGTTCCTGAGCGTCGCCTTCATTCTTGAAGAGGGACTGCCGACGGAGACCCTGCGCAGAATCGTGGCCTCGATGACGGAGGCCTCCGCAGCGGCCGGCGTCTCGATTGTCACCGGCGATACGAAAGTAGTCGAGAGGGGAAAAGGCGACGGTGTGTTTATCAATACCACCGGCATCGGCATCGTGCCCGAAGGGGTAAGCCTGTCCGCAAATCAGGCGCGTCCTGGGGACCGGGTCCTGCTGAGCGGGTCGATCGGCGATCACGGCATCGCGATTCTCGCCAGGCGCGAGGGATTAGAATTCGACGCGGAGATCGTCAGCGACTCTGCGCCATTGCACGAAATGGTAGCGGCGATGCTGGGTGTATCCACCCAAGGAGCCGCCTCCGGGCAAATACGCTGCCTGCGCGATCCGACTCGCGGCGGCCTCTCCAGCTCCTTGAACGAGATCGCGTCGCAATCCGGCGTGAGCATCCAACTGGAAGAGACGGCAATCCCGATTCGCGATGAAGTGAAGGGCGCGTGCGAGCTGCTGGGGTTCGATCCACTGTACGTAGCGAATGAAGGGAAGCTGGTGGCGATCGTCGCTCCGGAGGCGGCGGACGCGGTGCTCGATGCCATGCGCCACGACCAACGCGGGGCTGATGCCCAGATAATTGGCACTGTCGGCGGCAGGATTGGCGCGGGACGTGCGCGAGTCACGTTACGAACTGCCTTTGGATCCACGCGTATCGTCGATTTGTTGGCTGGCGATCAGCTCCCGAGAATTTGCTAGGAGTGCGATGCACGAGATGGGAATTGCCAGTTCGGTGCTGGAGACGGTTCGCAAGGAGTCGCGGCGGGGCGAGCGAGCCTCCCGAGTTGGAGTGCGAATCGGCGAGTTTGTCGCAGTGGATCCGGACTCCTTGCGCTTCTGTTTTGAAGCGATCGTGAAAACCTCGGATCTCGCGCCGCTCTCGCTCGAAATCGAGTGGTGCCGGGCGGAAGGCGGGCGTCGCGGCGATGAGCTGCAAATCGCGTATCTGGAGTTCGAAGAGGTGGAGGTAGCGACATGAACCGGGTGGTAATCGAGAAAAGCATCCTGAGCGAGAACAACCGTATCGCGGCGGAACTGCGCGAAGCTTTGACGGCCAGCGGCGCGCTCGCGCTGAATTTTATCAGCTCTCCAGGCTCGGGCAAGACGATGCTGCTCGAGAAAACGCTGGAGTTGCTTCCCGCTCACACGCGGCTCGCAGTCCTGACAGGCGACATTCAAACCGACAACGACGCACGGAGGCTGCTGCGATACGGCCATCCCGTGCGCCAGATCTGTACGGGCGGCGCCTGCCACCTGGATGCGGCGATGGTGGCAAAGCATCTGGAAGGGTGGCTCCTCAAAGTCGTTCAGCTTCTGCTGATCGAAAACGTTGGCAACCTGGTTTGTCCCACCAGCTACGATCTGGGCGAGGATGCCAAGATTGTGATTCTGAGCGTGACCGAGGGCGACGACAAACCCCTCAAATATCCCGGAATTTTTCGCAAAGCGGAGTTGATGATCCTCAACAAGATCGATCTGCTTCCGCACGTGCCTTTCCAGCTGGAACTCGCGCGTGAGAATGCGCGGCGGATCCATCCCGAGATCGAGATTATCGAAACATCCTGCACCACCGGTGCGGGGCTCGGCCAGTGGATGCGCTGGCTGGAGGCCAGAGCAGCAAAGAAAGTCGCGGCCGCATCAGCCGCGGCCACCCGTAACCATAGCCAACCAGGAGGTTGGAATGCTCAACTCGAAGTCCAATGTCAACGCCGCACTCGCCAGTCAAGGCTACACGCGGCGTCAGTTGATTAAATTCTGCAGCGCGGCGCTAGCCACACTCGCGATGCCGGAGCGCTATCTGGCCCAGACGGTCGCGGCCGTCGGCAAGGCCCGGAAGCCGGTCCTTGTCTGGCTCCAGTTCCAGGATTGTACCGGCTGCTCGGAGTCGATTCTCCGGTCGAGCCATCCGGATGTCGCCGATGTCGTGCTCGACCTTCTTTCGTGGGAGTATCACGAGGTGATCATGGCCGGCGCCGGCGGTTACGCCAATGCTCTGCTCGATCGCATCGTCAAGAACGAGAAGGGCAAGTACCTGGTGGTGGTCGAGGGTGCGATCCCCACGGCGGAGGGAGGCATCCACTGCATGATCAATGGGCACACGGCCCTCGAGATCGCGGAGCGCGTATGCCGCAACGCAGCGGCTACGATCGCGGTGGGTGCCTGCGCATTTGACGGTGGATTAGTGCGCGCGAAACCCAATCCAACCGGCGCGCTGGGCGTACAGGAAGCAGTGCCCGGCCTCAAGGTGATCAATATGGCGGGATGCCCGCACAATCCAGTCAATACGGCTGCCGTGCTGGTGCACTATCTGACCTTCAACGATCTGCCCGCGCTCGATCAATACAATCGGCCCCTATTTGCCTACGGCCGGATCATCCACGATCAGTGCGAGCGTCGCGCACATTACGACGCGGGGCGGTTCGTCACGGAATGGGGCGATGAGGGACACCGCAAAGGCTGGTGCCTTTACAAAATGGGCTGCAAGGGTCCGGCGGCGACGTTCAACTGCCCCGTGGTGCAGTGGAACGATCACACCAGTTGGCCGATCCGCGCCGGCCACGGCTGCATCGGCTGCGCCTCGCCGCGCTTCTGGGACACCATGTCGCCGTTCTACGACCGGCTGCCTTCCGTGCCGGGCTTCGGAGTCGAGGTTACTGCGGGAGAGATTGGCATGGCCTTGGTTGGCGCCACGGTCGCTGGCGTGACCGCGCACGGCCTCATTACCATGATCAAGCCGGCGCCGAAGCCGCCTGTCGAACCTGAAGAAAGAAAGGAAGCATAATCATGGCCCGCCTTGTCGTAGACCCAGTCAATCGCATCGAGGGCCATCTTCGGATTGAAGCCCAAATGGATGGTGGAAAAATATCGGACGCCTGGAGCGCCGGGACCATGTTCCGCGGGATTGAGTTGATCCTCCAGGGTCGCGATCCCAGGGAAGCCTGGATCTGGGCGCAGCGCATCTGCGGCGTCTGCACCATGGTCCACGCGCTTGCAAGCGTGCGGGCGGTCGAGAATGCCCTCGACATTGAAGTGCCCGAGAACGCGCGCATTGTCCGCGATCTAATCGCCGGATCGCAGTTGGTCCAGGATCACGTGGTGCACTTCTATCACCTGCACGCGCTCGATTGGGTCGACGTCACCTCGGCGCTCAAGGCCGATCCGGCGAAGACCTCGTCGATCGCGCAGTCCATTTCGAATTACGAAAAATCCAGCGCCAGTTATTTCCGCGGCGTTCAGGCGCGCGTGAAGGGCGTCGTTGACAGCGGCCAGTTGAGTCTGTTCGCCAGCGGCTACTGGGGGCATCCCGCGTATCAATTGCCGCCGGAGGTGAACTTATTGGCGGTCGCGCACTATCTCGAAGCTCTCTCCTGGCAGAAGGACTTCATCCGGCTCCACGCGGCGCTCGGCGGGAAGAATCCACATCCGCAGACATTCCTGGTGGGCGGAATGACAACCTCGCTCGATCCGAACGAGCCGTTTGCAGTGATCAACCCCGATACCATCACCTTCCTCCGCGATCTGGTGAAGCAGGCGAGGAAATTCGTCGACCAGGTGTACATTCCGGATGTTCTCGCCATCGCTCCTCTCTACAAGGACTGGTTCTCGCGAGGCGAGGGCCTCGGCAACTTCCTCTCCTACGGCGACTACGCTTTGGGTGATCCGAAGGACCCGAACACTTTCCTTTTTCCGCGCGGAGTTGTACTCGGCCGAGATTTGACCAAAGTACTGCCTGTAGACGCCGCAAAGATCACCGAGGCTGTGAATCATTCCTGGTATGAGTACTCCGACGGCGAAGCCAACGGCAAACATCCCTCTAAAGGGGAGACAAATCCGAAATACACCGGGCCCAAAGCGCCTTACGACCAGTTGGACGTAAACGGTAAGTACTCCTGGCTGAAGGCGCCTCGCTACGACGGTAAGCCGATGGAAGTCGGACCGCTGGCGCGCATGGTGGTGGGCTATGCCGCCGGCCAGCCCGAAATTAAGGCGGCAGTTAACGGTCTGCTCAAGGCGTTGAATGCGCCGGCGTCAGTGCTTTTTTCGACGCTGGGACGCATCGCTGCGCGAGCGCTCGAAACCCGGATCATGGCGCCGCATCTGGAAACCTGGGTCGACCAATTGGATTCCAACATGGCGCATGGCAAGGTGTCGATCTTCAATCCCATCCGTTGGGATCCCGCCACGTGGCCCAAGTCGGCGGCTGGCTACGGCTGGCACGAAGCGCCGCGCGGCTCGCTCGGCCACTGGGTGGAAATTGAGGGCCGTTCGATCAAGAACTATCAGGCGGTAGTGCCCACCACCTGGAACGCCGGACCGCGCGATGCCTCGGGCCAGAGAGGAGCTTACGAGGCGTCCCTCTTGAATACTCCGGTCGCCGATCCGGCACGTCCTCTCGAAATTCTGCGGACCATTCACTCCTTCGACCCGTGCCTGGCCTGCGCGGTGCATGTCATCGACGCCGGGGGTCGAGAGTACACCATCCCTACTCGCACAAATATGGGAGTTCCCAATGCCATCCTCGTCGCTCACTGATCCACGGCATCCCCTACAGCCGATCGGCCCCACGGTCGGTCTCTACGTCTGGCAATATCCGCTCCGCTTGTTCCATTGGGGGATGGTACTGTCGATCGCGGTTCTCTCCTTCACTGGATACTACATTCACGATCCCTTCATTGTGGGCCAGGTGAAATACCCGTTCTTAATGGGCTGGTTCCGCTTCGTCCATGAAACCTTCGGCATGATTTTTCTGGCGCTCTTTCTCATGCGCATCGCTCTGTTCTTCCAGGGGAACCGCTGGGTCGGTTGGAGGCAGTACGTTCCCCTCCACGTCTCCCAATGGAAAGAGATGGTGAACGTGATGAAGTTCTACGGGTTCATCAATCCTAAGCCAGTCTCGAAAATCGGGCACAATGCGATGGCGGCATTTTCCTACCTCGGGATCTACGCGGTGGTTCTGGCCGAGATCGTCACTGGGCTCGTGCTGTACAACCGGCTGCGGCACAGTGCCGTCCTCGCGCCCCTGGTCGGATGGATTCCGGGTGTAGTCAACGTTCAGAACCTGCGGCTGATTCACTTCCTCCTGATGTTTGTGTTCATCGCCTTCGGAGTTTTCCACGTGCACTTGTGCATGCTGATCTCCCGTGTGGAGAAACGCGGCTTGATGGACAGCATCTTCATCGGCTACAAAGTAATTCCCCAAGACGAACTTGAGGAAGAACAGAAGAAAGCAATCGCGGAGCGGTCATGACCGCAGTCCTAGGGTTGGGGAACCTGGTTCACTCCGACGATGGAGTGGGAGTCCACGCCATCCAGCAGTTGCAGCGCGACCCGCGCGTGCCTCCCGCGACCGTCCTGCTCGACGGCGGGACGCAGGGGTTGAGTTTGATTTCCCACATCTCGGGATTTTCTCGGCTACTGGTAATCGATGCCGTCAATGCCGGCGAGCCGCCCGGCACCGTGCTCCGCTTCGAAGGCAGCGCGCTCCACGGCTTGCCTGGCAAGGCCAGCGTGCATCAGCTCGGTTTTGCGGACATGATGGTCGCGCTGAAACTGTTGGGCGAATCGCCGCCGGAACTCGTGGTCCTGGGCGTGCAGCCTTTGTCGACAGAATGGAGCATGGACCTGACGCCGCCGGTGCGCGATGCAATTCCCGCCCTGCTTGACGCGGTGGTCCGGCAGTTGACCATCTGGAACGCCTCTCCAGTGGAGATGAATGTATGAGTTTCACCGTTCCCGGCAGGATTCTGGAAGAGTACACCGTCCGCAATAACCGGCTTGGTTTGGTTGAATTTGGAAACGCTGAGTTCGGCGAAACTCGTCGGCCGGTCTTTCTTGATCTGGTTCCCGATGCGCATGTCGGAGACTACGTGCGCGTTCATGTCGGCTTCGCCACCGAGCGCGTCCCGGCTGATGAAGCGAAGCGAACTTACAAGCAACTGGGCAAGAGTGGACACCTGAAGACGATCGATGTGGATCTCGAGGCCGAGGAGAAACTCCCGGACACGGCCCGGAGGCAGAAACGACGTTGAATTGGAGAAGGTTGTGATTCCCGAAGAATTGTTAGAGATGGCACAGACATACCAAATGTTGAGCGAACTCGACCCGCAGCAGCTGCGCAAGTTGGTTCCTCTCGCCGAATACAAGCAATACTACACCGGCCAGGTTATCTTTCAAATCGGAGATCAGTCGTCGTACTTTCACTTAATCGTTTCCGGTGAGGTTGCGCTCGAACAGGTCGCGGGCGGTAAGCCGGTTCGCTTGCAAGCACTCCACCACGGCGACGCAATGGGCTGGTCCGCTCTCACGGAGGACGCCCAAACTCATTTTCAGGCGCGCGCCCTGTCGGCGGTATCCACGGTCGCTTTTCCGGGCGCTCGACTCCGAAAGGCTTGCGACCGCGATCCGGCCATGGGCTACCTGCTCATGAAGCGCCTCCTGGAGGTCGTCTCGGAGCGGCTGGACGCCACCCGGGCTCTGCTAGCCGGACAAGAACCGTGAACCGCCGGCATATTGAGATTCAGGGGGTAGTGCAAGGAGTCGGCTTCCGCCCGTTCGTCTATCGGGTCGCCCAGCTCTCTGGAATTCATGGTCACGTGCTCAATTCTTCCAGGGGCGTCATCATTGAAGCGGAGGGCGCCGCACCCGCGATCGATGACTTTCTGCGCGTGCTCCGGCAGCAGTTGCCTCCGCTCGCCCGCATCGGACAAATGACGGTCTCCGAAATGGAGCCGCGCGGCGAACGCAAATTCGTCATCCGCGAAAGCGTGCCCAACGCCGGCCAGTTCGCGCTGGTGCCGCCGGACGCCGCAACGTGCGTCGATTGTCTGCGCGAAATCGCAACGCCTGGGGATCGCCGGTATCGGTACCCGTTCACCAACTGCACCAACTGCGGACCGCGCTACACCATCATCCGCGACCTCCCTTATGATCGTGCGAAAACGACCATGGAGCCTTTTCCGATGTGTGCCCGCTGCCAGGCGGAATATGAGGACCCGGCCAACCGGCGGTTTCACGCGGAGCCCAACGCGTGCCCGGATTGCGGCCCGTCGCTCGCGCTCGTGACCGTCGAACAGTTGGCATCTGGCTCTTTACCTACGTTCCCATCCGCACGAGATAGCTCCGCGATTCTGGCTCATGTGAGGCGCTTGCTTCGCGATGGTGAGATCGTCGCGATCAAAGGCCTGGGAGGGTTCCATCTAGCCTGCGACGCTGCCAACGACCGCGCCGCCTGCCTTTTGCGCGAGAGGAAACGCCGCAGCGGAAAAGCTTTTGCGGTCATGGCGAAGGACCTCGCAACCGTGGAACGCCTCTGCGAGACCACCGCCGCTGATCGCGCATTATTAGAGAGCGTCCGCCGGCCGATCGTCTTGATGCGTCGGCGCCCGGACGCACCTGTCTCGGCCAACGTCGCTCCGGGAACGGCAACCCTCGGCGTCATGTTGCCCTATACTCCGCTCCATCGCCTGCTGTTTGAAGAGTCCCCCGGCTACGACTCGCTGGTCATGACCAGCGGAAACCTGAGCGAAGAGCCGATTGTCAGCCGTAACGACCGGGCGTGGCCGCGCCTGAAGAATCTGGCGGACCACTTTCTGTTTCACAACCGTGCAATTCAGACGCGCGTCGACGATTCGGTTGTGCAGGTGTTTGAAGGACGGGTTTACCCCGTGCGCAGGTCCCGCGGTTTCGCACCGGAGCCTATCGATCTGGGAATGCAGCTATCCGAGATCCTGGCGTGCGGCGGTGAACTGAAGAACACCTTATGTCTTACCAAGGATCGCTACGCCATCCTCAGCCAGCACATTGGAGATCTTGAGAACCTGGAAACCATGGAGTTGTTTCGCGAGACTCTCGGACATCTACAGCGTTTTTTTCGTGTCTCGCCAGTAGCGGCCGCCTACGATTTGCATCCCAACTACATGAGCACGCGCTTCGCTTTGGAAGAGTCCGGATTGCGACCCATCGGCGTGCAGCATCACCATGCCCATATAGCGAGTTGCATGGCCGACAATGGGCTTCGCGGGCGAGTCGTCGGCGTCGCGCTCGATGGAACCGGCTACGGCGCCGACGGCAGGATCTGGGGCGGCGAGTTTCTGACTTGCGGATTCGGTGGGTTCGAGCGCCAAGGGCATCTCCAATACGTTCCGCTGGCTGGCGGCGATGCCGCGATTCGACAACCCTGGCGCAGTGCGCTCGCCTATCTACGCTCCGCGTTCGGGTCAGAGGCCGTCTCGCTCCCTCTCCCCCTGTTTGAAGAGATTCCCCGGCGAAAGATTGCCTTGGTCGACGCCATGTTGACGCGCAATATCCAAACCGTCGAGACGTCCTCCTGCGGACGTTTGTTCGATGCAGTGTCATCGATTCTGGGTCTGCGTCACGAGACTAGCTATGAAGGACAAGCCGCAATTGAACTCGAAATGGCGGCGTCGGAAGCTTCTTTGTGCGATTTGAAGAGTTACCCGTTTAAGTTCCGCGGCCTCAACCCTTTTCAGATCGACATGGTCCCCACGATTGAGGCAATCGTGCGCGATTTCCTGGCACGCATGCCCGTGCCCGAGATCTCCGCGCGCTTCCATCGAACCATGGCGCAGATAATAGTGGACTCCTGTCTGCGAATCCGCGATACGGAAGGCTTGAACCGCATCTGCCTGAGCGGCGGCGTGTTTCAGAATCTCCGTTTGCTCGCGCACGCCGTGGAGGGACTGCGCCGAAGCCGTTTCGAAGTCTTCGTGCATCATCGCGTGCCGCCCAATGACGGCGGCTTGTCGCTGGGCCAGGCTATGATCGCGAACGAAGTTCTCATTTCTCGACCATAGGGCATTCGGGCTCTGCGTGATTTGACGATTCTGAGTGCGCCAGATGGCCGAGCTGAGAAACATGCTTCGACAAATTGCCGGGAATACGCTGAAAATCATGGCTGCTCGATTGCTTTAGCAGCGGGTAGGAAGAGCACTCTATGACCGGTTTCAAGCACATCCTTTTTCCGATTGATTTTTCCGATCGCTGCTGTGGGGCAGTTCCGTTCGTTGACGCGATGGCCAGCCGCTATAGCGCCAAGATCACGCTGATCAGCGTCGCGGAGCCCATGTACTATGCGGGCATGGGCGATCCCGGCGGGCCAATCATGATCAATATTGATACGATCTTGTCGGACCTTAAGGAACGCCTCGATAACGCCCTTACCAGAGAGTTCGCCCACCTGAGTGTCGGGCGAATCGCCGAACTTGGGGACCCGGCGCGGGTGATCGCGGAGTTCGCGCACGCCAATGGAGTCGATCTGATCATGATGCCGACCCACGGTTATGGCCCTTTCCGCCGCCTTCTTCTCGGCTCGGTGACGGCGAAGGTCCTGCACGACGCGGAGTGTCCGGTCTGGACCGCGGCCCATGTTGAGGAACGCCCATGCCAGAACCATTTGGCGTGCCGGAGTATCCTCTGCGCAGTCGACGGAACACCGAAAAGTGTGCCGTTGATGCAATGGGCGGCCGCGATCGCTAAAGACGTTGGCGCCACCCTTCGGTTGGTGCATGTGATTACCGAACTAAATCGTTCGAACATCCACGGCTTCGATGAGGCGTATGACCGGGATCTGTTTCAACGCGCGAGTCGAGCCATCCTTGAGCTTAAGGAGATCGCAAATGTCGACGTTCCGCATTGCACGATTGGCGGCGATGTCGTAGCAGGCGTCCACGAGGAAGCGGTGCGCCACGCCGCGGATCTGGTAGTGATCGGACGGGGCGTCCTGCATGGAACCCTCGGACGCTTACGTACGCATGCCTACGGGATAATTCGGCAGTCGCCGTGCCCCGTTTTGAGCGTGTAGTGCCATAATTTCCCTTTCAGAGTTTCCGAAAACCTCTAGAATGAAGAGTCGTGTGCTGGGCTAAGCCTTTTAGACGCCTAGACTTGTCTGCAGCTCTCAAGACACGTGACGTCGTGCCCTAAACCCTAAATGGCGGTAATTATCTCGCTGAAAGCCTGGCACTTATAAGGTCGAGGCCCACGCGCCTGCCATGCGAACACTGGTGCTGAAATCAATTCCGCTGAAGTCGGCGCTGTCTTTGAAGTAGGCGAGAACAGGGCGGACCAGGTGCGTTTCAGCGACGACCGGAACCCGTCCGTTATTGGCCTTCATAACGGCTTCAATCACTGCTTTGCGATCATTTGCTTCGATGGCGAAGAACTCTCCTGCCGTCCCGATCGGCGATATGCCAGCGACGCCCTGATCGATCAGCCAGTCGATATGCGGCCTGATTGCGTTCAGCTTGGGACGGCCGTCCTCGTCAAACGGCGTCATCGAAGACGCGATGATGCCAGGCGGCAGCGCAAATACTCTTGACATAATCTGGGAAACCTCCGCGGGCCTGTTTTCTCGGAACTCCCATCCCTCGCACGGATTCAGTCGGTACTCGTCGGAACTCGTGTCTATCATAAATCATAAATGATGTCAAATTATAAATGATTGACACTACCAAAACGCGGTGATATATTCACCGATGTATCGCTAAAGTACCGTTGGGCGAGGTGGAAAAATAGCCAACTGGGGCTAAATTTTATCGCGTCGCGGGGGGAACAAATGCCTAGGAATTCCGTTCCAAGGCGGAGCTCACGCTTGTGCTGACGATGAGCGCGATTGCGCAGCGGGGAACTCAGGAATATTTTGTGAACGATCAGAAGAAGTTCTCCCTCGTTTCCCAAGGTATCCCGCAACCTTCTCTGGCCTCCACTGTGGGTAGCCAGAACCGGATTCACGGTGCGGAGCTCGTTCCCTCGCCAGAATCTAAAGAAAGAGCAAGGACTATGAACAGTTCCAGAAGACATTTTCGTTCCGGTCTCAAGTTATTCTTCGCAGCGGCCATCGTTTGGGCTTCCAGCAACGCCAAGGCAGCGGACGTGTACATCCCCTTCGAAGGCGAGAAAACCACTTGGCACGAGGGGTTCGAACGCTATGACTTCATAATGGACGATGCCACTGGGGCCATCACGCCTATGACGGCCCCGGCGAGCGAGGTGACGAGTTTCGGAATCGACGTGAGTATAAAGGGCGGCAAGCGCCGCTGCGTCGTAGTCGTCCCCAAGAAGGCGGCGCCCGGCAATCCGTGGTCATGGCAAGGCTGCTATTGGAACCACCAGCCTCAAACCGAAGTCGAGCTACTGAGACGCGGTTTTCACATCGCCTTTGTGGCGCCCGACCCAGTAGGACAAGGCAAGGCGTGGGACCTGTGGTACAAGTTCATGACGGAAACCCACGGCTTGGCGAAGAAATCGGCCTTCATCGGGATGAGCAAGGGCGGAGTCAATGAGTTCAACTGGGGTGGGGCTAACCCCGACAAGGTGGCCTGTATCTACGCGGACAATCCCGCGGTCTACGACTACGATTACGTCAAAATCCCGGTATTGGCCCAACATGACATACCCCTGCTGCACGTCGTCGGCACTGAGGATTTTGTGCTGCGGAACACGATGGTGGTGGAGAAAATATATCACCAGTGGGGCGGCTCAATCACCGTGATCATGAAGGAAGGCGTTGCGCATCACCCGCACAGTCTCGAGGACCCGACGCCGATCGCGGACTGGATCGAGCAGCACATGCAACCGGCAGACGCGAACCGGCCGGCGTTCGCCGACTCAACCTACACCAAGACGCACTACTATAGCCTCGACAGTTCCTACATGTACCTGAAGAAAGAAAATACTTACGCAACGGTTCGCGGACCGGGATACGTTCCCTCCTACGATCGCTATACAAGTCCGGGGACGGGTAACTTCCACGCGGATGCCATGTCGATCGTGGTGCCAGAGAAACCGGCGCCGGGCAAGCTGTGGGTGTTCCATCCGAGCTTTCTCGAGCGCGACTCGACAGTCGCTCTGGCGCTACTTGCCAAGGGTTACTACATCGTGCAGCCGCCAATCTCGGGGTCGGGGGCCGTGCAAAAGAAGTGGGACGAGGTCTATAAGCTAATGGTCGACAACGGATTTGCGGAGAAGGTGGTGATGGAGGGGACCGGGGCGAAGGCGGGCGAGTCGTACGCGTGGGCGATCGCGAACCCGGACAAGGTCTCGGTGATTTGCGCCCGGAATCCGCTCATGCGCAGCCTGATGTCGAACACGCCGCCGATCGGCAGCCCGGCGCCGCTGGATCCGTACCTGCCCAGCCCGTCGAAGACGCAGCCGATCGATAACCTGGCGCCGCTGGCCAAGGCCGGGGTGCCGATTCTGCACGACTGCGGTAGCCTCGACCCGTGGCTGAAGGACAATACACGTGTGGTGGAGAAGCGCTACAAGGAACTCGGCGGGAAGATCACGGTGCTAGTGACCGAGGGCGAGGGTCACTTCCCGCTGTCGCGCAAGGATCCGAAGCCGGTCGTGGATTTCATTCTGAGCCACCAGCGGTAGGTACACCACGAACGCAAACGGACAGTCTCGGTAACTGGAAAGGAGAGCCGGATGAACATCAACTCTCGGGCGCTGGTGTTAACGATGGGTTGTCTATCTTTCCTGAATCGACCAATTCACGGAGCGGGAAAATACTTACAGGTCGAGTACCCGCCGTCGACTGCAGCGAACCAATTGCAGATTGGCGTAACCTACACGATGTGGATTCCGGACGACGTCGCCCGATTCCGCTGCGTGATCGTTCATCAACATGGCGCGGGAAGAACCGCGGCTGAAAAGGGAGCCACGGCCGCATACGATTTACACTGGCAGGCTCTGGCTAAGAAATGGAACTGTGCCTTGCTCGGTCCCTCCTATCACGTCCTGACCGATGCAACCGACGCTTCCCCCGGCGGATCCGAACTCTGGTTCGATCCCCGGCGTGGCTCGGATGAAGCCTTCCTCAAAGCACTCGGCGAGTTGTCGGCGCAGGCGAAGCATCCGGAGCTTGCGACTGTGCCCTGGGCCCTGTGGGGACACTCGGGAGGCGGCATCTGGTCAGACGTGATGACAACCCTACACCCGGACCGCGTGGCTGCCGCGTTCCTGCGATCCGGCTCGTTCCGAAACCGGCCAGATTTCCCGCAGCCCGATACGCCGGCCGCCGCTTACGCGGTCCCCGTCATGGGAAACGCCGGCGTGAAAGAGCAGGAACGCGGCGCATATACCACCACTCTTGCGAGGGCCTGCGAATATCGCAGCAATGGCGGCCCGGCCGGATTTGCCCCCGATCCACGCACGGGTCATGAGACCGGCGACTCGCGTTATCTGGCGATTCCTTTCCTAAACGCCTGTCTGGCAATGCGCCTGCCGGCCAAGGGCAGCAATCGTCAAAACCTCACGCCTGTGGACATGAGCAAGGGTTGGCTAGCGCTCTTCCTTGGCCAAACGGCTGTGCCGGCTTCTTCCTACAAGGGCAACCCTCTAGAAGCGGTCTGGCTGCCTGACGAACGAGTAGCCAGGATCTGGATCGAGTACGTCAAGAGCGGAACCGTTGCTGACGTTACTCCACCGCTTCCACCGTTCAACGTTCGGGTGACGTCCAGGGGTAGCGGGGGAAATGAAATTACATGGGACGCCGAGGCCGATTTCGAGAGGTCTCCGCGTCGGGTCTTCCGGGCGAAGCCGGAATACTGGTGCTGGATGTGCCGCAGGCCAGCCGTGCGGCGGCTGCCGGTTGACGAAAGGGAGATGTAGTGCTGCGGTTGGACGGCAAGGCGACAGACACAGTCCGAGACCTGCAGCGGCTCTCCGCGGAGTCGCCGGCCTTCGGGACGGTCAAAATTAACATCTGGCGGGGCCAGCGGGAGATAACGCTCGTGGCGGAGGCGCCGGTGCGTTAGACCCGCGTACCCGCCCGCCAGGTGGTTCAACATGAAATTTCTGCGCCCGCAGGTAAGCTTCCTGAACCACATCCTCAGCATCATCCGCGTTTCGCATCAGTACACGCGCCAAGTTGTAAGCAGCATCCAGATGCGGCAGGAATATGCGATCGAACTCAGCACTAGACCTGAGGGAAGCCACAGACGACTTTGCGATGGATGGTTCCTCCTATGCCATCGGCGCGGGATATTCAGCGATCGAAGCGCCTGATAAGCCCAATCGATCCGGACAATTCGGGTGTGGCGGGCGTACTGGTTCTCCTCTCGCGCCTGTAACTAGCCAGTCGCAGAGGTCTTACATCCGAAGTCTAATTGATGGCCGCGCTAACGCAGATGATTCCGGATCGTCTATCCTCGCTTGACACTTATCGCATGCCAGTGGGCTATAGACCACAACCCATGAGCTATGATCCAAAATCCAATGGAATTTGGCAGAAAGCATGGCCCAACGTTCGCCCCATAGTATGATGGACCCAGTGCCCGCGCCGGAATTCGATCGCTACGCCGAAGAATACGCAAAATTGCTGGACGATCCCATCCGGCGCAAATTTGCCGGCGAAACCGCCTTCTTTTTCGAACGCAAGTGGGAGCTTCTCGAGAAATACATGCAGCGGATCGGCATGCTTCCGGAGCAGTCGAGTTGGCTCGACGTCGGATGCGGAGCCGGCGAACTGCTGCGCCTGGGCAGCGCTCGCTTCGCCAACGCCGCGGGCTGCGATGTGTCGACCGGGATGATGAAAGCCTGCGAGGGTTTGCATGTAGTGACGCAGACCGATCCTTCCCGTCTGCCGTTTGAAGATAGCAGCTTCGACCTGGTCACCGTCGTGTGTGTGTATCATCACGTCGAGCCAGCCGGCCGTCCCGCGCTCACGTCTGAAATCGCCCGAGTGTTGCGGCCGGGTGGAACGGCGTGCATCATCGAGCACAATCCCTTCAATCCCGCCACCCAGATTATTGTCCGTCGCACTCCTGTGGATGAGAACGCGCAACTGCTGACCGCCCGAACGGCGCGCCGCCTACTTTCCGCAGCCGGCCTTGGCGTGGACCAGTGGACCAGCTACTTCCTCTATTTCCCGCAAAAAATGTATCGCAAAGCCAGAGGGATAGAAGCTCTGCTAGAAAAAGTCCCCGCCGGCGGCCAGTACGCCGCCTTTGGCCGCAAGCGCTAGCACCGCTCTCCACTAGTGGGCTGTGGTTTCCCTTGTGGCGCACGCGTCCACGCGTGCCGTGTCGACAGTCGTGTCGACATGTTTGAGGTACAGCCCACCAGCCATTCTATTTCAATAGGAAATCCCGCCCCAGCATGAGCCGCATCCGGATACTGACATTCTTGCGGACGTGTGAATGGTCCGGTCCGGTCCAGCGGTACAGTTGCAGATGACGCGACTCCGGACCCTGCGGTAGTTCCGACACCACCGTCCATTTATCGGGATTCGCCCGCAGTGTCTGCGTCACGATCTCTCGATCCTGGGGCCATATCGTTTCTGAAAGGTCGGAGACAATCGCGTCGACCGGGACCGATTCGAGATACTGCTCCAGCTCCGCGGAGCTGTGAAATAACGGCGAGTAGGAGCCGCCCGTAATCCATATGTTTTCGCTCAGAACTTTACTGCCGCGCAGAACGATATGTTCGTGGTGTTCGCGGTCGCCGAGCGCGAAGGCGGTGATCAAAGCCCCTTCGCCCCAGACATCGGAGCACACCAACACCGCTTCATCGCTGACCCGCGACGGAAGCAACAAATCCGCAAACTCTTGAAATCCCATCTGCGGGCGATGAGGAATGACGAACGTCGTTTTAGCGAACCATCCGAGCGTCAGCACCGTCAGCACAGCAGACCTCGCCGCAAAGGAAAGCGCTCGAAAGGGCATGATGGACGCGATGAAGCGAATCCCAAACGCCGCAAACAGCAGGAAAAAGGGCAGAGCCGGCAGAATATAGCGATCGTCCGGGTTGGAGTTCGTCGCGATGCAGTGAAACGCGAGAACCGCCAGCAACAGCGACGCCGCGCCCGCGCATTCGAGTGTTTGCGAATCCTTCCGCCGCCCCAGCAGCATCGGAACGCACTCCGCGGCCAGACCCACCAGGGCCAACAGAAACACAGGCAAGCTGAGCCGTAAGACCAAAATCTCGGTGTAGCCGGCGAACATGGTCCAGAGGCGCGAAAGCGTGATCTGCGACAAGGGTATCGTGTCTTTGAACAGACGCAACGTAATCACCTGCCATGGCCCCCCCACCAGGACAATGATCAAGGCGGCCACGTAAATGGCGGGTTTCGTGAGAATGGCAAACTGCCGCGTCAGCAGCAGCATGAAAACACCGCACAGCACTAATGCATTGGCGTTTCCCTTAGTCAGCATCGCCAGGCTGGTGCAGATGGCGAACCAGATCGCGTCCTTCATGCTGCCGGAGCGAAAAAACTCGACCAGCAGCATCATGGCCAGGAACTCCATGATGGTGAGAAAAATGTCCACCATGATCACGCTGGACGCATTTTGAAATGCCGGCAGCAGAATCATCCAGAGGCCGAGACCGAAGGCCGCGAGAGGAGGCAGCAGCCGCCGCGAGAAGACCGCCAGCATGGACGCGCACAGCGCGCACTGGAAAGCGATGAAGATCAGTAGCGAAGGTTGCGTGCGTGTGAACAGCAACATCCATAAGGCCGCTGTGGAGTGAAACAATGGAGGCCAGATGCCGAAAGCGACCTTCGGGTAGTGAACATAGTAATCTTCAGCGAAGCGGAGCGGGGAAGTGCCGATGCCAGTTTTCACGTAATCGTGAATCATCAGCGAGGTGACTACGTGCGCCGATTCATCCGGATGATGGCTCAGTTCGCTCTGATAAATCCCCGTCCTATATTGCAATACCAGCACTAAGGGAAGATACGCCAGGAAGTGAATGGCAAAGAGACGCAGATTACTTGAGAATAGCCTATGCTCCGCCCAGCGGGCAATCGAGCACCTTCTACCGCCTCACGCCGGCGCGAATTGAGAGCCCGCAAATCAAAACCAGCGAAATCGTCGAAATCCAGATCCCCGCATGCTCCGGCGTGTCCCGGATCAACTCCAGAATCAGCGTGTAATCCCCGCGTGGCGTTTCCACTTCGAGCAGCCCTTCCGGCGACGGCGTCACTGCCGCGCTTTGCCCCGACCCTTGGATGTGCGCCCGCCAGTCCCGATAGTAAAAGTGCCCGATGGTCATCCGCCCGTCTTCCGGCGAATGCACCTTGATGGCAACCAGCCGTGGCCGCCAGCTCTCCACATCCGCCGTCGCTCCCACCGTGTTCTGAACCAGCGAGCGCGCCGGATGCGCCGCCAGAAACGCCTCCAGCGCCGGTATCTCGCTCAACCGCATGCTATCGGCCGGCCTGGGCCACTGATCGAATAGCTCACACTGCAGCTCAAGTGTTTTCCGGTCCCTCGCCGCCCGTTCCTCGGGAATCCTGCGCCACGCCGAAAATGCGGTCGACGCCGCCCATACATCCGCCCCGATCCAGCCAATGATCAACATCCCCACCACCGCGCGTGTTTTCAACGACGACAGAAACGGAAACGCCAGCGCCGCCGTTGCCACGAGGCTCACCGTCAGCGCGCTTGCAAAGCGCGTCGCCGGAAACTGAATCTTTTGCAAAAATTTAAACACTTCATAAACGGGTATGCTCAGATGCGTCATCATGACCAACGAACCCATGCCAGTCAGGAAATAGAGCAGCGCCAGGCGCCTTCTTTTCGAGTCCGTATCGAAGCGCCGCAGCAGCCAGAAAAATAGCGCCGTTGATGCCGCCATCGAGAGCACCAGCACCAACACCCGCACTCTATACTCGAGCAGCGACACCAGTTTTATGAACAGAAAATTGTTCCGGTAGTAAAACCATTGGTCGGCGTCCACCAGCGCAATCCACGATTTACTTTGATCGAGCATTGCCGGCAGCAAATAGATCGCCGCAAACCCGATTCCCAGCGCAACTCCCGCGAACGTCCTTAAAAACGCCTCGATCCGCTGCTTCGGTTCGCTCATGAACCAGACCGCCAGCGGTATCACCCAGGAAAAAGTGAGCACCGTCGGCAGATGTGTGAGCACCAGCAAACCGTAGCTCAACGCCAGTAGCGGAATGGCCCGCCGCCGTCCCTCAACGCACCATTTCACCGCCAGCAGCACTAGCGGCATCCATACAAACCCCCAATGCGCCGCCAGCGAGCCGCCATTGTATAAATTAAGTGCCAGACGGTAGGGAGAAATCACATACAGCGCCGCACCGAACAACGCAGCCGTGCTGTCGGTCAGGTCGCGCAGCCAGAAATACGCCGCGATCGCCGATAATAGCCCCGCCAGCGCCGCACTCCATCCCGTCATCAGCCATCCGTTCGGATCGTGCTCGCCCAGCAACGGCTTGAACAGCGCCGCCACATAGACCCCGAACGGCGGATAGATGAAAAAAGACGGCGCCCCAAGGCCTCCGGTCATTCCGCTCAACCAGCGTGGGTACCACTCCCCTTGCCACAATTGCCCGGAGAAATTCCTGGCCCACATCGCGTGGTAGATCCCGTCGGCCGATAAATCCGGCAGCCCGTTAAACAGCACCGGCCAGGTGAACAGCAATACAATTGCCGCGAGCACAAGAAGGTGCAGCAGCGTTTGTGGGTGCTTCGCGGTATTCATTTGGCCCTCGCCGGCTTGACGTGTCCAGCAACCAGATAGCATCCAGCGTAATACCAGGAGGTCAAGCTCATGAGGCGCGTCAACACAACCTCATAAATCAGCGTGCTGGCGCACAGCAGGAATGTACCCATGTTAGTTGCGGTGGATTCCTCCCAATCCGGGTTTTCGGTCGAGTGTAGCATCCTCAGCACCCTTCGTGATTTATACTGGTCGCAGTTGGGAAAAACCGCCTACATTCTCTCGCCGCGAGACCCTCCGCAACTGCTCTCGCTCGTCATCCCTATCTATAACGAAGAGGAAGTCCTTCCGCTTCTGGTAGCCCGGCTCGAGGAGCTGCTGGCGAAGCTTTCCTGCGCCGCCGAAATCATTCTGGTCAACGATGGCAGCTCCGACGGGAGCGTCCACCAGCTCTACCATCTGGCCCAGCGCGACAAGCGCTTTAAGGTCCTTTGTTTCGCCCGGAATTTTGGCCACCAGATCGCCGCCACAGCTGGTCTCGACGCCTCCAGCGGCGACGCCGTCGTCCTTATGGACGCCGATTTGCAGGACCCTCCCGAATTGATTTTCGAAATGCTCGCCCGCTACCGCGAAGGCTACGACGTGGTTTACGCGCAGCGGGTCAAGCGCACTGGGGAAACGTTGTTCAAACGATGGTCCGCCTGGCTGTTCTATCGCCTCATGTCCGCTCTGGTTTATAAGGATCTGCCCGCCGATACCGGAGATTACCGTCTCGTTTCGCGCCGCTGCCTCGACGCGCTGCTCGAAATGCGCGAAACCCACCGCTTCCTGCGCGGCATGGTGAGCTGGGTCGGCTTCCCGCAAATCGCGCAGCCGTTCGTTCGCGCGCCGCGCGCCGCCGGGGAAACGAAGTATTCGCTAGGCAAGATGTTGAAATTCGCCTGGACCGCGGCCGTTACCTTTTCCCCCACGCCTCTCCGCACCAGCTTCCTCGCTGGTTTCCTGTTGATCGCGATCGGGCTGTGCTACGGCGTTTACACCATCGTCTGCGTGATTATAGGCGCCTATATTGTGCGCGGCTGGGCCTCGTTGATTCTATTGAATTGCCTCACCGCCGGCGCGTTGATGATTTCCATCGGCGTTTTAGGCGAATACGTGGCTCGCATCTTCGAGGAAATCAAGAACCGCCCTCTCTACATCGTCAGCGATCGATTGAACTTCGATTCCGAAACTAAGAAGTGAGCAATCTGGCCGGATTTCCAACGGCCGTGGAGTTCGCCGGGATGGATTTCGTCACCACCGAGCCGGCGCCGATGGTGGTGTTGTTGCCGACGTCCGCCATGACGATCGCCGCCGCGCCGATCCAGCAATCGGCGCCGATGGAAACCGTTGCGAATGTGCCCTGTTCCGCGCCCGAAATGCGCCCTTCGGCATCGCGGGCATGTTGATGTTTACCGCTCAATACTTGAACGGCGGTGGCGATTTGTGTGCGGGGGCCAATGTTTACGCGGCCGAGAACGCAATACGGCCCGATGTAAACACCAGCATCCAACCGGGCCTCGGGATGGGCGAAAAACGCCCCGAACGAGATGCGGCTCTCAAGTGAGCACTCCTCCAGCGTCCATTTATAAAACGCGATGCGCAGATAATCGCCGGGAATGCCGGGGGCGAGCGCGTAAAGATGCGCAAAGACCGTGTACAGGGACCGAATCCGGCCAAATCCGCATAGCAGAGCAGCCGGCGCCACGAGCAAAAAGGAGACGCCCTGAACGAACCGTTTTAGCATCTTTCAAATCGTGACACATTTATGGTCATTTAAGGCTTCGTTAAGGCGTCGGTTTGCGACATTTATGGTCATTTAAGGTGCGTCAAATCGCAATCCGCTCGACTTCATCGAGCGAAATCTCATCCTGCCTGCGGTCGTAGAGCTTGGTTGTCCGAGGGGATTCATGGTTGGCAATGTGCTCCGCGGTTTCGAGAGTGCCCTTGTTTTTCAGATAGGCGGTGATGCCGGTCGCGCGGAAAGTATGGTTTCCAATTTTCGTCTTGATGCCGACAGCCGCCGCGCGGCGCTGAATCATGCGGTAGGCATCCTGCTGCCACATGGGATGTTGTTCGCCAGTTTTGCGCCCGGTCGTGCGAAAGAGCGGCCCCTCCGGATCGGCTGCGATGCCTGCGGCCGCGATGTACTCATCGAGATACTGTTCTAAATTGTGATGACAGGGGACTTCGTGTTCCTTGCCGCCTTTTTCATGCAGGCGTACCCAGCCGCGGCGGCCCTGCACGAAATAATCCTTCACCTTCATTTCAAGTACGGCGTTGATGCGGGCGAAGGTGTAGACCATCACGCCGATCAGCGCTCGATCGCGCAGGCCGACCAGATCCGGCTCGATGCAGTCCAGCAACTCGCGGGCCTCGCCAGCGGTGAGCACCGGTGTCTTGCCTTTTTTCACGACGTACTTGGGTCCGCGCACGGCGTGGGCGGGATTCACTTCCAGGATGTGGCCGACGACCAGCCAGTCGAACAGCATGCGGAGCGCGGCCAGGTGCTGCTTCACCGTGGGCGCCGAAAATTCTCCTTGCAGGTGTTTGACGAATGCGGCGACGTGTATGGCCTGCACGTCGGCGAGCCGGGCGATGCCGTAGGTGTCGCACCACTTTGCAAAGCGTCGCGTCGCGTTCAGGTACGCCTTGCGGGTGTGGTCGTTGTTGATCTGCGCGGTGAAGAATTCGAGGACGCATCTGGCGGCCTTCGGGGTAGGGGTGAACAACGCGGGCTGCCGCAGCGCGAGGGCGGGGGAGAGGACTATTTCAGTGCTCATGTGAACAATCCGGCGAATTCACGCGCGGAAACGATCCGCGTGGTTTTGTGGCGGTCGAGCGCAAGCAACCCGCTCTTGTCGCCTGTCACCAGATAATCAGCCTTGCCCGCTTCGGACAGGGACAGCAGAAAATCGTCGGTGGGATCGGGAGACCGTTGGACGCGCGGCAACGAGCCGATGGTCTCAGCAAGTTTCATTTCGTTCACTAGGCCGCCGGCAGTATAGGGTTTGATGCGGTCGGCGATCGCGGGCTTGCGCAGCGAGGCGCGCAATTCGTCAAGATGCTCCGCGCAGGTCAGGAGGGTGAAGCGGCCCTCCCGCCAAGCGCGGTAGATGGCGGCCGGGTTTCCTGTATTAATCATGAGGGCGGAGACCAAGATGTTGGTATCGAGCACCACGCGCATCAGGCTTTATCGGCCTTCCCCCTGGCATAGCGTTCGGCGCGGACCTCGCTCACGGCTTGGTCGATGATGCGCTGCAACTCGTCCGGGTCGGTATCGGCGTTACGCTCCTGGATATCCTCGACGGTGCGATGAAATACGCGCCAGCGGACGGCTTCCTCGATGAACTTCGAGAGGTCGCCTTTTTTGGCGCCACGCGCGCCCAGAAAGGTGCGAAGAGAGAGGTCGGTCTCTTTGGAGACCTTGATGTTCCAACGAACGGCTTCTTCCATATTACACCTATGCAGTTAGGTAGATAAACACCTATACATCTATTTTAGCTCAGAATGGCGGCCAGCGTTAGTAACTTTCCCGCGACCCGTGAGAGTGTTATAAAGGACGTTATCACACTCTAACTCTCGCGGGGCAGCTTCGGCGCTAAACCAATACCAGCCGCTTCAGCTTTATGTGGTCGCGGTGGACTTGTGCGAGGTCGTACTGAGCCTGTTGCACAAGCCAGCCTTGCTCGGTGCCGCCGAAAACCTTGGACAGCCTTATGGCCATTTCTGGAGATATGCCGCGCTTCCCGTTTACAAGTTCCGAAAGCGTGTTCCGCGTCACTCCTAGGGCGGCGGCGGCATCGGTGATGGTCAAGCCTGAAGGCTCAATGCATTCCTCGAACACGACAAGGCCGGGGTGCGGCGGATTTTTCATAGTCATCGGCTGGTTCTTTTTAGTGGTAATCGACATAATCAACATCCTCCGCGCCGTCGTCAAATCGGAAAATCACCCGCCAGTTGGCGCGTACTGTAACCGCCCAGAAGCCTTTCATCCTGCCTCTGAGCGGATGCAACCGAAACCCCGGCAGGTCCATATGGGCGACGGTTGGGGCAGCGTGAAGCGTCGCCAGAATATTCCGCAGCTTGCCGACGTGTTCCGGGTTTACGCCACTTGGGTCGCCTTGTTCAAAAAGCCGTTTCAGCCCCTTGTGGCGGATTGTCCGTATCACCCCGCAGCGTAACGCGCCACGTGGCGCATGTCAAGAATATTGTAGCAAGCCTAGGGCCTGTCTCAGCGAGATCTTTTACTATCTACGTCAGTATCCACGTCGACACGACTGTCGACGCGGCACGCCTGGAGGCGTGCGCCACAAGCCGAGCCGGCAATTGCGATGGCCAGATTCATCGCCCGCGAAATTTCGCGGCGAGCTGACTCAGTGTCAGACCCTCGATTTGCAGCAGGCAATAAACGGGGGATGCTTCGTGGTTTGCTCCACCTCTGGGAATGTCGAAAGGGTTGGTGCGAGGGCCGATAAATCCATCCTGCGCGGAGAATAGCGCGGTGTAGCCGGCGGTTTGAACGATCTGGCGGGTTTGAGCGGTGATGTTATCTTTCCGTCCAAACGGAAACGAAAACAGATAGACAGGCTTGCCGATGAGTTTCTCCAGATCCTGGCCGCACTGGACGATCTCCTGGTTGGCGGCCTCAACCGCAATGTTCCCGAGATCGACGTGGTTGACGGTATGCGCGCCCACTTCGAAACCTTGATTGCTCCATGCCTGGAGATCGGAGGATCGGAGCATGTCGAAAGTGAACGGGTACTTGGCGTCGTCGTGAGCGAACGTGCGGCTGGTGTCGATGAAACCGCTATTGATGAAAGCGCAGGCGGGGATGCGCAAGGCTTTCAGGATGGGCGCTCCGTTGGTCAGGATGTCCCGATAACAATCGTCGAAGTGGATGGCCACGGTGGTGGGCGGGAGCGGTTTATTGGTGAGGATACGATCGACGATGGCGTCGGTCGGGGAAACGGGATAGCGTTTCGAGATGGCGAGCAACTGAGCTGCGAAGGTTTCGGGATCGACGGTCAGTGGGTCGCGCGAATAGTCGTTGACGCGGTGGTGCAGAAAAATCGCGCCTCTCGATCGCGACAGGCGGTGCCACTGGCGGACGATGAAGTAGAGTCCGGAATAGTAGACAAATAAGATGTACAGATTCCGGACAATGGAGGAGGCTCCGCCTCTTTTCATCCAATGGGGCAGACGTTGTCGAAGTTGGGCTTCCTCTTTTCGGGTGGGCTTCGAGCGGGGCTTGCTTTCACACTTTGCTTGCGGTTGAGGAGAGGCGGTTCCATCCCGGATGGAGGCGACGGCCGAGGCTAGGGCTCGTGAGCCTTCTACGTGGAGCTTTTCGAGAAGAGTGTCGGGGGTTTCCGTCTTCTGAATGGCTACGGAGCCGTTGGCGACGATATCGCCCGTGTCCAAACCTTTATCGACGAAGTGCACGGTGACGCCGGCTGAGGATGCTCCATCGTACAGTTCCCAGAATCCGGGCGGCATGCCTCGATATTCCGGCACTTTCCCTTTGTGGAGATTGATGCACCCCAATCGGGGGACGCTAAACGTGCCGGGCTTGAGAATACGGGTTCCGAGAACGATTCCCAGATCCGCGCCGCATTCCGCCAGAACGCGAATGGCGTTGGGGCTGTTCAAATTTCCGACGGCGTGAATCGGCACGCCGTACTTTTGCCCTAGCTCCGGGAGAGAGAAGCAGCGATCGGGGAACGCTTCTTTCAGAACCTTCTTTACTTCGGTGCGGGAGACCGCGGCATGGTTCACAGCGGCGCTGGTGGCCGCTGAAATCGCACCGACGATTCGGGAAAGGGGATAGGACCAGCCGTTGGCTCGGATGTTTCGGAGCAAGTTTTTTCGACGCCGCTTGAAGGAGGGAACTTCGGTGTCGAGGAGCACGCCAACCGGCTCGACGCCTGGCAAGCTGCATACCGCTGCGATGCTGTGCCTGGTGGAAGAACTGTCGCTGCCTACGAGAAATGCGACTTTTAGTTTCGGGCTCCCCATGCCTGATTTCAGTCTATCTTTGGTTCCGGGGGCTGTTGGTTTGCGCTCTGTGCTGGTTGGCTCTCGGCGGACTCTCGAATTTCTTCAACGTCGGCAAGATCGCGCAACCGGCCCGCCGCAAGCTTTGATCGAATCAGATCGTCCCGAGAAATGAAAAATCCCGTGAGTCCGCTTTGCGGGTCGATAACGCCTTCGACGCGTCTTTCCCACGCGGCATCAAAATCAACTCCGTCAATCCCGGGCAAAATATCGACCGCGACCGGCTCCCGTCCGATGCGGACGAACTGGCGCGGGTCGGTCAAGTCATCCACGCTTATATCCACGATCGGAGCGCCGAAAGCAACCAACGCCGAGTAAGCGGCCTTCGCGTTTGCGGGATCGGCCCTAATGAATAAATCCATGTCCTTGGTCGCGCGTGGTTGGCTGTGGAACGAAACCGCATAACCGCCAACGATCAGATACTTAACGCTGTGGGCGTGGAAGGCGGACAACAGGTCCTTGAAGTCTTGGTACATCGGGGGCCATGCCTTTCAACGCATAAGCGGCGGTGGTCAGTTCCGAAACCGCATCCATGCGTTCGTGCACCGGGCGGCTCTGCCAGTACCGATACTCGTCAGCCTTCATTTCGTCGTGGCTGTGATAGATGCGAATGCTCTTGTCCATCATCATTCAGGTTACCTTTTTGATGTAAGGCGGCGCCAGGCGGCTGCTATGTGCTCGCCATTCAGCTCACCGTCCTGGATATATTGCTCTTCGCGTTGGCGAAGGGCCTGGGGCAGGTTACTGCTCAACCCGCCAAAAAAGCCGTAGGAGCGCTGCGCCACCAGTTCGTAATCCGGAAGCCAGGCCTTCATCCGCTCGATGGAGATCCCTCCATCGCGTACGTGGATATCGGTGATGGAGAAGATTTCCTCGACACTCAAGGGCTTTGCAATTACGCCGGTACGGATCAATTCCCGATTGGTCTTCGAGATGTAATCCTGGCCTTGCTCCCCTTTAATTTCCCGCATGAGACGGCCCAGAATCCGCTTGGGTGTGAAGCGGGCAATGGAATCAGGAACTGCGGGCGGAAGCTCGGCGGCACGCTCCGCTTTCCTGGGATCGCCGACGGAATCGCCGTTAGGATCCTGAAGGTGGATAAAAAGAGCGTCCGGCAGGGCGTTCTGCAATCCCGCCACGGCTTTGAGAAAGGAAGGAAGATCGGGAACGTGGTGCAAAACCGAGCTGGTAACGATCAAATCGTAGGACGCCCCGGGCGGTAATGTTTCTACGATTCCTTCTATCGTGCGGCCGGGTTTGGCCCATTGCTCGCGGCGTTTTTCGGCGCGGGCCAGCATGGCGGTGGAGGTGTCGAGCAGATCTATTTCTTGGATTCGGGGTGCGAGCGAAGAGCGCATCAGGGAATCTGTCGCGAGGCCGGTGCCACAGCCGATATCGAGCATGTGGATTTTATCGGGAACAGGCCCGCGCATACAATCAGCCGCTAACAGTTCGACTTGTTGGGGAAGGCTCTCCCACATGTCGCGATGGATTTCGTCGTAGACTTCCGATTCAAAACGGTGAAAACACACGTTTACGGCGGCGTGAAACTCGGGTGCGGCCAACTTTACGTTGTGCTGGCGCATGATGATTTCGAGGGGAGCTAAGGGATCGTTCATGTACATTAAATCCAGCGTTTTAGCCTATAGTAGACGATCTTGATGCATTCGTTCGCAATGTCGAGGAAGACGCGCCAGCGGTCGCGCCAGTCGTTGGCGCGTTTAAAAGCGTCCGGGGCGGGGCGGGGCAGAATCGCCAATCCGGCTTGGCGGAAGGCACGCTGCGCCCGCCACATGTGGATATCGCTGGTCATGAGCAGGTATGGGCCTGGGACATCGCGCAAAAGTGCAGCGGTAAACACAGCATTTTCATGGGTAGTTTGGGAGTTTCCTTCGACGGTTACGGCATCGGCGGGCACACCTTGTTCGACGATCCAGGTGCGCATGGAGGCGGTGGTCTGCCGATCGCCGCTTAAGATCATGCGCTTTACTCCGCCTTCGCGCCAGACGTCGACGGCGAAAACGCTCCGCCAGTAGGAGGACGTGCCCATCATTCCCTCGCGCACCGAGTCTCCGCCGAGGACGATGAGAACGGGGGCACGGGCATCGGTCCAGGGGTGGGCGAGCCATTGTCCGTACCACGCAGGCGGGACGATGGTGACGAGAGCCAGCAAGGCTCCAAGGCAAGCGAGCAGATTCTTCAGGTGATGGAGCACTTATATTAGGATAAGCGGACGCCCTGGATGCTCCACTAAACTTTATCAGCCTAACCATGTCGCATCCTTAAACATGCGCGTTCTCTTTCTTTCTCCACGGCAGAGTTGGCCGGCAGTGAGCGGCGCGATTATTATTTCGCGAAAGCACTGGGCGAACGCACCCAACTGACTTACGCGTATTTTTCGGAGCGTGGAGGGGAATCGCCATCGCCCGAGCGGTTCCCGTTCTGCGAAAGCTTGATCGCGATCCCGGCTTCGGAGATGTACACACCGCGGAAAATATTGCGGGGCATGTTCGGCCGTTGGCGTCTGCCAGTGGTGAATTACTCATCGCCGGCGATGGCGGAGGCCGTCCGCAAGATTGTTAGCGGGAACTCCTTTGACCTGGTGCACCTCGACAGCGTGCATATGGCGTCCTATGTGCCGCTGCTCGGTCGTGCACGGGTCGTTTACTGTCAATCTTACCGGCGATTACACATGACACACCAACAAACGGGCTGCCAAAGGCGGCTTCAGACTCCTCCGAAACCCCAGACCCGCTGTCGGCAGTCCTTAGCGTACTGTAAATTTCCCTTTCTTGAGGTATCCTCTTCCTCGCCGGGAGAAGTAAAATCCCGGCTAAAGGGCGCGCGTCCCGATAAAATATTTTGTTCTTTGAAAATCATTCTGCAATACAGATGATGTTGTAGACCTGCTCTGGGGCGACCTGTTCAAAGACGGGTTTACTTGGATCTAATCTCAATCCTGTTTCACTCACGCTGAACCGAAATGGTCGCAGCGAAGCAAGAAACCGCAAACATTCCGCAGGGTCGATCCCTGTGCGCGCAGTGACAGCCGGATGCGCTTCGATCGCGACCACGACGTTTGCCGCACCAGAAATTGTCCGCGAGGCGCCTTTCAACGCTGCCAATTCTCCTCCTTCGAGGTCCAGTTTCAGTGCTAAATTTCCCAGAGCTTTCAGTAAGAGGGAGTCGATCTTGGTGACGACGATCGGTCCGTCGGCAGCCGCCTCCAAAAAATATTGTGTGTGGTTGGTTTCCATTCCCGGAGTAAATCGCGCATCTGGAGCAGCCAGACGGCCACTCCCGGTGAAATCAGAAACGGCGGCATTCGTCGCCTCACCAGCAATTTTTAGCCTATCCAGATTGTGTTTGAGCCAGGGAAAGGCCTCGCTATTCGGCTCAAAAGCGATAATTCGGGTAATCGACGGACAGATGGCGAGCAACTTCAGACTGATGACGCCGATGTCCGCTCCACAATCGATGAGCGTGAATTCCCCCTGGCATTGTTTGATGGCCTTGGCTAGTGCAGCCAGAAAATCCGTTTCGTAGTGGTCCAGATCATAGCGGTCGTATCCGTTGCGGGCGATTGGAACGAGGATACTGACCGCATCTCCAATGCTGTAGTCCACCGGGCGATTGAGCCAACCGAGACGTTCCAAAGAGTGGAGCATCCTTGAGCTTCCACGAATCCCCTTTCGCTCCAGTGCCTTCGCGACGTGGAATAGCAGCGGCTCACGATCTCTGGCGGGGACGTTCGGCGAACTCATCATAGACTAGGATACGCCGCGCACTGCCGCGCTGACCGGCTTTGACCCAACGGGGACTACTGTAAGTAACTTCGCTGGTCGCTCTTTATATCGATTCGAGGTATGGCAACGATTCGCCGGAAAATGGCCACATCATCCTGCTTGAGCGTGAACCCGTCGTAAAACAAAGCCATAATCTGGTTGCGCCGGTTTTCGACCCTCGCGCGGTGTTGCATTTCCAGCCACAAGCCAGAGCGAAACGCGGTACAAACCGCGCCGAATCAAGAAAATGAACGCCGCCCGTTACGACGCAGGGAAAACTTGGTAGCAAAAAGGGTCGAAAAATGGATCCAAAAGTTAAGCGAGTTTTTCGCCCCCCGCGCGGGGGCAGGGAAATAACGCTAAATAACGCGGGCGAGCGAGCCCCCATTCGTATTCGCACGAAAAGCGCGGTTTTTGCCACCGAACGCAAAACGTTTGCAGGGTGGCTTTACGTGTTGAATAGTGTTCGCGGACTCAAGAACAGGGTTTGGGCGTCGGTCCAGAGCCCGGAAAGCCATCCCACGTACCAGGAGGGGGCACGATCGTCACAACTGCCACTAGAATTTCCGAGACTGGCGAATAGAGTTTTTAGGCACTGGAGCACTGATACTAGAATAGAGCGACTCTTTTGTTTACTGACTAGACATGCGCGTTCTCTTTCTTTCTCCACGGCAGAGTTGGCCGGCTGTGAGCGGCGCGAAGCTTCGCGATTATCATTTCGCGAAAGCGCTGGGCGAACGCACCCAGCTGACTTACGCGTATTTTTCGGAGCGGGGAGGGGAATCGCCATCGCCCGAGCGGTTCCCGTTCTGCGAAAGCTTGATCGCGATCCCGGCTCCGGAGATGTACACACCGCGGAAAATACTGCGGGGGATGTTCGGCCGTTGGCCTCTTCCCGTGGTGAATTACACGTCGCCGGCGATGGAGGATGCCATCTGCAAGACGATTAGCGCGAGTTCCTTCGATTTAGTGCACCTCGATAGCTTGCACATGGCGGCCTATGTGCCGCTGCTGGGTGGTGCGCGCGTTGTCTACAACTGGCATAATATCGAATCCGAGCTGATGAGCCGGTTTGCGGAAGGCACTCTGTCGATTGCCCGCAGGATGTACGGAACCTTGACGGCGCGGCGGTTAGCGGCACTTGAAAAAGAGCTGCTTGAGAGCGCGTTCGGGCATGTGGTGTGCAGCCAGCGCGAAAAAGACCAATTGCTTGCGGTGGTTCCAGGGGCGCGGATCGCAGTGATTGAGAATGGGGTCGATGCGGCCGGGTTTCCCGGTGTGTTTCCCGGCGGGACCGGCTCAGGCGCTGGGCGTAAACGGCTGGTCTTTGTAGGGTCGATGAGTTATCACGCTAATATCGATGCGGCGGTTTGGTTCACGCGCCATATCTGGCCGGGGATTCACCGGCGGTTCCCGGAATGGAAGCTTACGCTGGTGGGTTCGAATCCAACCCCCGCCGTGCTCGCGTTGCGGGGGGAAGCGATTGAGGTAACAGGGACGGTACCCTCGGTCGCCCCCTACTACGAAGACGCCCTGGCAGCGATCGTTCCGCTCCGCACTGGAGGGGGAACGAGGCTTAAGATCCTGGAGGCAATGGCCGCGGGCGTACCGGTAATATCGTCCACTCTGGGCGCCGAAGGGCTGGCTGTTTCTCCGGGGGAAAATATTCTGATTGCCGACGACGAGAAGAGTTGGATCGAAGCTCTGGATTCTATTTTCAGCGATGAGGCGCGGTGGAGGCAGATCGCAGCAGCCGGGCGAAGCTTGGTGGAATTCCGCTACGACTGGTCGGTTCTCGGAAAGACTCTGTTTGAAACGTATCGCGACTGGTTGAAATTGGCATGACACCTCTGCGCCTGCTGGCGATTATCGAAGCCGGCACAGTGACCGGGCCCGCCAAAAATCTGCTGCAATTCGCGAAGATGGCGCGATCGATGGATGTGGATGTAACGATCGCGACGTTTCACCGCCCTGGGGATTCGGAAATCTTCATGGAAGCGGCGGCGCGCGCCGGCGTGACAGTGCACCGCATCGAGGAGCGCAGCCGGTTCGACCGTTCCGTGGTGCCCGCGTTGCGGGAACTCAGCCGGCAGCTTTCGCCCGATCTGGTACAGACCCATGCCGTAAAATCGCACCTTCTAGCGCGCCTGGCTGGACTACAGCCATGGATCGCGTTCCATCACGGTTACACCTGGCCTGATCTGCGGGCGCGAGTCTATAATCAGGCCGACCGCTGGAGTTTGCGCAAAGCGGCACGCGTGCTGACCGTCAGCCGGCCCTTCGCGATGGAATTGAATCGCATGGGCGTCAGCCAGGAACGGATTCACGTGATCCATAACGCGATCGATCCTAAATTGGGGCAGGGAAGCGAGAACAGCGAGAAAACGGCACAGCTTCGCGCGTCACTTGGGATCGACGCGGAAAGGAAAGTCATTCTCATTGTCGGGCGATTGTCGCGGGAAAAGGACCATCTCACCCTGCTAGACGCGGTTCGCGAGCTGCCCGAGCCGGTACATCTGCTGATTGTCGGCGAAGGACCGGAGCGGGGGAGGATCGAAGCACATATTCACGCAACTGGAAGGAAAGGCTCGGTTACGCTCGTGGGGCAAGTGCCTTCAGCCGAGCCGTATTATGCCCTGGCGGATATAGCGGTGTTGTCGTCGTTGAGCGAAGGGTCGCCTAACGCGCTTCTGGAAGCCATGGCCGCTGGCGTACCAGTGGTGGCGACGTCCGTAGGAGGGATCCCGGAGATTGTGACGCATGCGGAAAGCGCACTGCTGGTTCCTCCCAGAGATCGGAAAGCGATGACGGCGGCGATCGGAAGATTGCTGCGCGAGGAAGGACTAGCCGCTCGTATGGTTCGCCGGTCGCAAGAACTTGTGGCGGCCAGGCATTCTCCGGAGGAGCGCACTCGCCAGATCTGCGAAATCTACCGCAATTTGCTCGCAAAAGATGGCGCTGGGGCTATCGGCGGCTGAGCGGGAGCCCATAGCGGAGCGGGAGGAGGCGACGAAGCCGCCTTGAATTTCCGGGCGGCCATTTCGTGCTGCGCGGCGTTGTACATCACGACGCACAATCCACAAAGAGCCGGCTCGTAGAAACGATAACCGAAATTCGCGAACATAATGGCCGACATGAATCCGACGATCCCCAGCATCAGACAAAATGTAGCTGCTGCAATGTCTGCATTCGCCGGGTTCGCACGGGCTAGCCTATAAGTCTTCAGAGCTAAACGAAATGCGGAAACTATGGCGCACAGGAAGAAAATAAGCGCCGGGATGCCACATTCGCTCGAAATCTGGGTAAGGCTGTTATGGGTCTCATGCCACATACCACGCTTTCCTTCTCTCTTGCTCTCCCCACCCTCGAAACTGGAGAACTGGCCTGGCCCCACGCCAAACACAGGATGTTGAACGGTGAACTCAAGGCTCTTTTTGAACAATGCACGGCGCACTGCCGAGGAGCCCTCCGCGTCTCCTTGCACCTCTGCGTCTCCCGAATCGGAGATTAAGGTGCTGAGGCGCATTAATGTGGTCCGCGGCAGAGCAGCGACGATTACGAACGCTGCAATTGGCAGACTTGCTATCAAGAGCAATCGATACTTCGCAGAACCCATCACGAAGGTGAATACAAAGGAGACTAATAATGCGACTTCAGCCCCTCTAGACCCCGAGCCGAGAACCAAGAAGAGACCGTACAGCATCGCGGGCACGCAAATCAGACGAAGAACAGAGGGCATCTTGGGCGCGATCGCCAAATACAGTAGAAACCCCATCATCAGAATCAAGTGCGCCGCGAAGTCATTCGAATTGGCGATGGTGCTCATCCCCAAGGCCATATCTATGCGATCACTGTGCTGATTCGCGAAGACGCGCCCAACCGCCAGATCTGTAAAAGCCGCGAAAATTAACACATACATCACCAAGCGGCATTCTTTCCAGGTCATCGCCAGTCCGGCGACAATGAAAAGCATCAGGTATTCCGCTTTCGCATACATGTAAACGTGAGTAGCAGAGCCTCCTCTCCAGGCGCTAAACGGGGCCGACAGGCAGAGCCATCCCAAAAATGCGAGCCAGTACCGGGAAGTTCGTGCCGCCAAAGTTCTACGAATACCTCCCGTAGCTACGATCCCCAGAATGGCCGGCGGCAGGACTATGTACAGAAGATAGAGATTGAGATTTAAAAGGACCGCCAACACTTCATGAACAACGCTGAAGCGAATGTAGATCGCGGCGAGCGCAAAATAAAATGTGATGCGTCGAAGAGGATTGGCCAGGTCCGATTCCCATTGCAAATCGACTGCCGGGGCGGGTGGGACAATACTAGGGACAACCGCAGTGCCAGCCGCGGCTGGTTTCCCTAAACGATCCGGACTGGCGGAGGACAGAGCCACCCCATTTGCGAACCGTCTTTTGCGTTCCCGAAACAAAATATTACCAGCTACAAGCTTACCATCGGCCTGGAATGGCCAATGTTTAGAGCTTCGTTTGTTTTTGGCGATCGCCTCTGGGACCAGCGGTTCTAGTCGGGTTTGACGGGAGCCTCGGACGGCCTCGCCAAGTTCTTTACCACCACGCGCGCAGGATTGCCCATCGCCACCGAATACGGCGGGATATCGGTAACCACCACGCTGTTGACGCCGATGATTGCTCCTTCGCCAATGGTTACGCCTTTCAAAATGAAGGAGTTTTGCCCGATCCAGGCATAGCGGCAGATACGCACGGGCTTTATTTCATCAGGATGCGGGGGGCGATCGGCAATACGCTCCGCAGTGTCTCTGGGATGCGCATCGGAGTCCATGAAGCGGGCCCCGGTGGCCACGTTGACATCGTCCTCAAAAACGATTTCTCTATTGACGACGAACTGCACATTGTGCCCGATGTCGACCCGGTTCCCAAAGATGAGCTTGGGCTCGTCTAGAATCGCCCCGCTGTAGATGCCCACCACGCCAAAAAAATTTACGTTGTCGCCGATCCAGATTTTCACATGGCCGTTGATCTCTGGCAAACAAGTCAAACGTAAGCCCTTCCCAACACTCTCACAACGGCTGCGAAACAACGGACTGCGGAAGAAAAACGTCACGGCCCACTGGAAACTGTTTCGGATTGCGCGTTGAAGCGAAAAGACGAGCCGCAGCAACGGATACAGAAATCGAGGGAGTGGCAGATTGCCGGAAATGATGTTCTGCGCAAACCTCTTCAGAGCTGCGTAAAAAGGAGTCTCGGCACGCTTGATCTTCAGGGTAAACCGTTCGATCAATTTGTTCACGTGATCAGGAGACCTTCTGCTGCTCGAGGTATTTTAGGATTCGTTGGAATGAATCCAGCTCGCCGAGAAGGTCGAAGTCCATTTGGATCTGAAACTCTTCCTCAATCACGTTAACCAGCGTGATGGCGGCGATAGAGTCCCACGCGGGGACCAAGGCTTGGGTGGCTGAAGGAATGCTCGTCTCAGGCAGATCGGGGAAAACCGTCTGAAAACAGCTCGTTAAGCGACGCTCATCATTCATATTATCAAAAGGCATATTCTCAAAAGAGTACCTATCTCTCCACCTCGGATATCGTTTCTACTTGATGATAGAGCCGCGGACACCTTTCCGCAAACAGCTGTGAAGAGAAACTAACGGGTGAAAATGGAGTATTTTCCAGCAAACACGCTAAAAACTCATGCGTCGGACCGTTTTTCGGTGTGGGTGCAAAATCGAAGACCATCTCCCGGGCGCCGTAGCGGTCGAATAACGCCTTCAGGCATTGGAATTCGATGCGCCGCGAGAAAGCCCGGCAACTCATCACCCAGGTTGAAATGTGCAGCCGGCCGGATTCGGTTCTGCCTTGAATTACGGCGATTTTCCCCAGCGGGCCGAATTTGTCCTCATAGCTGATCGCGGCCACAAACGCATCCGGAGCAGCGAGCGCCCTTTGCCAATCCGACTCCGTATAGCGAATGCCGTTGAGATTAAACTGATTGGTCTTGTTCACCAGCTCGAGAACTCGAGGATCGCCGGCGGCGCCAAAATTGAACGTTACTTTTGCCTGCGCCTGTTCGAGAAAACTCTCGGGGCTCGTGTCGGAGGTCGCTGCCTGCCGAAATTGAGCGCCCCGGCGGATGCTCTCCAGGCGAAGGCTGTCTTCGGCTGAGAGCCGTTGTTTGCCGAACAGATCCCGCAGCCGGCGCAGCATGCGATAGCCTTCCCGGTCGTCGTTGGTCGGGAACCGGATGCACTCAATGCCGGGATGAGCTGCGGCTACCTCTGCCAGCTCCATCGGGCTGTCGTCGACAAAGACGACACTGTCCGCCCCGATGTTCCAGGTACGCAGAATCCGCTCCACGGAACCGGACTTAGCGCTCCAATGCACCTCCATCGGGAACACCTGTTGCGAGCTCAGGAGAAGATCGTCGCGTTCGAAAACCTTCGCCACAACCGCGGCATCGTTCTTGCTGGCCACAGCCACCAACGTGCCTTCCTCGGAAAGAGCGGCCAGAAGTTTTTGATAAAGACCATGCATCTGATGATGGCTGGCCAGGTCCCAGCTGACGCCCTCCGGTCCCGATTCGCCGACGATGCCGTTCCACAGAGTGTCGTCAAGATCGGTAATGAGGCCCTTTTTAGGCGCCGCCGGCGCGAGCAGACGAGCCAGCAGTGAAGCGACGGCATCGGCATGCGACAGCGTGTACGGTAAGCCGGTGGCAAGATCGGATTTCAGATCGAAGCGCGTTGCCGCCGGTGAGTTCTCCTCGAGCCGCGCAGCGGAAACGATGCGCACTCCCGGAAATTGCGCGATCCGCTCCGCAAACTCCGCTACGCTGCGGCCCAAAGCCAGTTCCGGCTCACCCGCTTGCCCGCCGGGTGTGTGGAATAGAGGCGGCAGCGGGAGCGTGGGCAGCGAGAGTGCCAGGGGCACCGTGATCCGTTCGATAGCGCCGGCGATTCGATCCAGCATACGGCGCGCTTCCACAATCACGTCCGGCAATGCTCGGGGAGTCCATGAGCCCGCTCCGCGGTAGCCGAGCCGCTGATCCAGATCGCTCCATTCGAGCGCGATAGCGACGCTGTCAGCCTCCCGTACACTCTCCAGGCACCCGGCAAGATCGCCATAGACACCTGGGGTGACATCGATGTTGCGCTCCGGGAGAGCTTGTTGGATTCGCGCAGCCAGAAAGGTCTGCAGGTGTAACGGAGTGAACCCGCAAGCAAGCTTCACCAAGAAAAGAGGTGCATCCTTGCTGTTTTGTTGCCGGATCTTGAGCGCCTCAGTGAGGGTCACGATATCTACTGTATCGAATGAGGAAAGCCGAGTCGCACGCGAAGGCGAAGGGGTAGAGAATGAAGCAGGTCCCACTCCGCCGGCGTTGGGAACCGCATCAGGGCAAGCAGCATGGGATAGGCCAGCAGCAGCAGCGCGGACCATCCGATCTGCGCCCATAAAGAGGAGATTGGAACCAGAAAATAGGCACCCAAAGGAGCTGCCGCCGCCACAACGATCTTCCATAAACGCCCATTCTCGACGGAAAATGGCTTCAACCGGTGAACCCAAATCACCGAAATCACGCCGATCACCAGGAAGGTAATCAGCGTCGCGACAGCCGCTCCCCAAATGCCCCAGCGCGGGATCAGCGCGAAATAACCCGCCAGGCATACGCCGGCGCCGATCCAGTTACAGGCGGCATCGTAGCCCGGACGGCCTTCCACCAGAAATATGCACCGGAAGAAATCACCCACCGCACGGGCATAGTACGCCATCACAATCACCGGCACCAGCAGCGCGGCATCCCAAAATGCGGGCGCGCTGAGAATGCGCAGCGTAGGTTTGGCGGCGACAATCAAACCCAAACCGCAGAACGAAAGAATCAACATCAGGTAGCTGAAGGTTCTCGCAACCACCGAATCGGCATCGTGGCGTTTGGCGATCTGATAGACCTGAGCGTTCCAATAATTTTGGAACGACGCATGCACCACACTAATCAGCATGCCTATTTTATAGGCGATCGAGTAGATTCCCAGATCGCTGAGGGGTCGAAAGTGAGGAATGATAAAACGGTCGCCAAAGTGGATGATGAACAAGGCGATTCCGCTTAAGCCGAGCGGAACGGCAAAGCGCACAATGCGCATGAATAAGGCCCACTCGAACACGAATGAGTAGATGCGGAAGCAATAGACCGTCAGAATAAGTGCAGTCAATCCGCCGGCGGCAATATTCGCGGAAAGAATGCCCCAAACGCGCAAATGCAGCGCAGCCACGCCCACCAGGGTACCGATGAGAATCACTCCGAGGCGAAAGAAAGACGCCCGGACGAATGCCCCCGTACGGTCTTCGACGCGCAGCCAGCTCATCCCTATTTCCGCCACGAAACCAAAGGGCAGGGTGGCAAAAACCACCCGCAAATAAGTGGCATAGTCCGGAGAGCGAAATACCATCTGGCTGATCCGGTCCGCGAATATAAGACCAGCGCCTCCCGCTAAAGCGCCCATCAGCAGCGATCCGGCAAACATCGTGCCCACCACCGGAGCGCGCTCCTCAAGCGAGCTTTTGCTGAAGTAGAAGTACCCCAGCGCGGCGGAAAAATTCAGCCCCAGTAAAAAGGTAACCGCGATCGAGACCCGCTCCAGCAGGTCCAAAACGCCAAAGTCGGTCTTATCAAGGAAGCGCGTGTTTACCGGAAGCAGAATGATGCTGACCAACGCTGATCCGATAATCGCCAGGGAGTATAGAGTGCTGCCCTGCAGGATGTTCTGGAAAAGCAACCGTGCGGGTGCGACGCCGCCGTGTGCTTCGTCAGACGTGGCTGGCGATGGCATGTAGCATTTGGCTCTTTCCTTCAACTGTAGCATCTAGGAACATGCACACCGCTTCCTTTCGCCCTCGTCGTCATCGTTTGGACCTCTACCGAGCCGTGACCGCAGGGAGCGGGGTTCGTCCTTCACGATTCTCCGTTACACTCGAAAAAAGGAGGTCCGCTCGCCCGCCACCAACTCTTCCGTATCCTTGCTTCTTATCTGCTACTCCTATCCACCTGTGCTCGGGGGCTCTGAGATCGAGGCGCAGCGGGTTGCGGCTGCTTTGCGCAAGCGTGGCCACCAGGTAACCGTGCTTTGCGCCGGTGGCGATCCCATGCCGCCGGTAACCAGGTGGGTCGACCCGTTGGGCACCCCGGTACGGATCTTCGGTGGACGCTGGCCGGAGCGTTGGCGGCCCCACGCCTTTGCTCTCGGCGTCGTCTGGACCCTGCTCACGCGCCAGTACCAGCTCGTCTATTTTCTGATGCAAGGCCTGCACCTGGCGGCAGGATTACCCGTTGCTCGATTCCTGAAAAAACCAGTACTGATGAAAATCTCCGGGTCGAGCATCATCACGATGATGGGGCAATCCTGGCTAGGCCGTCTGGAGTTGCGCTGGCTGAGGCAGTGGGCCAAGCGCGTCATGATTCTGAACTCTGGCATGGCCGAGGAGGCTTACGCGGCCGGGTTTGCCCCCGAGCATCTCTTCTGGATGCCCAATCCGGTCGACGTGGAACAGTTTGCTCCCGGCGACCCTGATCAACGCCGCCTCTTCCGTCGTGAAACAGCGATCCCGGAAGATGCCCCGGTTGTTCTTTACGTAGGGCGGCTCGCTCCCGAAAAAGAGCTTCTTTCGCTCTTAGGAGCTCTCGCTCTGGTCGTCCGGCAGATTCCCGATGCCCGTTTGATTCTGGTCGGCGACGGTCCGGAACGCGCCCGTCTGGAAGCACGGTCGCAGGAACTGGGAATAACGGGCAGCGTCCATTTTGCCGGAAGATGCCCTCCTGAAAGCGTTCAGGGATGGCTCAAAGCTTCCGATGTGTTCGCTCTGGTTTCCTCGAATGAAGGCTTTTCATGTTCTCTTCTGGAGGCGATGTCCACGGGTTTGCCATCTGTTGTGAGCGATATCCCCGCAAACACGCAACTGATCCAAGACGGAGTCCATGGCTTGATTGCCGCCCTGCGCGATGAACAGGCAATCGCCCGCGCACTGCTCCGCCTGCTGGCCGATGCCCCTCTGCGCCACGCCATCGGAAATGCCGCCCGCGAGCGAGTGATCGACAACTATTCTATTGATAAGGTCGTCGATCTCTACGAATCGTTGTTCACGGAAGCTATCGAGCGCTGATTTTGCTTTTATCGAGCCTTGACGATCGTTTGTTCCGCCGGTAACAGCACCTGGTTCGTCGGGTTCAGATATTTGATGGAGAGAATGTGATCTCCCTCGCGGGAATCGATCGAGACGGCGCATGGAGAAGACGTACAGGTCACCTGGCTCGACGTTCCATCCGGACGCACAACGGTCAGCACCGCCTGCGATGCCATCTGGAAATCGAGTGATACCTGAACCACACGCGGAATAGGCGGCCTCAGACCTCCGAGCCGCGTCGAAGCCCACGACCAGTCTGCGCCGACTCCCCAAAATGCCCCAAACCATTTGTGCTGCGCGTTGCCCACGTACATGAATCCAGGATTCACCAGGTCGCCAAGGATGTTCGCCCCATCGAATCCGCTTTCTCCAGTCTGCGCGTACATCGCCGCTATCATCGTGTTTCCCAGCGTAATGGAAATTGCAGAAGCCGGATTGAAACGAGCCGCAATCGTCGCGACGTTCAACGCCTCGCTATTCAACTCGCGATCGCCCAGCATCCCGGAATCGCAACCAGCGGCGTAATACGCCACCCCGACTCCGGCGCCGACACACGTGATCCCGATGGCGTAGTACGGTCCTTTGGTCACATAGCCGCTCTGGATGGTCGTATTAAGTCCGGTGTTCGCCATCGCGTTGGCGTTATTCTGCGCCCATGTGGCAGCGTTTGCGGCATTCGTCGGATCGCTCGCAGCTAGGGCGAGTGCTACCCACCAATAGCTTTGGTTTAAAATCCCCGTCATGTACGGTTGCCAGGTATAACCCAGCCAATTCCCGCCTTGGGTGGCGGTCGCATAATTGAGCAGTTGCCAGCCAACGGACGATCCTGATTGCCTTCCTGAATAGCTCACAGGGGTCGAGCCGTCGGCTTGCACCAGGTCGATGTGTGTCGAGTCGAGATAAACTGCGTAGTACCATCCCACATCACCTTGAAGATTGCCGATCGGTGTGGTCGTTCCGGTGGACGTGAACCAGATGGCAGTCGGAGTGGCAGCGGTAGCGGAATTAGCAGTGTACGTGCAGCCAGATCCGTTTAGGTTTATCGTGACTTGGGTGCCGGATACGCCAATGACAAGCTGCGGTCCGTTCATGTTAGAGCACCCTGTCCCGGTGGCTCCAACGATGCCTATGTTGGTTAGAGTATTAGCCCAGTATGTGGGCGCGGCACTTGCAAGCGTCAGCACCATTGGATTTCCGCTGGCAGCCGTAACGACGATCGGCGCCAGGAAATCCGCCGCACTGAATGTCCCGCCGCCTTGCGCAGTGACGACATTACTTCCCGATATTACTTGGACCGGAAAGTTCCCCGCTCCCTGGCTCCAGGATGACTTAAACCCCGTCTGATTAGATCCCACATTGTCACCCTGTCTGCAAATTCCATCAGATGTGCTCGTGACGCGCTGGCACTGTCCCCAGCGGTTATTCATGTCCCGCGAGACCGCCGCCAGGGAATTTGCAACAGTCGCGGAGTTATGTCCATACAGCGTATAGAGCGCCACCCACCCCAGCGCGTATCCCTGCTCGCGAACGTCTTGCGAACAGGTTAGGATCACCGGGCCTGTGGGACATGTCAATGTTAGCGATCCATTCGGCGTCCCTTGTCCCTGCAAATAATCGACTATGGTTCTCAGTCCTGGATCGTAGTCATAAGGCGGAGGGTTGACGGTGTCGGAGTTCCGCAAAAACAATCCACTAAGGGCCAGGGATCGATGGCCGATCGCAATGAACCCCCATGGATTACCGGAGTTTGAGGATTCGTATGGAATACCCTTATCGATTGCCGGATAGCTCCACCAGCGATCCGCGAGGACCTCGGCGGCTAGCAGATAGTCGTCGATCCCGGTGCGATACCACGCGGCATAGAGCGCCTTCACATTGTCGTAGTAGTTCCCTGGATATGCGCCAACTAACCATCCGCCGATACCGTTCGGCCCTTGGCTAGCGGCCCCATTGGTTTCCACATAAGCATAAGACAAACCGCTTCCGGCCAGGACGTAAGTGTCGGTGACCCAGCTATTCGTGAAGGTCGGGAAATTGACCGTCATGGAAGTTTGGCTCGCGCAATTCGTCACTTGGCCCGTCCTCCGCCCCGTCGTGCCGGATGGCAAGCCGTAACTGCTGGCGATTGGATACCAGATCACGATTGCCGTGCTCCCGGCATTTATCGGTGTCGTGTTTCCGGGACCGCCGCAGAAAAGGGTCTGAAATGCCGTTCCGACGCCCGTGACCGTCTGAGATCCGTTCGAGACTGTTACAGTCCCGGCCTGCGCCTGATTCCAATAATCAAAAAACTGAAACTGACAAGGGCCCGAGCAAGCCGTGGAACTGTTGGGGTTCGTCATCTTCTGAATGATCAGGTTGGCGTAGGCAATGTGCTGCTGAGGCTCCGCCGCCCAAGGACTTGCAAAACTGGCGATCATCGGCCCAAGAATTTGCGCATGAACGGGATTCGAGATAATCACCGACCCGTTCGCATCTGTCGCCACCGCACCATACTTCGTCGAGCATGTTGTGTGCTGGCCGCTGGAGTCCGTCACCGTCAGTTGCATGGTATAGGATCCGGCGATTAAGCCTTGCACCGTCGGATTGATGTCCGCTTGACTGCTGAATTGGAGCGTCGATGTCGTCAAACCCGTCAGATTGCTGGGAATCTGCTGCCACACGTACGTCAGCGTCTCGCCGCCATCCAGCGGAAATGAGTTTGCGCCGGTCAACGCCGTCAGTGCCGTCCCCGCACGGAATGTCGTCTGCGGCGGCAGAATACATGCCGGCCCATACGCGGCCGCCGCCGAATAGGAAAACGTTCCGGTCTGCGTGAGCGTCAAACCATGGCCGGAAGAATCATTCAGGTTCCCGGTAAATTCGTAGTCCCACAAATTCCCACCCGTTCCGCCAAAGGGGGGTTTGCTGCCTAAGGCAACGTCGCCGGAATACCCGCGAAAAAATGCCATCGTCCCTTGGTTATAGATGGCATCCCCGATCTGCAAACTGCCGGAGATCCCAGGAATATTTGCAAAAGGAGCAGAGGTCGCGATCTGATAATTGCTGCCATCGACATTCCACGTCTCGCACGTCATGACGGCCGGGAACTTCTGAACACGCACTATGGTGTCCTGCCCGAAGCTCAGCGTCGGGCAGCCAAACTGTACATTGGAATTTTGGCTTGGAGTATCCTGATAGTCGTTTATGAGATAGCTATAAGCAGTATACGGACCGCTCCCGTAGGGGATTCCATAAGGGCGCGCCGTGAAACCTCCGCCAATCGCCCACGTGGTTTGACTGTAACCATTCCAGGCAGGAGAAACCGTAGCCGACGCAGGAACCGTCACACGCCAATCTAAATGGAAAGTCGCCAGTGTCGAGTACGGCGCGGAGGCCGGCAGCGTAACCGTCGCCTTATTCGTGGACGTGATGTTGATTTGCTGTTTGGCCGCCCACCCAGTCGCGGCAACCAGGAAAAAGATTAGCCCCCTCATCGTTCTGCTCGTCGGGACTCGACTGAATGTCATGTTAAATCCGCACCTTTTTCTTCGTTCCTAATCCGGCCCGATCTTAGCATCGGCGCTTCTGGACTTGGGATGGAAGGAAGTCCCCCGTAAAGGCGAACCTTCAACGAATCCAAGGGCTTCCCGCAAGTTTTTTTAAAAACGCCCCTTGTGATTCGCGCTGCCGGGAGTCTCATTTTCCGGCTCGAATAATCGCATCCTCCGCTACCGCCCGAGCTGGTTTGTATCTTAACCAGTTCTCCAGCACCAGCAAGTGCCACAGTTGCGGCGAAACCGATTTCCGCCGGCCTGCGTCTTCCACCGTCCGGTGGAGGGAACCACGCCGAACCCACCCACCTTCTTCGAGCTGTGAAGAGTCCGTCAGCCGCTCCAGATCCTTGTTCGCGTAGGATGTAAGATGCTGGTCGACTGGGACTGTAAATCCCTGTTTCCGCCTGTCCGCCACGCTCGGGCTCACCCTCCGCCGTACGATTTCCCGCAGGACCGCTTTCAACGCGCCCCCATGAAACCGCACCTCCGGGCTGAGCGTAGCCGCAAACTCCCAAATCTCCTGATCCAGCAGCGGAGATCGCGCCTCCACCGCATAATGCATCGTGCCGCCATCCACTTTCGGCATGAACTCGCTCAGAAAATGCATTTTTCGCTGATACGCAAACACGTCGAACAACAGCCTCTCCGCGGACTCGTGCGAAGGCGCAATCTGTCTTTGTGCCAGCGTCTGCCGCGATAGCCTCTCTCCTAAAATTGAGTTTTGCTCGAGATATGGTAAGCCGTCATGCGCCCGGATATACGAGCCCAAACCACCTGTGGCGTAATCCAAAAAATTCTTTGCGCGCCGAGCCGTTCCCTTATAGGGCACCAGCGGCCGGATCCCTTTCCAGGCCGCCCGCGCGACTCCAGGAAGCTGCCGCGCCAGTTTCTGCGCCCGCCAGGCGTTCATGAAAAACGGATACCCCAGATAAATATCGTCGCCGCCATCGCCCGTCAGCAGTACCGTCGCCAAAGGCTTCACCGCCCGCGACACCATCAACATCCCTTGTGCTGATTGGCTGCCGAAAGGCTCGCTATAAGCCGCCGTCATCTCATCCAGCAACAGCGGCTTCTCCTCCGGCGGCGTCACGATTTCATGCGGAATCCCCAGAATGCGAGCCGTCTCCCTCGCTCCCTCGCTCTCGTCGGATGCGTCGCCAGGCGCGCCCACCGTGAATGACTTCACGTTCGCATTCAGCTTCGCCATCGCCCAACAAATCAGCGCCGAATCGATTCCGCCGCTCAGCAGCGCTCCGATCGGCACATCGGAAACCAGCCGCAGCCGTACGGACTCCACCAATAGCCGCTCGGTCTCCTCGACCGCTTCCTCGAAGCCGACTTTTCCCGGCTCCTCATAATCCGGGAGCGTCCAATATGTGCGCTCTTTGATGCGACCGTCCTGCCACTCCAGCACCGTCGCCGGCGGCAGCTTCCTCAGCCCTTCGTAAATGCACCGCGCATCCGTGACGTAGCCGTATTCCAGAAATTCCAGTACCGATACCGGATCGATTTCGCCGCCATATCCCGCCTGCCGCAGCGCGCCCACCGTCGAAGCGAATGCGATCCCTCCATCCGCAATCGCGTAAACTACCGGCTTAACACCCAGCCGGTCCCTGGCAAGCGTAAGCCGCCTTTCGCGTTGATCCCAAATTGCAAACGCGAACATCCCGCGGAGCCGCGGCATCATCCCATCGATGCCCCACTCCTCATAGCCGCGGACCAATACTTCCGTATCGCAATTCGACCGGAACCGCTGCCCTCTTTGCTCCAGCTCCGCCCGCAGCTTTTGGAAATTGTAGATGCAGCCGTTAAAAACAATCCCGATGTCCCCCGAGTCGTTGAACATCGGCTGCCGCCCCGCTGCGCTCAAATCGATGATCGCCAGCCTGCGATGACCCAGATGAACGCCGCCTGGCCACGAACAAAATCCCTCCGAATCCGGACCCCTCAGCGCCAGCGCATCCGTCATGATCCGCGTCGCTTTCGCCGCGATTTCAGGCCTCTCCGGAGCTACACATCCCGCGATCCCACACATGGATTCAAACTCGCCTTACTGGTTTGTCAACCCCGCCGCCGTCGCATAATACGAAATGCCATCGTAGGCGAACGTCTGCACGTTGCACTTGCTCGCCGTCGTTCCGATCGTCATCGAGCCCTTGAATCCCGCCGGCCACGCAAACGTCCGCGACCCCGTCGCATCCTGGCAAATAATAAACGTCGAGCTCTGCCCCGCCCCCGCGCCGGATACCGTCGAGCTCGTCACATTCCCCGTCAGCGTAATCTCGAACGTCGTCGTCCCGGAGCCGAACGCAAACGCCGGCGTCGCCGAAAACGTCACTGGCTTAAATGTAAATGGCGCAATCCCCGCCGCCGAAGCCGACTGCCATACCGGAGCCGCGCTCACAGCCCCTGTCCCCGTCTGCGTCAAGACATTCAGCGTCGCCGTCGTATTCCCCGCGAGGCGCGTCAGCGCCGGTGCCGCGTACAGCATGTCTCCCAGCGTCGTCAGCGGCGTCTGAGCCAGCGCAACGCTGGTTCCGGTGGTCATCAACGTCCCACTCGTTGGAAACGTCACCCCGGTCGCCCCTGTGAACGTAAACGTCGACGCGAACGCCCCCGCCGTTGTAAGATTCCCCCCCAGCGTCAGCGTGTTCGATCCGTTGTTCACACCAGTACCGCCGTTGGCGCTCCCGAGCACCCCCGCGATCGACGCACTCTGCGTCAGCTTGAATCCGCCCGCGCCGCTATTCGCCGTCGCGTCATACCAGATCCCGACCTGCGCCCCCGCCGTGCAGTCTCCCGCTTGAATCGCAGTTCCGTCGCTGCGATACATTTGCTTCACCCCCAGCGTGGATACGTTGATCGTCGGCGCCGCCGCGCAACTCACATCCGGTTTCCATGCGAGCCGTTGCTGGTCGGTATACGCCGTCAATACATTTCCGTTCGGAGAACACAGGTACGCGCTTGAGCTTCCACTGGTACAGCTCAAACTCAAATCGACTCCCGACTGTTCCTGAGATCTGATCAGTACGTACGTCGGATCCACATTTTGCTGCACATTGATCTGCGTTCCCGTGTCCGAAATCAGATCCATAATCCCCGTGCCGGCGATGAAGTTAATCGTTCCACGCGATCCAACCACCGTCGAACCATTGTCCACCGTCACAGACCCGCCTCCGCCTCCCCCGCCCCCGCTTTGGAGCGACCAGGTGTTCACCGCCACGCAACCGTACACGTTCGCGCCCGCGACCGCGGTTGTCAGAAAGTACAGATCGCCCACCGCGCATGTCGCTGGAATCACCGTCCCTGTTTTTAGCGGCCGCGTCTCCGGGGCCTGCGTGAAATCGACGGTTTTTGACTGCGTTCTCAAATCCACTTGCGTCTGTCCGCATAGAACGACCGCCCCCGCCGCCAGCACTACGCCTAATTTTTGAACCACCAGATGTTTCCTCACGCTCAAATTCTGCCCGTAAGCCTCGCGTCTGGCTGCTGCGGAAAAGCGTTAAGTCTTTGCTGGATTGGCTCAAATAATTCCCTGCCCCGCCCGTGACCGCTACAATCCTGCCGCCGTGAATCTCCCCAACCGCTCGATCATTCCCTCCGCCTGCCGCTTCCCTGCCTCGTCCAACTCCGGATCTTCCGCGATCGCCCGCATATCGTAACCCGAGTTGCCTTTGTGCCGTGCGCTCACCCGGTCCCAGAGCGCAAACCTAGCCTCTTTCTCGCTTAGTCCCGCGTCCCTCTCCGCCAGTTCCCTCTCCAGCCTCTCGAGTTCCCCTTCGGCTTGATCCCGGCGAGCCCGGTTCGCGATTCTAAACGCCGCGAACGCCTCTCCTATAAAACACTCCGGCACGGCTTTTCTCAGAACCGCCACGTGATTCCGGATATTCGTCGATTCCGCAATGATCCGCGCCTTAGTCCGGGTAAAGTATAACAGCTCGTCGTCGCTGGCCGGTTCCCCCGTAGTCACCCCCGTAGTCCCCCCGTAGTCCCCGTAGTCAACCGAATGCTGCGCAGTCTCATGCGGAGCTTCCGGCGGTCGAAACGAGTACATGGGAATTTCGAGCTCTGAGGACGAAATGGGATTTCCTGGACTGATTTCCACGGGAAGAAGTGGTCTCCAGAGCAGATCATCGATGCTGCGCTAAACAGGTTGGCCGATTTACTCTCGGCGGAACCGAACTACAGCAGTCTAGATGACGATTGAAGACACTCCATGTGCCCGCTTAATCTTGAATGCCGTTCCGCACAGGCAATACAGAGTACCCTTAGTTGAAAATGAGGCCGCAACCTGATCTCACGGCCTCCATGATTTGCCATTCCGCGATCCCACATCCTTACTCCGACCTCTGGCGGATCGGTCGCCAACCAGCCCTCGCTGGCACCCGGCCTGTGGTTATCCCCGCTGTTCAGTGGGGTGTTTGGGGTGGGATGAGCCACTTCATAAGAAATGTTCACCTCCATGGAAACAATTCTATTCTATTACCTGTTTGCGCGGCCGGCTTAAAAGGTCATCCACAAGGCCTAGTGTGCGGGATTCTATCGAACGGATCTCAGTAGCACCGCGTCGCGATGGTACTCCAAGAATCGATCCTGCCGATCCGTGAAGGCACCCACATTGACCGCTCTGTCGGTGGGTACTCCCATGCGTTCCAACGATAGTCGGTGCGCGACCGGAGAGATGATCAAGCCACCGTCCTTTTGAAAGCTGAGGAATCCGCGGTCGACCAGATGGTCGATGCTTGGCGTAAGTAATAGCCCGTTCTCGCCGTCGAGACGCTCCTCGTTGTCGGATGAGGTGTTCTTGGACTCAAAAAATGGCTTCGTTCCGCTGATTAACCTGCAACCCCGACTTCGCGCTTCACCTGCCGAAGGTTTTGTTCAATGTTGGTTAACGGGCAGGTTAAGTCCAACTTGAGTTAAATATCACCCCAGGGCTGATCCCGACCGATCGGCTTCGGCGAACCCACTATCGTGCTAACAGCCACTGCGGCCTCGCGGCGTTTTATTCGTATCGGAGCGCGATCATCGGATCAACGTGTGAAGCTTTTCGGGCGGGCACGTAGCTGGCGAACAAAGCCACCAGCGTTAGGAGCCCAAGTGCCGCTCCAAGGACCAATGGGTCGAGGCTCCGTATGTCATAGAGAAAGCCCGCCAGCACCTTGCCAAGTCCAATCGCCAGTATCAGTCCCGCTCCGATACCGACCATGGTCACTTTCAGCGCTTCACCCAAAATCATGTACAGCGTCGATGAAGCGTCCGCGCCGAGGGCCATCCGGATGCCGATCTCGCGTGTGCGCCGCGCGACTGTATAAGCATTGAGAGCGTATAAGCCAATCACCGCCAGCAGCAGCGCCACCGCGCCGAATATCTCCAACATGTGGGCGCCGGTGCGAACCACCCAGATGTCGAAACCGGATTCCAGATGCCCCCGCATCGTCTTTAGCCCGAGTAGCGGCAACTGCTGGTCAGTGGCGCGAATCTCGCGCCGGATCGTCCCAAGCACACGGTTCTCCGCTTCCGGCCCGCCTGCAACTTTAAGGTGGAACTGCACGTTCGCCTGATACTCCCGTCCAAAAGGAACGTAGAGGTGAGGCTCCATATTTCCGCCAATAATGTTCTCGCGAATATTGCCCGCCACGCCCACTACCTCCAAGTCTGGCGCCTGCTTCTCCCCGCCGTCTAAGCGGATGTGCTTGCCCAGCGCATCGCCACCGGGCCATAGTCTATCGGCCGCGAGCTTGTCGATAATCGCCACACTGCTCTTCGATCCTTCCGTGCTCTCCGCGGCTGTAAAGGACCGTCCGCGCAGGATCGGAATCCCGAGCGTCTGAAAATAGTCTTCGCTCACGATGTTGTATCGCGCTCCGAGCGGCGGGTGCTCTTTCGAAGCCACGATGTCTGACGGGGTGATGCTCTTTCCCAACTGAAACATTCCAAACGGAACCGTCGCCGCGATCGCCACCGATTGCACACCGGGCACCTGGCGCAGACGGTCCTTCAGCGTTCCGTAGAGCTGGCTCCCACTCGCTTCGTCGTAGTTGATCAGGCTCGCATCCACCTCCGCCAGCACCTCATTCTCCAGCGAGAAACCCGGCTGGATGTTTGACGCCCGTATGGCGCTGTGTACGAACAAGCCGGCCGCGGTGAGCATCATCAGCGACAGCGACAATTGCGCCATCACCAGCATGTTGCCGCGCGAGAACAACCGCCGCTTACGGCCCCCCACATCCTCGCCCGTATTTTCCTTGAGGTCGATCCACACGTTCGGCTTCGAGAGTTTCCAGGCTGGCAGGAGTCCGAACACGACGGTGCTGAGCATGCAGAACAACAGCGTGAATCCCAGGACCCGGGCGTCCGGTGCGGCGTCGTAGATAACGTCAATCGGAGCAATGGTGGCTAACGACTGAATCAGCAGCGTCGTGCCCCAGGAAGCCACCACTAGCCCTGCGACACCGCCGAGAATCGCCAGCAGCAATCCTTCCGTGACCAGTTGCCGGACGATGCGGCGGCGGCTGCCGCCAATGGCTAGCCGGATCGCGATCTCCTTGCGCCGCGCCGTCCCCTTGGCCATCATCATATTTGCCAGGTTCAAGGAAGCGATCAGCAGCACGACCGCAGCGAGGGAAAGCAGCATAATCGCCGGAATTCGAAGCTCGCCATCGGTCTGCGGACCGGTCGAGATACTCATGCGAGAGAGCGGCCGAACCAGTAGCGTCCGGTCCTTATTCTCGGCTGGATGCGCCTTCTCCATTTGAGACGCGGCCACGGTTAGCGTTGCATCGGCAGACTGCAGCGTGACGCCCGGTTTCATGCGGCCCACGACCATCAGCGCGTGGTTGTCGCGTGCCGCCAATGGCTTAACATGTCCTTCAAAGTCGTTCATCACAAGGGCGTAGGCGTCGAGTGGCACAAATATTTCGGGACTCACCAGCGCCGTTGTGCCGGTGAATCCTTTGGGCGTGATGCCCACGATCGTGAATAGGTGGCCGTTAATGCGCACCGCCTTGCCCACCAACTGTGCGTCTTCTCCCTTTTTCTCCCAGAATGAATAGGTGACGATCGCGGTCAACTCTCCCCCTGGCTTTTCCTCCTCTGCTAAAAAGGAGCGTCCTCTCAGCAGCGTCACGCCAAGTGTGGAGAAGTAGTTGGAAGAGACGACGCCAGCGAACGCCCGCCGCGTGTTATCGCCTTCTTGAATGCCAACCATTGCCATGTTAAGCGCCGCCAGGCTGGTAAACGCCTTGCTGTTGTCCCGGATATCGACGTAGTTCGGATAAGAAAACGCACGGTATGAGTCAGGATGCTTTGCGTCACGGCTGTAAAGGCCCGTCAGTTCCTCCGGCTTCTGCACGTGGAGGGGCTTCAGCAGAAATGCATTGATCAGACTGAACACTGCGCTGTTGGCGCCGATCCCTAAAGCCAATACCAACACCGCAGCCGCTGTGAACCCTGGCTTGTTCAGCAGCATCCGAATCCCGTACCGAACGTCCTGCCAAAGTTGGTTCATACTTTCAAGCACCCTCGCGCCTTGACATTCCTACGAGAGAAACGGGATTTCTGTTCCGAGAAATGCAACCCGTCGGTCAAGCGACCGTCTATCCGATTCGCTGTCGTTGGTGGGTAATCGCCGGCCCGATTCCGTCGCAGATTCGAAACCTCGCCTAAAGGGCGATCATGCTGCACATCGGGCCGATTTCGCTGCCGAGCGTTGGTCTTAACTTACGCGATGACGCGTTTTGCGCTAATGGGTTGAGACCGAAGAAGGACCGCACATCGGTCTTTCGGTCCGCGCCGGTAGGGATCACGACGGGAGTTCCATGAGCGCAGAGCCGGTTGACGGGCTACTTTTTCTCCCCGAAGGCCCAGAGATGCCCCGACGTCCGCAAGTTTATCGTTCGTCCAACCACTGCGGGTGTCGCGATCCGCCGCTGGCGTCCCGGTCGCCGGGTTGCTGACGGTCTGCGTCTTTTCGATCTCCTGCGCAAGCACCACGCGCCGCCACAGAATTGCCCCGTCGTTGCGCGCAAGACAAATCAGCTCAAGCTTCTTCGATTCGTTGTCGAACCCCGTGGGAAAAATCCGGGCGCCCCAAACAGCGGGGGAGGAGTGTCCGGCGGGGAGAGTTTGCTTCCACAAAAGATTTTTCGACTGATCAGAATCTCACATCCAGTGGCAATTCAAGAGCACCAATACCTAGAGCTGCACGCGTCCGCCGGTCTCGAAGGGCTGGCGGACGTAGGTTGTGGCAAAGTCCAAGTACGTCGTTGATTTAAAACGGTATGATTCGGGACGGGGCAAATAGGGTACAGGCACGAAGTTTCGCAAAAGCTGCGAAATTCGAGCCAGTCCCCATTTGCGCACTCGATCGTTACGGGGCACGATTTGAGATGCAGGCCGGTTACCAACCGGCCGCAGGATGCCATCCTGCACCATAAATTTCGAGAATCACAGCGCGCAAAATTTCTTCAAATCGATATTGCCCCCTGAGAGGATCGCAACGATCTTCCCGCTGCCCGCTTTTCCCGATAACGCCGCCGCTACCGCGCACGCGGCCGCACCTTCCGCGATCACGCGGTTGCGCTCCGCGACGAGCTTCAGCGCGAATGCGATCTCCTCGAGCGTCGACACGATTGATCCATCGAGCAGGCGTTGCGCCTCCGAGAACATCCCTGGAAACACGGTCTTGCTCCCAATCCCGTCCACGAATGACGGCCGGTAATCGACGATCTGCGGCGTTCCCGCAACGAGCGACGCGGCCAGCGGAGCGGCTGTCACGGTCTCCGCCGCATACACCCGAACAGACGGCCGTAACGCCTTCACCACCGCCGCGATCCCGCATGCCAATCCGCCGCCGCCCCAGGGCACCACTACCGCGTCTACGTCAGCCAGATCCTCGATCAGTTCGAGGCCTATGGTCCCGTTGCCCGCCATCACATTTGGATCGTCAAAGGCATGAATGAACGTCGCGTCCACGCCGGGAAACGAGCGATCTTCGAACGCCCGCCACCACTGGTCGAAGGGAACCTTGATGATCCGGCCGCCGAGTCTCTCGACCGCCAGTAATTTGGTTGCGGGCGCCGAGTCGGGAGCAATCACGGTTGCTGGAATGCTCAGCCGCCGGGCGCAGAATGCCACGCCCTGCGCCATATTGCCAGCTGATGCCGTGAGCAAGCCCTTCGCGAGCCGCTCCTTAGCTGTTTTCGCGATCGCGTTGGCCGCGCCGCGAATCTTGAACGATCCGATCGGCTGGAGGTTCTCGAGTTTCAAGTAGATTTCGTGTTGTCCAACTCCGTCGGTGTTGAGTCGAACCAACGGCGTGCGGATTGCGATTCCGGCGATATTCCGGCGGGCCTCCGCGGCGGCTTCGAGTGTGGTCGGCATTCCCCATAAATCTAGCAACCTTCGGGGCACGCGGTGCTCTTGCTACTGTTAGTTGCCGATGTTTTTTAAACGAAAATCTGCAAAACACCCGCCGCGTTGTCCAAAGTGTGGCTCCACGGATATTCTTCGCTCGGAAAGGGTCGGACTCTGGGTTGCCATTCAGGGAGTCTTTGGCCGATGGCCTTTCCGGTGCAGGAGTTGCCGCGTGCGATTCTACCGTTCCGAGGCTCCGCCGGAGATCGAAGGGCCACCCGAATAGGCGAGCTTGGAAGGGCTCGAATGTGAAATAATGTTTCGCATCAGCGCACTGTTGGCGCTAAAAGGGCCCATGAAGACTCGTATACTTGCAGTTCTCTTTTGTCTCACTGCTGTTGTTTTCTCCCAGGACTTTCGAGGCACCATCGAAGGCCAAGTGACCGATCCGAGCGGGGCCGCGATTCCCAACGCCACGATCAAGATCACGAACACTCAGACGGGCGAAAGCAAGGAAGTGAAATCGAATAGCCAGGGTTACTACACGCTGCCTTATTTGAATCCCGGCATTTATACGATCGAGGTCACCGCCGCGGGCTTCGAAAAACTGCGGCAGACCGAGCTCGCGGTGCGCGTCGCTGACAAGTTGAATATAAGTCTGCGGCTGGTGGTGGGGCAGATGAACCAGGAAGTGACCATCACGGGACAACAGGAAGTGCTCGATACCGGGTCAGCGGATCGAGGGCTGGTGTTCGATCCTCTGAAGACGGAGCAGTTGCCTCTGAACGGACGGCAGGAGTATATGCTGATGGCGCTGACGCCCGGCGTGCTCTTCACGCAGGAGCAGTTCGGCGCGAGCGGTTTTTCGGGCACGCGCGGGTGGGACGTCAACAGCAGTTACAAGATCAACGGCGCGCGCCCGGGTGAGAACGTCTTTTTTCTAAATGGCGCGCCGATCAGCGACAACGGCGGCACGTGGGATGTGGCTCCGAACATCGAGGCGGTGCAGGAATTCAAGGTCATGACCAACACCTACGATGCCCAATACGGCCACTTCGGCGGCGGCGCGGTGAATACGACGATCAAGTCCGGCGGCAACGCCTTTCACGGCGATGTCTTCGATTATTTCCGCAACTCCTACATGGACGCGAACAATTTCGGCAACAACTATAACGGACAGCCGACGCCTTATCACAACCAGCATCAGTTCGGCGGCATCGTCGGCGGTCCGGTGCGGAAGAACAAGGATTATTTTTTCGCTAGTTTTGAAGGATGGCGCGAGGTGCTGCCGGCTCCTTCGACGAACACCGTGCCGACGGCCGATGAGATCGCGGGAAATTTCGCGGCGACGCCTTACACGATTTACGATCCGTTGACATCGGCGGGCTGCACTTCGGCCACCTGCACTGGCTCCCACGTCTACGTCCGTCAGCCTTTTCCGGGCGACGTGATTCCGGTGGCCCGCATCAGTCCCATCGGCGCAAAAATTCTTTCGTATTATCCCAAGCCGACAATCGCCGGCTATCAAGGCAACTTCAACGCGCCGAATATCAAGGATCAGTACGCGTACAACCAGCCGATGGGCCGTTGGGATCACAACTTCGGCGACAAGGACAAGCTGTATGGTTTGATGACGTTTCAGCACGGAACGGAAAATCGCAACAGCAGTGGATTCGCGCCGCCCGCCGATTACGGCAATATTTACAACGCGCGGACGGACCAGAACTACATCGCGGGATACACTCACATTATTTCGCCGTCCACCGTGTTTGACGCCCGGCTTTCGTTCGGACGGTTTACGCAGACTTCACCGAGCCAGGGCGACGCGAGCTTTTTGGCATCGAACCTCGGGATCAACAACAGCGTCTGCGCGCCAACGGTTCCGCAGTGCAGCGCGCCGGTGGTGAGCTTCGGAAACAGCCTCGGCAACCTGTTCGGCGGCGGCAGCAGCGCGTTGATCAACTGGTATAGCTACAACACGTGGGACTTTAATCCGAGCCTGACGCTCAATCGCGGCAAGCACACGTATCACATCGGGTTCGAATGGCTGTACGCGATTCGCCCCTCGCAGAGCGACGGGTATGGAACAGGATTGCTCAGCTTCGGCACGGGTTGGACGCAGAAGTATTCGGATCAGCAATCGGGCACGTTCGACGGAAATTCGGCGGCGACGGCGCTGCTGGGGTATCCGACTTCGGGCCAAGTGGATTACAACGCGCAGCTCTATATTTCGCGGCCGTATTACTCGGGATACATTCAGGACGATTGGAAGATTACGCCGCGTCTGACCCTCAACTGGGGGCTTCGCTATGAGTTGCAGATTCCCTGGAAGGATCGCTTCAACCGCGTCACGCGTGGGTTCGATTATAACGTCGTCAACCCGGTAAGCTCGCAGGTTCTGGCGAACTGGAACGCGATCAATGCGGCGAAGCCGGGCACGCTCCCGGCTGCTCCGTCCGCTCTTTACGGGAGCTTGATTTTCGCCGGCGTCAATGGCGTTTCGCCGCGGATTTACAATACCGATTACACCAACGCCGCGCCACGCCTGGGCTTGGCGTACCGCATCGGCGACAAAACGGTGCTACGCGTCGGAGGCGGCGTGTTCTATCAATATCAATCGAACAACAGCAACACGCAGTACGGATTTTCGCAGACCACCAGCTACAATACCTCGTTGACGAACGGACTGACGCCTTCGGCCACCAGTTCCACAAGTCCGTATTCGTTAGCCAATCCGTTTCCGGTGGGAATCGCATCTCCGGCGGGAAGCAGCCTGGGCGCGTTGACCAACGTCGGCAACAGTTTTTCCTACAACAACCCGAGCTGGCGCTCGCAGAGGACCTATCAGTGGTCCATTGCGATCCAGCGGGAATTGCCGTGGCGCACGAATCTCGAAGTTGCTTACGCGTACAACTTGCAAATTTTCGTGCCGGTCAGCTACAACACCGATCACATCAGCCTGGCCGATCAAAACCTGGGCATCGCGAATCCGAGCTACTTGAGCAAATCGGTTCCAAATCCGTTTTACGGAATTCTGCCGACGACCTCCAGCATCGGCGCGAACCCGACCATCAGCTACGGCACTCTGCTGCAGCCGAATCCCCTGTGGAACGGAGGCATGACCCAGAACTACGGTATGCAGGTCGGCCATTACCGCTCCGATGAATTGCAGGTCAGTGTAGAGCGGCGTTTGGGCGGCGGCGACAACAAGGGGGGCGTGTTCACCTACGTTGTTTCCTACACGCACGGAAAACAGATGCAGGCCGACCATCGCACCGACAACTGGAATCTGATCGAGCCTCTCGATTACGAAATCGACGACGGCACGAAGCTCAATTCGTTCGCCTTTCACGGCCTTTACGATCTACCGTTCGGCACTGGGAAAGCGTTGCTGAACGGTAACAAGATGGTGAACCGGCTGGTGGGCAACTGGCGCGCCGACTACATTTTCACTTACTATTCGGGCTTTCCGGTCAGCATTCCCGGCGGATATTACTACAACTGCGGCGCCTGGAACGCGCCGAGCCAGAATGAGAATCAATGGTTCAACAATAATGTCGCGGGATGCTACACGATTCGTCCTACCAATACGTTGAACCCCTATCAGGATCGCTTCTCGACGATTTTCCGCCAGGCGGTTCCGCAGTTGAACGCGGCGATCGAGAAAACGATTCTCGTGACGGAGCGCTATAAATTCTCGCTGCGTCTGGAAGGATTCAATGTGACGAACAAGGCGATTCGCAATCCTCCGGACACGACCGTGACCGATATTCAGTTCGGGCAGTTGGGCAAGAACCAATACAACTTCCCGCGGACTTTACAGATCGGCGGAAAGTTTTACTTCTAATTGGCCGGGTCCACATCGATCGTGACGTCCGTGTACTCGTCGAATAAACCGGCGTTGTGCATCTGCCACGCAATCGGCCCGACTTTGCCTGCCGTGGGGTCCTTGAAATCGAGGACCTCAACGGGCTTGCTCCCAGGAGGTTGAGCGACGGCCATGCGAGCTGTTCCTTTAGCCGCGTCGGCCAGGATCTCGACTCGGCTCCATTCGCGGACGTCGAAGTGAGTCTTGTTGATGGAGATAAATTCCGGCCCACCATTATTGTTCATGCCCGGCCGATGATCCCAATGTCCACCATTGGGAACCTGAAACTGAATCCCGCCAAGCGCATCGAGAGGCTTGTTCCCGGGTTCAGGGCGACTGCAAAAAATCAGAACGCAGGCCTGGTGATCCGGATTGCCCGACACATGTCTCATCGTGAACATCAACCGGTAGCGGCTGTAATCCTTCGCCGTGTAAATGACCCCTCGGCCGGCGCCGGTGCTGGCCATCGCGCCGTCTTTCACGATCCAGCCTGTGGTTGAGCTTTTCGCCAACTCCTCCGGATAGGCATCTTCGAGCAATAGCTTATTGAGGCGCGCGAGTTGCTGGCCGCGCAGATTCTGCTTGATTAACTGCCCGGTCTCCTGCCGCAGAGCTGTATTGCTGAAGCGTGTTCTGTCGTAAATCGACGGCCCGGAGATCACCTGATTCATGTCCTTCACCAGCGCGGATATTACGGCCTTTGCGTTCTCATTCGAAGCGGAATACGCGGCCAGATCCTTCACTGAGTCCTGCAGGTGGCCGCGGAGAAATATAGATATTGCGTCCGATCCATTCGTGAGCTTGCGGGCAAAGCCCGGCGGATCGATAATGCCGCTGCTGGCCAGCGAAGTCGCGTTATTCTCGATCTGAATCCATCCATCGAGCGTTTTCCCATCGAAGAGGGAGACCGGTCCCGCTGCGTTCACAACGCCGACGACGGAGATCCCCGCTAAGCTGTTAAACGCCCTGCGGCTCACCTGGATCCCCTCGTTTGATACCATGACGACCTCCGTTTATGGGGCGAAGACAAGGCGTAAACATAGCAAACTACAAAAGTTCTTGCAATTTGTCAGAGCCTTCGTTACACTCTCTCAGTGGAATGAATTGGAGTATAGTGGGCGGAAATGGACAACGGTGTGGAGCAAATCACGATTCTGGCGGAGCCTCCCCACTCGATCGCCCCGGCGAAAGTCGACGACAAAGGGCGGCTGAAGCTCCCTTCGGAATTCCTGGATTGGTTGAAGAAGGCGAATGTGGTGAATGTTTTCGTCACGACGCTGGACAAACGTACAGCTCGAATTTACCCCATTCCGCTATGGAAAGCCACAACAAATATTTTGGAAAACGCCGGCGAGCACGCACGGGCCGGGGCGGACTTGGCTTATATCGCCAAGAATTACGGGGGAGACGCAGAGATCGATTCGCAGGGACGGATTTTGATGCCGTCGGCGCTGCGTACCTTGTTGGAGCTGGAATCGCAGCCGGTTTGGTTGGAATGCTACGCGGGGCGAATCAACGTGGCCACGAAGAGGGTTCACGAGGCGCGGATGCAGATCGCCGAATCGAATCTGGACGAGAAGCTGGAGATGCTCGAGAAGATGGGATTGAAGTAGTCATGCATGCAGGCGCCATTACATACACCGGTAATGCTGCGGGAGTGCCTGGAGTATCTGGGCGTACGGGCGACCGGAATTTATCTGGATTGCACATGTGGTCTGGGCGGGCATACGGGAGCGATCGCGCGCCAGTTGACCACGGGATTTGTTTTATCGTGCGACCGGGATGCGGAGAGTCTGGAGCAGGCGCGGGTGAACACGCTGGATTGCACCGAGCGCATACGGTTTCGACAGGCTTCATTTTCGCGGTTGGGAGAAGTGGTGGCAGCCGAGGGGCCTACGAAAGTAGACGGACTGCTGGCCGATTTGGGGGTTTCGAAGTACCAGTTGACTTCGAGCGAGAGGGGATTCTCGCTGATGTCGGACGGCCCACTGGACATGCGCATGGATCGCGGGCAGGAGCGATCCGCGTTCGACATTGTCAACTACGAATCAGAGAAGCAGCTCGCCGATTTGATTTATCAATTGGGCGAGGAAAGGAGGAGCAGAAGAATAGCAAGAGCAATCGTGCGGGCACGGCCAATCCGCACAACCGGTCAGTTGGCCAAGCTGATCGAACAGGCCGTGCCCCGCACGGGAAAAATTCATCCGGCGACGCAGACGTTCATGGCGCTGCGGATCGCAGTCAACGAGGAAAACGAGGAACTGGAGACGCTACTCGGAGCGATTCCAAAGCTCGTGAAGCCGGGCGGGCGCGTGGTGGTGTTGACCTTCATGTCGCTCGAAGACCGGAGAGTAAAGCAAAGTTTTCAGGCGATGGCGCGAGATGGGCGAGCGAATATTCTGACCCATCACGTGGTGCGGCCTGGGGAAGACGAGATCCGGGATAATCCTCCGTCGCGCAGTGCGAAGCTGCGGGCGCTGGAGATTTTATAGCTGAAAACAACCGCTCCCTGTGGTCGCGGCTCGGTTGGTCTGGGGGAGAAATAAAGTGGCAACTCTGGCAACTATGTACAATCGCCTCTTCCTGAGAGGCTTCGAACAGGCCGCGAAGGCGCGGACCGAGAATATGCGGGGCCCCCGCGGCGGCGCGGCGCTGCGCCCGTTCGCCAACGACGATATATATTTTTTCGTGAAGCGGATAGACAACTCGCGCGTGGTGCGGGAGGCGGATCCGGAAGCGCGCGGAACGTGCTGGAAGCTAATCGGCTCCGTGGTCTCGGCCGTGGTGCTGCTGATTTGCGTGCTGCTGCCGAGCGCCTACGGACTGCTGGCCGGCTACCAGATCCAAACGCTGCGCCAGGACGGCGAGAGACTCGCCACGGAGCAGGCGTCGCTCGAACTGGACGAAGCGCAGCTGCTCTCCCCGGCGCGGATGGAGGAGTTGGCGCGCCTGCAGCAATTCATCGATCCGCCGGCGCAGAAGGTTGTCTATCTGGAGAACGCGCAATCCGGCACGGTCGCGATGAACAAGAAGTAATCGTGACCGTCACGTTGGAAACACATAAGGACAGGCGCCATGCCGGAAACTCAATCCACCAAACGGCTGCTGTGGTTATTACGCGTCCTGATTCTGTGGGTCGTGGTGATCTTCCTGCGCCTGATCTGGCTGCAGGTACTGCAGCATGACGAACTGCTGAAACAAGCGCAATCGCAGCAGCAGAAACTGGTGCCGATCCAAGCACAGCGAGGCTCGATTCTCGACCGCACGGGCCAGCCGCTGGCGAAGAGCCTGCCCGCCGAATCGGTGCTGGTGAATCCGAAGCGGATTCGAGACGCGGCGGTCGCGGCGAATCTGCTCGCGCCGATTCTCGGGCTCGATGCGAGGCAACTGGCGCAGAAGATCCGCGCGGCATCGAAACGCGACAGCGGATTTTTATGGGTGAAGCGCAAGGTGACGGCGAGCGAAGCCGGGCGGGTCCGCAGCTATCATCTTGAATTTGTCGAATTCCGGCCGGAAACACGCCGTTTCTATCCCCACGGGCCGCTTGCCGCGCACGTTCTGGGTACGGTCGGCATCGCCGATCCGAACGAGACGACTGAACGGGGCACGGCAGGAATCGAGATGAGCATGGACGACGATCTTGCCGGTCTGCCCGGTCAGATTCGCGTATTCAACGACGTGAAGCAGAACTCGTACGATTCGGTGGTGGCGCGTAAGCCCGAGCCTGGCGCGGACATCACGCTGACGATCGATCAGAATCTGCAATACGGGGCGGAAAAGGAAATTGCGCGCGCGGTACAAGCGAACGGCGCAAAAAGCGGATCGATCGTAGTGATGAATCCGTACAACGGAGAGATTCTAGCGATGGCGAATTATCCGGCGTTCGATCCGAACGAGCCGCCCACGCCGGGAGAAGCACCGGGAGCGCGCAGCAATCTGGCGATCAGCACTCCGTTCGAGCCGGGCAGCGTGTTCAAAGTGGTCACGCTGGCGGCTGCGCTCGAAACGACCAGACTGCGTCCGGATTCGCCGATCAATTGCGGCAATGGGAGCCTCAGTCTATTCGGCCGGGTGATTCACGATCACGTAAGAGGCACGCTCAGCATGGCCGATGTGCTGGCGAAATCGAGCAATATTGGCGCGATCCAGATCGGATTGAGGATCGGCAACCAGCAGATGTACCGCTATGTGCACCGCTTCGGTTTCGGCCGCAAGACGGGCGTCGAGCTGCCGGGAGAATCCGCGGGGATCTTGCGCAAGGTAGAGCAATGGACGCCGACGTCCATCGCTTCGGTGGCGATGGGTCAGGAAATCGGCGTGACTTCGCTGCAACTGGCGCTGGCGGGCGCGGCGCTGGCCAATGGTGGCCTGCTGCCGAAGCCGAAATTGATTCTTGCACGCCAAAAAAAGGGGCAGGCACTGGAGCGTCTCGCGGAAGAAAAACCGGAGCGCGCGATTGCGCCGGAGACGGCGATCCAGATGCGTCAAATGATGGAAGGCGTGGTTTTGCACGGCACCGGGACAAAATACGCGACAATCAAAGGCTACACTTCGGGCGGAAAAACGGGGTCGGCGCAGATCTACGATTTGAAGGCGCATGTTTACACGCATAGTTACAATGCGAGTTTTCTGGGATTCGCTCCGGTGGCAAATCCGCAAATCGTAGTGGCCGTGACGCTGCATGGCACGCAGGGCGGGAATGCGGGATTCGGCGGACCAGTGGCGGGTCCAGTGTTCAGCAAGGTCGCGATGACGGCGCTCCGAATGCTCGACGTGCCGAAGGATTTGCCCGAAAGTCTGCTGCCTTCGCGCGCGCCTGTTGGCGACGATGTCAATGATTTATCCATTGCCGACCTGGGGGTCGGTTTAGATGGTTCTCCATCTTTAAACGCGCAAGAGGCCGACTCGGTGCGCTCACGATCTGTATCCTCCGTCACTCTGCCGCCGGTTCAGGCGGGTTCTTCGGTCTCGGCCGAAGAGTCCACGGAAGCCAGCTTGGACCGGCGGCCCTTTTTAACTTCGGCGCTGGTGGGACCGAAGGTGCCGAACTTTCGGGGGATGACGTTGCGCGCGGTGCTGGAAGAATCCGCGGCAACAGGCGTCCAGATTGAGGTATTGGGAAATGGGCTCGCGCGGAATCAGCAGCCGCCCGCGGGGTCGATCCTCGCTCCTGGCGCGCGCGTGCGCGTGCAGTTCACCCGATGATCCTCGAGGAAGTGTTGGCGGGGGTAGCGCTGCGGAGTGCGCTGGCGCCGGAGATCGCGCGGTCGAACGTGGCCGGGCTGGCATACGATTCCCGGCGCGTGGAAAAGGATTTCCTGTTTTTCGCATTTCAAGGCTCGCGAGTGGATGGAGCGGAGTTCGCGGCGGACGCGGTGGCTCGCGGTGCGCGCGCGGTGGTCAGCGAATTGCCGCATCCGGCGAATTTCGCAGGGACTTGGATTGAGGCGGAGCACGGCAGGCGCGCCCTGGCCGCGGCCGCGCGCAATTTCTACGGACGTCCCGATGAACGGGTGCACTTCACCGGCGTCACTGGCACGAACGGAAAAACTACCACATCATTTCTGATCGCTGCGATTCTGAGGGAAGCGGGATTTGTGACCGGATTGATCGGCACCATCGAGTACCGGCTGGCGGGGGAGCGCCGCGATGCGACGAACACCACACCGGAATCGCTCGACACGATGCAGTTCGCCGCAGAGCTGGAGCAGCGTGGCGGCTCTCATCTGGTATCCGAAATTTCGTCGCATGCGCTCGCGCTCGGCCGGGTTTATGGGTTTCATTTCCACACCGCGGTATTCACCAACCTGACGCGCGATCATCTCGATTTTCATCACACGATGGAGGAGTATGCGGCGGCGAAGAGAATGCTGTTCGCGCCGCCTGCCGCGCCCGCGCCTCGATGGGCGGTACTCAATCGCGGCGATGCTGCGAGCGCCGCAATAGTGAATGAAGAATCGCGAGTCATATGGTACGGCCTTTCAGAGGAAGCACAACTGCATGTGGAGAATGTTCGAACGAGCCTCGATGGACTAGGCTTCGATCTTTGCTACGAAGGCGCGCGGCAACCGATGGAATCAGGACTTGCGGGACGCATCAACGTGCTGAATATTCTGGCGGCAAGCGGCGCGGCGCTGAGTTACGGAATCGATCTCCCCACGATCGCGCGTGGAATCGCCGCGTGCGGCGCGGTTCCAGGCCGCTTCGAACGCATCGATTGCGGACAGCCATTTCTAGTCGTCGTGGACTATGCTCATACCGACGACGCGCTTCGCAGCGTGATCCAAACAGCGCGCGAAATGAGTCACCTTACAAAAGGCGGCCGGGTGATTACTCTATTCGGTTGCGGCGGCGACCGCGATCGCAGTAAGCGCCCGCTGATGGGCATGGCGGCAGGGGAGCTGAGCGATTTCGTTGTGCTCACATCCGACAATCCGCGTTCGGAAGATCCTCTCGACATCATTAACGACACGCTGGTCGGCCTGCGGCGATTCGATACGCTGCACGTAGCGGAGCCGGATCGCGCCAAAGCGATTCGCATCGCGCTGAAGGAGGCTCGGGAGGGCGACGTCGTCCTGATTGCGGGCAAAGGGCACGAGCCTTATCAGGCTTTGAAAGATCGCACGATTCAATTTGACGATCGCGAGAAAGCGCGCGACGTTCTTCGGTCGCTCTATGAGAAATCGTGATGGAGATCGAGCTGCGGGAAGTAGCGCGGGTGCTCGGTCTGGCGATCGTGGCCAAGGGAATCGTTACCGGATGGAGCATCGACTCGCGAACGATCGAGCGGGGCGATCTGTTTTTTGCGCTACGCGGGCCGAATCATGACGGGCACGATCACATCGTCGAGGTCATTCGCAAAGGCGCGGTGGCGGTTGTGGCCGATCGCGGAGTTGAGGCAGAAGGGCTGGTCCTGCGCGTCGAAGATTCACTCGACGCACTACAGCAGATCGCAAGAAGGGCGCGCGAGATGTGGGCGGGCAGCATGATTGGTGTGACGGGAAGCGCTGGAAAAACGACTACGAAGGACGTGATCGCGGACATGTTGGCGACCGAGATGAAGACGGCGAAAACGGTGGGCAATCTGAATAACCACATTGGAGTGCCGCTCTCGTTGCTGCGTCTGGACGAAAATGCCCGCGTCGCCGTCATCGAGATCGGGATGAATCACCCAGGAGAGATTCGCGATCTCGCCTCGATGGCGAAGCCTGACGTCGGTGTGGTGACCAACGTGGGGTACGCGCATATCGAAGCGTTCGAATCGATCGAGAACATCGCAGCGGCAAAGCGCGAATTGATCGAGTCACTTCCGGTAGGCGGCACGGCTGTGCTCAACGCGGATGATCCGCGCGTCGCGGCGATGGCTCACGTCAAGAAGGCAACGCTCTTATACGGCCTGTCCGCCGATGCCCACATTCGCGGAGAAGACTTGCAGGAATCGGCGGATGGAGCGACGTTTCGCGCGGGTGCGACGCATTTCACCACGGTGTTGAGAGGACGTCACAGCCTCTCGAACATTCTTGCCGGCCTCGCCGTGGCGCGGATTTACGGAATCGAGCCCGCGCGGTTGGTGGACGCGGTCCGAAATCTTCGACCAGGAAACATGCGCGGCGAACGCTTCGATCACCGCGGGATCGTAGTTTATAACGATTGCTATAACTCCAACCCGGATGCGGTTCGGGCCATGCTGGACGTGTTGCGGGACACGCCGGCCGGGCGGCGGATCGCGGTTCTGGGGGAGATGCTCGAGCTCGGCCGCTGGGCTGAGCCTCTGCATCGCGACGTAGGCAGCTACGCGGCGGAGCAGGGGATTGATGTGCTTGTTGGGATACGCGGCGCCGCCTGGAGTTTGGTGGACGCAGCCAAGCTTGCCGGTCTCAGTGCCGGCGCCGCACTTTTTTTCGACGACCCAGCGGATGCCGGCCGCGCGGTGCGATCCATCGCGCAACCGGGCGACGCCATCCTGTTCAAAGGATCGCGTGGTGTTCATGTAGAACGCGCCCTCGAAGAGTTCCTAACTCCTAACGACGGGAGCGCGAACTGATGCTCTACTGGCTTTTCTACGAAAAACTGCACCATGTGTATTCGCCGTTCCGCGTCTTTCAATACTCGACTGTGCGAACCGCGATGGCGAGCATCACGGCGCTGCTGCTTTCGATCGTACTAGGGCCGTGGCTGATCTCGCGATTGCGCCAATATCAGATCGGCCAACATATTCGCGAAGACGGGCCGAAGTCGCATCATAAGAAGGCCGGTACTCCGACGATGGGCGGGCTGCTGATCTGTCTCTCGATTGTCGTGCCGACGCTGATGTGGACGAATCTCCGCGCTCCCTCGATTTGGGTCGCGCTCACCGGCCTCATCAGCTTCGGCGCGGTCGGACTCCTGGACGATTATCTGAAGATTCGCCGCAAACACAATCAAGGGTTGACGGTGGCCCAGAAATTTATGCTGGAAGTAATGGCCGCGATGCTGGTCGGCGTCCTGCTGCTGGCGATGAATGCGCGCGGCGTTTACAGCACCAGCCTAAACGTGCCGTTCGCCAAGAACTTCAAGCCCGATCTTTTGATTCACGCATGGCTGCACAATCCTTGGACCTACCCGCTGGCTTTCGTGATTTTTTTCGTTTTTCTGATTCTGGTCCTGGTCGGTTCTTCCGACGCCGTGAATCTCACGGATGGACTGGACGGCCTTGCCATCGGATTGATGGTGATTGCCGCGGGGGCGATGACGATCCTGTCCTTCTTGAGTGGGAACGCCGACTTCGCCCGCTATCTGGAGCTGGCTCGCACGCCTGGCGCAAGCGAATTGACGATTTACTGTGGCGCGATGGCCGGCGCCTCCTTGGGTTTTCTTTGGTACAACGCGCACCCGGCTGAGATTTTCATGGGCGATGTGGGAGCGCTCGCGTTGGGCGGCGGACTGGGCACGGTGGCGGTACTTTTGAAGCAGGAGTTGCTGCTGCCGTTTATCGGCGGTGTCTATGTGATTGAGGCTGTTTCCGTGATTCTTCAGGTAGGAAGCTACAAGTTACGCAAGAAGCGAATTTTCAAAATGGCGCCGATCCATCATCATTTTGAGCAACTGGGGTGGGCGGAATCGAAGGTGATCACGCGATTCTGGATTGCCGGGCTGATCATGGCGCTGTTCGCGTTGACGACGCTGAAACTCAGATGAAACTGACAGGAGCAAAAGTCGTAGTGGTGGGCATGGCGCGGAGCGGCGTGGCGGCGGTGGAGTTGCTGCGTGAGAAAGGCGCGGAGGTGCGCGCGGTGGACCAGCAGCCCGTCTCAATTGAAGGTATTCCGGTCGAGCAGCAACGCGAGGCCGCGTTCGCCGATGCCGATCTAGTCGTGCTATCGCCAGGCGTGCCCGCCGATCTGCCCGAGCTCAGGGCGCCGAGGCAGCGCGGAGTTAAAATCATCGGCGATCTGGAACTCGCGAGCTGGTTTCTCCAGGGCGAGATCATCGGCATCACCGGCGCAAACGGGAAAACGACCACGACGGCGCTGACCGGGCACATTCTGAAAGAGAGCGGCATCGCGGCACAAGTCGGCGGGAACATCGGTACGCCGCCTGCGTCGATGGTTATTACCTCGCGCACGGATCAACTCAACGTGCTGGAGCTTTCGAGTTTTCAGCTCGAAACCACGGAATCGTTCCGGGCGCACATCGGCGCGGCGCTGAACGTGACGCCGGATCATCTGGATCGGCACTACACCATCGAGAATTACGCCGAAGCGAAGGCTCGTCTGTTCGTGAATCAGCGCGAGGGCGACTTCGCGGTGCTCAATCACGACGACGCGATCACTCGCGCGTACGCGAATCGGACGAAAGGCACGGCGGTGTGGTTCAGCTCCACGAACTCCGTGAGCCCGGGCGCGTATCTTGACGGCTCGCGAATTCTGCTTGACGCCGAACCTTTAATGGACGCTACGGAAGTGCCTCTTCGCGGTACTCACAATCTCGAAAATACCATGGCTGCGGCTGCTATCTCCAAACTCGCCGGCGCTACCCACGCGCAAATTCGCGCAGCCGTGCTGACCTTCCCCGGAGTTGAGCATCGTCTGGAATTTGTGCGCGAGCGCAACGGTGTCGCCTGGTATAACGATTCGAAAGCAACCAACGTGGACGCTGCGTTGAAAGCCGTCGCGGCCTTTCCCGGTGGCCTCTGGATCATCCTCGGAGGCAAGGACAAAAACAGCGACTACACGCCGCTCGCCGCGCCCTTGAAGGAAAAAGCACATGCCGCGTTGCTCATTGGCGCCGCAGCCGAAAAGATTCGAGCGCAGTTGAGCGGCGAAGTTCGGATGATCGCATGCCGCACGCTAGACGCCGCGGTTCAGGAAGCGCGCGCGCGCGCCGCGAGCGGCGATACGGTTCTGCTCGCGCCCGCCTGCGCCAGTTTCGATCAGTTCGAAAACTACGAGCATCGCGGACGGGAATTCAAACGTCTTGTGGGGGAACTCTAATGGCGAAATTGAAGACGGACTGGATTTTGTTTCTAACCATATTAGTGATGGTTGGGTTTGGACTTGTCATGCTCTACAGCGCTTCCTCCGCTGTCGCCGAGCTGCGGTACAACGTCGAGCCTTACTACTTCTGCGTCCGCCAGGTCGGATTCGCTCTCGTGTCGTTTCTCATTCTGATGTATTTCAAGCGCATGGACTACCGCCGCTTGAATACACCCGCGTGGGCATTTTCCGGCCTCGGAATCGTGCTGGGTTTGCTGGTCGTCGTGTACTTCGCCGACCCGCGTACCCATCGCTGGTTCAAGGTCCCAGGCGTCGGATCGCTGCAACCTTCGGAGTTCGCCAAGCCCGCGCTGATCTTGTTTCTGGCGTACTTCATCTCCCGCCGCGCGCACGTGATTAACGACCGGCGGACGATCCGGCAAGTCGTCGTGGCAGTCGCGATGCTCGGGTTCATGGTCGTGGTCGCGGACCTCGGAACGGCGCTGGTGCCGGTGATCACCGCGGTCGTTGTGTTCTGGGTTGCGGGACTCGAAAAACGCTACATGCTGCGCGTCGCGACGATCGGGGCGGCGCTGGTCGTTTTCGCCATATTGTCGAAAGGCTATCGCGTGGGACGCGTCATTTCGTACTTCGATCCCGATTATTCGAAGATCGAGATGATCGATACGCACGGCTGGGTGAGGGCTTACATTGAACGCTCCACCACGATGCGCGATGCGAGCTATCAACCCCGGCAATCGAAGATCGCGGTGGGCGCGGGCGGCGTGCTCGGCGTCGGGCTCATGCAGGGGAAACAGAAGTTGATGTTCCTGCCGGACGCGCATACCGACTTTATCTACGCCACCGTAGGCGAAGAGCTCGGCCTGTGGGGCACCTCCGCCGTGCTGGCCGGATTCGTAGTCATTCTTTGGCGTGGCGCGCGGCTGTTTCTTCTCGCGCGGGAGGACTTTGGAAAGTATCTGGCGCTGGGAGTCACCGTGTCCATCGTCGTGCAGGCGCTGATCAACATGAGTGTGGTGCTCGACATGGCGCCGACCAAGGGGTTTCCTCTGCCGATGATCAGCTTCGGCGGAAGCTCGATGTTGAGCACTCTCGCGTCGCTGGGGATGTTGTTGAGTGTGAGTGAACATGAAGGATGAAAGAGCCTGGCAGGTTGGTTCAAGGAAGTTTCGTGATGGCCGGCGGCGGCACCGGAGGGCATGTGATTCCGGCGCTTGCCGTCGCGCGCGAACTGCGCTCGCGCGGTCATTTGGTGCGCTTTATTGGGACGCGTCGCGGCATCGAAGCGAAGCTTGTGCCCGCTGCCGATTTTTCGATCGACTGGATCGAGATCGGTGGGCTCAATCGCGTCGGGCTTCGCCGCACGATGACATCGCTCGCGGAACTCCCGGTGAGCGTGTGGCAGGCGGCGCGATTGCTCGACCGCGCCAGACCCTTCACCGCCGTGTTTTCAATGGGCGGATATGTCGCGGGTCCGGTGCTGATCGCCGCATTATGGAAGCGCCTGCCGGTGGTCGCGATGGAGCCCAATGCAGTTCCGGGATTCACGCATCGAAGACTCGCGCGCTTCGTGGCGCGGGCGCTGGTGAGCTTCGAAGAGACCGTTCGTTATTTTCCGCCGGGCCGCGCGGAGGTGACCGGGCGTCCGGTGCGCGAGGAATTTTTCGCGATCGAGCCAAAGCCGCGCACCGCAGTGGTGACCGTCTTGATTACCGGCGGCAGCCAAGGTTCGCGCACTCTGAATCGTGCAGCGGAGCAGAGCTGGCCAATATGGAAAAAGGACTCCGCCCGCTTAATTCATCAGACCGGCGAGCGCGCGTTCGAAGAGTTAGCGCCGAAATTTCGTGCATCGGGCGTGGCAGGCGAAATCTCCGCCTTTCTCGACGATATGCCGCGCGCGTTCGCCGAAGCCGATGTGATCGTGAGCCGCGCCGGCGGCACCGTGAGCGAAATTGCGGCGGCGGGAAAGCCGTCGATTCTAGTGCCCTTTCCGACCGCAGCCGATCAGCATCAGTTGCGCAACGCTCAGGCGTTCGAAAAGGCAGGGGCAGCCCGGCTAGTGCTCGATTCGGAGATGACCGGCGCTCGGCTGGTCGAGGAGGTCATGAGTATAGTGAGCGAGCCGGGGCTGCTCGAAAAAATGGGCGAAGCCGCGCGAAAGCTTGCCCGGCCAGGAGCGGCTCAACGGGCGGCGGACGTTCTGGAAGGCTTTATTTAGCCGCACAGAGGCGGGCGGCCTCCTCACGACTGGAAAGAGGCTGCCGCCCGTCTTCGTTGTGCGGCCGCCACTGAATTAGATTGACTTCGGGAGCGAAAGCCGAAACAATATCCTATTGAAATGTTTTTTAAACCCCAACATGTTCATTTCGTCGGCATCGGAGGTATCGGCATGTCCGGTCTCGCCGAAGTGCTGCTCGAACTGGGGTATCGCGTGAGCGGCTCCGATCTGAAATCCTCTCCTATCACGGAGCGCTTGTCCGCGAATGGCGCGATCATTTTTCAAGGTCACCAGCCGGAAAACGTCGCGGGCGCGAGAGCGGTCGTAGTCAGTTCCGCGGTGCAGATCGATAATCCGGAGGTCGAAGAGGCGCGGCGTTTGGCGATTCCGGTGATCCCCAGGGGCGAGCTTCTTGCCGAACTGATGCGTCAGAAATTTGGCATCGCGGTGGCCGGCAGCCACGGCAAGACCACGACCACTTCGATGACCGCGGCGATTCTCAGCCACGCTGGCCTCGACCCGACCATCGTCGTGGGCGGAAAGGTGGGGATGATGGGCGGCGCCAATGCGCGGCTTGGCAGATCGGATTATCTGGTCGTCGAATCGGACGAGAGCGACGGATCGTTTTTAAAACTCGCGCCCATCGTCGCGATCGTGACCAACATCGATCGTGAGCACCTGGACTACTATTCCGGCCTTGGCGAGATCCGGCGCGCGTTTGCCGAATTCGTCGGCAAAGTGCCTTTCTACGGCGCCGCGATTCTTTGTCTCGACGACGAAAACGTGCAGCAGATTCTGCCCGCGGTGAATCGACGCACCATTACTTATGGATTGAGCGCGCAGGCCGATCTGCGCGTGACTCACTCCTCCGCGGGGCATCTGGCGAGCGAGTTTCATCTCGATTTTCGCGGCCGTGACCTGGGGTGCTTCCGTCTGCATATTCCCGGCGCGCACAACGTGCTCAATGCAACCGCAGCCATCGCCGTGGGGCTGGAACTTGAAATTCCACTGGAAACGATTCGCGAAGCGCTGGCATCTTTCAGTGGAGTTGACCGGCGATTTCAAATTCGCGGCACGGAGCGCGGCATCACGGTGATTGACGACTACGGCCACCATCCGACTGAGATTCGCGCGACCCTCGCGGCCGCCCGCGCGTGCCAGTACAAGCGCATTCACGTATTGTTTCAGCCGCATCGTTATACCCGAACGGACGCGTTGATGGACGAGTTCGCGCGCGCCTTTCACCAGGCTGACACGGTATCTGTGATGGATATTTACGCGGCGTCGGAAGAGCCGATTGAGGGTGTGACTGCCGATGCGCTAGCCGCCCGCATCCGCGCTTTTGGACATCGCAGCGCACATTACGTGGGATCGATGGAGCGGGGAATTGAATCGGTCACGGCCGAAGCGCAGCCGGGCGATGCGATCGTCACGCTAGGTGCGGGAAGCGTATCGCAAGCTGGAGAAGGAATCTTATCGCGGTTAAGGACATGAAGTCTGAAGGATAAAAAGATGTTGCCAGGCGTAGAGACCGAATCGAGATCGTCGCGGCCGCGCGTGCGCAGCGGTGCGTCCCGCCGGAGCGTCTCCACCGGACGCATCGTCCGGATTTCGATTGCGGTTTCGATCATGCTGATCGCGTCGCTCTACCTCTTCCATCGGCTCGAACAGCTCCTCATTCGCGATCCACGATTCACTTTGAGCGGGGTGGACGGGGACACCGCCGCCATCGAAATCGCGGGCGCCACCCATGCCTCGCGAGCCCAGATTGAACGCGTCTTCGCAATCGACCTCGGCCGCAGCGTCTACCTGCTGCCTATGTCGGAGCGCCGAGAAACCCTGCGCTCGGTCGATTGGGTGAAGGACGCCGCGATCGCGCGCCTGTGGCCGAATCGCGTCGTAGTCAGCGTCGAGGAGCGCAAACCCGTGGCGTTCGTGACCCTCGCGCCTTCGCGTTTCGGTTTGATCGATGAGGATGGTGTCATCCTGCCACCCGCGCCGGACCGGTTCGCGCTGCCGGTGCTCTCCGGCGTGCGCGCCTCCGACTCAGTGGCGGACCGGCGTGACCGTGTGCATCGCATGCTGCGCTTGACGCGCGATCTGGGCGACGAAGCTCGGAACATTTCGGAGATCGATGTGTCCGATCGCGACAACCTGAAAGTCACCGCTCCGCGCGACGGCCACATTGTCACTCTGCTGCTCGGCGACCGCGATTTCGCCCTGCGCTATCAGAATTTCTTAAATCACTACGCGGAGATCAAGCGCCGCTTGCCCAACGCGGCGACACTCGATCTGCGCCTGGCGGACCGCATTACGGTGGTGGAATAACATGGCCTCGAAAACGCAGCTCGTCGTCGGTCTCGATGCGGGAAGCTCGCGCACGCGCTGCGTGATCTGTGCGCTCGAAGGCGGCTTCATCCGGTATCTGAGCCACGGCCTCGCTCCCGCCGCCGGATGGGCCAAAGGCCGCGTCACCGATCAGGATGCGGTTGCCGAATCGATTCGCGCCGCCGTCACGGACGCCGAGCGCGGTGCGCAAGTCTCGGTCGAAGCGGTCACCGTCGGTATCGGCGGGACACATGTCCACGGCGCGCAGAGCCGCGGCCTCTACGAATTCGGACGTCCTCGCGAAGTCGATGCCGCGGACATGGCCTACGCCGTCGAACTCGCCTCGGAGGTTCGGCTCGAACGCGATCGCATCGTGCTGCATGTCGAGCCGCAGGACTTTACGCTAGACGGCCGCGCCGGTTATCGCAAGCCTCACAACGGAGTCTGTTCGCGCCTGGAAGCAAACGCCCACGTGATCAGCGCCTCGTTTCAGGAGCACCAGGCAATAGTCGCCGCCGTGCACCTGGCGCATCTGGCCGTCGAGGAAACGGTGTTCGAGCCGCTGGCCGCCGCCTACGCCTGCCTCACGCAGGAGATTCGCGCGCGGGGCGTCGCGATTCTTGATATGGGGCACGACTCGACGGACCTCGTCGTCTATGACGGCGAAGCGCTGTTGCTCGCCTCGAGCATCCCTATCTGGGCCGACCATTTCACGCGCGACGTCGCTTCGGTCTTCAAGGTCACTTACGAAGACGCGGAGTGTCTGAAGCAGCAGTATGGATGCGCCTTGCTCGGCCTCACCGCCGATTCCAGCCTCATTGAGGTCCCTTCGCCCGAAGGCCGTCCTCCACGCGAAGCCCATCGCAGCGAGCTCAACGAAATTCTGGAAGCGCGCGCCGAAGAGTTGTTTCACTACGTGCGCGCCGAATTGCAGCGCGTCGGAATGGAGCGCAGTCTGCTCGAAGGCATCGTGCTCTGTGGCGGCGGCGCTTTGCTGAACGGCATGTGCGATATGGCCGAGCGTGTTTTAAATTGCCAGGCCCGCAACGGTCTGACGACGCAAAACGATATCGGCGAATGGCCCGAAGAATTAAAAAGTCCCTTGTGGACCTCGGCCGCGGGATTAGCGATGTATTCGGGGAAGCTTAAACTCCACCGGCCGCCGCGCAGGCGGGCAGGTGGGCTGATGGGTCTGGTTCTTAGATAAAGGAGACAACATGGCACTCGATGCGTTGAAATTCGTGATTCAGGAAGAAGCCGCGCCTAAGACTCGAATTCGTGTTTTCGGCGTCGGCGGAGGCGGCTCCAATGCCGTCGCGCGCATGCTGAATGAAGGCCTGACCGGCGTCGAATTCTGCGTGCTGAACACCGATGTCCAGGCGCTCTCGGCGTCGCCCGTGCCGAACCAGCTCGCCATCGGCTCGAAGGTCACCAACGGACTCGGTGCCGGTTCCGATCCTTCCGTCGGCAGGCAGGCCGCGCTCGAAGACACCGAGCGGATCATCGATTTACTTGAAGGCGCGGATATGGTCTTCGTCACCGCCGGACTCGGTGGCGGAACAGGCACCGGAGCTGCGCCCGTGGTCGCTTCGCTCGCCAAGGAACTGGGCGCGCTCACAGTCGCCGTGGTCACCAAGCCGTTCGCTTTTGAAGGACCCAAGCGGCGCAAGCAAGCCGACGTCGGCTTGAGCGAACTCGCGAGCGTCGTCGACACCGTCATCACTATTCCCAACGATCAGCTCCTCGATTTGGTTCCGAAAGGCACTAGCTTCTTCGAAGCGTTCCGCGTCGCCGACGACGTTCTGCGCCAGGCCGTGCAGGGCATCAGCGACATTATCACGACGCCCGGACTCATCAATCGCGACTTCTCCGACATTCGCAGCATCATGCTCGGCATGGGTTACGCGATGATGGGCACCGCCTCGGCCAAAGGCGAGAACGCAGCTATGGTCGCGGCGGAGAAAGCTATCAGTTGCGCGCTCATGGAAGCGGGTGGCGTCCGCGGCGCGCGTGGCGTACTGATCAATATCATGGGATCGAGCAGGCTCGGCCTGCACGAGGTAAACGAAGCCTGCACGCTGATCCGCAATGCAGCCGAAAATGAGGATGTGCAGATCAACTTCGGCGTAGTCCTCAATGAATCGATGGGCGAAGAAGTGAAGATCACTGTGATCGCCACCGGCTTCGAGCGCGAAAACCTTCCCGCGATCGAGCGCAAGAGAAACGCCGCGGAAGCAGCCCCGGCGCCCGCACCTGTGCCCGAGCAGATGGAGATCGAGCCCGTTTACGCCGAAGCCGCCGCCGAGCCTGAGCCCGACTTTGTTGAACCTGAGCCGTCTCCGATGACGATGGCCGCGGCCGCGAACCCATCGGCGCCGCCAGCCGCTCCGCTGTTCGACGATCTCGACGTGCCCGCGATCCTCCGCCGCGATCGCCGCTTCGTGCAGTAAAAACTCATACTGAGGTGAATTCTCACCCAATCAAGTGCAGCACCACGCTCCTCCGATGCGGCGCCGCCCGATGCTCGAATAAATAAATCCCCTGCCAGGTCCCGAGCGCCATTCGCCCATGGACGACCGGAATCGTCAACGAAGTCTGCGTCAGCGCCGAGCGAATATGCGCCGGCATATCGTCCGGACCTTCGTCCTCATGCCGGTACCTCGGATCGTTCTCCGGCGCGAGTCTCTCAAAATAATCCGCCAGATCAAGCACGACATCCGGGTCCGCATTCTCCTGAATCGCGAGCGATGCCGAAGTATGCTGTCCGAACACCGTCAATAATCCCGTCTCGATTCTCAACGACGAAACCCATTGCGCCACCTCTCGCGTGAATGGATACAGCCCCTTGCCACGCGTAGAAATCTGGATCGAATGCGTATGCTGCGTCACTACAAGCAGTGTCTCACGCACCCTCGAAAGCGCGGCTGCCTGCCTTGTGGGGCCGCCAATTTTGGCGGCAGCCGCCTTTCGAGGCGGCTCTTAAGCGGGTTTCCGATCACCCCATGTTCAGTGCGGACGAATACAAGTCGGCAAGCAAAATCTGGACTCCCAAACGCTCAATAGCAATCGAACCATCCACGCCCGAATGTTCCCGAAGAATCCAACTCCCATAGTCCTGTTTGGAGTAATGCTCCACATGACGCCGGTCCTGATGCACGAGCAGGTATTCGCGGAAGCTCTCGATAGTTCGGTAAAGCTCAAACTTCTTCCCCCGATCGTAGCCCTCGGTTGAAGGAGAAAGAACCTCGACGATTAGGAGCGGACTGAGTATCCCGTCCTTCTGATCGCCGAAGTATTGAAGCTCGCCGCAAATCACGGTACAGTCCGCGTATGTACACAACCCAGTCGAAGCCACCTTGATTCGCAGACCAGGATCAAAGACGCGACACCGCGCCGGCACCTGGTGATAAAGCAGCGCGCCGATGCGGGCGGAGAGCAGCGCGTGATTCAGCGAGCCGCCCGACATAGCATACATCCGCCCATCGTGAAACTCACTCTTAAACTCCGCCTCCCGCTCGATGCGGAGGTACTGCTCCTCAGTGAGCGGAGCATCGGGCAGACTGGTCATAAAAACCCTTATGGCTCAGCCGTGGCGCACGCACTCGTGCGTGCCGCGTCGACACTCGTGTCGACGCTGTCGCTGTGAGGCTTCGCGCCTTCCCACGACGCTATAATTACCTTGCGGATGACCGAACCCAACCAGCAATACGCCTACTTCACGATCTGTGGAGATTTCGATCCTGCCGAGATCTCAGCACTGGTCGGCGTAGTGCCGACAGAGTCTTGGTTAAAAGGCGACGTCAGTCCAAGCACCCACCTTGAGCGCAAGTTCAGTCGCTGGTCGCTACACTCTCGACTTGAGAGAACACGCGAACTCGAGGACCACATCGGAGACGTGATCCTCCAGTTGTGTCCGAGAAAACTACAGTTCCTGGAGATCTCTCTAAGGTATGGCGGCGTTATGCAACTTGTGGCCTACTTCAACACTCACTACCCGGGTTACCATTGGGAACGGGAGTTGGTGGAATCTCTCGCAGATTACGCACTTAGCGTGGATTTTGATCTCTATTATATGTACTCTGACAGCCGCGAGGATTCGTAAAAGGGACGCCGCCCTTCACTCCACCGTAACGCTCTTCGCCAGATTCCTAGGCTGATCCACATCGCATCCCCGCCGCACCGCGATGTGATACGCCAGCATCTGCAGCGGGACGACCTCTAAAATCGGCAGCAGCAGATCGTGCGTCAGCCCGATCGGAATCACGTAATCGGCGACCTTTTTCACCTGCTCGTCGCCCTCGCACGCCACCGCCACCACGATTCCCTCGCGCGCCTTCACTTCTTGAATGTTGGAAAGCGTTTTTTCGTACAACACGTGACTCAATTCATCATGCGGATCCTGCGTCGCCAGCACCACTGTTGGCAGATTTCCGTCGATCAGCGCATTCGGCCCATGCTTCATCTCGCCTGCCGGATATCCTTCCGCGTGGATGTACGAAATCTCTTTCAGCTTCAGCGCGCCTTCAAGCGCAATCGGAAAATGCACACCTCGGCCTAGATACAGAAAATCCGACGACCGAAAAAGTGCCTTCGAAAGATCTTCATAAATCGCATCCCGTCGCAACAATTCTTCGAGCTGCGAAGGAATATGCAACAACTGCTCGACCAGCTTATGCGACGTCTTCTCGTCCAGCGTCTCGCGCGTCTGCCCCATATACATCGCGATCAGAAACAGCGCCGTCAACTGACCCGTAAATGCCTTGGTCGATGCCACCCCGATCTCCGGACCCGCGTGCGTAATCAGCGTGCCCGCCGCCTCGCGCGTGATCATTGAGCCGACCACATTGCAAATCGCCAACGTTTTCGAGCCCTTTAATTTCGCCTCGCGCTGCGCGGCGAGCGTATCCGCCGTCTCACCCGATTGCGAAATCACGATGGTGAGCGAATCCGGCCGAACAATGGGATCTCGATAACGAAATTCGCTGCCGTAATCGACTTCGACAGGAATGCGCGCCAGCCGCTCGATCATGAATTTCCCGGCCAGCGCCGCATGCCAGCTCGTGCCGCACGCGATAATGCGGACGCTCGTGAACGCCCGGAACTCCTTCGCCGAAATATCCATCTCGTCGAGAAAGATCCGCCCCGATTCCTGGCCCACGCGCCCCAGCGTGGTGTCGCGCACGGCTCGCGGCTGCTCAAAAATCTCTTTGAGCATGAAATGCTTGTAGCCGCCCTTTTCGGCCATGATCGGATCCCACAGTATGTGCGAGACCTGCCGCTTCACCGCACGGCCGTTGAAATCGGTCAGATGCACACCGTCGCGCGTCAGCACCGCGATATCGCCGTCGGCCAGGAAGAACATGTCGCGGGTATAACTCAGCAGCGCCGGCACGTCGCTTGCCACGAAGTATTCTCCGTCGCCCAATCCCACCACCACCGGCGGACCGGAACGCGCTGCGACAATTTTATTCGGATCTTTTCGCGAGATCACGCTCAGCGCGAACACCCCGGTCAGCTTTCGCACCGCGTCGCGAACCGCGTTTTCCAGATTCCCGTCGTAATACTTTTCCACCAGATGCGCGATCACTTCGGTATCGGTCTCGGTGATGAAGCGATGCCCCTCTTCAGTCAGTTCCTGCTTCAGCGCCAGATAATTCTCGACGATGCCGTTATGCACGACTACAATGTCGCCATGGCAATCGCGATGCGGATGCGCATTCTCCTCCGTCGGCCGCCCGTGCGTCGCCCAGCGCGTATGCCCAATGCCATAGCCGCCGTCAATGGGACTCAGCTTCAGCGCGTCTTCCAGATTGCGCAGTTTTCCCGAAGCGCGGCGAACGGTCAGGCAACCGTTGTCTTCCAGCACCGCGATGCCCGCCGAATCGTAACCACGATATTCCAGGCGCCGCAGCCCATCGAGGATGATTGGGACAGCTTTCTTAGGGCCGATGTAGCCGACAATTCCGCACATAATAACTGTTAGTCGAAAAATTCCACCCGATAGTCTTCGATCACCGGATTCGATAGCACGTCGCGAGCGATCTGGTCCATCTCTTTGATCGCCGCCTCTCGATCGCCCTTCAGCTCGATTTCAAAAAATTTCCCCTGCCGCACATCCGCAATCGAGGCGTGCCCCAGCCCATTCAGCGCTCCTCGAATCGTCTGCCCCTGCGGATCGAGCACCGTCGTCTTCGGCGACACAAACACACGAGCCTTCATAGCTCTATCCTAATCGAAGCAGGGCTCTTTGAGCACAGTAAGGAGCCGAGCCGCGGTAAGGAGCTATACTGCAAGTAAGGAGCACTTGTGCCGCGCGGTACTGTCACATCGAAGGGCCAGATCACCATCCCCAAGGAAATTCGCGATCAGATGGGCCTCAAACCGGGCGATCGCGTCGATTTCATCAAGGATCGAGCAGGCCGGATTTTGCTCAAGCCGATCAATACGGATTTTCGGTCGCTGAAAGGAATCATCAAGTCTCCTTTCAATCGCCCTATTACGCTCGAGGAAATGGATGAAGCGATTGCGCGGGGTGCGCTTGGTGAATGAGGGCGCTCGACGCCAACGTTCTCATCCGATTCGTAACCAACGACGACGCCAATCAGGCGGCAGCGGTTGAGCGTCTTTTCGCCGAATGTCATCGCAACCGCGAGCATCTCTTCATCTCCACGCCCGTGATGTGCGAGTTGGTTTGGGTTCTCAAAAACGGCCTCCGCCAGGAGAAGACAGAGATCGTGAAAGTGCTGGACCGATTAATCGAAGACGATCTATTTCAAATCGAGCACCAGCCGCTGGTGCTCCAAGCCTTGGATCGTTACCGCCGCGGCAAGGCCGGCTTTGCTGATTATTTGATCGGCCAGATTGGGTCGCACGCCGGATGCCGCGACACCGTGACCTTCGACAAAACTCTGAAAGGCTCGCGCGGTTTCACCATCCTGTGATCTCTCCCGCGCGCAACCTCGCATTCCGGGTTCTCAAGAAGGTTCATGCGGGCGGCTACGCCTCGGACCTGCTTCATCATGAAGGCCTGACGGCTGTTTCCAATGTCAAGGCTGTTTCCAATGTCGACTCGCGCGACGCCGGACTCGCCGAATCGATCGTCATGGGCGTCCTCCGCTATCAAGGGCAGCTCGATTTTCTGATCGGCCACTTTGCCGGGCGCAAGCAGCCCAAACTCGACCTCGAGGTTCGCATCGCGCTCCACATGGCGATCTATCAGCTCCGCTATCTGGACCGCATTCCTCCGCACGCTGCCGTCATGGAGAGCGTCGAACTCGTGAAGACCGGCGCCAAACAGTCCGCTGCCGGCTTCGTAAACGCCGTGCTGCGCAAAGTGAATCGCGACCCCGTAAAATGGCCCGACCGCGCCACCGAGCTCAGCCTGCCGCCCTGGATGCTCGCGCGCTGGGACAAGCAGTTCGGCCTCGAAGCCGCGGAAAAAATCGCGCGTGCCGCACTCCAAGAACCGGAGATGAACATCAACGCGGACACCGGCCGCCAGCAGGACGTGGGCTCGCAGACCATCGTGCCCCTGCTCGCGATCGAGCCTGGGATGACGCTCCTCGACCTGTGCGCAGCGCCGGGAAATAAAACCGCGCAAGCGATCGCGGCGGGTGCTCACGTGATCGCCTGCGATCGCTATCTAAAACGCCTGCAGGAAGTGCCGCCTGATTCCGAGCGTGTGGTGCTCGACGCCACCAAGCCCCTTCCTTTCTCGAAGAAATTCGACCGTATTCTGATCGACGCCCCCTGCTCCGGCACCGGTACCCTCGGCCGCAACCCGGAGATCAAGTGGCGATTGAAGCCCGGCGACGCGAATATTTTCGCCGCCCGCCAGCGTGAAATTCTCGATCAGGCACGCCGCTTCATGAAGCCCGGCGGCAGGATCGTGTACTCCACCTGCTCGCTCGAAAACGAGGAGAATCAGAACGTCGTGCAGTCCCTTCGCCTGCGCGCCGAAACCCATCTGCGCCTCCCCGGACGCGACCCCGGAGATGGATTTTTCGCGGCCGTGATAACATTGGTGTGATTGAGCGCACAGCGCGGGACGCGCACGCTTAGAATAGAAGGTAATCGCGGCCCGCTGCGTTGTGCGCGATGTAATGAAGCGCACAGCGCGGGACGCGCACGCTTAGAATAGAAGGTAATCGCGGCCCGCTGCGTTGTGCGCGATGTAATGAAGCGCACAGCGCGGGACGCGCTCGCTTAGAATAGAAGGTAATCGCGGCCCGCTGCGTTGTGCGCGATGTAATTTTAGACTCTATGGTCGAGATCCTCCCATCCATCCTCGCGGCGGATTTTGCCCGGTTGGCCGACGAAATCGCCCCGCTGGAGGCCGCCGGTTGCCGCATGCTCCACGTCGACGTGATGGACGGCCATTTCGTACCCAACTTCACTCTAGGTCCGCCCGTCGTCGCGTCGCTCAGAAAAGTCACGCACATGACGCTCGACGTGCATCTGATGATCGCCGACCCGGACCGTTACGCGCCCATCTTCATCGAGGCCGGGGCCGACCAGATCATCGTCCATCAGGAAGCCTGCGTGCATCTCGACCGTACTCTGCGCATGATTCAGAGCGAAGGCGCGCGCGCCGGTGTCGCCATCAATCCGGCGACGCCCGTCGTGATGCTCGATGAGATCCTCGATGTCGCCGATTACGTTCTCGTCATGAGCGTCAATCCCGGATTCGGCGGCCAGAAGTTCATCCCCAACTCCCTCCATAAGGTCCGCCAACTCGCCGCGCGAAAAAAGGAACGCGGATTGCACCTTCCCATCGAGATCGACGGTGGTGTGGACGCGGAAAACGTGTCGGAAGTAGTAGATGCGGGCGTCCAGTGGGTGGTGGCGGGGTCGTCGATCTTTCACACTGTGAACTCCCGGACCGCTTTTGAGGAAATGCGCGCGCTGGCGCAAAACGCGTCGGCCATTAAGGTATAGTCGTAAGGATTCTCTTCTATGATTCGTTTTTCAAGATTCAGTGTCGTGTTGATGGCGGTTTCGGCGTTATTGGCCACGTCCGCCTGCGGGTTCAAGCGCAAGAAGTATGAGAACCCCATTACCAAGGACACCCAGCAGCCCGACAAGATTCTGTTCGACAAGTCGATCAAGGATATTGAGAAGGGCCGCTATGAGCTCGCGCGCCTCACGCTCAATACCCTGATCAACACCTACGACACCAGCGAGTTCTTGGCCAAAGCGAAGCTCGCCATCGCCGACAGTTGGTATCGCGAAGGCGGCACGCACGGCATGGCGCAGGCCGAGGCGGAATACAAGGATTTCATCCTGTTCTATCCCGCCATGGAAGAAGCCGCCGAATCGCAGAAGCGCATTTGCGACATTCATATCGGCCTGATGGAGAAAGCCGACCGCGATCCCAACAACGCTTTGCGCGCCGAGTACGAGTGCAAGCAGCTCATCACTCAATTCCCCAACTCGAAGTTCATTCCGGAGACGGAGCAGAAGCTGCGTAATGTGCAGGAAGCACTGGCCACCTCGGAGTTCGTGGTCGCCGAGATTTATCATCATAAAGGCTCCAACTCGGCAGCCGACAACCGCTACACCGGACTGGTTCAACAGTATCCCCTCTTCAGCCGCGCCGATTTCGCGCTCTGGGAAGACGCCGATTCTTTGCGGAAAATGGGCAAACCAGCCCGCGAGAAGGAAGGCGAGGCGCTCCAGAAAATCGTGCGCGATTATCCGCTCAGCCCCTATGTAGATCCCGCGAAGAAGCGCCTCAAAGAGATGGAAATGACCATCCCCGAGGCCGATCCCAGAGCCGTGGCGCACATGAAATATGAGATGGAGAATCGCAAGAGGCTCGGTCTGCTCTCGCGCGACACGCAGTTCCTGAAGCGCGGTCCCGATGTCAGCATGGCGGCGAAAAGCGGCATGCCCACCATGACCAATCCGAAGCAATCGGTGCCATTGAGCGTTCCCTCCGCCGCCGCCGCCCTGGCAGCCAGCGCCGCTCCGGCAACTGGAGTCAATGACGTCACCATCGCACCGCTGACGGGCGGGAACACGGCTCTCGATACCAAGCCGGATGCGCGCACCACCCTTCCTGCGGACGCAGCCAAATCAGACGCAGCCAAGGCAGATGCGGCAACGCCCGCAAAGACCGACCAGACCTCCACCACCGATACTTCGAAATCGAAAAAGAAAACGAAGAAGAAGACCACCAAGACGGATCTGACCAAGACGACATCCAGCCAGGAATGAGCATCATCCTGCTGGCCGACGACAGTCCTCACGCCCAGCGCATGGGCGAGCGCATTCTGCGCGAAGAAGGCTTCGAGGTAGTCAGTCTCACCAACGGCGAAACCGCGCTGCTGCGCTTGGGCGATGTCGATCCTGACTTGGTCATCGCCGACGTGTTCCTCCCCGGCCGCAACGGTTTCGAGCTGTGCCGCCACGTCAAATCGCTCCATCGTCACGTCCGCGTGATCCTCACCGCAGGCTTGCTCGAACAGTTCGACGAGGACGAAGCGCGCCGCGCCGGCTGCGACGCGATTTTGAAGAAACCGTTTGAAGCGTCGGTGGTAATGCAGACCATCCGCCCTCTGATCGCCGAAGCGCAAATGGCCCGGGGCCTGTTCGCCGAGGCAATCGCCGAGGCGGTTCCGATGCCTAGCGCCGCACCCGCGGTCCCTCCGGAACCCGCGCCGCCCGACCCCGAACGCATCGAGGCGGCGATCACCCTGGCGCTAGACGCCGCGCTCCCCGCTCTCATCCGTGAAATTACCGAAAAAGTTTTGGTAGCATTAGGTCACTAGTGATGCCATGTGTAAGCATGCGGACAGGCATGAAAGAAATCTCTACCGAGCCGCGACCGCAGGGAGCGGAGCCTTGAGGACCACACCCCACTATGCCTGACAACAGTTTTGACGTCGTCTCGAAAATCGAGCTGCCCGAAGTCTCCAACGCCATCCAGCAGGCCCTCAAGGAAATCCAGCAGCGCTACGATCTGAAGGGCTCGCACTCCACCATTGAGCTGGTCGAGAAGGATAACAAGGTTCTCCTCGCTAGCGCCGATGATTTCAAGCTTAAAGCCGTCATAGAAATCCTGGAGCAGAAGCTAATCAAGCGTAAGGTTTCGCTGAAAGGCCTGGAATACGGAGTCGTGACCCCAGCCGCCGGTTCCACTGTCCGCCAGGAGATCAAGCTGCAACAGGGCATCGATGCAGACAAAGCCCGCAAGATCGTGCAAGCGGTCAAAGACAGCAAGAAAAAGGTACAAGTGTCAATCCAAGGCGACCTCCTGCGAGTCTCCAGTAAAGATCGCGACACGCTGCAAGAAGTAATGCACCTGTTGCGCTCCGGCGATTTCGGCCTCGACCTCCAGTTTATTAATTACCGCTCGAATTAGGGCGGAGGCTCCATCTTGAATTTCGACAAAGACCGGGAAGTGATTTGATGAAGAACGCGCTGGCCGTCGAGCCCCCACAAACCGCCACAGGCCCGCTACTCGCTCATTGCCTTAGATTGCAAATCGACTACGCGAGACTCACGCTGTCTGACCAGCGCAAACGGAAAGGACAGTTTTTCACACCGCCGGCAGTTTGTGAATTCATGGCAGACCTTTCTTCTGCGAATCCGCCAGCCACGTTTCGATTGCTCGATCCCGGTGCCGGGGTTGGTGCTCTTTCGGCTGCTGTCTGCGACCGGTTTCTCCGCCTGCGCGCTCCGCGGAGTCTTGAGATTCACCTCTTCGAAAACGACCCCGAAGTGCTCCCATTCCTCCGCAAAACGATAGAGCTCTGCGCTCGGGAACTGAAGGCGCGCGGTCACTCCATGACCTACGAGATTCATGCGAAGGACTTTATCCTCGATGCCGCCGCCGCAGTCTTCGGCGCGCCGTCCCTGTTCGCCGATTTCCCTTATCTCAGCGATTTCGACGCGGTTATAATGAACCCGCCGTATTTTAAGGTGACCAAGGCTTCTGCGTACGCGCGGGTCATGGAAGACGTGGTTCACGGTCAACCCAATATCTATGCGTTCTTTCTCGCCGCCGCCGCGCAGATGCTCAAGCCGGGCGGCGACCTTGTTGCCATCACCCCCCGCAGCTTCTGCAACGGCCTTTACTTTCGAGGCTTCCGGCATTGGTTTTTCGAGAGGATGGCCCTTGATCGCCTTCATCTTTTTGAATCGCGCAGCGAGGCATTCCAAGATGTCCTCCAAGAGAGCCTGATCACGGCGTCTCACCGTCTCGGTCAAACATCAAGTACTGTGACCATCAGCTCCAGTCGCGGCCTCGATCTTCATGCGGTGGAGAACACGGTTCTGCCTACCGCAAAGGTCATTGATGATAGCAGCGGCCACGCCAATATCAGGATTCCTGCCAATGCGGCAGACCTGGCAATTTCCGATGTCGTTGAATCGTGGCCCCATCGGTTCCGCGAGTTGGGGCTGCGAATTTCAACCGGGCCGGTCGTGATGTTCCGCGCCACGGAATTTCTTCTGACGGAGCCCAACGGCAAAGGTACCGCGCCCCTGCTCTCTGTTTTCAACGTAAAACCATTCCAGACGGAGTGGCCGTTGCCGTATAAAAAGCATCCAAGCGCATTCAAGGTCTGTCCGGATTCACAGAGTCTGCTCTTGCCGACACAGAACTACGTCCTATTGCGGCGATTCAGTGCGAAAGAAGAGCGCCGCCGCCTCACCGCGAGCTTCCTCTTGGCTTCAGAGATCTCCCAACCGTTTGTTGCGCTGGAAAACCATCTTAACTATGTCTACCACTCCGACAGAGAGCTAACCCTGGATGAAACCTATGGGCTTACCGCCCTCTTCAACTCCGCGTTGCTCGATCGTTACTTTCGGATCATCAGCGGCAATACACAGGTGAATGCAACGGAAATTCGCAGTATGAATTTTCCATCTCTGCGCGAGACGGCAGACATTGGACGCAGAGTCCGAAATATGGCAGTTATTGACGGCAGCGACGTCGAGCTTATCGTGCTGGAAGCGCTGGGAATCGATGAAGACATTTCCGCCCACTTGATAGATGGAACGCTATTCAGTCACATTTAATCTCCGTGCCAACAATCGATGACGCCGCCAAAATCCTCGAGTCTCTAGGGCTGCCCAGAGCCCAGCAAAATGAGCGTTCAGCCCTCACACTCTTGGCTCTTGCCAACCTCGGCCCAAAATCCAAGTGGAGAGCCGTTGAACGGCCTCTCCTCCGAACAGTCGACATTATGGAATTCATGCGCGCGCAATACGGCAAGGACTACAAGCCCAATAGCCGCGAACCGATCCGGCGCCAGACGATTCACCAATTCGAACAGGCGCGTATCGTCGACCGCAACCCCGATGATCCGTCGCGGTCGACCAATAGCGGATTGACCGTCTATCAGTTGACTGAAGACGCCGCCAGCGTTATTCGAGTCTATGGAACGCGCACATTCGATAAAGCCGTTGCAACTTTTCTCAAACGCTTTACCTCATTGCAGGAGGCCTACCTGCGTCGCCGCAAGGACAACAAAATCCCATTGAAGATTGTGGACGGCGCGACCCTCCTTCTATCACCCGGCGTTCACAATCACCTTCAGGTTAAGATTGTAGAAGAATTTGGCCCACGCTTCGCGCCCGGCGCGGATCTCCTTTATGTGGGGGACACGGCTGAAAAGCACCTCCACATCGACACACAGGCTCTGTCGAAGCTCAACGTCCCGGTCACACAGCACGACAAACTACCCGACATCATTCTCTATTGGCCCAAACGCAATTGGCTCTTCCTGATCGAAGCAGTCACTTCGCACGGCCCGGTTTCCCCAAAACGCCATCGTGAGATTGAGACAATGCTCAAGCAGTGTACAGCCGAGCGTATTTATGTGACCGCTTTCCCGGACGGGAAGATGTTCCGAAAGTACGCTGGCGGTATCGCCTGGGAAACAGAGGTCTGGATCGCCGACACACCGGACCACATGATCCACTTCAACGGTCCGAAGTTCCTGGGCCCTTACAAGCCTCAGTCGTAATAGCGCACATGCCTCGTAGAATTGAATCCATCGTCCTTCCCGGACCCGCCGGACGCTTGGAAGCCCTTCTTGAAGAACCCGAAGACGCCGCGCCAATAGAAGCCGCGCTAGTTTGCCATCCTCATCCGCAACACGGCGGCACCATGCACAACAAGGTTGTCTACCGCATTGCCCGCGGATTGCGCTCCACCGGATCGGCAGTGCTGCGCTTCAACTATCGCGGCGTGAATTTGAGCGAAGGCGGTTATGCGGAAGGCGAGGGAGAGCTTGACGACGCCCGCGCCGCGCTCAATTATCTCAGACAACGTTATCCCGAGTTGCCCTTCACCGTTGCCGGGTTTTCATTCGGATCGAGAATCGCTCTCCGCCTCGGCTGCGGCATCGCACGCCGCGTGATCGCCGTCGGCTTTCCGTCTGTTTATAAAGATAAAGCGTCGCTCGATACCTGCACCACGCCGCGGATCTTCATTCAGAGCACGCACGACCAGTTCGGATCGGTAGGCGAGATTGAATCGATCGTCGCGGCGCTGCCGGAACCGAAGCAGCTACATCTGATCGAAGCGCAAGATCACTTCTTCGCAGGCGCATTGGATGCCCTGGAAGCGGTATTTAAGGTCATCTAAGGCTTCCGGGAAGCACTTTTTAAGTGTTTTAAGGGTGATTAAGGGCTACGATGCCGCCAAACGGAGCTCCCGCTCCATGCGGCGAGTCGCCCTGTCGCTGATCAGGTAGGCGACACTGCTTAACAACTCCGGGAGTTCCTCCGGCTTGATCAGCAGGAAGTTCTGATGCTTGGTCAAAGCCGGACGAGCATTCTGATACGTCGTGAGCAGAGCGGTCGCCGGTTTGTAGTCCTTCATGCGGGCATGGGCGATCACTTTGAGGCCCGCCTCCGGAGATTCCATCTCTAAGTCGCTCAAAACAAGCTCATATTCGCCTGCGTCGAGCTTCCCTACCGCTTCGGCGGCACTGGCAGCCGCATCCACATTATAGCCCCCGGCTTTCAGCACGGTTTGCAGAGTCAACCGCGACGTAGGGTCGTCATCGACCAGCAAGACCCGCGCCAAATCGTAATCGAGGATCCGTGGTTTATATGTCAAAATCGTGCTACTTCCGGATTCCAGTTTAACCCAGAAGACCTGATTTTCGACCCGAGATTTTCCTAGATCCCGGTTCGCCCCAGCCAACCCAATGATTCTAAATAGTGTTTTAGCCAAACACCCGGGCGAAGATCTGGTCCACGTAAGCCAGGTGACGATCTAGGGAAAACGCGGTGTGAATCTGTGCAACCGACAGATAAGAAAGAATCTTCTCGTCTGATTCCACGGCTGCGCGAAAATCGCCTTCGGTCTCCCACGCCTCGAGCGCGAGTTTTTGCACTCGGGCGTACGCTTCTTCGCGGAGCATTCCAGCCGCGGCGAGGTCTAGCAGAAGTTGGCCTGAAAATATAAGTCCCTTGGTGCTGTCGAGATTTTTTGTCATGCGGTTAGGGTAAACGCGCATGCCGTCGATCAGCCACAGCGTTTTCGCGAGCAGATAATCGGCCAGAATCGCCGAATCGGCAAGAATGACGCGCTCGACCGAGGAGTGCGAAATGTCGCGCTCGTGCCACAACGCGATATTCTCCATGCCTGCATGCGCATTCGCGCGGACGATGCGCGCCAAGCCGCAAATCTGCTCCGCCGTCACCGGATTGCGCTTGTGAGGCATCGCCGAAGAACCTTTTTGCCCTTCGCTGAACGGCTCTTCCGCTTCGCGGACCTCGGTGCGTTGCAGGTGACGGATTTCGAGCGCTATCTTCTCAAGTGTCGCGCACAATACCGCAAGCGCGTTGACCCACGCCGCGTGACGATCCCTCGCGATCACCTGCGAGGCGATTGCGGCCGGTTTCAACGACAACCGCAGGCAGATTTTTTCCTCCGCCTCCGGCGTGATGTGTCCGAACGTGCCGACGGCTCCCGAAATCTTGCCGACGCGCAGATCCTCGGCCGCCGCGGAGAGGCGCGCGATGTTGCGCGTCATCTCGTCATACCACAGCGCCAGTTTGAGGCCGAACGTAGTGGGCTCGGCATGAATCCCGTGCGTGCGTCCGATCTGCACCGTATGTTTGAATTCGTGCGCGCGCCGGTCGAGCGAAACCGCCAGGGTCTTTGACCCTTTTATTACAAGGACGGACGCTTGTTGCAACACGAGTGCCTGCGCGGTATCGACTACGTCGTTCGACGTAAGCCCGTAGTGGAACCAGCGCGACGCGTCGGCCTGCCCCGCCGCGGCCATGGTCTCGGCCACCGCGGTGGTGAACGCAATCACGTCGTGCTTCACGTTCGATTCAATTTCAAGAATGCGCGCGACATCGAAGCCGGCGTGCGCGCGCAACGCGTGCGCCGCATCCGCGGGAACTTCGCCCGTCTCGGCCAAAGCCTCGCTTGCCGCAAGCTCGACTTCGAGCCATTGCGCGAAACGGTTTTCATCCGAGAAAATGCGCCCCATTTCGGGCCGAGTGTAGCGGGCAATCATGTTTTAATAGGTGAACGTTTCCGTCGCTTGCTTGGGATTGGCGATCACGAGCCTGGTAAACAGCGCCCGGCCCTGGAGCGCCTGCGAAGCGCACAGGCGAACGATTTCCGGGTGATTGTTGCTCTCGCTGATGTGGCCCAGGATCAGCGTCGAGGTGCGGGTGTCGAGATCGTCGCGAATGAAGGAGCACGCCACGTCGTTCGATAAATGCCCGTTGCGTCCCATCACGCGCTGCTTCACCGCCCACGGGTACGGCCCGACTTTCAGCATCTCCACGTCGTGATTCGATTCGAGCAGCAGCAGATCGGAGCCGCGCAGATGATAGCGGATGGAATCGGGAAGATAGCCGAGATCGGTGGCAATCGAAATCTTGATGCCTTCGGCGCGAAAAGAAAATCCCACCGGATCGACCGCGTCGTGAGGAATGGTGAAGCTCAAAACGTCGATATCGCCGATGGTGAAACTAGTTCCCGCTTGAAATAGCTCCAGGTGCGGAGGATTCTCGTCCCATTGAATTGCGGGCGCGGTGAGGCGCGAAATATAAACCGGAATGCGAAGCTTGCGCGCGATCACCTGCAAGCCGCTAATATGATCGGAATGCTCATGCGTGATGAGAATCGCGGTAAGCGATTCCGGATCGTGCCCCGAGGCGCGCAAACGCTCGAAGGTCTCCTTGCGGGAAAGGCCGGCGTCAATCAGAAGACGAGTCCGCTCGGTTGCCACCAGCGTGGAATTGCCGGCGCTCGAAGACGCGAGGACCGAAACTTGTACGATTGGGTCGCCTCCCTGGAAACCATTATTGCATCGAAGTGTATGATTGTTTCAGGAAATTTTCTTCAATGACTCCTCGGGCTCCAGTTTCTAGTCGTCGCTTTGCACGATTCTGGTCGACATTCCCGGCTGGACGCATGGATCCGGCGTCCAGGAAGCGATTGGACGCCGCAAACTGTGGCTCGCGACCGCGATCAACTCGTTATTCCCCGGCCTCGCCGTGGCCTTCGCGATTTATTTCTGGAACAGGCCGAAGCCGCACTATGTCGAGAACTACTGGTTGATTTATTGCGCGGTCACGCTGCTCTCCGCAATCGCCATGTGGTACATCCCATATTTTTTCGGCGCGACGGAGAAACAGAAGCGCGAATACGAGAGCATGCAATCCGGGACAATCCAGGTGCTACCGCCGCGCGGCGATAATCCCCGCCCCAACCTGCTCCACGTCTGTTTTCACGTGTTGTTTGTGGTGAACATGGCGCTCGTGACGATCGTGAAAATCGCCCGACTCTAGTGTCCTACTCGTGGTGGGGCGGACGCCCTCGTCCGCGCCGGACCCCCTGGTCCGGCTCTGCGATCACAGGAGAAGCAGAAGCCGACGAGGGCGTCGGCTGCGGTCCAGGGGGACCGCCCCACCCTGTCGATTATTTCGCCGCCAAGTGCTTGCGGTAGTCGCCGATATCCGCATTCTTGAGGACTCCTCGGAGCGAGCGCAGAATGGGAGTAGCAGGATGAGGCAGCTCGGCAACCGAGGCGAGATAAGTCTCCACCATCGCCGATAGGGAGAGTCCTCGCAGTTTCGCGTACCGCTTCGCGCGCGAAAGTACGCGACGGTCGACGCTCAAGGTGAGCATTGCCATGTAAGTACGATAGCAGGCGGCCAGTAAGCTGTCCCGCATATCCCCGCCCTTGACGGGACGGGGTTATAGCCCCTGGCGTCAGCCAGGGGATTCGTCGCTAACGAACTCGCCATCTTGTTACTGAGAAGTGAAACCCTAGGACGACTCAGGTTCCGAAGCGATCTTTCTTTCGGCCGACGCCGGATTGCCGGTGAGCGGGTTTTTTGGGTATGACCGGCTCTGCTTCTTTGGCCGCGATCCAGTTCAAGAGCCTCAGTACCTTCGGCGCGACCCTATCACTCACACTTACGCCGCGCCTGTCTGATACTTGTTCCGTAAAGAATAGCAGCGAGGATAGTGGGATCTGAAACTCTGCTGCGTACCGGTTGAGCAAGTTGAGCGTTGGTTCTTTCTTCCCCGATTCAATTTCTGATAGGAATGACTTTGAGATCTGGAGCTTGTCCGCCAGGTTAGTTTGTGACATGTCGTGAAAGACTCTGAGCAGTCTCAAAGCTTCGCAAAGTTGCCTCATACGCCTGCATCTCCAAATTACACGCTACCACAGGCAACAATTCTGTGCTGTATCTATAGTTCGCTGACAGCGAACTTTGTTCTTGACTTAGCGAACCGATCCGTGCAGAATGAATCATGATTCAGCTGGGACATCGCCTAATGAAATGTTGGGCTGGAGAAATCCAGCTCGCGAGGGCAGTATTCGGCCCTCCACGTTACAAGACACGCAGCGAATGAATTATTAGCAAACGTGATCGCTGCTGCGCTTGTTGGCTAGGCACGTATCGCCAACAGGTTGTTCAGGGGGTAAACCGTCGCTTCGGTCCCAGTTCTCCTTTTTAGGCACGCACCCTTCCAAGGGTGAAGAAAGGAGACATATGAGTAACAAGACGCTGAATCTGAAGCGACGACCGAGATTTGTGGGAATCAGCCGTCTACTGCTTAGGCCCCAAACCTGGAGGTTGGTAGTGGCGGTGGCAAGGTCGATTGTAGCCGTGATCCGGCTCTTTGACGGGTTTCTATGAGTAGCGGCCCCCCTGTTTCAGATAGAAATAGAAAGGGCTCTCAAGTGATCGCAGAGGCGCTACGACTCCTCCGAATTTACCATCGCAGCAGCCAATCGAAATTGGCGGCTAGCCTGGGGATCTCCAAGTCCTACCTATCAGAGATCGAATCAGGAAAAAAGAACGTCACCATCGACCTATTGAATCAGTATTCGTCACACTTTCACGTGCCGCTTTCCGCACTGTTTTTTTTCGCTGAGGAACTAGACCGGAGCAGACCGGCAGACCGTGCCCAGGGCGCAATCGCGCTGGGAGCCTTGCGGCTATTGAACAAGATCGCCTCTGGGGCTGGGATTGAGGTTGAATGTTAAAGAGATATCCAATCACGGATTCGCGCCTTTTCGGGCTGAACAGTAAGAAACGACTCGCCAGCCTCCTCGGCATAGAGCTGCCGGAACTACGAAAGTTAGTAGCGCAACCGGACAACTATCGGGTATACACGATCCTCCAGGGCAACGGAAGACCAAGAGAAATAGAAGAGCCAAAGCCCCAGATGAAACGGCTTCATTCGCGCCTCGCGGAACTGTTGTCCCGCATCGCCCCACCGCCTTATCTGCATTCGGGCACAAAGGGACGTTCATACGTTACGAACGCAGAGGCGCACGTGGCGCGGGGAAAAGTCATCAAAGCAGATTTGTCAAAATTCTATCCTTCCACCACCCATCACCACGTGTTCGTTGGATTCCTTCGTGAGTTCAAGTGCTCAGGGGACGTCGCAAGGCTAATCGCGGATATCTGCACCTACGGTGGACACGTTCCGACGGGAAGCCCCGCCAGCATGCTCGCGGCATTCTATTCTCATAAACTGATCTTTGATCAACTCGATAGGCGCTTGGCGGCGGCAGGAATCAGGCTAACGGTATATGTCGATGACTTGACCATGTCGGGTGAAATATTAAACCGCTCCCATCTCTGCCCTATCAAGAAATCCTTCAAATCCGCTGGCCTCAAGTGCCACAAGGTCCGATGCTATGGCCGGCGCGAATCAAGTCTGGTCACTGGTGCGATGGTCACCAACGACGGCCTGCGGCTGCCTAACCGACGGCATCTGAACATTGGAGACGGTTTTAAGCGCTTGGGCATGGCTTCATCGCAGGAAGAGATCCAGACAATCTCTCGGAAACTTCTAGGACAGATCAACGAAGCCGCTTCTGTCGAAGAACGCTCGCGGCGAAAGTTGCCAGGATTGAGAGCGCTTATTTTTCGCCTCTCGGAGCGGGAACGTCGGAGCGGCGTCTCATCAGGTGGGCAGCAGTCCATCTAAACTACTGCTTCGCCGGACCATACAGCACCCTCCCCGGCCTCTCCGCTGTCAGCTCGCCTCCGGCGATCACCAGTTTGCCGTTGATCACGACATCCTTAAATCCGACCGCGTATTGATGGGGCTTGGCGAACTCGGCTTTATCCGCGACGGTTGCTGCATCGAACACCACTACATCCGCCTTCATTCCTGGACGCAGCAGGCCTCGGTCGTAGAGTTTCAAGCGCGTCGCGGGCAGGCCTGACATGCGATGGACGGCGTCTTCTAGCGTTAGCGTGTGGCGCTCGCGGACATAGCGGCCTAGCACGCGGGCGAAGGTTCCATAGCTGCGCGGATGCGGTGCGCCTACGCCGAATTGCGGGATCTCGCCATCCGATCCGATCATGGTGAACGGATATTTTAAAATGCGCTCGACGTCTTCTTCGCTGATGGCGTGATAGACCGCCGAACAGCCGCCTGCTATCTGGATTTCTAAGAGCGTCTCAGCCGCGGTTTCGAAGTTGACGGCGTGGCCGCGAGCTTTCGTGATATCGGCGAGACTTTTTCCGGCTAGCGTTTTATCGAATCCGCAGCTTGCCATGACGACGTTGGCGGGATCTCCTGCACCGCGATCGTTCTTGATGTTGTCGACCACCGTTGCTTTGATGCGGGCTCGCTGCGCGGGGGCGTTGAGGCGCTCGACCAGCGCTTTTTGGCCGCCCTCCTGCGCCCATTGTGGAATGAGCGCCATGGTTCCAGTGCTCGACGCAGTATAAGGATAGGCATCAATCGACACATCGACGCCGCGGGCGCGAGCTTGCTCGACCAGCTCGAGAGTTTGCTTGCTGAGGCCCCAATTCGCGCCGCCGATGATTTTGTGATGGGTCACCTGCGTGGGCATGTGGCCTTCTTCGCCGATACGAATGGTTTCCTTGACGCTATCGAGGATCTGCGCGGATTCGTTGCGCATGTGCGAGATGTGCATGCCGCCCATCGCGCCCGCGACTTTCGCGATTTCGATGACTTCATCGGGAGGCGTGAAATTGCCGGGGACGTAGAACAGGCCGGTGGACATGCCGAACGCTCCGTCGAGCATCGCTTGCCGCATCAGACCGCGCATTTTTTCTATCTCATCCGGTGTCGCCGGACGGTTGACGAGCTGCATCACCTGGCTGCGGATCGAGCCTTGTCCGGCGAAGGTACCGAAGTTCGGCGCGGGATGCGCCTTCGCCACATCCGCGAGAAACGGAGCGAGCGGAATCGGTGAGCTGCCGTCGTTGCCTTCCATCAGGGTCGTGACGCCTTGCCGAATGTAATTTTGCGCCGATGGGTCGAGGAGAATGCCGCGCCGCGCATGGGTGTGGATGTCGATGAAGCCCGGCGCGACTACCATGCCTTTTGCGTCGATCCAGCGTGCGGCGCTTTTGGGATCGAACTTGCCGATCGCCGCGATGGTGTCGCCTTTGATGGCGACGTCGCCTAGATACCAGGGGCCGCCCGCGCCGTCGACAATGCGTCCATTGGCGATAATAAGGTCGAATAAGGGCTCCTGAGCGTGCAAAAACGGTGAAATAAGGACGATTAAGGCGGCTCTAAGACGCATCATTTCGGGAGCCTTTCGCGGATCAGCTCTTCGAGGTCACGGATCTTCTGCGACACCGCCTGAATTTCGGCTTCTGCCCGGCGATTGACGTCGTAATCGAGCTCGCCTCGCAGGCGGTCCTTGGTGTCCTGCCGGTTCTGGCTCATCATAATGACCGGAGCCTGAATCGCGGCCAGCATCGACAGGAACAAGTTCAACAGAATGAATGGATAGGGGTCCCAGGCGGACTTTCCCAGCTCGACGTTGATCGCGCCGTAGATGACCAGAACCACCGCGAAGGCAATAATAAAGGACCAGGAGCCGCCGAACTTGGCTACGCCGTCGGCGACACGCTCGCCGGTGGTCATTTCCTCCTCGATTACCTCGTTCGGATTGCGGAAGGAGCGGAGGCGCACCAACTGCTGGGAGGCGTGGAACTGACGGCCGAGTACGGTCATCATGTCCATGCCGGCATGGGGTTTACGCTCAAGTAAGACGGTGATATCCTTGCGGTCGACCTCCATGCAGACGGCCTCTTCAAGGGCGGTGGCACTGGTTTGATGCGGGGTCTGATCGAGCATGGAGGCGAAGCCGAAGAACTCGCCGCAGGCCGGCTCGTCGACGACGACCTCCTGATGATCTTCGTCGACGGTGGTCACGCGAACTTTGCCGGAGACCATGACATACGCTTGACCGCCGGGATCGCCCATCTTATAGATACGCTGGCGAGCGGCGAAGGTCCGCAACTCGACCTGGCTCGCCAGAACCGCCATTTCGTCGTCGTCGAGGAGAGCGAAAAGGGGAATGTCGCGTAAGATTTCGGGGTTGCATGCCATGGAGTACAGCATTCCATAACTGACGAGCTACCACAATGGCAGCCTTCAGAATTATGCTACTGTTTTCTATGCTCCGAGCGGCTTTCATTTCGGCTGTGGCCTTCTGCATACTCCCAGCGAATGGACAAATCACGACCTCGCCCACGGTTTCTACCGGCATGAGTTTTCAGGTTCAGAGCGGAGGCGCGACCGCGTCTCAGACCCTGACGATCACCACGAGTGGGGGCCCTACTACGCTTGTGGTTGTCGTGCCCAACAATCAGACGTGGATGACGGTATGCGGCAATCCGGCCGGCATGATGTTTTTCCCCAACACTAACCCCAGCGCGGTCTTGCTTGTGGCTGTGAACACGACGGGCTTCACTACCGGACAAACCCTATCCGCAAATATCTCGATCGCGATCAATAACCAGCCCTCCACTCAGGTACTCTTTCCAGTGACCCTGACGGTAGGTGCGCCTTCGGCGATAACTTCGACCCCAGCGCCCTCGACTCTGGTTCTGCTCCTGATTGGGGCGATGTGCTGCTGGATGTGGATGCGCTGGCGTGTCTCACGTGCGCCTTTTTGACACAGCTGATGACGGATTTACGCGTTTTTTACTTGGATGGCTTCAGGCTTTTGCTCATCGCTCGATTTGGGCGATGACGCGATCATCTCGAAAAATAAGGAGATGATCAACAATCCGGCGATGATGGCTCCGATAATCATATGCGACCCCCGTCTTCCCTGCCTGTTTCCTAAGCACTCTAACTGCCAATGCTTTTCGGCAGGTTTCGTCTTTCTATTAATCAGTGCGTCTCAAACCAGTTACGTTTCCTTGGATGCAGACGGATTCCTGCGCGATACACTAAAGTGAATGTCACAACAATACTCAACCCCGCCCAAGATGGCGATCGATTCTTCCAAAAAGTACACGGCGACGTTTCAAACGTCGCGTGGCGAGATTGTTTGCGAGCTTTTTGCCAAAGACGCGCCCAAGACGGTGAACAATTTCGCATTCCTGGCCAAGGAGAAGTTCTACGACGGTACGGTTTTCCATAGAGTGATTCCGGATTTCATGGTGCAAGGCGGCGACCCGACCGGCACAGGCCGCGGAGGGCCGGGCTATAAGTTCGAGGACGAGACCAAAGGGAATCCGAACAAGCATGCTCCGGGGACGCTTTCGATGGCGAATGCGGGTCCGAATACCAACGGCAGCCAGTTTTTCATCACGCACGTGGAAACGTCGTGGCTGGATGGGAAGCATACGGTTTTCGGGAAGGTCCTGAAGGGGAAAGACGTCGTCGATGCGGTGCAGGGTGGGGATACGCTAGTGTCGGTTACGGTTGTGGAGGGGTAGAGACTGGGCCGGGTTACCAACCCGCCGCAGGCTGCCAGCCTGCCCCACGATGGCGGTCACGCGTCCTGCGGAGCCGGCCGGGGGGCCGGCTGCGGACCAGGGGGTCCGCCCCACTTCAGACTCAAGACTAGTTTTCGGTGGGGGCCTTTTCCATGTGGTCGATGACTATCAGATCGACGGGCGCTTTTTTCGGCTCCAGTTTGAGGCCGAGCTGGGATTGGATGGCGCTGAACAGGTTGGGAGCGCTCTCCATTTCGGGTGGCGCCGGTGCGCCGGGAGGAGGCGGCCCCACGAGGGCGGACGCCATTGCGGCCATTGGGCCCATTGCGGAATTCAATCCTTCCGGCGAGTAGGTCAGCGTGAAATCGAATTTTGCAGTGAGGCCGGTTGCGTCGGTCACTGGGCGATTCAAGACGGCCGTTAGCCGGTTCGCCAGATCCTGCATGGTTTGCTTCTGGGCGTTGATGCGCGCGCGATTCGGCATCATGAAGGTCGACATGCCGCCGCGACCTCCGTTGGGTGAAGGCATAATCGGGAAACCGTCGGGACCCATTTTGAGGGGCCCTCGCGGACCGATGGGGAGGGGCGGCGGGCGGTCGCCGGGGTCGGAGGGAGTCTCGGCTTTCGGCGATTCGGGCGGCGACTCGGTCAACTTCGGGCCGTTCTTGGCGACCGTGAGCGTGTAGACGGGAAGTTCCTTGGTTTCGCGATGGATGGTCAGCTTGAATCGCTCGGCAAGAAGATTTTGCAGCATCGCGCGAAACTGCTCCTTGGTGGTTTCCGGAGGCATGGTGGCTTCAATGTCGAACCGCTCGGTATCGAGCCAGGCGGGGCCTGAGATTTGAAAATTCTTCACGTCGTAGGCATTCGTCAGGATGTTCTTCAGGCTCATGAACGGATAACGAATGCGGCCGGGGTCCTTGGTGCCGGGACCTCCGCTGGGTCCGGCGAACATGATCATTCCCCTGCCGTTCGGTGTGGGAGGAACTGCGGCTTTCACGGAGGCTGCGTCGAAAGTGAGAGGCGGGTCGACGGATTGGCCACAGGCTAGGACCGTTGCCACGGTCATGATCCAGATTCGCATTCTTGTTCCTTGGCTTCTTTGAGAATAGACGGCGGGGAGGGGTGAAATGTGTACGGTCGGTATTGGCGAAAGAGAGCCGCCTCAAAAGGCGGCTGCAGCCAAGATTGGCCGCCCTACAGGACAGCACCTACAAGGGTAGGATACGAAGGATGGTGGTCCGAATCGACAAGTGGCTGTGGGCGGCGCGATTCTTCAAGACTCGCGCGCTGGCGGCAAGAGCATGTGAGCTGGGCAGGATTGAGTCGAACGGACAGCAAGCCAAGGCTGCGCGCGAGGTCCGAGCGGGCGACTTGCTGCGAGTGAAGAACGACGGAGGCGAGTTTCACGTGGAGGTGCTCGGGGTCAGCGAGATGAGGGGACCGGCGGCGGTCGCGCAGACGCTTTATCGGGAGACGGAAGAGAGCAAGGCGGCTCGGGCGAAGGCGGCGGAGGAGCGGAAGGCTCAAATGCAGTTCGGAGATATGCGGGAAGGGAAGCCGTCGAAACGGGATCGGCGGGAGATTGGGAGATTGCGGGGGCGTTAGCGCGAGATTGGCAGAGCCACTACCAGAGCCGGACCGGGGGGTCCGGCGCGGACCAGGGGGTCCGCCCCACATAACACAACACAACACGTTCGATAGTATTGGTGGTTGATGTCATTTGAGAGGGTGATGAGGGCGCATTTTGACGGTGAGGTGGAGGCGGGGTTTCCTACTTTCAGGCGCATTCCCAGCTCCGTGAGACGATTTATACCGGAGTGTTGAATGAGACGCAGATTACGGTGCGGATCGATTATGCGGGCGCGGGGCAGGGATGGGACTACCTTACGGAAGAGAATGCGGAGGCGCCCATCCGTTTATCGTCTGAACTGGTGCAGCGAATTACCAGCCTAGGGCTAGCTTCACGAACGTCCTGACGCAGACGCCGGAGGGGCCTTTCGCCATGTGGGGTTTCGGTTCGTCGAGCCAGGCGGTGCCGGCGATATCGAGATGGACCCAGGGGGTGTCGTCGACGAATTCGCGGAGGAACCAGGCGGCGCTGATGGCTCCGCCGTAGCGGCCGCCGATGTTGGCTAGGTCGGCGAAGGCGCTCTTGAGGAGCTCTTTATATTCGTCGTCGAGAGGCATGTGCCACATCTTCTCGCCTTCGGCTTTGGCGGCGGACATTACCTTCGCTAGAAAGTCTTCATTATTGGTGAACGCGCCTATATTCACGTGGCCCAGGGCTACCACGATGGCTCCGGTCAGTGTTGCTGCATCAATAAGGTGACTGCAGCCGAGGCGCTTGGCGTAGGTGATGGCGTCGATCAGAATGAGACGGCCTTCTGCGTCGGTGTTGAGGACCTCGATGGTTTTTCCGTTGAGGGATTTTACGATGTCTCCGGGGCGCTGGGCTCGGCTCGACACCATATTTTCGACGGCGGGGACGAAGGCTGTTACCGGAATCGACGGTTTCAATTTTGCTAGCGCGCGCATGGCGCCTAGAACGGCTGCTCCGCCGGCCATATCGTATTTCATCTTCTCCATGCCGTCGGCGGGTTTGATGGAGACGCCTCCGGTGTCGAAAGTGACGCCTTTGCCGACTAGCGCCAGATGGTCGGACGATTTGGAGGGGGCCTCGGGTTTGTAGCGGATCACGATGAGAGCAGGGGGCTCGGCACTGCCTTGTGAGACGCCTAGTAGAGAGCCCATGCCGAGCTGCATCATGCGGTCCTGATCGAGGATTTCGCACTCCAGGCCGGATGCGGACGACATAGCTCGGGCTTTATCGGCGAGGACCATCGGCGTGAGAAGATTGGCGGGCTCGTTGATGAGCTCGCGGGCGAAGTTCTGCGAATCGCCGAGAATTATTCCGCGCTCGAAGGACTTTTCGATCTCCGCGCCATCGGCCGCGGCGATGACGTGAAATGCGGCTAGGGATTTGTTGTCGGTCGAGGTTTTATGCTGCTCGGGTTCGAAGTTGCCGAGGATGGCTCCTTCGACGGCGGCTTCGGCTTCGCGTCCTTCTAAAAGCCAGGCTAGGGATTTTACGCCTTTCTGCTTGAGGGTGCGGACCGTCGATCCGGAGACTTTGCGGAGCGAGGCAGAATCGAAGGCGGCTTTCTTTCCTCCGCCGACGGCGACTAGGCGCTTCGCTTTGATTCCGTGCGGTTGATGGAGCACAGCTAGCTCGCCTGATTTGCCCAGGAATTCGCCGGAGGTTTTTATTTCGTCCAACCAAGAAGCGGCGAATTTTAGATCGGCGGGGGTGGATTCTTCTTCGAAAAGCACGACGGCGACGGCATCGGCCTCGACTTGGGCCAGGGGTTGATAGAGAAGTTTAGTATCCATTTATTCCTTTTGAGTATGCCTGATTACTCGGCCGCTGACCGCTCCCGAAGGTCGCGGTTCCAAAAGGCCTATTCCTTTTGTTTGCGGCGCATGCCTGCTCTTGCTTCGGCATCGGCTTCACGCTCGCGTTCCGATTCGCGTTTGTCGTGCAGTTTTTTGCCCTTGCCGACGGCTAATTCTATCTTAATCAGGCCGTTTTTAAGATAGAGTTTCGTGGGTACGACAGTGAGGCCGCGCTCACGGATTTTCTCGTGGAGATTGTCGATCTCCTTGCGATGGAGCAGGAGCTTGCGGCGGCGGACCGGCTCGTGGTTCATGATGTTGCCGTGCGAGTACTGTCCAATATGAGTGTTGCAGAGCCAGGCTTCATTGCCGGCGACTTCGGCGAAGGCGTCCTTCAATTGGATCTTGCCGTCGCGGGCGGCTTTGACTTCGGTGCCGGAGAGTACGAGGCCGGCTTCGAGGCGGTCCGAAAGGTAGTAATTATGACCGGCGGACCGGTTATCGCTGAGGATTTTGATTTTCGATTCCACGTCAGGAACCCAAGTTGCGTCAATAGCTTATGAGGCTCGAACTGATATTGTAGCACGAGCCCATGGGACTAAATCCGGTAAGATGATGAACCGAAAACACTTACGCGTCAACGGACGGCTTCGAGTGGGGCTCTGCGCGCTCCTGATCCTGATTTCCACTGTCGCGGTAATGGACGCCAAGGACAAAGGCGACAAAGATTTTAAGGCGGCACAGGCGGCTGAAAGCCTTCGGGATTGGGACCAAGCGCTGGACCTTTATATGAAGGCGCTGGATAAGAATCCGAACAATCCGGCGTATACGATCGGGATGCGTCGGGCCCGGTTTCAGGCCGGGCAGTTGCACGTGAATCGCGGGCAGAAGCTGCGCACGGAAGGCAAAGTGGAAGAAGCGATGGCGGAATTTCAGAGGGCCATCATCGCCGATCCATCGTCGGGAATTGCGATGCAGGAGTTGAAGCGGACGCAGGCACTTCTCAATGAGCAAAAAGACGACAAGAAAACTGGTGTGAGGCCGCCTGGCGACGCTGGGTTGACGCCGGCCGATCGGGCGCGGCGCGCATCCGACGCGAGAGTGGCGTCGATGGAAGCGCCGCCGGAGCTGAAGCCCATCGTGGCGGTGATCCCACCCATCAAGATGAATAATCAGCCGCCCAAAGTAATGTACGAAACGTTCGGGAAGATGGCGGGCATCAACGTGGTGTTCGATTCGACGTATACCGCGCCGCAGCGGAACTCGAATGTGGAGATCGCGACGAACATGCCGATCGAGCAGGCGTTCGATTATCTGGCGATGCTGACGCACACTTATTGGAAGCCGATGTCGCCGAACACGATTTTCGTGACGGAAGACAACGTGACGAAGCGGCGCGATTACGAAGACACAGTGGTGAAGGTATTTTATGTCACCAATGTGACGTCGGTGCAGGAGTTTCAGGAAATCGCGACGGCGATCCGCACGGTTGCTGAAATCCGGCGCGTGTTCACCTACAACGCGCAGAAGGCGCTGATTGTGCGCGCCACGGCGGACCAGATGGCGCTGACGGAGAAGCTGATTCACGATCTGGATAAGCCGAAGTCGGAAGTGGTGATCGATGTGATCGTGATGCAGGTGAATAGCCAGTACTCGCGGAGTCTGGCGGCGACGCTGGCATCGGGAGGAACGGCGGGATTGCAGCAGGCGATTAACTTCAATGGGCCGAATGGACCGGCCGCGGCGACGCCGGCTGGCGGCACGCCAACTACTCCGACGACCGGAAGTGGAACAGCGACCTTGAGCCAGCTCGCTCATACTTCGATCAACCAATTTTCGACGTCTCTGCCGGGGGCGATCCTGAACGCGGTGATGTCGGATGCCCGGACGAAGACGATGAATAAGCCGCAAGTTCGGGCTTCCGATGGCATGAAAGTGGAACTCATCATCGGCTCGAGGATTCCGTATGCGACGGGCAGCTTTTCGTCTGGCGTCTCGGTGGCCAGTAGCGTGAGTCCTCTGGTGTCGACGCAGTTTAATTATGCCGAAGTCGGATTGAAGCTGAACATGACGCCGCAGGTTCATTCGGCAGAGGAGCTGACGCTGCACATCGAAGTGGAAGTATCGGCGGTGCAGCAGTATGTGAATATCGGCGGCATCTCCCAGCCGGTGATCCAGCAGACCAAGAACATCGCGGACATCCGCTTGCACGAAGGCGAGATCAACATGCTCAGCGGCTTGAGTCAAAGTACCGATGCGACCACGGTGGGCGGGTTGCCGGGCTTGACGAGTATTCCGATTCTGGGGCAGTTCTTATTCGGCAGTTCGACCAAAGACAAGTCCACAGGGGAACTGATGATCGCGCTGATTCCGCACATCGTCCGGACACCGGATTATACGGCGGAGAATTTGAGGGGAATTTACGCCGGGTCCGAGCAGGTTGTGAAACTGTATTATGCGCCGAAGACGGCGGCGGAAGAGGCTCCGGCGAATCCACCCGCGGCGATACCTCCCGCGACGGTGCCGCAGATTCAACCAAGCGTGCCGCAGGCGGCAGCTCCTGTGCCGCCCGCGCCCCCGTCAGCTCCGGGCCAGGCTCGGGTGCGGTTTGCTCCGGCATCGGTGGAGACCGCGCAAGGTGGAACGGTACAAGTGAGTGTGCAGATCGACAATGCCACGGACCTGTTTTCGGCGTCGCCCATCCGGGTGAAGTACGATGCGGCGCTGCTCCGATTGAACGATGTGACGCCGGGCGAGCTGTTCACGCGGGATGGCGTTCGAATCACGTCGGTGAAGGATCTTCGCAACGAGGTGGGCGAGGCGACGCTGACCGTCGCGAGGGTGCCGGGGTCGGCCGGAATTTCGGGATCGGGCGCGGTGCTGATGCTGAATTTCACGGCGATCGGCAAGGGCACGGGCACGGTGACGCTCCCCGATTTCAGTCTGAAGAATACTCAACTGCAACCGGTCGCGGTTACGCCCGGCGAACTTCCAGTGAAGGTAAATTAGGAGTATGAAGAGAGGGCGGCAGCGGGGATTCACGATGGTCGAGCTGATCGTGTGCTTCACGATCATGGGACTGTTGTCGACCATGGCGGTGCCGCTGGCCGCCTACAAGGTCAAGCGCGACAAGGAGCGCGAACTGCGCCACGCGCTGAGGGAAATTCGCAAGGCGATTGACGACTATAAGGATGCTTCGCTGGCGGGAAAAATCGACGTCAAGCTGGGGACAGAAGGTTATCCGGAATCGCTCGATATCCTGGTGGAGGGCGTCAAACTGTCGCAATCGCCGGATGGAAAAAAGATCAAGTTTCTGCGCCGCATTCCGAAGGACCCGATGACGGGGACCTACGATTGGGGTAAGCGCAGCATGCAGGACGATCCGAAATCGCAGAGTTGGGGCGGGCAAAATGTTTTCGATGTTTACTCAAAAAGCCTGGAGAGAGCGCGGGATGGCACGCCTTACGCGGAGTGGAATTAAAACAGACCGGCGGCGTTTCGGCTATACGCTAATCGAGCTGATCATCGTGATGGCGATCATCTCGGTGCTGGTGTCGGTTGCCGTTCCGCTCTATCAGAAATCGATAACGCGCGCCAAGGAGAGCTTGCTCAAGCAAAATATCACGACGCTGCGCACGGTGATCGACGAGTACACCTTCGATAAGAAGAAAGCGCCTCAGCAGTTGCAGGATCTGGTGGCCGCGGGCTACCTGCGCGCGGTGCCTCTGGATCCCATCACGGGCAACGATCAATGGATCACGATCATGGAGGATGCGCTGACGGCAGTCGACCAAACAGATCCGGGGATTTGGGACGTTCGTAGCAGGTCCGATCAAAAGAGTTTGGAGGGAACTCCGTATTCGGAGTGGTGATCGAGCGGCTTGGTTGATACACTGGAGAAGTTAACGCCCGCCCTCAGATCCCCGGTCGTCTAATGGTAGGACAGCGGCCTTTGGAGCCGTGAATCGTGGTTCGAATCCATGCCGGGGAGCCAAGTTTATCCGCTACGAGTCCTCAGACCCTTATAGTTGACAGCGGGACCGCCAGCACCGCCCAAATTGGCCAATACTCGCGAAAAACGCCTCTCTCTGGAGACACCACTCGTTGGGCTGGCTCGCCCGGGGGCTCAGATCGAATCTGGATTGTATCGCGCATCCATCCCGGCGCTGTCCGTGACGGTTTCCCTGGTGATCTCCCGCGTCTTGGTGGCTTTGAGGGACTCGGGGATGTGTATCGTAACTATAAAGTTCTCGGCGGAAAAGTCATGTGCATAAGCACATCGGACTCGGTGGAAGATTTTGAAAGTATAATAGGCGCATCAATGGACAGCGGAACAATGTTGATTGCGCAGATGGCCGCAGTGGCGGTCGCGGCGTACGTTGGAGCCTATTGGGCCAAGGGAGGCCAGAACAAGGCAATCCATAGGGATTTAGACAAACTGCTGGATCAGACGTACGCCGTCACGCAGGCTACGAAGAGTATTGAAGCGGCTATTTTCTGATGAAATGTGGAACCGCCAAAAGAGATGGGAAATTAAGCGCGATGTGTTGTTCGAGCTAATACGAGAGTTCGGTAGCATCGAGTACTGTTTGGCAGTTATGCAAATGACGTTTCGAGCCGAGAATCGCCCAATCGGGGCCGAGTCGTTAAAACGTCGGGAGGCTGTGGCCGACGAATGGAATGCAGCGCTCTTGGCCTTCAAGAAAGCGAAGGGGCTGTCACTGTTGGTGTCCGGCGAACCGGTGAAAGCCGCATTGGAACATCTACAACAGTCAATCACCAAGATCGCAAACGAATCTACATCGGGCCATATGACCTCGCCAGATTGGTACAAGGAGTCTCGTCAGCGAGACGCAAGCTGTCACAAAATTAGTGAAGACGGAGCTCAATCTGGATTGAAAGTCATGCCTCGATCCCTTTGAATCTCCCGGTGGGGCCTTCAAACCAGCTCACCGTAATGCTTCAACACGTCGCGGTAAAGCGGATTGAGCGTGGCATCGTAGATGTCGGGCGTGATCACGCCTTCGCGGAGACTATCGAGCACCACGACACGAGTTACGCCACCCAATCGGCGAAACGCTTTCTCGTGCAGTTCGGCCCAGACTCGCGTGCTGGAGCGGAACACCAGCAGGCGAACCGATTTTCGACTGTGGCCCAGCGTCAGCACGAACAGCCGCGTGCGCCGGTACTTACCCGTCTGCGGGTCGCGGACCATCGGACCGGTGCCGTAATCGACTTGCGCTTCCTCGCCGGGCGCAGTCTCGATCACCACGCGAGCCTCCGGCGTCGGCGATCCGCGGAGCTTGTGGATGAAGCGCTTGACGCTGGCGTATCGCCCGGAGAGACCGTGGCTGTCCACCAGGTCCTGCCAGATGGCCATGGCGTTGCGGCCTTTTGAAAGTGCGCCTTCGATGATCTCGCGGTAGGGTTCGCAGGTGCTGGCCGACGGACTTCGCCCCGGCCGCGGGTCTGCCTCCACAGGCCGGTTTTCGGCCTCCGGGTCGGTGGAGACCTCTATGGCCGGTTTTGCCTGTCCCCGTCCCCAGCCACCCGGCGCCCGCACCGGAATCCCGGCGGTCTTGAGATATGCAGCCGCCGTTTCGCGGCGAATCTTGGTGGCGCGTTGAATGCGCCGCAGCTTCTCTCACCCTCTCCTTAGTGGGCTGCACCTTTGGTTAACGCCCACTTGACCATGGCGGCGCTGCTCCGTGTCGGCGACACCAGCCATAGCCCCATGGCGACGAGGCCGAGGCTCAGGAAGCCGAACTGGAGCACAAAACTCCTAAGCAGAGGGGGTCAACTAAGGCGTAGGAGCGGCACCGAAATTCAACTTCTTGAACTGCGACAGGAGGGTTCGATTCAACGCCGCCTCCGGATCTCTTCCGGTTTTGCCTCCGAGCGAATTCACCCGCAGGAGCGTGGTTACCTCGCCCGTCTTGGCGTTCACGAACCCCACCCAGATTTCGTAGGACGACATGGCATCCACCACGCCGAAAACGCCGCCGGTCAGAATGGCCGCCTTCTTCCGCTTCGCCCAGGCCGCCTTCATAGCCGCTGACATCTTGCTTTTGAACTCGGCATCTTCCGGTGGTGCGATCATGGCAGTGGCTGTCCCCTACTTCTTCATTACCGGGCAAGGGTCAGTGTTCGTCGCGAAACTCTTGCCCGATGGAAAGATCGCGTTTTCTGCGACTATCGGCGGCGAGCGGGTGAATACAGCGTCGGCGATTGCTGTTGATCTCAGCGAGCTCATCCCTCTGCCCGCATTGGCGCTAGCGAGATCTTCGGATTGACCGACACATTGCGTTCCGCGCGTTGGCATCGGTCGCGGCTGCGCGTGAAATAACGGGGAAGCCTGACGGCTGCAACGGAGACGTTCGGCCCTTCCGGCCGCTGTGGCGGCTCCAGCCTCCGGTGACATCGGCTACGGCCAGCAACGGAGACGCCTCGACCTGCGTGAACCCGCCATTTGCGGCAACAATGCGGATCTGAAGCCGCGGCGCAGTGAAATAACGGGTAGAGAAGTTCGAATCGAACGAGTGGCTCCCCGGACGCTATTCGAACTTCGATTCACAGCGATCTAAAGCACTTGCGGGATCAAACACTGGCAGCCCGGGCTAAGGAGGCGGGATTCAGCGCTCGTGCGCGGAGACTTGCTTTTGGCCCAGGACGAGAGGCATGAGTGGTCCTATGAAGAACCGCACGAACAACGTGTTGCCGTTTCCGAAGGCGCCAGAAGAAGCCGGGACACCGACGATCATTGCCCAGATCGGAAGTGAACGCTTCGCGATCCATATACAGATTGAGGATCTGCCGCCGGCGGCGCCGCCGGTGGTGATGTCGAAGCGAAGGGCCAAGAAGGCACGTTCCAAGATCGCGAAGTAGTCGCCGCCATACGTGAAATCACAGCGGGCCATAGATCATAATTCATTTGAGTTACTCCAACCTTATTTCAGTACAACAAGCTCGTAGTCGGCTAGTTCCGGAACCGTGAAGACTGTGTACCCATCGTGCATCTGGGTGGGGATCTTCAGGGGATTGCGGATGGTCGTCGCGGTCTTAAACCGGCCCGCAACCTCGATTCGGATATCATTCATCTTCAACGGAGCATAGTATCCCGTTTGCGAGTGGCCAGATAGATTAATCAGATGGAGCAGGCTGCGGTCGCCTTGCTGCATCAAGGTGATTTCGACCAGGGGGTGCGCGTTCGTCGTGAGCTGGCGCTTTGGGTACAACCGGTCGACAACATCGTGAAACAGAGCGGCATGGGAGGGCAGGCTGACCCGGTAATAAAGTGCGCCCAAATCCCACGGAAGCCACGCGACCTGCCCTCGGCCAAGGTCTTTAAAAACGATGCCCGGTTGGTTGGTGTCCTGCATGTCGATATGAATGAACTCCGGCGGGCCGATCATCGAGGGAGGAACCAGGGAAAGCGATTTCGATCCATCCCCCTCAACTTCCGTATACGAGCCGTCGAGCAGCAGAAGATCGGTATCCTTCAAAGAGGGGAAAATCGCATGATTGCGGACCCGGAAGTAGCCTTTCACGTCCTTGGACCGGGCAATCACCCGGGCGATTTGCAGGTCCGGCTCTCGAGAGCTGGCAATCAGGAGGTGACCGCCCTTCTCCACGTACTGCTCCAGTTCGGCGGGCGCCCAGTCTGCTGCGATCACCAGATCGAAATCGCGTTTTCCGATCCAGTTCAGATTGTCTGAAACAGCGAACGGGATATGCTCTTCGCTGAGCAAGCGGAACATGCCGCGGTAAGAATTCTGTCCGAAGGCGCGGCCGGACGCCGAGGGGGTTCCCAACAGCAGTACGCGCGCGGCGCTTTGCTGCCCGGCATAATATTGCTCGTTTCGCGCGGCCCATCGGAAAATCGGCTTTGCGGTCTCCAGTGCCTGACGATCCTGGAGGTCGAGCGTTCCATTCACCTCAAAGGTCAACGCTCCCGCATTCGCGATATTTTCCCACATGCGCAACGCGATCTCCGGGCTCGGCACGGTAGCGAACCGCCAGGAGTAATCGACAAACTGCATGTTCAGGTTCACCGCCATCTTGCCTGGCTCGCTATTGCGAGCCCGATTGACGTTGTCACTAGCGCTATAGGGCCACATGGGAAGGGGGCGATCGATGCCGGTATTCGATTCCGACATGATTCCGTCGGTGGACTCCTGAATATAGTTGAAGTAGCCGGCTTTGGGTCGCTTGGCGTGAATCACGTCGCCAATGGACGCCGCCACCTCGCGCGAGGAGATGAACATGAACCGGCGATAATCGTCGTCCGGCTGATCCGGGATCGGCTTGTGGAACATCGCGGCATATCGGCGGCGGCAGTTGTCGCAGTGACAGAGGCCCACTTCGCGGCCGCTGTAATCGCGCGATTGATTCCCGAACATGTTGAAGAAAAGCCCGTCCACATCGTAGTTTTCGAGCGCCTCCGTGAGTATCTTCAGTGCCTGATCGCGATAGTAGCCGCCATTGATGCAGGTGGAGTACAAGCCGTTGTAGATCACCGCATCGCCGTTGGCTTTTCGAAAGAACCACTCAGGATGGGCGTCGAAGACCTCCTTCCGGGTCTTGCTGAAGTCGAAGCGTCCCACGAGCCGGATGCTCCGTTTGTGGGATTCGCTCAAGACTTCGCCGAACATGTCCCGGCCCGGCACCAGATCCGGACTGGCGTAATGGAACGCGACCTTGGTCGGATAGTAGGCGGCAATGCCGCCCATGCCAAAAAGCAGAACATTGGCGCGCATATCCGCTAATTGGCTGACCAGACGCTTCGCGTCGAGGCTCGCGTCTGTCTGACGCAGATTCGTCTGGACCCAGCGGCTGGGCTCCGTCATCCACGACCCCTGCGTTTGCGAGACAGGCGGCTGTTGCGCGATGGAGCAAGTCGCACATAGAAGGGGCAAGAGCAAACGGGTATGGCGGCTCATTAGAAATACAACTTAAGGCCGAATTGAATCTGTCTGCCCGTGGAGGATGAGGAGCTCAACTTGCCAAAGCTTGAATTACCGATGGTGAGCTGCGGAGTGTTCGCCGCCGGAAGAAAGAATGCGGGCGTGTTCGTGAAGTTAAACGCCTCCGCCCGGAATTGCAGGTTCATATGTTCACGAATCGCGAAATTTCTGAACAACGAGAAATCGAGATTTTTGGTTTGCGGCCCGCGTCCTGCGCGCCGCGCCAGATCGCCGAACGCCGTGATCGGAGTGCCCACCGCGTTGATCACCTGCCCGGGCTGTGTGAACGCAGCGGGGTTGAAAAATCCATTCGGACCTGGATTCGGTAGATACATGGACACGCCCGCCACCGAGTTGGGAACGTTGTAGGTGGTGAAAAGTTGGCCGGCGGAGGTGTTGGGCGTTCGGATGTCGGTGGGAAAACCGCTCTCCAGCGTCAGGATGCCATTGAGCTGCCACCCGCCAAAAACCGCTTTGGAGAACCCCTGATTCGCCCACGGCTTCTTGTTTCCAAAGGGTAGTTCGTATCCGGCGCTCGCGACGAAGACATGCGGCACATCCAGGGGAGCGTAGGATTTTTCTTTGTGAAGATTCCAGCTATCCAAAGGATTGGTGGTGCCCCCACTCTGGCTGAAAGAGCTGTTTCCACCGCTCCCATTGGCCTCGAGGTTTTTCGACCACGTGTAGTTGACGAGAAAATTCAACCCTGCACTGAGACGTTTCTCGGCACGAAGGTTCATGGCATTGTAAAAATTATTGCCAGCCGCAGAATCCATGACCACCTGATTCCCAACATTCGGGAACAGACGGTTGGCCTGGCCGGTGAGTCCGGCAATCCCTTTGGACCAGGGAATTTGATTCAGGTTGACGCGGCTGGTCAGATAGTTTCCTCGTTCCCCGGAATAAGTCGCCTCCAGGACCAGATCTTTCGTGGCCTGATACTGGAACCCATAGTTCCATTCGTAGAGCTGCGCAGGCCGGCTATTCCTGAAGTCGGCCGTACAATCAAAAGGCCCAAGCTATTCTGAGGCGTGAATGTGCTGAGATCGGGGGATTCCGGCCCGACCTGGATTGGTGTATTGAGCGTGATTGGGGGCGCCAGCGTCGTGGTCGGGCTTATGTTCGGCGTGATCACCGTCGGCGCGTTCGGGGGATTGGCGCCAAATACAGTCGACTGCTGGTTCTGCTCACGGGGGCCATAGAACAGTCCGGTCCCGCCCCGCACCGTCAAACGTTTCGACGCCGCGTACGCAAACCCGAAGCGGGGGGCGAAGTCCAGATGATGACCGTCGACGATGGCGTCAGAGAAACCGTTTTGGCCCGGCAGTTGGAACTTTCCCGTGGCCGCGTTGAACAGGGCCCCTAGGTTTCCGGCGTCCACCGGCTCGGTGTACAGTTCATACCGCAGCCCCATATTGACGGTCAACTTGTGACTGACTTTCCAATCGTCCTGGAAGTACACGCCCGCATAAAGATCACGCTCGCGAGCCCAGCTCAGCAACTGCGTTCCGGTAAGCTGCGAGGGATCGCCCAGAAGAAAGTCTGCCAGCGGAGCGCCGGAATTCGTGGAGTTGGAAGAAGAACTGAAGGTCGGGCCGAAGACTGTCTGTCCGCCTCCGTAGACCGTATCGAAACGATCCCGGCGGATATCCGTTCCCATTTTTAAGGTGTGGCTTCCCTTGCTCCACGCAAGGTCGTCGGCCCCCTCGAATATATTTTCGATGTTCAGATTCGGCGTGGCGGCGCCAATCGCGGTGAATTCGTTAGTTCCGCCGGTGCTGGACCCGGAGGAAGAGAACAGGTACGAGGGAAACGTCAGCACCGGGAACGGGTACATGGCAATTCCATTTTGACGCGCAAAACTCACTCCCTGGCTTTGATCCAAGGGCTGGATGTTCCCGTTGTGCCGCGTGTATCCGAAACGGACCTCATTCACCAGGTTGGGAGAAAAGACGTTCACGTCGTTCAGGGTCGAATTGATCGGGTTGTTAATGCCGTTGGTCCCTCCACCCAGAAAGCCGGTGAAGCTGCCGGGGTTGGTGTTGGTTTGCAGCGCCTGCGACCATCGGGCGAAGATCGTATTGTTCTGCGATATCTGTTGATCGACGCGGACGTCAAACTGATCGCTCTGGAAGGGCTGGCTGGCGACAAACAGGAAGTTGTTCGCCTGCGCTCCGGGAGCGCCGAAATTCGGTTGCGGCAGCAGAGCGAGAGTAGCCAGCGCGGCTTGGTTCAGCATCGTCGTCGGTATCTGATTGCCTGGGAATGGCGTACTGATCACCGTACCGTTGGCGGCTAAGGTCCGCGAGGCTGGGTTATAGATTGGATAAGGATAGCTTGAGAAATTGCCGGTGCGAAAAGAAACCGGCGGAATGTTCTGAATGCTCGAGGAAGCCGACGTCGCTCGCCGCAAGCCTTCGTAATCCATGAAAAAGAAGGTTTTGTTGCGGCCACTGTAAAGTTTCGGGATAATTACCGGGCCGCCCAGCGTGCAGCCAAACTGATTCTGCTTGTAAGGCTGCTTCGGCTTGCCGGCCGCGTTGGAAAAGAAGTTATTGGCGTCCAGCACGTCGTTGCGCAGGAACTCCCAACAATCGCCGTTGTAAACGTTCGTGCCGGACTTGATGGTGGCGCTGACGATCGCACCCGCCGAGCTCCCGTACTCCGCGCTGTAGTTATTCGTCTTCACCTTGAACTCGACAATCGCGTCGACCGAGGGTGTATAGTTGATGCCCACGACTCCAATACCGCCCCCGGTGGCCACGGTATTATTGTCGATTCCGTCCAGTAGAATATCGTTCGTCTGGAAACGTCCTCCACCCGCGACGAAAGGAAGGTTTGAGGCCACTCCTTTTACGGGAACCGAATTACCGGAGATCAGCCCGAGCGCCCAAACATTTCTTCCGTTGAGAGGCAGATCGTTAATCTTTGTGTTGTCGATAACCTGTCCCAACGATGAAGTCGACGTGTCGATCAGCGGAGCGCCGCCGGTTACCTCAACCGATTCCGTCGTCGACCCGGGCTGGAGGACGATCGTAACATTCACGATCTGGTCGACCTGTAGCACAATCCCGCTGCTAACTTCGGATTTGAAACCCGGCATAGTCACCGTGACGGAATAGGCGCCCGCATGCAGGTATGGCGCATTGAATTCTCCGCGTTCGTTGGTCGCGGTTTGCCGTTTCTCGGTCGTTGCCAACTGGGTTATTGCGACCTTGGCGCCCACCACGGCGCCTCCGCTGCTATCGCGAACAGACCCGGAGATCGTGCCCGTCGAAACCTGCGCCAGACAGACGGCGCTGAGAGCCACGAGAACGATGACAAATCGGACGGCGGTTGCCATAGTCGACTTCCACAGACCCCAGCAGTGAACGTTTAAGCGTCATGGCTAAACCCTCTTTCCTTTTGCGGTGGCCATTTTATTCGAGGACCACTAACTCGCAATCCGACAGGTCATTGAACTTTTTCGGCGCGTCTTATCGCACCTGCGCCGGCGCCATCCCTTGGCAACCACTAATTCTTCCAGTACGCGAATGGCACCGCAGACATCCTCTTCACCTTAGCCCTTTTCAATCGCCTCCGGAAACAGACTGCCGCGATAGTGTGGTCAATGGTGCGGGCACGCCTACACAATGCCATGCGGCGTCACCCAGGAACAACACCGCAGGAACTCTTCTATGCGTGTCAACGCACGGTGGCCATTTTCGTTTGGGTCGCCAAACGAATCGCCTAAATGCTAATCGCACCGCTTGCCCTCCAGCGCTACTGTTGATTACAAATCACTATTTGTTGCGAGCAGCGTACTGCCAAAGTTCCGTGACAGGTCACCGCGTCAAACCAATCCTGGAAAGTTCACCCGATTGTACGGGGACCCGAAAATCTCCGCCACCTGATAGTTAACTCGACAGACAGCTAGGCCGGCAGGCCAATGCCGAATAAGAATATTTGTAGACGGTTGCCTCGATCTGGAGCGCGTTATATCGAACGTCTTAATCGGTGCGCCGGGCAACATCAGCCAGATCAGGCCGAGCCAAAAGCGGGTGGGGCGACCCCCTCTTCGCTCACTGAAGCTTGGCGTATTCCGCCTTGGCTTGCTTGAGGATCGGGATCTCCGGATCAGCGTCTTTCCACACCGCGAAAAAGTCTTGACGCAACTCCGCGGAGTCTGGATCGCCGAAGACGTCGGGAAGGTCGCGCCTCCAAACTACAAGATCGACGAGGCAACACGAGCCGTCCCGTTCGCCAATGAAGGCTCATTTTCGCTCTCGAAGCCGAGCGATGGATTTCCGCCCGGCAAATACCGGTTGGAGATCTATATAGGCAACGACCTCATGAAGACTGTCCCGTTCACGGTCAAAACGAAGTAAGCGGCATATCCACTTCCAGTAGCAGCCCTGACTCTTAAGTAAAGCTATTTCAGAAACAGGCTTCGCGTCCTCGTGGTTCATAGACTTGGAGCAAGTGCAACAAAGCGTGCAGCAAATCGCAAGTCGCCTCCCACTATACGATTCGGGATCAGATCCGACCGCCGCTCGACGCGCGTAATCCTCGGTTCGCGATCGTTCATCGGCATCGCGCGCCTCCTTTTTCCGTGGCGGCCCCGGCTTCGAGATCCGGAGCGACCAGATTACGGCGTCCAGTTCGAGAGGCTGACCGCGCTGCGAGCAAGTCGTGCGGGCCGGCGCCATTCTGATCCCGATTAGGAATAATGAACGGCAAGCTGTCGGCTTTACGGTGGGCGCTGGGCGAAGAGTGGGACAGTCTGTACATCTGATAAAGGAGGACGGTCAATTTCTGAATCGGCCAGAATCCGCGCCAGAACCGGGAATGCGGTGATGCTGATGGCAATTGCGCAGAACAGTGAAAACGCCAGCAGGGAGTCGACGAAGGCCGTGCCAGCGAGTCTTGCTCTGTTAGCCAAGACGTCCAGGAGAGCCTGTACGCGGGGCTCCTGGTGACGCGCGGACGTTCTCCGCCGAATCGAGGCTCCGGTGCCGCATCGATGAGTATTGATCTTTAGACCCTCCAGCGTTAGAATCTACCTACGTCTTCGCAAGATGAGGCGGACTTGCTTTTGAATCATGGCATCGGAGGTACTTTATGAAGGCGAAGTACAATCTTGTCGCTGGAGAAAGGCGCTTGCTGGGCCTTTCCATCTTCCTGGCGGTTTTGGGACTGGCGGGATGCCAAGCGGTGGGTCGTGCGATCCTGAACGCTCACCTCAGCGCGGATGATTTCTACGCGCAGGCCCAGCTTAAGTGGAATTCAGCGGAATACCGATTGGTTCAACAAGATACGCGGGATGCACTTCGAAAACAGCCCAAGCATTTCGGAGCGCTGATGCTGCTCGGGGACGCGGACGTTCAGATAGCTTCTATTTCCATGAACAACAATAAACCCAACGCCCCGAAAGCGTCCGGCGATCTTCCATCAGACTTCAGCATCAAGCTGACCCAGAGGGAGGAGGCCGACCTCTTCGATGAGGGCATGCGGGAATACCGTGTGGCGGCTCAACTTCAGCCCGCCCAACCAGACCCGCATGCGCACCTGGCCAGCGCATGGGATCGCAAGGGCGATCGCGGTCGAGCGATCGCCGAGTACCGCGAGGCCCTGCGTCTGCACGCTCCTGACGCTCCGCTCCTTCATGTCAATATCGGAAGGCTCTTAAAACAAAACGGAGATCGCTCCGGCGCCCTGGCGGAGTTTGAGGAAGCCAATCGCCTGTCGCCAGACTATCCACCGTTCAACCGTCCCGGGTTCACGCGTGACGTGCAAAGGTTGATAGACCAGACCCGCTGACAAGAGCGCGCGTCCACGGAGGCGCGGACCGGGCTCAACAGTCATTCGTTTCGCAAAGCCTCCGTGGGATCGACGCGCGAAGCCCTTCGGGCGGGAAGATAGCAGGCAACCGCTGCAACGGCCAGCCAAATAAGCGAAACGGCGGCGTAGGTCAAGAAATCGGTAGGGCTGACGCCACAGAGCAGTTTCGCCAGCAGTCGCGCGACGCCCATAGACACGACTACGCCCATCGCGATGCCAATGAGCGTCAGACTCAGGCCTTGGCAAAGGATTAAGCGGAACATGTCGGCGGCTTGGGCGCCCACTGCCATCCGTACGCCGATTTCCCTGCGCTAAAGCGTCACCTGATAGGAAATTATGCCGTATAATCCGACCGCGGACAGCATCAGCGCCAGCGCCGCGAACGCGCCGAGGACGGACGCCTCCCAACGAACTTGCCAATAGGAGCGATCCACCCAATCGGCGAGCGTCTTCACCGCGAACACGCGCGCATTCGCGTTGGTCCCGACGATCGTTTTGCGCACCGCTTCCGCCATGGCACCAGCATCGGACACGGTTTCGACCAGGATGGTCTGGTACCCGTCATAGCTTTGGGAAAACCGCCGGTAAGCGTGCGGCCTGGCCGCCTCGCCTACCGATACGAACCGCAAGTCTTGCGCCACGCCGACGACTTCGGCGGTTACTTTATTTCGGCACCCGAGCTCGACTCTTTTGCCGATGGCGCTTTCGGCGGGCCAAAGTCGCTTAGCCATGGCTTCATTGACGATCGCGACGGGCGATCCGGTTTCAGCGGCGTTGAAGTCGCGCCCGGCGATCAGCCGGCTACGCATCGTGTCGAGAAAACCGGCGCTTATGACGCTGGACGTTGCCGAAACCGGATCGCCTCGGAGCGAGGCGCACTGCGCGGGAAGAGGCGTCAGGGGCAGAATATTCGTGATGGCGACGTTCTTAATCCCCGGGAGCGCCCGCAGACGGTCTGCGGCTTGAGAGTAAAAAACCCGCCCCGATTCCTGCGAAAATTCAGGCGCTGAAACGTAGGTCGTCACATAGAGGCGACGATCGACGGCAAAGCCGGGATCAGCCGAGTGAAACTGTCCCAGGACACGAAGAAACAGCCCGGCGGTCAATAGCAGAACGAGGGACAGTGAAACTTGCGCAATCAACGACACGCGCCGCAGGCCGAATCCTCTGGCCGCTGCCCGAGTGCCTTTTAAACCCGCGAGCACGTCCACTTTGCTCGCCCTCCACGCCGGCGCGAGGCCGAAAAACAGCGTGGTCGCCAGGGAGAGAAGCATCGTGAAGAGCAGCACTCGATGATCCGCTCCTAAATCCAGCCGCACGGATTCATACGGACCGGCAGCCAGAAGCGTCTCCAATAAGCGATTGGTCCAGACTCCGAAGAGGAGTCCACTGAGTCCTCCGCCGAGCGCGAGCAAAAGGCTCTCTGTCAGCAATTGGCGCAGCAACCGCGCTCGTCCTGCACCGAGTGCGACACGCACGGAAATTTCACGATGCCGCGCGGCTCCTCTGGAGATCAGCAGATTGCCAACGTTGACGCAGGCGATCAGCAAAATGACGCCGACGACCGCCATCAGGACCGCGGCCACGGGTGCGGCATTGCGTCGAGTGTTCGAGGCAGGGATCCCGCGAACTTGCTCGACAACTACTGGCGCCGGCTTTGTTCGAAACTGTGCCGAAATTGAGTTGATCTCGGCCTCCGCCTGGCCTACGCCGATGCTTGGTTTCAGGCGTCCGAAGATAAATACGGAAGGCTGCGCCCGGTCCTCGAAACGCTGGGGCACGCCTGGATGCTGACCCATCCAGCGGCGAAGGGGCACCCACAAATCCATGCTCAATGGGAGATAAGTCCCCTCAAACCCTTGCGGCGCGACGCCCACGACTGTGTACCAAAGCGTTTCCGAACGGACGCGCTTGCCGACCACATCGGGATCGCCTCCGAAAAAACGCTGCCACGCGCGATAGCTGATGAGGCAGGCGTCCTCGTCCTCCGTCTTAAACCAGCGGCCGAGGAAAGGACGGACGCCGATGACCTTCGGATATGCGAGCGACACCGCCTCCGCGCCGGCATTGTGCGCGACGCCGTCAAAATCGAGACTCGACTCGGTGGGAAAGGACGCAGCCATGTCCATCGTCACGGCTTGATCGCGAAAATCGCGAAAGTCGGGATAAGGCAGCAGAGGAGCCGCGCCGCGGCTGAGGACGACTACGCGTTCCGGCGCGATGACCGGAAGAGGCCGGAGGAACAGAGAATTGAGGACGCTGAAAATAGAAGCGTTGACGCCGATCCCGAGCCCCAGGCACAGGACGGCGAGGAACGTAAATCCTGGTGATCTGGCGAACTGCCGGAACGAGTAGACGAGGTCGCGCATGCCGGATTTAGACACCGGAACCGGCTGGTTTGTTCCGGCCGACAGGCGGTTCCGCCTGCGATCATTATTCGTAGCCCAATGCGGCGACCTCTCCGAGCATTTTGCGTCCCAGACGCTTCCCGATCTCGGCGAGAGTGGCGCGCTCTCGTATGGACCGAAAACACGAACGTTAACTCTTGCCGGTCGATTGCTGGGTTGAGCGAATCCTACCTAAGCCGTTCCGGAGATTAAGGCTGGTCCACCGATCAACGCAGACGCTTGGCCTGCTGAAGCTTCCCGGAAATGCGCATTCGGCTTAACTTGCGAGTCTCGCGCATCGCGTGGTTGCGACGCTGGACCAGCCAGTGTCCGCCGAAACGCAGCAGGCGAAATAACAACCCCATAGCTCAATGCTACTAGGTCTCTGACCGCGTGAA
>PNAJ01000135.1 GCA_003170295.1 Bryobacterales bacterium | reverse complement strand
TGTTCAAGCCGTTCATCTATCATCGCCTTGAGCAACGCGGTCATTGCACCACCATCAAGCAAGCCAAGGAACTGGTCGAGCAACAGGACCCCGTGGTTTGGGACATCCTCGAAGAAGTTATCAAGGATCATCCGATTCTTCTCAACCGTGCTCCCACGCTGCATCGCCTCGGTATTCAGGCATTTGAGCCCGTTCTGGTCGAAGGCAAGGCGATCAAGCTTCATCCGCTCACTTGCACCGCGTTCAACGCCGACTTCGACGGCGATCAGATGGCCGTTCACATTCCGCTGTCTCCAGAAGCCCAGATCGAGGCTTCTACATTAATGTTGTCCTCGAACAACATATTGTCTCCCGCGCACGGCGCGCCCATCGCGGTCCCCACGCAGGACATGGTGCTGGGTCTTTATTACCTCACCAAAGCGCGTCCTGGAACCAAGGGCGAAGGCCGCATGTTTGCCTCCATTGACGATGTGCTGATCGCGCTCGAAATGGGTGAGGTCGAGACGCTTTCGCCGATCCGGCTGCGTTATACCGGCAAGGTCATCGATCTGACCAAGGCTTTCGACAGCCAAAACCTGATGCACACGGAGCCGATTGAGTTCGTGAAGCAGTACATGGACACGACGGTGGGCCGCGTCATTCTGAACGACACGCTTCCCGACGAAATGCCGTTTATCAACGGCCTGCTCAAGAAAAAGGGCCTCGCGCAATTGGTCCAGTATTGTTACCTGAAACACGGGCTGCCGATCACCGTCGGCATGCTCGACCGGGTGAAGTCGCTTGGGTTCCTGTATGCCACGCGCGCGGGCATCTCGATCGGGATCGACGACATGATCGTCCCAAGCGAGAAGGCCGGCCTGGTCCGCAACGCCGAGAAAGCCGTCATTGAAGTTGTCGCGCAGTATCAGGAAGGCGCGATCACGCACGGCGAACGCTACAACAAGATCATCGAGATCTGGTCGAAGGTCACCGAACGCGTCTCCGAGGAAATGTTCAAGACGATGGAGGAGGACGACCGCACGGGCCGTTACCTCAATCCGATTTACATCATGGCCGACTCCGGCGCGCGCGGTTCCAAACAGCAGATCCGCCAGTTGTCCGGTATGCGCGGCTTGATGGCCAAGCCTTCCGGCGAGATTATCGAACAGCCTATCACCGCGAATTTCCGCGAGGGCCTCGACGTGTTGCAGTACTTCATTTCGACGCACGGCGCTCGTAAGGGCTTGGCCGACACGGCTCTCAAGACGGCCGATTCGGGCTACCTCACGCGCCGCCTCTGCGACGTGGCTCAGGACGTCATCGTGACCGAAACCGATTGCGGTACTAGCGATGGAATTTACGTCGAGCCGATCATCGAGTCAGGCGAAATCATCGAGCCTCTGCGTGACCGCATCGTCGGCCGCGTCGCGCTCGAAGATCAGCTCGATTACGAGGGCAACCTTATTGTCGCCGTCAACTCGGAGATTACCGAGGATCTCGCTGGCGCGATTCAGGGCGCCGGTATCGATCGCGTCAAGATTCGCTCCGTGCTGACCTGTGAATCCAAACGCGGCGTTTGCCAGTTGTGCTATGGCCGCAATCTCGCGACCGGTCGATTGGTCGAGCGCGGCGAAGCGGTGGGCATTATTTCCGCTCAATCGATCGGCGAGCCGGGCACGCAGCTCACCATGCGTACGTTCCACATCGGTGGAACGGCCACTGGTTCGGCGGAGCAGTCCAAGCAGGATGCGAAGTCGGACGGGTTCGTGAAGTTCATCAACATCGTCACGGTGAAAAACGCCAAGGGCGAGCTGATCTCCATGACTCGCACAGGTATCATCGCCGTCATCGACGAAAAGGGACGCGAAAAAGAGCGTTATCAGGTTGTCTACGGCGCGAAGATTCTGTACGCCGATGGCGCGCCTGTCAAGAATAACGCAGTGCTGCTCGAGTGGGATCCTTATACGTTCTCGATCCTCACCGACGTCACCGGCGTGGTCCATTTCAAGGATCTGACCGACGGCCTCACGATGCAGGAGCAGGTCGACGAAATTACCGGCCGCTCGCAGTGGGTCGTCATGGATTCGACCGACGAGAAACGCGTGCCGGCTATTCTCGTCCGGCCGGCTGGTGGCACCAAGGCGGAGGAGAAGCGGTACCTCATGCCGATGAACGCCCACTTAATGGTGTCGGACGGCGATGACGTGCATGCCGGCGACGTGGTTGCGAAGATTCCTCGCGCCACTACTAAAACCAAGGACATCACGGGCGGTCTTCCGCGCGTGGTCGAACTGTTCGAAGCGCGCAAGCCGCGGGAAACCGCGGTCATTACTGAGATCGACGGCATCGTCAAATACGGCGAAATCTCGAAGGGCATGCGCAAGCTCTACATCGTCGGCGACGATGGCGAACAGAAGGAATACTCGATTCCCCGCGGCGTCCACATCAACGTGCAGGAAGGCGAGCGCGTCAAACACGGCGATCCGCTGATGGATGGCCCACGCAATCCTCATGACATCATGGCTGTGATGGGTGAGAAGGACCTGCAGAAATACCTGGTGAACGAAATCCAGGAAGTCTACCGTCTGCAGGGCGTCAATATCAACGACAAGCACCTGGAAGTCATCGCGCGCCAGATGATGCGCTGGGTGAAGGTCGACGACATCGGCGATACGGAGTTCCTGCCGGAAGAAGTGGTCGACAAGTTCAAATTCCGGGCGGAAAACGAACGAGTGCTGGAAGCGGGTGGCGCTCCGGCCGCCGGCAAGACCGTGCTGCTCGGCATCACCAAGGCGTCGCTATCGACCGATTCGTTCATTTCCGCCGCCAGCTTCCAGGAGACAACGCGTGTGTTGACCGAAGCCGCGATTAACGGCAAGGTCGATTACCTGCGGGGCCTCAAGGAAAACGTCATCATGGGCCGCCTCATCCCGGCCGGGACCGGTATGCTGTACTACCGGAATGTGAGGATCGCTGGGGAAGACGTCGAGGAGGAATTGGTGGCGGAGCAGGAAGCCGCCGCGCTCGACGCCATTCCGGGTTACGACGAAGAGACCCGCGCGCTGTACGCGGGCGGACTTACGGAAGCTCCCGAGCCGGCCGCCGAAGAGACGCTCGCCGAGTAGTCCGGTCGGCGTAAATGCTGAAACCGCATGCACGGTACGAGGACATTGTTCGCTTCATGCGATCGATGGACTTTCCGGACGATGCGGCACGGCAATATACCGAAATTCATCTGCACCGGATCGGCCGGACCCTGGAACAAGTGCCTCCGCCACGGTCATCGGGCCGCATTCTGGAGCTGGGCGCGTACATGCAGATGACACCCGCGCTCCAGTGCGTTCTCGGCTATACAGAAGTTCGCGGAGCTTTCTTTGGACCCTTGGGCAAAATCGATGAAAAATCGATAACGGCCGGGGGCAGGGAAGTCTTCCGCTGCTTCGTGGATCTCTTCGACGCAGAAAAGGACCGCTATCCCTACGTTGACGGACGCTTCGAAACGGTTCTCGCCTGCGAGATTCTCGAACACCTGATCCACGATCCCATGCACCTGCTAATCGAGGTCAATCGTGTCCTCGAAGATGAGGGTACGCTCGTGCTCACCACCCCCAACGTCACCAGCTTCACGGCGGTCGCGCGCGTCCTCGAGCAGAGCGGCCATCCCCAGCTCTACTCGAAGTACGCGGATCCGCGGGGAGAATACGCGGAAACTGAAATCCCTCACGTGCGCGAATACACGCCGCCGGAGCTTGCCGAAGCCATCGAAGACGCGGGCTTTGACGTTATCTCCCTCGCCACTGAGGTGATCCCTGGATACGGAACGGAAAAGTGGGTGAAGGAGTTCTTGCAACGCCATTCCTTCCCCACCGATCTGCGCGGGGAACAGATGTACTGCATCGCCCGGAAGCGCGCCGGAAAACCCGTCCTGCGCTACCCCAAATTCCTTTACGACGTTTAGTCAGGCCGCCGAAAACAGAGACTGCTGCTCGGTGTACCCCGACCCGAACTGCTCCAATTCCATCGGAAACTTGCGCCGCAGTTCTTTGGGCGCCGTTGCGCGGCCTCCACCCATTAACGACTGGAGCTGTAACGCATTCACGACGCTCTTCCCCTGCGCGTCGTTGTTAAAAATCACGAACGTCGAATCCGCAAAACGCCTGATATGCTCAATCCGCTTCGCCCACTCGGCAAGCTCCGCTTCCGAGTAAAGATAGTCGTGCTGCCGAACTCTTTGACTGGCCGCGTCGCGGCTGTACCCGCCGAGCGAGTTCTGCGGATTCCTCCCGTGCAGCCGCACATATCCGACCCCCGACGTGAGATACGATGTCGGCGGCATCGCACGCATATAATCCGGCTGGTCGATATTGCAGAACCCGACCCGGTAATCGAGAAATACGCCAACCGCCTCCTCCGCCATCCAACTGCTGTGCCTCATCTCGGCTACCAGAGGAAACTCGTGAAACGCTCTCCGCAACCGAATGAAGAAATCCTTGTTCTCCGCCGTAAACCGGAACGACCACGGGAATTGCATCAGGACCGCCCCAAGTTTCTTCGCCCTCAACATGGGGCGCAGTCCATCGGCGAAGGCTGCAACCTCCGTGTCGTCCAGCACCCGGGAATGCGTAAACCTTTGATGGAGCTTGGCAGTGAACTGGAAACGCGGATTCGCCTCCACCTTCTTCATCCACAACCTAACTACTTCGGGCTTAAGATGCTGATAAAACGAGCTGTTGATCTCCACGGTATCGAACCGCCTCGCCAGAAATTCAAGAGGGTGGAACCCGCTCCCGTAGACCTTCGGGTAAACTAGTCCGTTCCAGTGAGCATACGACCAGCCTGCGGTGCCAAAAAGTGGGGAGGTGGACATGACAGACTCTCCGTTCTCTATTTATTCGCCTAATTCATCATAGCGAAGAGGAGGCGAATCTGTCAAGCGTTCTTTTTGTCGTCTTACGGCACGAACGCCGTAGTGTCTTCGATCAGCTCCGCACTGCGGCGCCGCAGCCGGAGCCTCAGTTGCCGAAAAAGGGTAAGCAGGTTCACGCCATCCTAGTGCCCTTCGTGTAGGGATTCTCTCACTAGGAAAAGCCGGGGACATGGTCCTCTTACACCAGCGGTCTCTCCGACCCGTACAAGTTCGGATCGTCTTCGGTCCGGGAGATGAAATATCGCCGCACGTCGTCTCTCAACCCTGGTTTATCTGGCGTGAGTTGATAAATCCCCTGCCAGTCCGCCCGCAGGTCCGTCGTCGGCGCGAACTTGTTGCGGACCAGGATCAGGTCTCTCCGCGAGTACGCCCGCCGCACCTTCGACCCGTGGAAGTGGTGGACCGCAAAGCCGTCGACGTATCCGATATTCTTCTTCAGCTTCGCCGCGTTGGCCTGCCATGCGGAGATCGCCGCCCGATAGTCGGCCGTGTAGCTGTCGATATGCATGTCCGGAGCTTCCTCGCAAACCAGGCCGAACGTCATGAACCAATCCCCATGCCCCAGGATGCATTTGTCGAGCAGACCGCCCACGGTGTCGAACGCCTGCCGCCGGAACGCCCCTATGCCGCCCGTCGCCCCGACGCCCCTGGGACTTGTCCCCGACCCGTATTCGATAGGCCCCTTCTTTTTCCATCCTCCATTCGCGTAGCCGTCTGGTAGCCGGTATCCATTCTGGACGTAGTTGAACGCGAACCCGCTGTTGACCCGCATCGGCAGATGACCGGAGCCATAAGTCTCGCCCGTCAGGTCCGAATAGGATGAGAACGGCTGCACGAAGTCGTAATGCTGCAACTGATGAATCGTTTCGAGCGCCCAGTCGTGACGCGTTAAATGAAAATCCGCATCCACATAGGCGCCGTATTTCCAGCCTGCGGGAAATGTCTGAATCACGCGGTTGAGGATATTCTCTTTGTGAAACAATTCGTGATTCGTCCGGAGTTGCACGTCCTTCTGGTCCGTTATCTCGAAGGGTCGATCCCCGTACGCCAATTCCCCGACGTGCAAATGGACGTTCGGCATGCTACGCAGATGCCGGACGCAATCGTTGGCCAGTTCCCGGCGCGCACGCCAGCGGAACGGGTTGGAGTAGCAAACGGCTACATGCAGAGTCTGTTCTTCCGACCATTCGGCCCATGGCTGCGGTTCATCCGGATGTTGTCTAGACTGCTCAACTGGCACGCCTCAACAATAGAGCGAACCTTTTCGAGGAGACCTGCCTGAAAGCGGTAACCGCTTGAAGGTGCACCCGCAACATGCGGGAACTCACCGTGATCGGTTTTGTGGGGCCGCCAATTTTGGCGGCAGCCGTGCCCGGATTCTTTCTCACATCGCGATTAGTCTTTGTTGATCGCGCTGAGCGGCGGCGTACTTCCGGCCACATTCCGGACACAGCTCGACACGTAGAGTGTCCCCCTCCGGTCCATGCTCGAAAGTGGCGAGGTGATCGGAGCAGACGGGTTGTTCGCAATTAGCGCACGTCGTTGCGGCGGGACCGCCGCAGTCCACGCATAACACGAGGAGAATATATCACAAATCGACGGCAGGCGGTTCCGCCTGCGTGCTTTATGTCGCGCCTCTCAATTAACCGTCGAAACCCACTCGCTGTTGTCCCAGCTGCCGCCTCCCAGCGACGCCATCGCCGGTTTCTGGCTGCGTTTCTCTTTGTACATCCGCCGGTCCGCCTCTGCCAGCAGTTGTTCGGCGTCGGTGCCGTCGATCGGGAAATGTGCCACGCCGATGCTGACCGTCAGCAGGTCTTCCTGGAACAGATCGCGGCCCACCCGCGCCACCATCTCGCGGAAATGCCGGGCCTTGCCTTCGGTGTCATCCGGACGTACGCCCGGCAACAACACCACAAATTCGTCTCCGCCCATGCGTGCCACGTAGTCGTACTCGCGGCAGGCGTCTCTGAGACCTGCGGCCACCTCGTGCAGCACACGGTTGCCTTCTAAATGGCCAAACCGGTCGTTCACCAACTTGAAGCCGTCCAAATCGAGTACGCACACCGCCATCGTCGCGTTATTCCGCCGCCCTCTCGATAGCTCCGAATCCAATTGCAGGAATAGCGAGCGCGCGTTGGGCAATTCGGTCAGGTAATCCGTGGTCGCCGAAGACTCCGCCCGGCGGAACCGCAGAGCGTTCTCAATCGCAAGCGCGATCTTTGAGCTGATCGCCAGCAGGATTCGCAGATGATCTTTCGTGAAGGCGTCGGCGTCCGTGTGATAGACCGTCAGCACGCCCAGCACTCCGTTCACGCCTTCGAGAGGCACCGCCACCGCGGACCGCAGCGTCGAAAATTTCGACGGATCGCTTAAATACCCCGGCTCCACCGAAGGATTGCCGTTCAGAATGGGTTTACGATTCTCCGCCACCCATCCCGATAATCCTTGTCCTACCGGAATTTCGAGCGATGAGAACAGCCGGAAATCATCGCCGGTCACGTACTCCGGCATCAGCACATTGTCGCGTTGTATCCAGATCGCCAGCGCATGCAGCGGAATAATGCGGCGCAGCCGTACCGCCAGCACGCTGAGCGTTTCATCCAGGCTCAACGAATTGCCCAGATCCTGCGAGATTTCGAACAGCGCCTGCACCTCCTGCCGCGCCGCGGCGATCGAGGTGAGAAAATCCACGTTACCCGCCTTCGTTTTGCGCTCTCTTGACTGGGCCGCGGACGCTTCGAAACCGGCCGCCGGCGATTCGCCGTTTACTATTTTGACGTCGAACGACAGCCTGGCCGCGGAGGTGTCCTTGGCTTGCGCCATCCGCTCCAGTTCCACATGGCGAGCCACCAAAACTTCGACGACCCTCGGATCGAACGCCTTGCCGGACTCCTTGATGATTACTTTGATCGCCTCGTCGAGCGGCAGTGCTCGCCGGTATTGGCGATCCGTCGCCAGTGCATCAAGGCAATCCACCGCCGATAGAATTCGCGCGCCGATCGGAATGTTTTCGCCTGCCAGGCCGTAAGGGTATCCGTTGCCGTCCCACCTTTCGTGATGCGCCCGCACAATCGGCACCACTGGGTAGGGAAACTGGACCCGCTCCAAAATCTCCGCGCCCACCACGGGATGGATTTTCATCTTGTCGAATTCCTCGGGCGTCAGCTTACCGGGCTTGGAGATAATGTGCTCGGGCACCGCCAGCTTGCCGATGTCGTGCAGCAGCGCCGCAGCCAGCAGTGCGCTGCGCTCTTCCGCGTTCAGCCCCATATCCTTGCCGATTTCGGTGGCGTAAACCTGCACCCGCTGCAGGTGGCCATGCGTCGTGTGATCCTTGGCCTCGATCGCCAGCGCCAGTGCTTCGATGGTCCGCAGATGGAGCGACGAGACTTCCTCGACGTGCTTCTTTTCGTCTTCCAGGCGCTGCAGGTACAGCCCGTAGGAGCGATAAATAAGATAGAGCACCGGCCCCGTCAGCAGGACTGTCGGCCATCCGATGAACTTGTTGGCGTAACTCAGTCCTTCGGCCAGAGCCGCTCCGCCCAGATAATAAGGCAGCGACCAGAAGTAGCATTCACGCCACACCTCGCGGAAACTATTCCCGTCCGTCAGCGCCATGACCAGTGCAACGGGCAGTGTATTCAGCAGGAATAACGCGCAGGTCGCCACCGCCAGGCGGATCGCGGGATCCACAAAAGGTTCGTTTAGCCACGGCGAGTGGTAGATCTGCTCGGTGATCGCAATCGCTACCGCAGTCGCGCAAGTATTAAAGATCACCTGCGACGCGCTTATCCGGCGTCCCTGGTTCCACAGGCATTGCACCAGCGCCACGATCGTGCCCAGCACCACTGTCTCACTGGCTCCCAGATCCACCAATCCGAACAGCACGAAGATGAAATTTAAGCTCAGCGTTCCCTGCATCCCGGGCGCGCGGATGCGCATTCCGGAGGAAAAAATAGCCATCAGCAGAAACCCGCAGTACTTCAGCAGATCCGCCGACTCCCAGTTGCTCACGAAGCTGGCAACCACGCCCGCACCAAGAATGCCTACGATCAGTACGAATAAGCGCAACTTCGAAGCACGCGGCCGGAGAATCGGCTCCGATGCGGTAGCCTCCTCCGTGGTGCCGGAAAGCACGATAGGGCGGATCCGAGTCATTTACGGTGGCTTACGGAGCAAGTACCCTGCCATCTACTAGTACCCCCTATGCATCCTGTTTATCAAGCAGATAGGAGCTCCCGTGCGCGTTCGAAAGGACAAGATGGCACTAAGGTCCCGATAGTCATGCGACAAACTGTCGCATTCGCCAAGTGGGTTTTCTTAAGCCTCCTAGGGTGTTCGGCCGAGGGCGCTCTTACTGCAATGGTGTCGAAATGGTATGTGGCAATGAGCTCCGATTGTACCCACGTATTCCTAGGGATGAAGGCGATAATCGCGAGCCCGTCCATGCGCGCGCTGATGACCTTAGCCGAGCGCGTCGCGCGCTCCAACGCAACCGTGCTGATCCTGGGCGAGAGCGGCTCCGGCAAAGAGGTCCTGGCGCGCGCCATTCATCACTTCTCCGGCCGCTCGGAGAAGCCCTGGGTCGATCTCAACTGCGGCGCTCTCCCGGAACACTTGATTGAAAGTGAGCTGTTCGGCTACGATCGCGGCGCGTTCAGCGGTGCCAATACCAACAAGCAAGGCTTATTCGAGTTAGCGGACAAGGGAACCATCTTCCTCGACGAAGTCGCCGAACTAGAACGCAAGATGCAGGTCAAATTGCTGCGCGTGCTCGACGGCGTCCCTTATTACCGTTTGGGCGGCGTGAAGAAAGTGAGCGTAGACGTCCGCATCGTGGCCGCGACGAATCAGGAGCTCGAAACCGCCGTCGCGGACGGACGTTTTCGCGCCGACCTGTATCATCGCCTCACACAGATCACGCTGCGTGTCCCGCCCCTGCGGCAGCGTATCGAGGACATCGCGCCGCTGGCCTGCCATTTTCTCGCTCAGCACGATCCATCGTTGCGATTTTCGCCCGACGCCATGGAGGTCCTGGAGCGTCATCGCTGGCCCGGAAACATTCGCGAACTGCGCAACGTCGTCATCCGCGCCGCCGTGCTCACTATGGGCGGCGAAATCTGCGCCGAGGATCTGCCTCTCGAAAAGAATTCGCATCCTGAGGCTGCTTCGGGTCCGGCCAGCAGCCTTGAAGGCATGGAGCGTAAGATGATCTTCGAAGCGCTCAACGACAGCAACGGCCATCAGCAGAAAGCCGCGGCTAAGCTCGGCATTTCCCGCCGCACACTGAGCCGCAAGCTCAAAACCTACGACTCCGACTTCACGGAGGCCAGATTGTGACCCCGCGCGCTCTGGAGCTTCATGACCAGCGCCGCGAAACCCGCCGCATGGGGAGCGGCCTGGTGCGCGTGAAATTCACCGATCCCGAGCCGCTCGAAATCGCCGGCAAATTAATGGATGTCAGCCCCGGAGGCTTTCGCATGGCGCACGATTGCGCTTCTCTCCGTTCGGGCCAGGTTGTCGAGTTCACGCACGTCGAAGCAAAAGGCCATGCCCAGGTAATGTGGAATCGCATCCTGGCCGGCGGCGTCGAGACCGGGTTTCTCGTCGTTGCGGGATGATAAAACGCCTTAATCGCTCAAATATGAGCCTTGACGGAGCCTTAAATGACCTTAATTGCTGCTGCCGCGGGTCTGTTGGACCTTCGGCACCGACAAATACCCGGTAATCAGGTCCTTCTTCACGTCGTTGATAACCAACTCATAGGGCAGCACCGACTTCGATAGAAGGAATTGAATCGGCTCGTTCACGGTGCGATTCTTTTTTTCCACTTTTTTGTCGTCGGCGATGATGACGAGCGAAAACGTGTTCTTCTTCGGCTCGGTGGTCTCCAGAACCAATTGAATGTCGCCGAATTTCTGCGGAACATTTTTCTTCGCCTTGGCGAGCTTGATATCGATGTAGTTCCGCTCGCCTAACTGCTTCAGAGCAAGCAGTTCTTTACCGTTGGTGGCGATGAGTCCGCTCTGCACGCCCAGGTCGCCCCGGGCACTCTTCAGATCGGCAATGGTTTTTTCGATCGCGGACCTGTTGGTTGCGGTCTCGGTCTTCAGAGTGCCCACTTCGTTGGTCACTTCGCCGACTTTGGCGGAGGTCGCCGACGCGACACTCTTGACGTCGGAAACCTCGGCGGTGACGGCGCCAATTTGTTTTCCCTGCTCGGCTTGGGCTTTTACGAGCCTGGCTTCGATATCGTCGGCGTGCTTTTCGGCTGCCTTCTTCGCCTCTCCGCTGAGAGCGGCAGCGTGCGCGCGAGCACTCGCCAACTCCTTCTGCATGGCCTCGAATCTGCCCCTGCTGGTTTGCGTAGTTACCGAGGAGGTCTCGCGGACCTTTTCAATTTCCGCGTTCAGCGATTCTTTGGTTTCCGCCACCTGGTTTTTTACTTCGTTCAACTGGTAAAACAGCCATCCGCACGCGGCGATCAGTACTATCACGGCTCCCATGAGAATCGAAATCTTGGAATTCGACGGGGGTGGACCATAACTCACCGGAACGGGCTGCGGTTGATACCCCTGGGGCGGATAGTTGGGAGGTGGATAGTTGGGAGGTGGATAATTATAGCCCGGAGGCGGCCCAGCTTGTTGCGGCGCCTGCTGCTGCGGCGGCTGATTTGGTCTAATCGGTTCGTCGTCTTTTGGTATCAGCGATTGCATAGATCCACCCGTATTTATTGTAGCTCAACACCTTGGACGTACCAATGTCCTTCGGCAGTTACATCGAATTTCGTTGGGGCTTGGCGAAATCCATCAGTTCCTGCTTCGGGATGCCGGGCTCAAAACAGCGCCGGCAGCGAGCCTCATACATTCCCGTGGCGCCCACCACGATGAGATCGTTCGAATCTACGAGCCTCTGCGTATGCTTGGCGGGATTGCCGCAGCGCATACAAATGGCCAGCGTTTTAGTGATCGATTCGGCCAGGCACAACAGCTCCGGCATAGGCGTGAAGGGGCGTCCAAGATAATCCGTATCGAGCCCGGCGATGAGCACTTGTTTGCCGCTATCGGCGAGTTGGCTGGCGATATCGACCAGATCGGGACCGAAAAAATTCGACTCATCGACGCCGACCACCTGCGTGCGCCAGTCGAGTTTCTGCAAAATCTCCTGTGCGCCGTTGACCACTTCGGAGGGCAGGCGCTGATCTCCATGAGACACGATTTCGTCGTGGGCGTAGCGGTTATCAAGCGCCGGTTTAAACACCTGCACGCGCTTGCGAGCGATGCGGGCGCGGCGCAGGCGGCGGATGAGTTCTTCACTCTTGCCCGAAAACATAGGGCCGCAAACGATCTCGATCCATCCGATGTTGCCGGTAACAAGTTCCATGCTGGGTCACAGGACAGAATAGCGCGAAATCCCGGTCATAGCGCGAGCTGCGCTGGAGTGCCAAGACGGCGTGCATGGATCTTTTCGCTTCGCGCCTGAATTGCCGCCAAGTCGTGATTCATCTGCAAACGAAGCCAAAAGCCCGCGGTGCTGCCAATCGCCCTTTCGAGGCGCACGGCCATCTCGGCAGATACGCCCGCCCTGCGGTTGATGACGCGCGAGAGGGCGGAACGGGTCACTCCAAGCGCTTTGGCGCCTTCGGTGACATTCACGCCCAGTTCATCGAGGCAATCCCGGATGAGTTCGCCGGGGTGGCTGGGATTTTTCATCGGCATAAGTTAGTGATCATCCTCCAGATTGACGTCATGCGCGGCTCCTTCATGAAAACGGAAAGTAATCCGCCAGTTGGCCTTGACCGTGACCGAGTAAGTGCCGCGCCGGCCGCCCGCCAACGGATGAAACCTAAATATGGGCAACACCATATCCCGCGGACCCTCCGCGGCTTCCAGAGCCGAGAGAATCTTTTGCACCTTTTCGACCAAATCGGGCCGGATTCCACTGCGGTCGTTCTTCTCGTAGAGCCGTCGCAAGGCCTTGTGCTTGATGGTCCCGATCACGAGGTCGCCTGATCATAGTGTATAGTGAGGCGTCACGCTATACAACGTAGGTAGTAGAGGCTGAACTCCCACTCTTGCCCGAAAGCATTTGGCCGCAGACGAGATCGATCCATCCGATGTTGCCGGTAACAAGTTCCATGCTGGGTAAGGAGACAGAATAGCGCAAAGATCGAGCCGGCGCGGGTCGTTACTTCAGCCCGATACGGCGCAGCAGGTCGTCGAAGCGCGGATCGGGGCGGATCGGGTCAAACATCGCCGAGACCCCCAGCCATATCAGGCTGTTTGACTTTTCCTGGTAGGACTTCTCAAGCCACTCGAAGGCTTTATCGCGGTCTCCCAGCCCGATGTAGATGTGCACGAATGCGTGTGGAGTCACGTACTGTTTGCGGGATCGGGCAACCAACTCGTCGAGCAGACTCTGTGCTTCCCTGCGGCGGCCGGCGAGTGCATCGGCGCGGCCAAGCGCTCCGAGCGCTGAGGGATTTCGGTTGCTGAGCGCGACCGCAGTTTTCAGAGTTTCGATTCCCGCGTCGTAGTTCCCTATGTCAATCTGTGCGTCGCCAAAGGCCCAAACCGCCCATTGATAGGTCGGGTTGTCCGTAAGGACTTTCCGGTATTGCTGGATAGCCTCCGGATACCGGCGGGCGTGCCCGAGGATCCAGGCGATCTGAGTCTGAATGATCGGAGACAGCGGATCGAGGTCGCTCGCCAGCCGCATTTGCTGTAGCGCACTATCGAAGTTGCCGCGCGCGGATTGGTAGTGCGCGAGCCACAAGTGCGCGGAAGCATAGTTCGGATTCAGGCGGATCGCCCGCTGGAAACCCTGCTCTGCAGCCTCCCAGTGCCATTCGTACAGGTTCGAGTAGGCGAGCGCGGCGTGCGCTTCCGCGAGATCGGGATCGATCTCCAGCGCGCGGTTCGCGGCCGCTATCGCCAGCTTGCGGCTTTCCAGGGGGGAGCGTTCGCCGATCATCACCGTGCCAAGCTGGTTATAGCAGTCAGCCAACCCGGCGTAGGGGGCCGCGTATGCGGGGTCCTCCTCGATCGACTTCTCATACCAGGTCAATGCCTTGCTCAGGTCCTGCCCGCTCCGCTGGCCCAAGTAGTATCGCGCGCGAAGGTAAGCCTCAAACGCGTTGCGGTTTACGCGGGAAACTCGAGTCTGGTTCGCAGGCGCGGTATTGACTCTTAGCTGGCGCGCAACCGCTCTCGCGATCTCTTCTTGGAGCAGCAGCACGTCGGTCAGTTCCCGGTCATACGTTTCAGCCCACAGATGCTGGTCCGTGCTGGCCTGGATCAATTGTGCGGTTACTCGAATACGATCGCCCGAACGGACCACCGATCCCTCGATAATCGCGTCGACGTTCAACTCGCGGGCGATTGCGGCGATCGGTTTGTCTGGATTGCGATATCGCTCGGTTGACGTCCTCGAATTGACGCGCACAGACAGCACCTTGGCAAGCTCGGTGGTCAACAATTCCGTGACGCCGGCCGCGATGTATTCCTGCTGAGGATCCCCAGAGAGGTTCTTTAGCGGCAAAACCGCGAGGGAACGGATGCGCGGCGTCGCGGCAGAGTGCAGACGCCAATACCAAAGCCCGGCAACAGCGCTAATAACCAAGGCTGCGATGGCGGCCGCGGTGGTAAACCGACGATGTGCCCGCGGGGCTAAGGCTTCGGACGGGATGGATTGCGGAGGAGGAGTCGTTAGCTCCGGCGGCATGCCGGAAGGAGCAGGGCGAACTTCGGCAATGAACCGGTATCCTCTTTTAGCGATTGTTTCAATATAGGGTCCATTGCCTGGTAACTGCCCAAGGGCTTTGCGCAGTACCGATATGTTCTGCGCGAGATTGCTTTCTTCGACGAACGTATCGGGCCAGACCGATTGCAGCAATTCATCCTTCGAAATCAGCCTGCCCGCGCTTTCCACCAGCACTACCAGAGTGTCGAGAACCTTCGGTGTCAGCGGCACAATGGTTCCTGCCTGTAGAAGAACCCGCGCCCTGGTATCCAGGCGATACGGTCCAAAGTCCAAACACCCGTTTGTTTTGAGCGTATCAGCCATTTTTAGAAAACTTTGAGAATTCTCTCAAGACCCCCGGAGAGTTATCGAGTTAGGCTTTTGCCGTACACGAATTTGCACACAGTATTGACTGGGGCCCACGAATATTCTATCGCGAAGCTCCCGGGAATTCTGTGTCGCAAGATCTAATCACTTTGTTCTAAGAGGAGCGTATAACTTATGGTGCGAAATATATCATCGATGATTTTCTGCGTTTCGTTGACGTTCAGCGCCGTCCGCGCGTCCGAACCGCAATTCACATTCGTCTCATTTGACTACCCCGGAGCTGCATCTACAGCGCCTCAGGGGGTGAACGCCCAGCGGGAAGTCGTGGGAGGCTATACGGATACGGCGGGCAAGACGCACGGCTTTCTATTAAGCGGCGGAAGTTATACCTCCCTCGACTTTCCGGGCGCTCTTGTGACGCTCGCCAGGGGAATCAATAACCAGGGCGAGATCGTGGGTCAACACGTGGACTTTGGGGGTCTCCCGGGAGGTGGGATCCTTGGGTTTCTGTGGCAGGGCGGCGCTTTCACCGGCGTCATTCATCCTGGCCACTTGAATACCATCGCAGTGAGGATTACCGACAGCGGGGTAATCGTCGGTTGCTACCATGACAGTGACACCATGGGGTCGATGCATGGCTACATGCTCAGCGGCGGCAATTACAGCGATGTGGCCGCCGGAGCGTCAATGAACAACGGCGCGTTAGCCGATGGCAGCATCACGGCGGGGCTCTGGACGGACATGATGACGGGCATGACACACGGCTTTCTCGCCAACAACAGCGGTCTGATGCCGTTCGATTTTCCTTTCAGCACTTCCACGGCGGCTTGGGACATGAATGAATCCGGAGATGTCGTCGGAGTTTATGCGGACGCCGCAAAGAAAGGTCATGGCTTCCTGCTCGTTCAGGGGGGGCTGCTTTCCACGTTTGGAATCGGCACGGGCGCACCCTACGAGTTTGTCTCGATCGACTATCCCGGCGCAGCGTCAACAGCGGCTCTCGGAATCAACAGCAAAGGCGACATTGTGGGATCTTACACGGATTCCGCGGGGAAGACGCACGGATTTCTAGCCCGCCGCGCACGGCGCCGTCAAGCGTAGCCGAATACTGAGTGGTTCGTGCGGGGTCGGCGGTACGGGTGCAATTCAACGCGCGGCTGGCGTAGCTCTGAAAGTATTCATGATGAATTCGGGCACCACATCGCCACCCGCGTCGACCACTGTGTGCACATGGTTCGAACTAACTTGCGCGGCGAACAGGTGCGAACTCTTACAACGGCAGACTTCGCGGATCGCACTGTGAACAATAGCAGCGTTGCCGAACGATGCATTTGATTGTTATATCGCAAGTGTTGTGGCGGTGCTCAGGAGAACCGTCTCGCGGACGAGGCTTGCGGACGGGGCGAAGAATGGGGACAGATCGCTCAGTCCACGCGGCGCAGAGACGGTAAGGTGTTTTCGCGAGTGATGGTGGCCGCCTTGGGACAGAGTGGTCAGTCCCCATTTTTCGCGCATCTTCCTCGTTGTGGCGATACCCCGATGGGTGGCGGGTTATAATCACATCTGGAGGCTAATGAGCAAAGAAGATAGCATTGAAGTAACCGGCACTGTTGTTGAGAAATTTCCGAGCGGCCTGTTCAGCGTACAACTGGACCAGGAACGCACCGTGCTTGCGCACTTGGCGGGCAAGCTCCGCCGCAATCGTATCCGCGTGCTCGCGGGCGATCGCGTCACACTGGAGCTTTCGCCTTACGATCTGACCAAGGGCCGCATCACCTATCGCCACAAATAAATTGAAGGTCCTTGTCGTCTTCGGCACTCGCCCTGAGGCGATCAAGCTGGCTCCCTTGGTGCGATGTTTGCGGGAAGATCCGCGCTTCAACACTCGGGTCGCGGTGAGCGCGCAGCATCGCGAGATGCTCGATCAGGTTCTCCATGGATTGTTTTCCATTCGGCCCGATTACGACCTGAACGTGATGGAGCCGGGGCAGACGCTGGCGGAATCGGCGTCGAGAATCCTTGCGGCGCTCGAACCGGTGCTCGATCGGGAGCGGCCGGACTGCGTCATCGTGCAGGGCGACACAACCACCACATTTTGCGGGGCGCTGGCGGCATTTTACCAATCGATCCCAGTCGCGCATGTCGAGGCGGGCCTTCGGACCGGCGACGTGCGGCAGCCCTATCCGGAAGAGATGAATCGCGTGCTGACGTCGCGCCTGACGACGCTGCATTTCGCGGCCACCGAATCCGCGCGGGAGAACCTGCGGCGCGAGGGCGTCGACGATGCGAACATTTTCGTGACTGGAAATACTGGAATCGACGCGCTGCTCGCGGTGCGGGACGCGCTTCCGCCGTTTGATGAGGATCTTCAGAAGAAGACGATCTTGGTCACCGCGCATCGCCGCGAAAGCTTTGGCGTCGGATTTTTGGGTATTTGCGGGGCCTTGCGGAGGCTTGCGGAGCGTCCTGACGTCGAGATTGTGTATCCCGTTCATCCGAACCCGCAGGTGCAGGCCGTGGTCAATGAACATCTGCGGGATGTTGGAAACATTCGTTTGATCGAGCCGCTCGAATATTTCGCGTTTGTCGATCTGATGCGCCGGGCGTACATTTTGCTCACCGATTCGGGCGGCGTCCAGGAAGAGGGTCCGTCGCTGGGGAAACCGGTGCTGGTGATGCGCGAAAAGACCGAGCGGCCGGAGGCGGTGGCGGCGGGAACGGCGCGGCTCACCGGTACGGATGAAGACACGATCGTCGAGGAAGCGTCGCGGCTGCTGGACGATCGCGAGGAGTATTTGAGGCGCGCGCGAATCCATAATCCTTACGGGGACGGACACGCAAGCGCTCGGATTCGCGACGTCATAGCGACTCGCTTTTCACCACGTTAGCGGTTTCATCCGGGTGCGCGGCGGTTTCCGGCTTCTAGACTCGGGAAGTAATGCGGACAATTCCAATCTCGACCAAGATCCGGCGCCCGGGTCCCGAGAGCGACCTACTGCGGCAACTGTCGGAACGCGTGGTGGGTCAGCCCCAGGCTCTGACGCAGATCGTCCCGTACGTGCAAATGCACCTTGCGGGATTGGCTCCAGAAGGGCGGCCGGTGGGAGTCTTCCTGCTGCTCGGGCCAACCGGAACCGGAAAGACGCGAACGGTGGAAGTGTTGGCGCAAGCCTTGCATGGCAGCGAAAAGCACATGCTAAAAGTGGACTGCGGCGAATTCCAGATGGAGCACGAGGTCGCGAAGCTGATCGGCGCGCCGCCGGGATATCTGGGACATCGCGAGACGCAGCCGATGCTGTCGCAGCAGAAGCTGAACGGAGTGACCAGCGATCAGTGCAGCCTGTCGCTGGTGCTGTTCGACGAGATAGAAAAAGCGGCGTCGAGCATGACGCGACTGCTGCTGGGCGTGCTCGATAAGGCGGTGCTGCGGTTGGGCGATAACGCGACTGTTAGTTTCGAGCGGACGATTATTTTTCTCACGAGCAATTTAGGCGCGGAGGCAATGCGCAAGCAGCTTCGCCCGGATTTTGGATTCGAAACGATGGTGGCTGGGAAAAGAGACTCGGCGAAGAGGCTGGAAGGAATCGGGATGAACGCGGTGAAACGCAAGTTTTCTCCGGAATTCGTGAATCGCATCGATGCGGTGATCACGTATCAGCCGCTGGGCGCGAAGGCGCTCGCGATTATTGTCGATCAGCAGATTGAGGCGCTGCAGCAGCACATCGTGAACCGGCTGATGGATCGCGCGTTCGAAATCGACGTGAACAGCGGAGCACGCGCGTTCCTGCTTCGCAAAGGGACCAGCGAGGAATACGGCGCGCGGGAGCTGAAGCGGACGATCCTGCGGCACCTGACGCAGCCATTGGCGGCGATGGTATCGTCGGGCGCGATCATTCCGGGCGATATGGTTCACGCCGTGGCATCCGCGGATGGGGAGCGGCTGACGCTGGCGGTTGAGGTGTAGCGTGATGCGTCGAAATGGTGCATACTTATATGCATGAGAACGACACTCAATATCGATGACGAGTTAATCGAAAGGGCGAGGCGGTTGACCGGGATAGAGGAAAAGACGGCACTGATCCATGCCGCGCTCAAGGCGCTCATCGAGCGCGAGAGCGGCCGGCGGTTGGCTGCCTTGGGTGGGACAATGCCCAGAATGCGTCCGATTCCGCGCCGGCGTTCTGAAATCGCCAAGTGATGGTGCTGGCCGACACTTCCGTTTGGGTCGATCACCTGCGGGCAGCCGATTCGCGCCTGCAGTCCGCTATTGCCGATTCCGCACTTCTGATTCACCCGGCGGTGATCGGCGAGCTCGCTTGTGGAACGCTACCTGGCCGAAATGATTTTCTATCCTATCTCCAAGACCTGCCTTCCGCGGCGGTTGCGGATTCAGAGGAGACTCTTTTTGTGATCGAGTCCCGCAAGCTTTGGGGCAAGGGGATAGGCTGGACCGACGCGCTGCTCGTCGCGTCCGCGTTGCTCTCCGGATGCGAGCTGTGGACGCGCGACAAGCGGCTCCACGAGGTTGCCATCGACCTTAATATCGCTCATTGAAGCTTCGCCACTTCGGCGTCGCCGGCTGATTTTGGAATCAGCTTCAAATCGACATTCTCCTCAGCGCCTTCCCGTAGCGTGACCACGGCAGCCTGACTCTCGAAGGCTGCTCGAAACGATGGGTTTTCAATGACGCCTCGCTCGATTTGCTCCCATGCGATGACTCTATATTCGCCGGGCGCGAAATTGCGTAATGAGAAATGGCCCGACGCATCGGTGCGAGCCGTGTGAATATCGGGATCGTCCTTGGTCCACACGTTGACTGTCGCATCGGCGACGGGTTCGCCGTTGGAGTTGCGCACGGTGCCACCGATCGTCGCGGGCTTGGCGGATAGCAGGATTTCCAGCGTGCCACCACCACCGGCACTCAAGTCGAGCTCGCGCCGCACCAGTTCGCGACCCCCGAATCGCATCGATTTGAGGCAGTATCCGTCGAGAAGATTTTGAATCTCGACGTGATAAAGCGTCGGTGCGACACTGTGGAACGCGAACGCCCCGTCCCTGACCTGCGCATTATTGTCTACGCCTGCGCCGTTCGACGGTTCGAGCATAACGGAAAGGCTCTGAGAAAACCGCGAGTCGCCCAGTTTGACGGAGCCTGGAATCTCCGCGCCGGGAGTCAGCGCGACCTGCACGCCCTCTAAATCTCCCTCGCCGACGGTCACCGGAACGTGAGCCGTCAGCTTCGCCGGTCCGCCGCCTGGCGCATCCCGGAACGGCAGGGCTTGGATCACGTAGTTTCCGGGCGCAACATTACGAAACTCGAACACTCCGCCGGCAGTACCGGCGTTTTGCATCGACCCGTGGTTCAGTCCCGTCGTGTGAATCAACATGAGCGGACCGCCGTTGAAATCCTCACCGCTCGCGTTGGTCGCCTTGCCGCGAATCGTGTAGACGCGCACACTTCGCACGCGAAGTTCGAGCCCGCGCATGTCGGCTCCCGCAGCGACGCCGATGGGCGCGGCAGACTGTAAGTCCGTCGTGTTCGGAAAAAAATTCTCGACAAACGCCTCCCCTTGCGGTGGACGCATATTGCCTTTTGCGCTCAAATAATAATTCCCCGGCGAAAGGTTTCCCAAAACAAACGAGCCGTCGGCCTGCGACGTTGTGCCCTGGACCATTTGCGCCTGCCGCTGTCCGCGAATCCACGTGCGCCGGCCCACGGAAACCAGGGCATTCGATACCGGCTCGCCATCGTCGTCGATCACCCTGCCGTAAATCATCGCCTGCGGCGTCATCTTGATGGTCACGTCGGTCGAGCCGCAGGAGACCTTCGAGCCCGGGTACGTCAGGTAGCCATTTCGATCCGCGACTAAAAAGTATTTGCCGGCCCCCAGGTGATCGAAACGAAAATTACCTTCAGCATCCGTGGTAGTCGCGGCCTCACTGAGCCGTGCGTTCACACCTTCGCCAGCGAGGCGAACCTGCGCCTTCTTGAGCGGCGCGCCCGTGGATAAGCTATAGACGCGGCCCGAAATCGAACACTCAGGCGATTGCATCAGAACCGCGGTCAAGAAAATCCACGCCGCCATGCAGTAAAATTAGCATGTTGACTACCATAATGTCCTCACACTCCAGCGCACAGGATTTGGAACACTATGTCGGTGGGAAACTGTCAACCGAGGACTCGTCTCTGGTGCAAACTCATCTGGATGGGTGCGAACAATGCCAGCACCGGTTAGCCGAGATTGCGCTCCAGGTGCGGTGGAAGGATACGGAACGTCGAAACGAGCCGCGCGTTCCGGTCAATTTCACGGGCCGGCTGAAGCTCCTCGATCCGGTGACGTCGGTCGGCCCTCCGCATGACGTCAAGGTCATCGAGATTTCCCGGAACGGACTGAGGGTCCGCACACCTCGGTATTTAATCCCGAAAAGTCTGATACAGATTCGATTCGGCGGCAAAGGGATGCTGGGAGAAGTGCGGTATTGCGTCAAGACGGAATCCGAGTATTACGCAGGCATCAAACAGGTGCAGGATTTCCCGTCAAGCTAAACTGATCTCTGCATGATTCATCGCCTGCCGTTGGTCGAGATGGCGTCGCTCGCGCGCTCCGGCGCCGTATCGTCGCTTGAATTGATCGAAGCGCATCTGGCCCGCATAGAAGCTGTGAATCCGCACTATAACGCCTTCACCATGGTGCTGGCGGATCAGGCCCGCACATCGGCTCGCCGCGCCGACCAGGGATTGAAAATGGGTCCGCTGCACGGCGTCCCGGTTACGGTGAAAGATAGTTTCGACGTGGCCGGATTGCCGACGCGCCTCGGCAGCTATTTCGCGCCGGAGGTTCCCGCAGCCGAGGATTCCGCCGTCGCAGCACGCTTGCGCCGGGCCGGGGCGATCCTTCTCGGAAAGACCAACACGCCGGAATTTCTTTCGAGCTACGAGACCGATAACTACATCACCGGCCGCGCGAACAATCCCTGGAATCAAGAGCGCACTCCCGGAGGATCGTCGGGCGGGGAAGCCGCGGCCATCGCGAGCGGCTGTTCTCCCGGCGGCGTGGGCAGCGATGGAGGAGGCTCGATCCGAGTGCCCGCGCATTTCTGCGGCATCGCGGGTTTGAAGCCGACGCCGGGGCGCATTTCGCTCATCGGACACCGTCCGTTGGAGGCTTCGCTCGGCATCGCAGTCGCTGGTCCGATGGCGCGATCGGTCGCGGACCTGCGGCTGCTATTCGAGGTGCTCGCGGGATATGACGATCGCGATCCGCTGAGCGCACCGGTGGAACTTCGCTCGCCCAAAATCGACCGCGTGCGGATCGGTGTGTTTCAAACATTTTACGAGATCCCCGTGCAGCCGTCGGTTCGCCGCGCGGTGCAAGAAGCGGCCGCGCTGCTTGCCAGTATCGGATTCACGGTCGACACATTTCGGCCCGAAGGACTGGAGCGCGCGCCGAATTTGTGGAGCTTTTTTTTCTCAGAGCTCCCGGCCCGTGCATCGAAGGAGCGTATTGCGGGCAGGGAAGCCGAAGCGCATTGGACCTACACCGAGAATCTCGACAAGCTGCTCGAACGCCCGCCCGCGCCCGCTTGGCAGGTGATGGAACAGCTAGCCGCACGCGATAAGATGCGCCGGAACCTGGTCGAGCAGATGAGAAACGTCCCATTTCTGTTGATGCCCGTCGCGAGCATCGCGGCGTTTTCGCACCGCGAGCGCAAATTCGCAACTGAATCGAAGCCTGTCGGATTGTTCCAGGCGATGGCGCCGGCGACGACGTTCAATCTTCTTGGACTGCCCGCGCTAACAGTTCCCTTCACCATCGACGAACAGGGAATGCCCGTGGGCGTGCAAATTGTCGCGCGTCCGTGGGAGGAGGAATCGCTGCTCGAGTTGGGCGTCGCGCTTGAAACCGCTCGTGGCCCGTTTGGCGCAGCTCCGGAGCCTTAGTGAATCCCCGGACTTACGCCACGGGGTTATAACCCCGCACGTCAGTGTGGGGATTAGGCGGCGATAAGCTCTGTGGTTACTGTAGCGGTAGCACGACTGTCGTCGACTGCTTCGTGTTCACCATCACCGAAAGATTGACCGATGTCCCTGTGGGCAGGTCGTCGGTGATCTTCATCTGCACCAGCGTCATGCCGACCATTCCCGGCGCCGCGCCCGCGAAATCGGGCGTTTTCGTAATCGCCCCGACGTTCAACGTCACCGGATCCGCGACTCTTGCCGCAGGCGCCGCCGGTACGAAGAACCCGTCGACGACCGTTGGGAGGTACGGCCCGAAACCGGTTCCGTAAATCGAGATCGTCTCGCCATGAATCGCCGGACTGTCGAACGTCACCACCGTGCCATCCTGATGCAGCGCGAGCACCAGCGGCATGTTCTGCGCGTTACTCTGCGTAAACACACCCGGCGCATCGCGCGAGACCGTAAGCTGGCCCGTCACATCCGATTGCCCCGTCTGATGCACCAGCAGCGTGTAGTTCCCATCCACCAGTTCGCTCGGCAGTTGCGCGTTGATCTGCGCCGGAGAAACGAATAGCAGGGGCAGAATGTAGTTGCCGATTGTGACCGTAATATCGCCCAGCGACTGCGGCAGCGGATTCGTCGAACCGATCTGAAGCGTGGGTGCCAGATTCGTCCCGTAGATCGAAATAATGGAGCCAGGCGCCATGGTTCCATCCGGAGTCGCCCCCGCCGCGCTCATGATGCCCGCCGGCGCGATGAAGGGAACCGGTTGCGTGTACGCGGTAATCGCATGAGGTCCGCTCATGGTCAAATATCCCGTGGTGTAGTTCCCCGAAAAATCGCCCGCCCACTTTATGAATTTATTCCCGTTGGCTGGAACCACGGTCACCGTGATCTGCGTGCTATCCGCATAGAAACCGTCGGGGCTCGCCGGGCTCAACGTAAACGCCGCCGTCCCTGCCGGACTTGCGGTAGTCACCAGCGCCCATGACGCGTGATAGCTCGCCGCAAATGCCTGCGTATCCTGATTGAAGCTGACCGTCCGCGTAGCCGCAGTGGTTCCGTCGGACCACCCTGTTAAATCCATGCGCGAAACCGGGCTCGAAGAAATCGAAGCGGGCGCGGCCACTTGCATGGTCGATCCCGAGGCGCGGCTCACCACGCAAGGAGTCGTGCAAGGCGAACCGTCCACCGAGAATTGCAATCCTTGCGGCACGCTATTGATCGTCACCTGCGGCAGCACCTTGAAGGTCGCCGTGATCGGTAAATTTAGCGTCGTCGTCGGCACGGTCAGCGTCTGCGTCGCCGCTCCGCCATTGGACCAGCTCACGAACGTCCAGGTCCTGCCCTTGGAATCCACCTGCGTGGCCGGCGCACTGATGGTATGCGTCTCGCCCTGGCCCCATACGAAATTGTAGCCCTGCCAGTTCGTGCGGCCGTCGACTGTCAATTGGAGACCCGGCTGATTTGTGAGCAGCGACACTTGCACTCCGGGAACGAAGTTCGCCGTCACAGTTGCGGCGGTGTTGGTCCCGTTATCCGGAATGTAGGTCGAGTTCTGCCCGTTGCCATTCGTGAATCCTTCAAACACCCAGTAGTTGCCCACGGCATCCTTCTGAGGGGTGTTAGCGCCGATGGTATGTTTACTACCGGGGAGAAAATCGAAATCGCCAATGCACAAGGCCGGGAATCCAGCCGGGGGCGACGGCGGAAGCTGCGTATACGACGGCGTACAAAATGCGCCGTTGTTTGAAGGAACCAGCGGCGTCGGTATTTGTGCGCGATCCACTAGCACTTGGAGCCCCGGCGGATTCGTCATGAAGTGGACCCGTTTCGCGATCGAGAACAGAGGCGTAAACGTCGCCCCACCGGTGAGATTGTAGGAACCCAGCGATGCTGGCAGAAAAACGTTGTTGACCTGCCAACCGTAAAACACCCAACCGGGGTAGGGAAACGCCACTAACGGAACCGGTCCTGCCGGCACAAACGTGGTCGTGGTCGTCGAGACGCAGGCGCCGTTGAAATAGACCACGCCAGCCAGCAATCCCGACCCCGCCGGATTTCCAGGCCCAGCCGCGCACGTCGTCGAACCGCTGTTGGGGAACGACACCGTTGCCTGAAACATCTCCGTCAGGGTGGCGATCACCGAATTGATACTCGGGTCTGCCGTGATCGTCACCACCGCAGAGCCTCCTGCAAGAGTCGCTCCGTTAGCTGCCCATCCTCCAAAACTGAACCGGACCGAGCCGTCGTTCGACTGCTGATACCCGGTCGAATTGCCCAGCAAGTCTGTCGTGAACGGAAACTGGATGATATGCTTACTGCCTTGCGGCCATAAGAACGTTTGGGTCGATAAAAAAGACACACCGTCAACCGAGTACGCCGCGCCGATTGGCGTCGTCCCGACCATGACGCTGCTGACATTTTGAGCCCAAGCTCCTCCACAGGAGACCAACAATATTAAAATAAGCCACTTAGCTCGATTCATACGGCTCAACGACCCTCCCTGCAAACCAATCTTTCCTAGTCCGCGTAGTAGAACTAGGAGACACATAGTCCCAATTGGGTAATCGGCCGGGATGTGGGGAAGCTTTAGCTCGAATAGTACGGAGCGGGTCGAAGTTTAGGGTTATTCAAAAATGATTCGCCCGACGGCGATATCGGCCTTAAAGTAGTTTTCGCCCTTCAAAGGAGCCTCCGCCAGCCGCCGCATCATCGCAATCTGCCCGACGTGCGTCAGCGCGTCCGCCACCGGCCCTTGCAGCAGCCGCTCGAGCGGAGCTTGCAAAGGCGCATCGCTGACAATAAAAGCGTCGAACGCCGCCAGAGCCGTGAAAAACCGTTCTACATCTTTAGTCCACGCCTGCGGAGCCGACTCATGCCACACGTGCTTGTCTTTCGCCATAATCAGCGCCCAATCGAGCAGATCGCCGATGTGCGCCAGAATCTCCCCTGCCGACCGCGAGCCCGGCGCAATGCGAAAATCGGAAAAACCGTCCGGCGTCCCGCGCACTGCTTTCCCTCCGCGGTAAGCAAGCGTCGCTAAGGCGTGGCGAAAGAGTTCTTTGGCGGATTCACAAGGCATTTTATATAGATACACCAAATTTGAGATGGCCGCACAGCCATATTGCTTCTAAGCTATGATAGTGAGTTGGGAAGTAGAATACACAGACGAGTTCAACGAATGGTGGGAAGGGCTCACTGAGATACAACAGACGAAACTACGCGCCTCCGTGCTTTTATTACGGGATCTTGGCGCCATCTTGGAATTTCCGCATAGCTCGAAAGTAAAAGGGTCGGCGTATTCTGAAATGCGTGAACTTCGCGTACAGTGCCAGGGAAGACCGTTTCGTGTGCTATACGCCTTCAATCCACAGCGCGCTGCTATTCTGCTGATCGGCGGCGATAAAACTGGGAAAGACCGCTGGTATGAAATCAATGTGCCCATCGCCGATCGGATCTTTAGGGAGCATTTATCCGAGTTGAGAAAGGAGTCTGAACATGGCCCGAAAATTCAGTGAGCTGGAAGCCAAGATGTCCCCCGAGGCATTAGCGGAAAGTGAGCGGGAGTACCGCCGGATGATCGCGGAGATGCCCCTCCACCGCCTCCGCAACGCCCGTGAGCTGACGCAGGAGAATCTCGCCCAGGTCCTCGGACTCAAGCAAGGAGACATCTCAAAAATGGAGCGCCGCACCGACATGTATGTCAGCACCCTGGCCAGCTATATAAAAGCCATGGGTGGCACTCTGGAGATCCGCGCCGTTTTCCCCGATGGAGGCATCGTGAAAATCAATCAATTTGAGGAACTGGGCAAAACGCCGCAGTAGCTCACCCAATCGCCGTCGGCACCAAAGGCTGCGTCTTGTCGAGCTCTTTGAAGTCGTCCGTCTCCGCTCCCGCCTCGTGATACTCTGCGTCCGCATTCACCTGCCACAGATCGTAATGCCCGCCCATTATGTTCCGAGCCGCCAGCACTCCCGTCAGCATCGAATGATCCTGATTATTATAGCGATGCATCCCATTTCGCCCGACAAGTTGCAGATTCGGAACCATTTCTAGAAACGCGCGAATCGCCGCGACCCCCCTCGGGTACGATTCGTCGTACACCGGATAAGCCTTCGGCACCCGCACCACCGTCCCGTCCACCACCTGATCCTCGCGCACCAGTCCAAGCTTCGCCGTCTCCCGAATCCCCAGCGCGACCAGCTCTTCGTCCTTCATGTTCCAGAGGTTATCCCCCTCAAAACAAAAGTATTCCAGGCCCAGGCAGGTCATGTTCTCGTCGGGAACCATCTCCGGACTCCAGTTCTTATAATTCTGGATGCGCCCCACCTTCACTCTGGAATCATGCACGTAGATCCAATTGTCGGGGAACAGTGTTTTCGATTTCACCACCAGCGCGACCGTCAGAAAATCGCGATAATGAAAATCGTCGGCCGCCTTCGCGGTCGATTCCGGAGGCGCTGGGTCCAGGCACTTGATCAGATCCTTGATCGGCATGCTGCTGATCACATGATCCGCCCGATAATATTGCCCGCCCGCCTGCACTCCCGTGACCCGCCCCGGTTCCCAGAAAATCTTCTCGACCGGCGCGTCAAACTCCACAAGAGCCCCCCGCTCCTGCACAATCGCGCGAGCCTTTTCCCACATCATTCCAGGACCTTTGCGCGGATAGTGAAACCTATCGATGAGGGTTGTGTGCGTAGTCTTTTTCTTCGATTGAAACGCGTTTACCACCGCCGACCACAGCGACAGCCCCTTGATCCTCTGCGCGCCCCATTCCGCGCTCAGCTTGGTGCACGGCATGCCCCAGACCTTTTCGGTATACGACTCGAAAAATATCTTAAAAAGCCGTCTCCCGAAGCGATTCGATACCCAAGTAGCGAAATCGTCCTCCGGCTTGGTTGGAAACAGCTGCGCGCTCAGGAAACTGAACCCGCACCGAGCCGATTCGATCAGCCCCAGCCCCCGCAGCGCGTTCATCGGCTCCAAAGGATACGCGAAGAACGTGTTCTTGTAGAAAATCCGCGACATCCTCGGACGGCTCAGAAAATCCTCGCCCAGGATCTGCTCCCACATCTTGCGCACCAGCTTCACTTTGGTGAAAAAACGATGCCCCCCAATGTCGAACAGGTAGCCTTTATATTCGACCGTGCGAGAGATCCCTCCCACTACACTACCCGCCTCCAGCACGGTCGATCGCACACCCGCGTTCGCCAGCTCGTAAGCCGCGCTCAATCCCGCAGGCCCTCCGCCGATGATCACGACCGGATTTTGTTGTCTTGAGAGCGCGAGAAGTGATTCGGTAAGCTGAGTTTGCACGGGTGCCTACCTACTCCATCGGAGTGTCGGCACGCGATCTTTAGCTTATTGGAAAGCGATCTGGACGGCGTTGGCAGCGACACCGGACGCAGTCAAGCTGACGATCACCATCCCCAACCCCGCCAGCGTCCGAGGAAGCGGAATATTCACCTGATCGAGCCCCGGATATTGTCCTTGTGGACCCGCGTAGGCAACCGGCAGCGCAGTTCCGGCAATTTGGGCGGAAGCGCTTCCACCGATGCCCGTGCCATACAGCACCAGGATCAACTGATCGGTCGCCGCGCCAAACTGAATGGGCACCGGGATGAACGCCTTCTGCACCGGATCATAACTCACGACCGGTTCATAAGTCAGCGCGCCGCCCGCGCCGACGCGAATCACCTGCGCCGCCGCGAGCCCGTAGCCGGCGGAGTTCGCCGTGAAGATCCCTGGACCAGCCGCAGCGACTTGAATACCGCCCGACGCCCGCGTGCTCCCATCAGTGACGACCGTAATCGTAGCGCGTCCGGGAGCCAGGCCCGCAGGCATTTGGAGGTTGATCTGGCTCGGCGAAATATAGACCAGACCCGCCGCCGCAGTGGCCCCACTCGAGTCGGTGAACTGCACACTGACGTTCCCCAACGATGGTGGATAGGGAGCGGAGGGCGGCACCGCCGTCTGGTCCGTAAATCCCGACCCATAAAGAGTCACCAGCGATCCCGATGTCGCGCGCGCCACGCTGACCGATGCCGCCGAAAGCGCCGTCAAATAGCCACCGCCCGAATGAGCCAGCAGCTCCGGCAACTGCGGACGGTCCACCGTGAAATTATTGGCGGGTTGCACCGAGAGCGGATAGCTGCCCCACCATTCGCCCGCCGCCCAATAAGCCCCATCCATCTCAGCGGCATCAAGCGCGGTAAAAAAATTGTCGAGCACCGTATTCCACCGCGGCTCATTGCCAGGGATGCCGTATTCATCCACGATGCCCCGAACCTTATTAGTCGCGCACCACGAAATGAAATGGGACACGCGAGTCTGCCCCACCGTCGCAAGGTTCGGATTGGCGGCGAGCTCGGCGTCGTAAGTCTTCGCATAGGTGCCGCTCTCATCGCTGTCGAAATAAACGTGAGCCTCGTACGCAAAGTTGTTGGCAGGATCCTGAATCCAGGACGTGGCCCCGTTGACTTGCGGCCAGCGGTTCCCGCTAGACCAGGAATCGCCCGGCACCAGAATCAGCTTGTCGTCCTGATTCGCACGAATCGCGTCGACGGCGGCTTGCGAAATGGTTTTCCAATTCCCGCCGGCCATGTCGTGCGGCTCGTTCATCAGGTCGTAGGCATAGACGGTGCCCTCGAACTTAAATTCGCTAGACAACCGCCGCCAAAGGTCAGCCAAATCATTGCGCGAAATCTTGATCGTGCCGTCGGCGCCGGCGTTGTCGATGATGTAAGGTTCGAGGCCGCTGCCGGAGTTGAAGCTATACCGCCCATAGTTGTGGATGTCGAGGATGATGCTGCCCCCGTGCGCCTTTACCCACCCAATCACCTGCTTCAGATTGGCCAGATAAGTAGAATCGAGCGGTCCACTAGGAGTAGGCTGCAGCCGTTCCCACAGCACCGCGAACCGCATCAGCCCGAGCCCTTTGTTCCCGAAATACTGAAATGTGGCTTCACTTTCGAAAGTGTAATCGTGTCCCAGCGTGCCAGGAATAGAGCTACTTCCGAACTCAGCGCCGGAAATATCGACCCCTCGCCGGTACTGAGCAAACGCGCAAACCGCCATCGCCAGCCCGAGAAAAATACGAAACATGCCCGCCAAAATCATATCACGCACAGTCCGGCTGAAGAACCATTTCGAACTGCTTGAGCGGCCGCATTGCGCTTCTCGTGGGGTGGCCTCGTTGGCTGCGTCGGCTTTAGCCGGCGGCTACTAAAAAGACGTTGACAAGGCAAAATCACCCGGTGTTCGTAGTTAGTCAATCTGTCCGGTTTGATTCACACATGATCTGTCCGGTTCAGCCAGTCATGCCCGCGACCCCTCTTCGGCTTGCCGAAGGAGGTTTTGAACAAACCGGGACAGACGGAGATTTCTCAGATTCTTTTCCCTCCTATCCGCCTTTCTCCGCCGACCACCTACGAGGTATCTGGGGCGGCGACTAACACCGGGTCGACCAGGGCATCCACGAAAAATCGCCGTGCAAACCATGTCGGCAACAAAGTGAGAAATCTCCGTCTGTCCCGGTTTTCCCGGTTTTCCGGGAGGAATATCCGGATTTCAACGTGCGCCACTTCCAGGAAAAGCTCCAGGAAACGGAAAATAAAACCGGAACACTTCAACAATTACGACATATTTAACGAAATATATTTAAAGAAATATCGCTTTTTGCCGATAAGGGAAAGGTGATGATGCAATTATCCTTAGCCTATCTATTCGCCGCGGGCCTGATTGCCTGTCTGGTTCTGGCGGCCAGGAGAAACAAGGAACAGGGATGGCACAGGCGGCGTTGCGTATGGTTCGAGGTTCGAGCGGTGGCGGCCGCCCGAGCGTTCGAAGCCAGAGAAGATCCTCCAGCGCCGCAAGCACCTCTTCAGCATCTCGGCGACCTCGAACGGTTACACCAATTGCTCATCGCCCATGGCGAGCCTCAGCGGCCCGAACCGGCGGAGGCCGCGAAGAAAGAGTATCTGGCTCGGAGCGCTAAAGCGAATTTGTTAGCATTACTAAACCGAACAAACCGGGACAGGCGGAGATTTCTCGGATTTCCTGAGAATCCTGGGCGACCCCCACGACTTCCCTTCATGCCTCGATTCGCACAACAAACCGAACAAACCGGAACAACAAACCGAACAAACCGAACAAACAAACCGGGACAGACGGAGATTTCTCAGATTCCCTGAGAATCCTGGGCGACCCCAGCACCTTTCTTTTCATGCCTAGATTCGCACGGGTCGTAATCCGCCAGTGTCCGTACCACATCACCCAGCGCGGCAATGCCAAGCGAGACATCTTCTTCACCGGCACCGACCGCCAGGTCTATCTCGGCCTTCTGCAACAATATGCGGCGCTCCGCGGCGTGGAGGTGCTCGGCTATTGCCTGATGACGAATGGCCAAGCTGATGCGGGAGGTGACCATGCGCTACTCGCAATTCCGCAACGCGATTGAGCGCACCAGCGGGCATCTGTGGCAATCGCGCTACTACTCCTGTGCCGTGGACCCGGCTCAACTGGCGGTCGTCATGCGGTATGTCGAGCTGAATCCCGTGCGGGCAGGGATGGTTGCGCGGGCCCAGGAATATGATTGGAGCAGCGCTCGGGCGCACGCGATGGGGGATCGATCGGGACAAGGTATGGAGCTGGTTACGTTTACGGACTGGGACCGCTGTTGGACCGCCGGGGAGTGGGCGGCAATTCTCGAGTCCGGAAGCGACGGCGCGGCGGAGATCCGAGAGGCAACCTATCGGGGGGCGTCCGCTGGGATCTGCGGAGTTTGTGGCGGAACTCGAACAGTACCTTGGGAGGCGACTAACAGCGGGTCGACCAGGGCGTCCACGAAAAATCGCCGTGCAAGGCATGTCGGGAACAAAGTGAGAAATCCGTGCGCTGCACCCCTCTGCTGAGA
>PNAJ01000008.1 GCA_003170295.1 Bryobacterales bacterium | reverse complement strand
CGAAGGCTTTGTTCAATGCTTGATAACAGGGTCCTCCAATCGCGGTCGGCACTCCTGACCGGAGCCGCGCATTTCTCTTCGGGTTAGAGCATCGACACCTTTTGTTATTCCCCCTTTGCGCAACTAGGAGAGTGTGTCATACTACTCCTAGGTAAACTAGGAGGATGCGTCTTGGCCAAGAACGCGGATCTGCTGCCCGGTACTCTGGATATGCTGATCCTCAAGGCGATTTCGCTGGAGCAGTTGCACGGCTACGGCGTGTTGCTGCGGATCAAGCAAATCTCCGGAGGAGCTCTCGATATTCCGCAGGGGTCGTTGTATCCGGCGCTGTACCGGTTGGAACACCAGGGGTTGATCGCATCGGAATGGGGCCAGAGCGAGAACAATCGCCGGGCGAAGTACTACACGCTCACCGCCATCGGCCGGCGCCGGCTGCGCGAAGAAACGGCTGGCTGGAACCGACTGGCGACGGCGATGACTGCGGCCTTGAATACCGTTCCCGAGGAGATTTGAGATGCTCAGGCGTATTCGCTCTCTCTTCCGCGCGCTTACGGCTCGGGACGATTTCGAACAGGGGATGGGCGAGGAGTTGCGATCGCACATCGAGCAATTCACCGACGACCTGATCCGGTCGGGCGTCGATCCGCGGGAAGCGGCTCGGCGGGCTCGCATCGAGTTCGGCGCCATGAACACGGTTCGGGAAGAATGTCGCGAAGCGCGTGGTCTGCGCTTCTTCGACGAACTTGTCCGGCAGAGCCGTTACGCGGCCCGCTTGTTGCGAAAGTCACCCGGCTTCACGATCACCGGGCTCTTGACTCTGGCCATTTGCCTGGGCGCCAATCTCACCATCTTCGCGGTGATCGACTCTGTCCTCCTGCGCCCGCTCCCCTTTCCGAATGCCGGTGGCCTGGTCACGCTGTTCAACACCTACCCGAAGGCGGGAGTCGAACGCGACGGTTCCTCAATCACCAATTATTACGAGCGCCGCGGCCGGATCCCCGCTTTCAACGGCGTGGCGCTCTATCGCTTCGACACGGCGGTCGTGGGTGAGGCAGGCTCAACGGAGCGCGTGCCGGTAGCCCGGGTCTCCCCGGAGTTTTTCCCGACGCTCGGAGTGGATCTGCGGATGGGGCGCGGATTCCTGGAAGAAGAAACCTCAGTGCAAACGGATGGGGTTGTCATTCTCACCGACCGGTACTGGCGTGAACACTTCGACGCGGATCCTCACGTGATTGGCAAGCAGATCCGAAGGGACGGAGTTCCGGTCACCGTCGTCGGTGTCCTGCCGCAGGGCTTCCGCTTCCTGTCGTCGCAAGCGGAGCTCTATTTCCCTTACTCGTCGCGGCCTGAGCAGCGCGCCCCTTCTGAGCGGTACAGCGGAGGAAATTCCAGGCAGATGATTGCTCACCTGAGGCCAGGCGCGACTCTCAGCCAAGCGCAGGCACAGATCGACGCGCAGAATGCCACGCTCGAAAAGGATGATCCAGAGGCGAAAATGCTGGCTGATGCCGGCTTTCGAACCCTGGTCGTACCACTGCACTCCGATCATGTGGCGAGCGTTCGTCCCGTATTGCTGCTGTTGCAGGCCGGATCGCTCACGCTGTTGCTCATCGGTGCGGTCAACCTGATAAATCTGATGTTGATCCGCGCCAACGGCCGCGCGAAAGAAACGGCTGTTCGGCAGGCCCTGGGCGCGAGCCGGCTGCACGTCGTCAGCGAGGTGATCATCGAAACGACGATGCTCACACTGGCAGGCGGAGTCCTGGGGCTGGCCGCCGGCGCCGCGGCGATCCGCTTCCTGGCCGTGTTCGGCGCCGACCGGCTTCCTTTAGGGAGCCAGATCGCCTTCGACGGGCGATTGGCAGCGGTTGCCTTTCTCGGGGCCGCTGCGTTGGGAATCGTCCTCGCGCTGCCGGTCGCGTGGTTCGCCTTGCGCGGTCATCTTGCCAAGGCCCTTCAATCGGAATCGCGCGGGGGAACGGCGAGCCGGGCCGCACAAACATTGCGTCACGGCTTCGTGGTGGCGCAGATTGCGCTGGCTTTCGTTTTGTTGTCCGGGGCAGGATTACTCGGCCTCAGCCTGGAGCGCGCGATGTCTGTATCGCCGGGGTTCCGCCCGGATCATGTTCTCACCGGCCAGATTTCCTTGCCCTGGAGCGCGTACCCGAGCTGGTCTGCCCGGCTGACGTTCAACGAGAAGCTGCTCAGCGAAATCGCCCATCAACCAGGAGTCTCGGAAGTCGGATTGGTGAACAACGTGCCCCTCAGCGGCAACAGCGGCAAGAGCGCAGCTACCGTCAAGGGCCATGTCCGGCGGCCCGGGGAGTCGCCGCGAGGACATTACGCGTATGGGGTGGATGGCGATTATTTCCGGGCGATGGGCTTCTCGTTACAAGAGGGACGTTTCCTGACCGCTGACAATTCGCGGCGCGGAGAGAGGGTGTGCGTCGTGGATGACGACTTCGCGCGCTACTATTGGCCGAATCAGAGCGCTCTCGGTCAACACCTTTTTGAGGGATCGGCCGCGACAAAGGACTCCGATGCGTTCACCGTGGTCGGCGTAGTCGGCTCGGTAAAACAAGTCGGTCTGACCGACGAGATCGCGCAAGGCGCGGTTTACTATCCTTACGCCTTGCGAACCGACGATAGCCTGTTTGTAGTGGTGCGCACCGTTCTTCCGCCGGAGTCTCTGAGCCTCACGCTGCAGAAGGTCGTCCGGCAAATCGACCCCCGCTTGCCGATGAGCGACGTGCGATCCATGGACGCCCGCATCGGGAGCAGCCTGATCGCCCAGCGTTCCCCGGCGCTGCTGACGGCCTTGTTCTCCATGATCGCCATGCTGCTTACCGCCCTTGGCACGTACGGCGTTTTGAGTTATGCAGTGTCGCTGCGTCGTGGCGAGATCGGTGTGCGCGTGGCGCTCGGCGCACTGCCCCGGCAGATCCGGGGTCAGTTTCTGGCTCTTGCGCTGCGCCTCCTTGCGGCCGGCACCGCCCTTGGCGTCGCCGGAGCGTGGCTGGCTGGCCGAGCCATGAGGAGCCTCCTGTTCCATGTTCCGCCGATGCACATTCCGGTTCTTGCCGGAGCTGCCGCAGCGATGGCGTTTGTTTCGATGCTAGCCTGTCTGTTGCCATCCGACCGCGCGGCGCGCATCTCGCCGATCGAAGGCCTTTCTCACCGGCACTGAGTGCCAAGTGCGCAATCTGCGTCCACGAGTGCCGATAATGAAAAGGATTCTA
>PNAJ01000105.1 GCA_003170295.1 Bryobacterales bacterium | reverse complement strand
TTAGCGGCTTAGTTCAATGCGCCACATCTGGCGCTGCAGGCGAGATCTAGCGCGGCGCGATGCTTTAGACGCCACATCCTCTCTCGTCTAATAGAAACATTGAACCCGTGGTCACTTCGACCCGAATCGTCCTGCGCGCCTGATGGTCGGCACCACCAGGAAATCGTTTATTATGGCGGCTATGAACGCCGCGACTGTTTTCATCACGCTTGCTCGCGAAGTGACGAAGGATGCCCGGCACACCGTCCGCATGTGGGTTCGCCGACCCTGGCACACCGGATTCGTGATCCTCGCGCTGGCAATCGGCATTGGCGCGAACACCGGCGTCTTCAGCGTGGTTAATGCGCTGCTCCTTCGTTCGCTGCCTTTTCAGAATCCCGGACGGTTGGCATCGCTGCGGGAATCCTGGTGGCTGCCACATGGCAGCGCCGGGGAGTTTCACGATTGGCGCCAAAAGAGCACCTACCTTGCCGACGCCACGCTCGTCGAGCAGAAGGATGTGAATCTCGGTGGACCCCGGGAGTCGCTAAGGGCACATGCCTCGCAAGCGTCCTCAAATTTTTTCTCGCTACTTGGCACGCAGACGGTGCTTGGACGAGGATTCGCGCCGGGCGAAGATACGCCTGGACGCGATCGGGTTGCGGTGATCGGCTATGGATTGTGGCAGCAGCTCTTCGGCGGCGACCCACGAGCGCTGGGCTCCACAATCCGGGTGGACGGAACGCCTCTTACGGTAATCGGAGTCGCGCCGCCTAGTTTCGACTATCCAGCGAGCACTGTACTCTGGAAGCCTGCGGTGCTTTCTCCTGGCAACAATGGCTGGGAAACCATCGCTCGGTTGAAACCGGGGATTACATGGCCGCAGGCGCGGGAAGCATACACTGCCGAATTCGCGCGGCTTGCGCCGAGTTTCAATATCGAAAAGATGAAGCATCCGCCACGGATGACTGGGTTGCAGGACGACCTTGCAGGCCCGACGAAGAAGGCGTCTCTGATGTTGATGGCAGGCGTCGTCCTTATCCTGCTGATCGCATGCACCAACGTGGCAAGCCTTTTGATTGCACGCACCGCGGAGCGAGCGACAGAGCTTTCCATACGGTCCGCGTTGGGCGCAAGCCGCGCGCGCCTTTCGCAACAACTGTTGACCGAATGCATGCTGCTTTCGGCGGTTGCGTCCGCGGCCGGGTTTGTCGTCGCGTTCTGGACTACTTCCCTGGCCGCAAGACTACAACCCGCGCCGCTTTCGTCACAGTCCTACTCGATTCTTGATAGTCGAGTGCTCGGTTTCGCTATTGCCGTTTCGATCCTCACCGGGCTTATTTTTGGCCTCTTTCCGTCGTTATATGCCGGGCGCATCCGCAAGTTCGGAACCCACGCTCCCGGCGGGGTCAGTGGCTCTCGGCTGATTCGCGAAACGTTGGCCGCCGCGCAAATCATGCTTACGATCGTACTTCTTGCGGCTTCGGTTTCGGTAGGTCGCGCCTTTGTCAATCTACTGCGAACCGATCGTGGTTTTGACTTGCACGGTTTGGTCACGATCAACGTATCGCTCGAAGGAACCACCCACCAGCTCGGTGATCGTCCGCTTCTCTATTTCCAAGAAGCGCTGGTCCGCGTCCGCCGGCTCCCTGGAGTTCGCAGCGCCAGCGCAACCGAGTTCCTTCCGCTTTATTCCACAGGTTTCATTGGAGGACGATGGCCGATGAACGGCCGTCCAGCCAGGGAGAACTCCATGGTCGTTCCGGTATTACCAGAGTATTTCCGAACCATGGGCGGACACATGCTGTACGGACGAGAATTCACCGATGCGGAAATACAAAACGATGCTAAAGTTGCCATCGTCAATGAGCAGTTTGCGAGAGAATTTGGACTACCCGCCGATGCAGTGGGGCGTGAAACGACAGGCAGAAATTCTGCGTGGAAAATTATTGGCGTCGTCCAGCGAATGGACTATATGGTGGACGGTGCAAACTCCAGGCAGATCTTTATTCCCTCCCACTCGCCTGGCGGTTTTTTCTCGACCTTCGTGGCCAGTGTCGACGGACGCGCAGAAGATCACCTTGCTATGGTCCGTGACGCAATCCGTTCGGTGGACCCGCAAGTGCCCGTGTTCGGTGCAAAAACGATGGAGCAGCGGTTGGACGACGCCCTCGCGCGGCCACAATTTTATAGCACCGCGATCTTTTCTTTCGCCACGTTTGCATTACTGCTCGCGGTGATTGGCATTTACGGCATCGTTGCATATACAGTCGGTCAAAGAACCCAAGAAATGGGCATACGGATGGCTCTCGGCAGCACTCCAGTCCGGCTACGTGCGATCCTGTTGCGGCAAGGCTTAATCACAATCGCAGCGGGAGCTATTCCGGGAGTCGCGGGCGCCGTGCTTATCGAACGCTTCCTCGAAAGCCTGGTCGAAGGCGCGAGATCCGTCACTGCGACAACCTGCGCGGCATCTGTTCTATTCATCGCCATGATCGGAGCGGTAGCAATTTGGACGGCTACTCGCCCGGTTTCACGTTTCGACATCATGCAGATCCTCCGCACAGAGTAAGCTGGATGACCAAGCCCGCTTGCCGCCGGACGATAATGAGAAGGATTCTATCG
>PNAJ01000136.1:39018-50162 GCA_003170295.1 Bryobacterales bacterium | reverse complement strand
TTCCTCGAACACAAGCGCCTCTATCGCGAGCCCTATAATCGCTCGCCACATCCCGGTCCCGATTACACCATTCCCTTCGGCAAGGCAAAAATCGCCAAAACAGGCGCAAATGTGACGATTATCACGTACGGCGCGCTGGTCCAGAAATCAATGCAAGCCGTGCTTCAAGTCGAACAGCGGAATCCGGGCACGACGATTGAAGTGATCGATCTCCGCTCGCTCTCTCCCTACGATTGGGAATCGATCCGCGCGTCAGTCCAGAAAACGAGTCGCGTGATGATCGTGCACGAAGACTGCCTGTCGTGGGGATACGGCGCGGAAATTTCCGCCCGCATTTCGAGCGAGCTGTTCAGTTCCCTGGACGCCCCCATCGGCCGCGTCGCCGCCCTCGATACCTGGGTCGGCTATCACCCGCAACTGGAAAATGAGATCCTGCCGCAAGTCGACAATATCGTCCAGGAAGCCGATCGGATTCTGGCCTATTAGTTTAGCCGCGACGGACCCGCCGTGCGATCGATCCAAGCGCCAGCAGGCCTACGCCGAGAATCGCCGCAGTACCCGGCTCGGGAACCGAGGAACCCTGGGTCGCCAGAGTGCCGAGGAGTACGTTGAACGCACTTGCCTGTACGCTTACAAAATCGTAGCCGCTCAGAAGGGGATTTAGCGTGAAGGGTGTCTCTGTCGTCCCCGACTGCAACAATGTGCCGAGGGTTGCCAGAGTTTTCGATTCGTAGATATTCCATCCTTCTCCCGTTTGGACACTGTTGATAGACATCGTGATCGTCCCCGGATGTGTCGCCAGGAGGTTGGTGAGATCTAACTGGACGAAGTCGGTCGTGAGGATTTCATTGTCCGAAGTGCCGTTTAAGCCCAATCCTTTCTCATCGCCGGCGTCGTTCTTGCCGAACAAGTCCAGACTCCCGCCCCCATTGGCGAATCCATAAGCGGTGATGGTGATGCCATTGCTCGTATAAGTCTGCGAATGGCCGAGAGCGCCAGTCGGACTATTGAAGACGTAAGAAGTTGACGCCCAGGCGCAAGGAGCAACCGCCAGGACGCAACCTGAGAGAAGCGTTTTGAATATTTTAGAATTCATGAATGGAGTGTGATCGGTCGGCCTGAATTCGAGCAGAACCGTCCGTACTGAACCAGCCCCGTTTCCGTACTCCACGGGCGGCAATCGTTGGGACTAGAACTTTTTTGGATTGTTCGGTTAGCCATCCTGATTGCGAAACTATGGAATCCGTACGGAGTTGAATAAGGTGTGCGGTCCAGCGCCTCGACTTCGGCAGCATTCTCCGGTTTGTCGAGCATAACTCCGGTATTCCCGAAGGCGCGCTAAACTTCGCGGATGCGCGAGCGAATAACGATCTGACGGCTTTCTTCCAACTCGCCCAACCGCCGCGCCGTTATCGAACCATCGACGGCTCCCGACGACCAGTGAAGTAGTATGTGGGGCGGACGCCCTCGTCCGCGCCGGACCCCCTGGTCCGGCTCTTCGGCTGAGCTGACCAAAGCACTACACTAACTATCGTCCGATGAATCGTCGATGGAGTCGTCATTCGGAACTCGCGGCCCCTTCGTCTTTGCGACGCCGATGGAAGCCCGCTGGTTGAAGTACTCCTCGATGTCGCGCGCGCTCTCGATGCGTTCAATGATGTTTTGGATTGTGTCGTCTTGTGCCATATTTTTGATCTTCTATGTCGCGGGCGCGCCATCCTCGCAGCGCAGGCCGAAGTACTCCACCGCCCAGGCGTGCATGTCGATCTTTCCGCTGGCCCAATCCCACGCTCCCGAATCGCCAATGCGCAAATCAGTGTGAGGATCGAAAGCAAACGAGGCAAGCTCGCGATTGCGCAGCACGTAACGGCGCTTGTCCGCATCCCCGTGCCACAGGTGAAAGAGCGTCCCGTCAACCACGGATACCCGGGCTCGAACCTCCTTGTAAATGCTCCGGGCCCATTTCTCGAAATGCGTTCGATGTTCATTGCGACTTCCAACGATCCGATCGATACACCCTCCGTTCCAGTCCCCCGCGAACGCGTGCGCCATCATGTGATCCCCGCTCCCCGCGATGCAGGAATCATAAAGTCCGTGCCGCGCCAGCAGCTCCCGCCGGGCGGTCCAAGCGAAGCCAGTGTGCCCATGGCGGGCAAAATCGCCCTGAAGCAACAGGTTTGGAGTGCGCTTCAGCACCGATCCAAAACCAGCCCACTGATCGACGCCCGCCGTGCCCCAGAGCGAGCCTGGCGGCAACCGCACGACGTCGGAAAACAATTGAACAACCTGGTGGCGCTCCAGTTCCAAAGCCGCCTCGACAGCCCAGCCCGGGTTTTCAAACAGAACGTCACAATCGAGCCAAGCCACGATTTTGCAGTCGCTAGGAAGACGGCGGATCGCCAGGTTTAAAAGCCGTTCCTTCTGCCACATGATGTCTTTCGCATGGATCCGAACCGACTCGGCAAGGTCCGGTTGAGCGCCGGGAAAGACGCATTCGACCGTAATGCAAGGAATCCCGCTCACCTCCATGCTGCGGCGAAAAATCTCGTAGTTGGTTCTCTTAGTCCGGTAATGATTGGGATTGAAATAGCTGGTAATCACGGAGAAATGAGGAGGGCAAGCATACGGCTGAAAATCGTCAGGCAGAGTCATTCCGGTGAATAATTATACTCCGGTCTTGTAGGGCGGCCAATCCTGGCTGCAGCCGCCTTCTAGGCGGCCCTTCCATTGTCCACGTGCGCGCCGCGTCGGCAGTGCCGTGCTCTGCGTCTGGGTGGGGCAGGCGGTTTCGCCTGCCAGCCGAACCGCCATGCGTAAGCATGCGGACCGACACCGCTCTACCGAGCCGCGACCACAGGGAGAGGTGATCCAAAACGTGTGTTGACGCACGAGAATATAATCGGGAAGACCTTCTAAATGTCGCCTTCAGCATATGAACAACTGCTCGTGGACGTTCTGCCCGCGAGGATCGAGACCGATGCGCAATATGACGCGATCCGCACCCGCTTCGGAGAGTTACTCCGGAAGGCTCGCCGCAATAAGGCTGAAGACCGACTGATGGATTTACTCGGAGTGCTCATCGAAGACTTCGACCGGCGCAACGGTCTGCCTCCCGATGATGGAACGCCCAGCGAACGTCTTCGATTCCTGATGGAGCACTCCGCGAAACCGTCATCCGATCTGCTGCCTGTCTTCGGCCAGCGGAGCCACGTGAATGAAGCACTGAACGGTAAGCGCCCCATCAGTATTGAGCAGGCCCGCAAACTCGGGAAAATGTTCTCCGTGAGTCCAGGCCTATTCATTTAGGGAGCCTTAAGCGCAAGTTGCGGCACTCTAGCTAAGTAGGCAACAAGCGCCGACGGTGCAAGCCCGATTGCAGGCCCTGCTCTCCTCCCAAAGCTCTTCTAAGAGACATGGTCGGGGAAGGACGACCCCACCTCCGATAAGCCCGCATTTCAGCCGGAATAGCGCGCGGGGCGCGAGGCTTACTCTGCCACCCGAAAAACACGGATCGTTCCGCCTCGCCCGTGTTTTCCGTTATTGAGGCCCCCATCATTTGAGGGAGTGACCAGATATTTGCCATCCGGGCTGAACGCGACCGAGCCGCAGCCAAACATCGAAACTTGAACTTGGGAAAGGATCTTCCCAGACTGCACGTCAACGAGTGATACGGTCCCATCGGCGTAGGTTCCGGCCGCTACAAGTTTTCCGTCCGGGCTAAACGCCGGATTGGACACATCGCTCCACCCGATCTTTAGGGAATGTAAGAGCTTTCCTGTTCCGACCTCCCAAACCTGAAGTTCACCGTCATCGCTTCCGGCTGCGAGCACCTTCCCGTCACGGCTGAATCCAACTCCACACATATACCTGCCGTCGCGCTGGTATCCGTTGGCATCGACGGGTCGTTGAACACCGATGAGGAGCGCCAGCCTTACGCCCGTTCGAACATCCCAAAGGGTCACATTGTTCCAGTGACCAGAAGCTAGGGTGTGACCGTCAGGATGGAAGGCCAGCGACCCCGTATACCGAGTACAAAAACTTGACATCACCGATGCGTCCAGCATCCTCAGCACGGAGATTTGCCCAAGTTTGTTTTTAGCCGCCCTCCGACTCTTTGCAAGCGCAACATACTCGCTGGTGGCGGAAACTGCTGCACTTCCAAACCTATCCGGCTGGCTGGAAATCCTAAGAATTGACTTGCCAGTCTGCAGGTCTAGAACGCTGGTCTGCGTGGCGAGGTAACGGAAATCCATAGAGAGGGCTAACGGCCCGCGGCCAGCAATACTTCTGAGATACTCTCCTGCAGGAAAAGTCCACAGCCCCACTCCGCCGTCCTTGTTCCCTGGAACGTTTCCATTCGACGCAACGGTCGAGCCGTCGGAACTGATCGCCACGAAGTTCATCCATTCGTTCGCCTCGGGCTTCCAGCCCGCGCCGATTTTGTGGCCGAAAACCAAATGAGGCAATTGGTCTGCGCCATCCGCTGGAAGGAATGAAAGCAGGACCACGAAGAAGCAAGCCAAATTGCGAACGTACTTCCCGCGAGATTGGTCGGATTGACTCGGTGGCATCGGAAATCAAAGTACCATAAGCCCCAATACATCATCCCTGACCAGGGCGGGAATGCGTTGCACAAACGACCTAATACGAAACGCGAGCAATTCAGGTAACGCCGAGTTCGCTTTTAGCCTGATCCCAAGGGATGAGTGGCTTTTCGCCATTCCGAATGATCGCGGCATCAAGCTCTCTCGCGTCTTCCAGATCCTCGATGCGCTCGCGGGTACGAGCGGTATACGTTTTCATTTCAGCCCCCAACCCACTACACTAACAAAATGGAGCAAGAAAACCGCCGTAATTTCCTCAAGACTACTACAGCCGCCCTCGCCGCCGGGTTCCCTGCGCTGATGCGTGGACAATCGACCAACGCGATCAAAGTCGGTCTGGTCGGATGCGGAGGCCGTGGCACCGGAGCCGCTTCGCAGGCTCTTAAGGCGGATGATTACGCCGAGCTCACCGCCGTCGCCGACGTCTATCAGGATCGCATCGACACTTGCCTGGAACAGCTCGGCAAGATCAACGGCGCGAAGGTCAAGGTCGAAGCGAAGAACGTATTTCTCGGCCTCGACGCTTATCAGAAACTCATCGACAGTGGAGTCGACGTCGTCATTCTCGCCACGCCTCCCGGATTCCGGCCCTCGCATCTGCGCGCCTGCATCGAGGCTGGAAAACACGTGTTCTGCGAGAAGCCCATCGCCGTCGACGCGTTCGGAGTGCGCGACGTGCTCGAAACGGCGAAGCTCGCTAAGCAGAAGAATGTTGCGCTGGTCTCCGGCTTCTGCTGGCGCTATAGCAACTATATTGTCGCGACCTTCGATCAGATTCATTCGGGCGCGATTGGCGACATCGTCGCTTATTACGCGACGTATTATACCGGCCCCGTGAAGCCGATGCCTCCGGCGAGCGCTCGTCCAGCCGGGATGAGCGATGTCGAATGGCAAATCAAAAACTGGTACAACTTTCAATGGCTCTGTGGCGATAGCTTAGTCGAGCAGGCCGTGCACAGCGCCGATAAAATCGCATGGTCGCAAAACGACCGGCCTCCAATCAGTTGCGTCGCCGTGGGTGGCCGGCAAATTCCGGCCGAAGACGGCAATATCTACGATCACTTCGAAGTGAATTACCTCTATCCCAACAATGTGCGCGCGGTTCTTGGGTCGCGCCAGATCGAGAATTGTTGGAATGAGAACGCCGATTATATTCTAGGCACCAAGGGCGCATGCACCATTGGCCGCTCGCCGATGCCGAAAATCACCGGCGCGAAAGATTGGACTTTCGAAGGCCAGAAGTACGACATGTATCAATACGAGCACGACATGATGTTCCAATCGATTCGCAAAGGCCAGCCGATCAATAACGGGGAACGTATGGCCACCAGCACTTTGCTCGCGATGATGGGCCGCATGTCCGCCTACACCGGCCGCGAAGTCACGTGGGAACAAGCGTTGAATTCTCAGGAGCGCATTTTCCCCGAAAAGGTCGATTGGAACGGCTCTCTGCCAAAGCCTGTGATGCCGCTCCCAGGTGTCACCAAATTGCTCTAATGATGTTGCCGTTTTTGTTCTTGATGGCGGGAGTGAATTTCGAGGACAAGATCGCACCGGTTTTGATCGAGCGTTGTGTTCCCTGCCACAGCAGCGTGAAAGTAATGGGCGGGGTGCGTTTAACAACGAATGTCGCGATGTCGCGGGTGGTGGTCCCGGGCGCGCCCGAAAAAAGTCCTCTTTATCTGACCGTCGAATCTGGAACGATGCCGCCCGCCGGGCCCAAACTTACCCAAGCTCAGCGCGATGCGATTCGCGACTGGATTCGCGAGGGTGCGAAATGGCCCAACGGAATCACGCTCGAAGGAATGCGCCTCCCCGCGGATGAGCGCGCGTTCGTGGGACGCGTTCACGATAAGATCGCTGCCAACAAAGCGCCTGCTCCCAGCAACATGGCGCTTATACCGCAAGGCAATTTCGTCATGGGGTCGGAGAATCATAAAGAGGAAGCCCCGCCGCATAAAGTTCACATCGATGCGTTTTGGATGGATAAATACGAAGTGACGTGGGACCAGTATCGCCAGTTCATGTTCGCGAAAGACGAAGGCGTGGATGCGGTCAGCCGCCCGACGCGGCCTTATGTCGAGATGTCGTTTGGGATGGGAATTGAAGGCTATCCGGCAATCAGCATGACGCAGCATGCGGCGAATAAATACGCGGAATGGCTCAGCCAAAAGACGAATCTGTTCTATCGTCTGCCGACCGAAGCAGAATGGGAATACGCGTGCCGCGCCGGCACGGCGACCGCTTATTCGTTTGGCGATGATGCGAAGCAACTCCTTAATTACGCTTATTTCGCCTTAAACAGCGGTGGAGAGTACCAAAAAGTAGGCTTAAAGCTCCCTAATCCGTGGGGTCTGTACGATATGCACGGCAATGTGATGGAGTGGACGCTCGATCAGTTTTCGACTGATTTTTACGCGCACTCGCCGGCTTCGAATCCCTGGAATCAGGCCACAAAACCGTATCCGCACGCCGTTCGCGGAGGATCGTGGCAGGATCCGGCGGAGCAGCTGACATGCAGTGCGCGCGTGGCTTCCGATCCGAGTTGGAAAGAGCAGGATCCCCAACTGCCGAAAAGCGTCTGGTATGAAACCGACGCGCAGGGGCTCGGTTTCCGGCTGGTGCGCCCCTTAAAAATCCCCAGCGCGGAGGAGATGTACAAGTATTGGAACAGCGGCGTTGAGAAGGATAACTAGCGCGTTCTTTTTCGTTTGCGTGTTGCACGCCGAGCGGTTTGAAGCAGTGGAACCGCACATGGGCACGCTGGTGCGCATAACTATTTATGCTAGGGACGCGTTGCCGATCGGCGCGGCGTTCGCCCGGATCAAGGAACTGGATGAAAAGCTTTCGGACTATAAGCCAGAAAGTGAACTGAATCGGCTCTGCCGCACGCACAGTCAAGCGGTGCATGTCAGCGAGGATTTGTTTCGCGTGCTTGAAGCTTCCGAGAAGCTTTCGGCGCTGACGGATGGGGCTTTCGATGTGACGATCGGGCCGGTGACGCATTTGTGGAGGATTGGAAAAACTCCGGATGCGGAGACGATGGCTCGGGTCGGGTGGCGGAATTTGGTGTTGGATAAGAAGCGTCGGACTGCTGAGTTGAAACTTGCTGGGATGCAACTTGACCTCGGGGCGATCGCGAAAGGTTATGCGGCGGATGAGGCTCTGAAAACGCTGCGGGGCCTCGGCGTGACGCGGGCTTTGATTGCGGTGAGCGGCGATATCGTTGCTGGCGATGCTCCTCCTGGTGCTCGGGGATGGCGAGTTGGGCTGGAGCCTGCGGGCGGAGAAATTCTTCTGCGAAACGCGGCGGTTTCTACCTCCGGCGATACCGAACAATTTCGCGAAATCGGAGGAGTGCGATATTCGCATATCATCGATCCAAAGACAGGGCTCGGGTTCACATCGGCGATTGTGGTGACCGTGGTTGCGCGACGCGGGTTGGATGCAGATCCGATTGCGACCGCGGTGAGCGTCCTCGGGGAACAACGCGGGCGGGCGGTGTTTCAGGGACGGGTCAGGAAGCTGATTGTTCACGGATTCCGATCGTCCTCCGCTCCGCGTCGTGGGCCGGCTGGAGGTCTTGGCGAGGCTTCTCGATCTACTTCTGTCATATCTACTCGCTGGTCCCAATCGCCTAACAGGAATCTGCAAAAATAGTCGGCTCTTACCCAGAAGAAATAACTCGCTTCTGCCACGTAGCTATGCCGCAGGCCGGGGAGGATGAATTGATCGAAGCGTTTATTTGCTTTGATCAGTGCGTCGGCGAGGCGCATGGTGTTGGCCATGTGGACGTTGTCGTCCATATCTCCGGTAGTTAACATCAGGTGGCCTTTTAAGTTCCTGGCTATTTCGGAGTTTTTTTCAATGTTGTATTCAAACTTGACGGAGCTGTCCTTTTCGTTGACTACTTCCTTGATGCCGTGGTGCTTTTCGCTCCAGGTTTGGTTATACACATTATTTTCGTGGTTGCCGGATTCGCTGACGGCTACTTTGAAAAAATCGGGATACTGGAGCATGGCCGCGGCAGACATGAAGCCTCCGCCGGAATGGCCGGTGATGCCGACTCTATCGATATCGATGAAAGAGTTGCGGCGGGCCAATTGTTCGATGGCGGCCTTTTTATCGGCTAAGCCGTAATCGCGGAGATTGCCGTAGCCGAAGGTGTGATACCACTTGGAGCGGTGGGGGTTGCCTCCACGGTTTCCGACTTCGATAACAATGAAGCCCAACTGAGCTAAGCCGACATTCGGGCTTTTCGGAGTGAAGACCTGAGTGACGCTCTCAGTCTGTGGACCGGGGTAGACATAGGCAATGATTGGATACTTTTTGTTGGGGTCGAAGTCGAAAGGTTTATACATCACTCCGTAGAGGTCTGTGATTCCGTCATCGGCTTTCACCGAAAATGGCTCTGGCATTTTGAAGCCGCCATCCATCAAGGCCGAGACGTCGGTGGTTTCTAAGTCTAAGTTAAGTGCGCCGGAGCGGTCATAAAAGACAGAATGCGGGACGGTATTGACGCGGGAGGAGTTGTCGACGAAGTATTTGCCGTCGTCGGCCATAGCTACCGTGTGCGAAGTATCGCCCTGGTCGAGCATCTTTAATCCAGTGCCGTCGAGTTTGATGCTATAAGCGTGCGTGAAGTAGGGATTCTCACCCGGCTCCCGGCCTTCGGCGGTGAAGGTGATGACGCGGGCTTTGTCGTCGATATTGTCGATAGCTTCCGTAACGAATTCGCCGGAGGTTATTTGGTTCTTGAGGGTGCCTTTACCATCGTAGAGATACCAGTGGCCCCAGCCATCGCGCTCCGACCAATAGAGCAATTCCTCGCCATTGTTCAACAGACGGAGAGGCTTGGTCTCTATATATGTATTCATGCGGTCTTCGATCAGCGTGGTGACCTCGCCGGTTTCGGAGTTAGCCAGACAAATGTCGACCTTATGCAGATCGCGGCTTTGACGTTCGAAGTACAGTTTGTCGGAGCCGTCGGCTAACCAGGTTGGTTCCATGCGTTGACGTTCGCGCTGGCGGGACGTTATGGGGGAAGTTAAGACGCGCGCGAACTGGTCTTTGAAACGGTCAATCTTCATCTCCTTGCGCGATTTTGCGGCTATATCGAAGACCTCCATGTGAGGCTGGGGAACGTTTACATCACCGGGCATAGCATACTTATATGTTTCGAGTGTCGGACGAGGGTTTTCCAGCGTGTGGATGACCCACAGGTCGGATACTTTGCGCTCGTCGCGGCGGACTACGGAGAACTTCTTCGAATCCTTCGACCAGGCGATCACGATGGGCGGGACACGGCCAGTTTTGTCGCGCTGGGCTGCCCCTGCCGCTCCTTGTCCACCTTCCTGAAGTTGCTGCTGCTCCAGATCGCGCTCGGCTCCGTTGATGCGGCGGGCGTAGCCGAAATACTCTTCGCCATCGGTGGTGAGCTGGGTTTCTTTGATTGCCGGATCGTCGGACTTCTTTAGCCCCAGCGCGTAGTTGGCGGCGTCCATCATATAAAGATTATTTTTGCGTGCAAAGACGATCAGTTTCTCGTCGGGGGACATGGACGCCCAGGCAGGCTTGCGCAGCTCCGGAGTGAATTCGGGCGGGAGGGTTAGCTTGGCGGTGGCGAGTTCATATTCGAAGTAGAGAGTGCGCATGCGCGGATTTGGCGCTGGGCCGCCGCGGCCGCCTCGACCTTGCGGATTCACCCCAGTAGCGGTCTGTGTCATGTCGCCTTCCTGCTCGCCGCCGATGATGGTCTGCTTGCCGTTGATGTCGGCGTCCTTCTCTACTTGCAGGTCGAACTGAACCACGGTGTCGTTCTTGACGAACTTGATGGTGCGGATCGGCAGGTGCTGCGCATCGTAAGGAGTGCGAGTGATGAGCGTCAGCATCGCCGCCATCTTGGAGACGTCGAAGATCGGGGTCTTGGTCTTCTTGGCGGGGTCGACCAGCAGGAATTGGCGCCCATGACTGGTTTCGTAGCTGTACCAGAAGCGGTCGCCTTCGAGCCAGTGGGGAGTGACTTGGGTATCGAAGACGAGCTTACCGATTTTGGCGGTGGTCCAGCGTTGGGCCAGTTCGTAATTCGCTTTCTGGACTTTGACCGGCTCGGGTTTCGTGTCGGCCGCGCAGAGGAGCGCCGGGATGAGCGGGAGGAGAGAGAACTTCATATTAGGGTTAATATACACGTGTGCGGTGGGTTTGTGTGCGTCGAAGCAAGGGAAGGCCGATTGCCAATTGGCTCACCACAGAGTGACAATTCCCCAGGCTGTGGTCGGCCAGAGCGGGTCCAGGGGGACCNNGACCAGGGGGTCCGCCCCACCCGGAAGAGGAAATGAGTTTTTTCATGGCTCGCGTTAAAATAACGCGGGAATAACGCGAGCGATCTCTCCTCAAATGAGTGATTTCCTGCTCACGCCTGGCGCCTCTCTTTCGAGCGGCGTGAGAACTTGTGTGCGGGAGAATCATGAGACATCATCGCACTGCTATTCGCTGCGGGCACGGGTTACGACCTGGAAACATATGAGAGGACGACCATTT
>PNAJ01000136.1:0-38916 GCA_003170295.1 Bryobacterales bacterium | reverse complement strand
GACGGCGGCGAATCTGATGGAGGCGATTTCGGCGGTCACTAGGGCGGTGGCTGCGGGACGATTGAGCGCGCACGAAGGCGAGTCTGTGGCGAGGATCATCGAGAGCCAGCGGCGGATGCTTGAAACCGAGACGTTCGACGCGCGGCTGAGGGTCTTGGAAGGGGCTCGACCGAGTCGCAGGCCGGGAGAGGAGATATGAGTTCAGGGCTTACGCGAAGACTGCTTGAACTGGAGGAGGAATATGCCCGGGAACATCCCGTCCGAATTCGGTTGGTTTGGATTGAGGAGCCGGGGGAGTCCGGGACACCTGAACTTTTTCAGGATCCTGCGACCAAATCCCCTGGCTGACGCTAAATCCCCTGGCTCACGCCAGGGGTTGTATCCGATTTTCTCTGCACCACTGGGGCGAAGGCTAGGAAACTGACGGCGAGTCCGGCTGCTGCGTCGACGGCGAAGTGGTAGCGGCCGTAGATGGTCGCGATCGCGACGGAGAAGGCGTAGGCGGCGACGATGAATGCGAAGCGTTTGCGATCTGGCATCGCGATGAGGAGTCCCCAGGCGCAGGCGAAGGCGGAGGAGACGTGCGCGCTGGGAAAAACGCTCGAACGGATGCCATATTCGCGCAAAATCGCCAGATTGAGGCGGCGGAAGACGGTGACGATGTTCGGGAGATCGGCGCCGGCGAAGGCGGTGCGCGGAGGATCGGAAGGGAAATAGGGGAACAAGGCATAGGCGGCGAGAGTGCCTGCAAGATAGGCGAGCCAGAAAGTGTGCAAGCGGTCGCGGCGGTGGTTCAAGAGAAGGATCAGCACGGAGATAGGCGCGATGGCGTAGACCAGGACGTAGCAAATCTCGAGATAAGAAGGGATCAGCGCGCCCGCGCTTTCAATGGCGGCTCTCAGATGTGCGGTGTCGAGCAGCCAGCGGTCCCAGCCAATCCAGGAGCGTTCGAGATGATGATCGCGGATCGTGGGCGTGAACCAGTTCATCTCGCGATAGGCGGCGAGGGTGAAGCCGAGCGGGGCCCAATCGCGGAGATGGGAATCGTTTGGGGATAGGCCGAGGAGGATCGCGGCGGCGGCAACAGCACCCACGCCTGCGAACCATCTCTTGTCACCCTGGGGAATGAAGATGGGAGCGATCGCGGCAACGTAGGTGAAATAGGCAAGGATCAGCCATTCATACTGTCTCAAACCAGGTCGGAGGCGCACTGTTAGAAGCATCGCATGAGGGCGGGCTCGGGATTTTGTCGCCCGATAGGCGCTGGCAGGCGAAACCGGCTGCGGACAACGCACTCAAAGAGGCCGACGGGGGCGGCTGCGGACCAGGGGGTCCGCCCCACTTGGCACTTCAGAGTCAGGGCAACTACTGCGATGCTTTTGCGCCGTGATTGCGGAGCAGGATGGTGATCTCGGCATAGCCCTCCGCTTCGGCGAGGCGCAGGGCGGTATCGCGGCCTGCTGCTCCGGCGGTGAGGTTCACGTCGGCGCCGGCGGTGAGCAAAGCACGAACAGAGGCGAGTTGGTTCTTGTGGACGGCGTGCATGAGCGGGGTCCAATCGTTGACACCGCCACGCTCGTTGACGTCCGCGCCGGATTTGACCAATTCGTCGATGCGGGCGGTGTCGCCTTCGCGGGCCGCACCGATGAGGGGAGTAAGCGGAGGGCCGGGCTGGCAGGACGCGGTCAGGAGCCAGGCGAGAAGAATCGATGCAAGCTTCATGAGAGGAGCATATACCAAGAACTCTACATTGTAAAGTACTTTTATTGCGGGACGACTAACTCGGGCATCGGCTTGGCCTGGAACAACTTACGGCACGGTTTGGCGATCCAGCGGGCGAGGCGGTTGGCCTTTTTCTTGCGGGCGCTATCTGTGGAGATGCCGGTTTTGGCGTACATTTGCCGGTAGAGTTTGGAGATCAGCACGAACATGACGCGGGCTTTCAGCGACTTGACGCAATTGGAGCGCGTCCAGATGGAGCCGAGACTATAGAAGCGATCCCAGACACCCTGTGTGCGCTCGCGAATCTCGTCGGCGCTCATCGACGGATGCGGCGTGAACATTTTGGGCCGGTCGGAAGCGGGGATCAGCCAGTAACGGGTGAGAGGAACGCCGCCGACCATCTCCGGGTCGGCTTCCTGCGCTTTTTCCCAGCGCAGAAAATCGACAGTGCCGGGGAAGGGCGTCATCATAACGAATTGGGCGAACGTCACACCGGCTTTTTTGGCGAGCGCGACGGTGGCGTCGAAGGTATCGGGCTTATCGGTGGGCAGGCCGAAAATGAAGGATCCGAGCACGTGGACGCCGTGTTCGCGGAAGGTCTGCAGTTGTTTGACGAGGCCGTCGCCGGAGTAATTGAAGTCTTTGAAAACAGATTTGAGGCCCTCGGCGGTGACGGCTTCGACGCCGACTAGCGCTCCTTTGATGCGGGCTTTATTCATGGCGTCGAGAAAATCGAGATCCTCGGCCGCTTCCATGGTGATCTGGGTGTAGAAGACCATGTCCTTGGGGAGGGCGGCCAGGCGCGCCATGAGAACGAAGCGCTCGGCGCGAATCGATTCGAGTTCCGCGATGCGTTCGGCGTTGCCCTGCTGGCGGGCGAGGCGCAGGTCGGTTTGGGTAACGGGGTAGAAATTATCGTCGGCCAGGGCGATGAAGCGGAAACCCTTGCGGCGGAGTTCGACGATTTCCTGGATCACTCCGTCGGAGGCGCGCTGGCGGGGGCGCTGGCCGTCGGTTCGCCAGACCGAGCAGAAGGAGCAGTGCTTCGCGCATCCGCGAATGGTCTGCACCGAGGCCCACATATAGCTATCGGCGGGCATCAGGTCCCAGCGGGCGGGCAGGAACTGTTCGGGCTCGATGCGTCCGCCGTCGTAGATCTGGCGGGGCTTTCCGATCACGCAATCGTTCAGCGCTTCGGCCCAGATGACATCGCCATCGCCTTTGACGACGGCGTGAGCGCCACCCAATTCGATCGCCTCCTCCGGATAAAGCGTCGCGTGGATGCCGCCGAAAATCACCCAGGCGCCGCGTTCGCGGGCCATTTTGCCGACCTGGTATCCGCGCAGAGCGTTTCCGGTATGAATACCGACCCCGACCACATCGCCCGCTTTGACGTTCATAGGGTCGAGCAGCTCCAGGGTCTCATCGCAAATGATGGCGTCGCCGAATGCCGCGGGGGTCGCGGAGGCCAGGACGTACAACCAGCGCGGGGTGATGACGGCGGTTCCGAAGGAAATGTCGCTGGGGTTGACCAAGTGCACCCGCATACCGTTCGGCACCGCGGCCGGGGCGGAGCGCAGGTTAACGATGTTCAAATTGAAATCCTTCCATGGACTGGGTCGCGGCACACTGCACAAGCGATACCCGGTGTGTGTCGGAGGACCATTTTTGCGTAAACAAAGACTGTTGATTATAGCAGATAACCGACGTGCGCCTGTTCAATATTGACCGGAATTGGATTTGGCCGAACTCCGCTCCCTGCGGTCGCGGCTCGGTAGAGCATTGGCTAGCGACCTGTCGCAGGCAAATCGTTAGCATGTCCCCTCCTTTACAGTCGGGGTTCGGTGTCGGTTCCGCGATTTTCGCGGCTAACCGGCGCAAGGTATTGCAGTCTAAAGGGTGAATGGAAGATTCGGACAGCGTCGCCGTCGCGCGAGTGAAGGCCGGTGACGGGGACGCCTACCGCGCGCTGGTGGATCGCCACAGCCGCAGTGTCTTTCGATTGGCATATCGTATGACGGGCAACGAACAGGACGCCGAAGACGTGGTGCAGGAAACCTTCCTGCGCGCTTACAAGCAGCTTCACCGCTACGAAGCTCGGGCGAGCTTCGGCACCTGGCTGTACCGGATCGCGTCGAATTATTCGCTCGACCTGGTGCGGTCGCGGAAGCGGCATCCGCAAACGGCACTGGATGAATCGGCGGCGGGAGAGGCCGGGACGAACCGGGTCGATGCGATGCCCAGTGGCGCGCCGGGTCCTGACCGGCTGCTTTTTGGCGACGAAGTGCAGCGCACGGTGGCGTCGACGCTCGACCAACTGAGCAACCAGGAGCGCACCGCGTTCGTGCTGCGGCACTTCGAAGGGCAGTCTATTGAAGAAATCGGGTCGTCGCTGGGGCTTTCCGGCAACGCGACGAAACATAGTATTTTCCGCGCGGTTCAGAAATTGCGCCGCGCACTGGAGCCTTTAGTGAATTCGGCAGGTGTCTCATGATGAACCATCCTACGGAAGAACAATTCGTTCTCTATTATTACGGCGAAGGCGCCGGGATCGAAGACCACATCGGCGCTTGTGAGCAGTGTCGCGCGAGTTATCAGGCGCTGCAGCGCGTGCTCAATTCGGTAGACAGTTTTCCGGTGCCGGAGCGCGCGCCGGATTATGAGAATCGCGTATGGGCGGCGATTGAGGGGCGGATGGGAAAGCGGTCTCGCTGGCTGCTATTCGGCTGGCGTCGTCCCATGTTTGCTGCGGCGGCGATGGCGCTGCTGGTCATCGGGGCGTTTCTCGCTGGCCACAGTTGGCAGAGACCGGCGCCGCGCCAGATGGCGGCGAGTGACAGCGGTGTACGCGAGCGAGTCCTGCTGGTGGCCGTGGGCGATCATCTGGAGCGCAGCGAGATGGTGCTGGTGGAACTGGTCAACGCGGGTGCGCCCGTCGCCGGCCGGCTCGACATTTCTTACGAGCGGAACACCGCCGAGGATCTGCTCGAATCGAATCGCCTGTACCGCCAAACCGCGGCGACCAATGGGGACGTGGCGACGGCGGCGCTGCTCGAAGAGCTGGAGCGGGTGCTGCTCGAGATCGCGCACAGCCCCTCGGAAGTGTCGGCGCGGCAGCTGGAAGAACTGCACCGCCAGATTGAGGACCGGGGCATTCTTTTCAAGGTAAAGATTTTCGGATCGCAAGTGGAGCAATCCGCTGGAAATTCAACAACTCTGTAACGGGAAAAAAGGGAACAAAGCATGAAACCATTTCGTAGAACTCAAGTAATTACTCTCATGGCAGCCTGTGCCATTTCGACGGTCTGGGGCCAGCAAACGCCGCTGGTCGATCAGGAGGCGATACGCGCGCAGATGGACTTGGCGCGTGAAAAAGCGGGCGAGGCACGGGACAAGATACGCGAAATACTCAAAGAAAACACCATTGAACGGTCGATGGATATGGCGCGCGACGCTGTCCGTGCGATCGAGGGCCGAATCGACGCAGGCATTGGCGCTGGGATCGGGATCGGCCTCGCAGATGAGATCGCGCAGGTGCGCATGAATCTCGAACTGGCTCAGGATATAATGCCGAAGCCTGCGACGGCTCCGATGCCGCCGATGCCCCCCATGCCCGGCAGGTCTAACAAGGTCTTCTATTTCGAAGGTTCCTACGAATCGGGTAAACAGGCGCTCGACAATCACAACTACGAAAAAGCAGTCGAGATTTTCAATAAGGTGATCGATTCCAAGACTCCGTCCTCTCGGGCCGACGGCGCGTATTACTGGAAGGCGTACGCGCTGAATAAACTTGGAAAACGCGACGAAGCGTTGGCCGCGCTGGCCGAGCTGGCGAAGCAGTTTCCGCAAAGCAGCTGGTTGAACGACGCCAAAGCGCTGCAAGCCGAGGTGCAGCAAGGCAAGGGACAGCCGGTCTCGCCTGAAAATCAGGCCGACGAGGACCTGAAGCTTTATGCGATCAATGCGCTGATCAATTCGGACGCAGATCGCGCGGTGCCCCTGCTCGAAGGACTGCTGAGCAATCCGAAAATGACGCCCCGATTGAAAGAGCGCGCGCTATTCGTGCTGGCGCAGAGCCGTTCGGACAAGGCGCATGAGATCGTGGGGCGCTACGCCAAGGGCGGCTCGAATCCCGATCTTCAGTTGACGGCGGTGCAGTATCTGGGCACGTACCGCTCCAAGGAGAGCCGGCAGTTGCTCTCCGAGGTCTACGGTTCTGTCAGCGATGTGAATGTGAAGCGCGCAGTTTTGCGGAGTTTCGAAATGTCGCGCGATATTGAACATCTGGCGGCCATCGCCAAGAGCGAGCAGAATGTGGAGCTTCGCCGCGAAGCGATCCGGCAGCTCGGGAATATTCGCGACGATCAGGCGGTGGCGAGCCTGGTGTCGGTCTATGGCTCCGAATCCGATAAAAATATTAAGACCGAGATTCTCAATTCCTTGGGTAACCAGGGAGCGGCAAAACAGATCATCGAATGCGCGCGGAAAGAAAGCGATCCGGAGCTGAAGAAAGTGGCCGTGCGCAGGCTCAGCGAGATGAGATCGAAGGAAGCGACCGACTTTCTGATGGAGATTCTGAAGTGAGAACCTTCTTAATGGTCGCGTTCACGGTCGCGGTGTTCGGTCAGCCGAAGATCGAGAACGCGAAGCTCGAAACGCGCGCCGTGAATGGATCTCTGGACGCATCGTTCCGCACCATCGTCGCGATGCAGGTCGAATCGGCGTGGATCGGATACTCGGTCCCGCAGATTCCGGGAGAACGTTCGATGTGCGGCACGGTGAGCCTGGAGGGCGCCCGGGAGTTCGTCATGCTCTATCGCGTGACCGCGGGGCAAGTGGAGAAAATCCGCACTTACGCGATCGATTGCACGTTCGACGCGGGCTCCTTGCCGCTGCACTGGCTGACGGGCGTCGATGGGTCGCAGAGCGCATTGCTGCTTTCGACATTCATCCCTGCGGCCATCCCTCCGGCCATCCCTCCACAGGCGAGCAGCGACCGAAAGGGCGTCGAGTGGCAGCTTGCCAATAGCGCCCTTTCCGCGATTGCCCGCCATCAGGACGGAGCGCCGGCGCTGATCGACCTGGCCCGGCGTCCGCTGGTTTCGCCCCAAATGAAGCAGGAAGCAGTGCGGTGGCTGGGCCGATCGAAAGATCCGCGCGCCACTAAGTTTTTCGAAGAAATCTTAGCAGCGAGGTGATTTTATGAGTGAAGCAGAACGCCGGCAGTTGATCCACCTGGACGACGTGTCGAAGATGTTCGTCACGGACGACATGGAAACCCACGCCCTGTTGAACATCCATCTGGATGTGCGACAAGGCGAATACGTTTCGATTTCCGGGCCTTCGGGCTGCGGAAAATCGACGCTGCTGGCGATTTTGGGGCTGCTCGATTCACCGAGCGGCGGATCGTACACGTTGAATGGGAAGTCGGTGCAGGGACTTAAGCTCAGTGAGCGGGCGCGTATTCGCAATCGCGAAATCGGGTTCATTTTCCAGGCCTTCAATTTGATTGGCGATCTGACGGTATATGAAAATGTCGAGCTGCCGCTCACTTATCGCGGCATGCCCGGTTCGGAGCGGAAACAAAAAGTCCATGCGGCGCTCGAACGGGTCGGGATGGGGCATCGGGTGAAGCACTATCCTTCGCAGCTTTCGGGCGGCCAGCAGCAGCGCGTGGCGGTGGCGCGAGCGCTCGGCGGGGATCCATCGATTTTGCTGGCGGACGAGCCGACCGGAAACCTGGATTCGGCTAACGGCGAAGCGGTGATGGATCTGATGCGCGAGCTGCATCGCGGCGGAGCGACGATTTGCATGGTGACGCACGATCCTCGCTACGCGCGCTGCGCGGATCGCAGTATTCACCTGTTCGACGGGCGGGTAGTGGAAGAGATGACGCAGAACGCGTAGGGCGTCGCGTGCTATGGCCTTGAGAGGAATCGCAGGATCTCGCGCATGACACGAGCGCTCTGGTCCGTTTCAAAAAGAAACTGAGCGTGCGCGGAACCATCCAGAACGATCAGTTCTTTCGGTTGGGGAGCCTTTTCGTACTCGGCGCGGATGCCTGGCAGCCGAGGGCCGGCGCCGTTGTCGTCCTCGCGCGCAACAATGAATAAGGCCCGCGATTTCAGCCCCTCCGCGGAGAGGTTCGGTGCCGCTCCCAGAAATACGATGCCGTCGATGTCCCCTGGCGCGGACTTGATCGACGCATCGCCGGCAGCGGCGCCGCCGAAGCTGCCTCCAACAACCGACACCGTTTTGGCGCCATGCGCTTTCAAATAGCGAACCGCAGCGAGTACGTCGTTCTCGAAGGGCGCGTTATCGAAGTCAGCCTGGCCGGGACCGGTTGAGCAGCCGAATCCGCGGAAATCGATTGCCAGAACTCGAAATCCTTCGGATACCAGAGCGTTCGCCTGGACTCGCCAGCTTTCTTTGTTGAATCTGCCGCCGTGAGCGAGCACAACGGCACGGGTGGCCTGGCCGGAGAGATCGGCGCAAACGCGTCCACCGTCTTCGGTGGGAAATGAGATACTCTGCTGTGCGGCGGCCATCGCGGCCAGGAGAGCGAGAGGGAGGGCGCGAGACACCAACATGTGGGAATTATACAGCGGAGAAAGGCGGGCAGTCGACTGCTACACCCTCCCGAGCCGCCGGACTACGAAAAACGGCAACATCACGATCGACCACACCAGGTTGAGCGCGCCGCTGACTGCGATCCCGACGATCCGGAACGGCAGCAAAATCAGCCACACGATCGGATAAATGAACAGCGCCGCAATCGCGAGCGGCCAGCACACCACGAGCAGAAGGCACCAAAGCAGAAACGTCATCATAGGGGATTTCTCCGCCTTAGGATACGATAGGCACCGGCCGAAAGTTCAATCGAGTTTTCGTGTCCAGGCGATCGCGCCGTCGGAGCGAGTTTGCGATGCGATTTGTCCGCGCCGCGACATGTATTCAAGATGCGCCAGGATTTCAAACACCGCGAAGTTGTGGTGAAACGCGGAAAGCCCGCGGCTCCACATGGCGAGCGTTAGTTCATGCGCGGTCATGGGAGTGCGTGCAATGTGTTCGAGGATCGTGCCGCAGCGCTCCTCATGATGCTCCGCCGTTCCACGAATCACGGCTCGATGATCTTCAAACGGCGCGCCATGCGAGGGAATCACGAGATCGATTTCATAGGGCAGCAGCAAATCGAGCGACGCCAGATACGTCGCTAGCATGTCCTGACTTGGATGCCACGCGATGTTCGGGGTGATGTTCTGAAGCACGTGATCGCCGGAGATCAAGGTGCGATGCTCCGGAGAATAGAGGCACACGTGGCCCGGGGTGTGTCCCGGAGTCGAGATCACTTGTAGCGTTCCTCCGCGCACTGCGAGCGTCTCGCCGCCGTCGAGCGTTTGGTGCGGATGATGGGTGCGAAACGCCGGGCGGTTGCCTCGCAACGCACGTTCCATTTCCTCGGCGAGCTCCGTTGGAACGCCTCCGATGCGCATCGCGTGCGCGTAGTACGGGACTCCGTTCCCGCGCGTCAGTTCGGCGAGATAAGCCACATCCGCGCGATGCATCACTAATCGCGCGCCGGAGAGCTCCAGGATTCTCCACGACAGCCCGATGTGATCCGGATGGTAATGGGTCAGCAGCAGCGTGCGGACGTCGGTCCACTTCACGCCGCGCTCCGCGAGCGCCGATTCGAGGACCTGAAAGCATTCCTCGGTCGCGACCCCGGAGTCGATCAACATGAATCCTTCGTCCAATTCGACCAGATGAACGTTGACCGACTTCAGCTCCCAGGGGACGGGAAGCGTAATCGTCTGGATCATTTTGATGTGGATCAAGCAACGGCGTCCGCGGCATGATAGGAGCTTCGCACCAGCGGACCGCTTTCGACATGGCGGAAACCCATCTCGTAGCCGCGGCGCTTCAGTTCCCCGAATTCGTCTATCGTCGCGTAGCGAATGATCGGCAGATGCTTCGGCGACGGCCGCAGATATTGCCCCAACGTCAGAATATCGACCTTGCTCTCTCGCAGGTCGCGCATCACGGCGAGCACTTCGTCGATTGTTTCGCCCAGTCCGAGCATCAATCCGGATTTGGTCGGTGTCTCCGGTCTCACGCGCTTCACGTGCGCCAGCATATCGAGCGAACGCTCGTACCGCGCGCCGAGGCGAACCTGCCGGTACAGTCTGGGGACGGTTTCAGTGTTGTGATTCAGAATGTCCGGCGCAGCTTCGAGCACGATCTCCATCGCCCGATGCGAACCCTGAAAATCCGGGATCAGCACTTCGACGCCGCAGCCTTCCACTCGTTCGCGAATGGCGCGAATGACCAGCGCGAAAAGCTCCGCACCACCGTCCTTGCGATCGTCGCGATTCACACTGGTGATCACGGCGAACTTGAGGCCGAGGGCCGCGCACGCTTCCGCCACACGGCGCGGCTCGTCGTAATCGACAGCCAGAGGCGCGCCTTTCTGAACCGCGCAAAATCCACAGCGCCTGGTGCAGACGTTGCCGAGGATCATAAACGTCGCGGTGCGCCGGTTCCAGCAATCGCCGATGTTGGGACACGCCGCACTTTCGCACACCGTGTGGAGTTTCAGCGTCTCGACCAGATGCTTCAGGTTGCGATAATTTTCGCCGACCGGCGCCGGGGCTCGTAACCAAGCCGGCCTCGGAACCTTGGGCTCAATGGTGACTAACACTTGATTTTATTTTAACAATTGTGCGATCCGAGTCTCCAAAACCCGCGATTCGTCGAAGTTTTCCGCGCGTTCAAAAAAGTCCGGAGCCCACTCAAACGCTCGTCGCGGAACGAATCCAATCAACTGGGTCGACGCGACGCGGGTGCCGTGTCGTGCGGCTTCGCGAACCAACGCGCCCCACACTTCGTCGAACGACGTAAGGGCAAAGTTGACGAAATTCATCGATACCTGGGCGCAATCGCGCGAGGCGAGCGGCAGGCCGATCGCCTTTACAAACGGGAATCCTCCCGAAGATTCGCGAATACTCTTCGCGATGGCTCGCGCGATCTCAACATCGCGAGTCGCCAGATTGATGTTGAATGCGATCAGGAATCCGCGCGCGCCCACGACGGCCGCACCCGCGGTCGGATTGGTGGCGACGTCTCCCACATCCGGCGGAAGGTCGTCAAAACCGGGTCTGCGGACGTGTTCCAATCGTTTTCGGCCAGCAAACTTTGCGGCTGCTTCGTAAAAATAAACTGGCACTCGAAAGCGATTCCAAATTTCATGGCCCGCACGATGCGCGGCCTCGACGCACTGTTCCATCGTCCCGCCATCGAGCGGCACAAACGGGATCACGTCTGCCGCGCCCACTCGAGGATGCACGCCTTCGTGACGCCGTATATCGATCAACTCCGCAGCGCGACCCACTCCACGAATGGCTCCTTCGACCACCGCTTCTGGCGGACCCGCGAACGTCACCACGCTGCGATTATGGTCGCGATCCATCTCCCAACCGAGCACGAGTACGCTCTCCGCACTTCCGATAGACTCGACAATCGACCGCACGACGGCTTCGTCGCGGCCTTCGGAAAAATTGGGAACACACTCAATCACGCTGTACGATGATAAGAAGTGCGTGCCGCGCAACACAACTCGAAGACGTTGGATCGAGTCCTCTCGAAGGCCGGAATCGGCTCGCGGACCGATGCGCGAAGCTGGATCGGGGCGGGCCGCGTCGCGGTCAACGGGAAAATAATTCAGTCGCCCGATCTGTGGGTCGATGTGACTCGCGATCGCGTCACGCTGGACGGCCGTCCGCTCGCGGCACCCCAGAAACGCTATCTGCTGCTCTACAAACCGAAGGCTTACCTCACCACTTATAAGGATCCCGAAGGCCGCAAAACCGTCTACGATCTGCTGCCCGAGACGGCCGAGTGGATTTTTCCAGTGGGCCGTTTGGATCAGGATACGACCGGGTTGCTCATCATGACCAACGACACGGATTTCGCGAACTACATCATGAGCCCGGAGTCGAAGGTTCCGAAGACATATCTCGTGAAGGCGTCGACTTTGCTGACAGACGATCAACTGGACCGCCTGCGCAACGGCATCGAACTCGCCGATGGTCCCACGCGCCCGGCGGCTGTGAAGCGCATTCGTGATTCCGCGCGCCACTCGTTTTTCGAAATTACCATCACGGAGGGCCGCAATCGCCAAGTGCGCCGGATGGTGGAAGCGTTGGGCGCGAAGGTGCTCAAATTGGTTCGTACGCAGATTGGACCGATCGAGATCGCCGGCCTCGAGATCGGCAAACATCGCGCGCTGACCACTGAAGAGGTGAGAATGTTAACAGGCTCGAATGCTTCGACCCGAAAATCCTGAGGATCTCGCCGCATTGCTGCGCGAGGCCGCGTGCGCGCACCGAACGATCCGCTTGGGCGGTAATTCTTCGAAGGACTGTCTGGGAGGACCGTCCGCCTCCGCTGACGTCACCATCTCTATCTCCTCGATGAAACGCCTGCTCGAGTATGAACCGCGCGACCTGACAATCAGCGTCGAGGCGGGCATGCGGTTCGCGGAACTCGTTCGCATTCTCGCCGCGCAGAACCAGATGTTGCCGCTTGATCCTCCATGGCTCGATGAATCGACCGTGGGTGGCGTGCTCGCCGCGAATCTGAGTGGCCCTCGACGCCGTCTCTATGGCACTGCGCGCGATATGGTGATCGGCATGACCTTCGCGACGCTCGAAGGCAAGCTGATTTCGAGTGGAGGAATGGTGGTGAAAAATGTCGCCGGCCTTGACATGGCGAAGCTGATGATCGGCTCCTTTGGAACCCTCGCCGCCATCGCGACGGTGAATTTCAAAGTGTTTCCCGTGCCCGTCGGCTCGCGGACGTTTGTGATGGAGTTCGCGACGGGGGCCGAAGCGTTCGCCGAACGTGACCGTATTCTGAGCGGCGTGCTGCAGCCGTCCGCGATCGATATCGTCAACTGGCCTCGCGGATTCAGACTGTTGATTCGCGCGGGCGGAAATGAGGCTGTGCTCGATCGCTACGAGCGCGAGCTGCCACTGGCGCGTGTCGAGGACGATGCCGTGTGGGACGAGATTCGCGAATTTCCCCGCAGTTTTCTTGCGGCGCATCCCGGCGGCATAATTGTTCCGATGGCCATGTCTGCGTCTCAAATGCGTAAAACAGCGGAGACACTCGACGTGCCGTTCATCGCACGCTCCGGAATCGTTTATGCGTATTTTTCAAGAAATGCCCCGGAAACCCCTCTGGCAAGCGATTTTGCGACCATGACAAAAGTGAAAGAAATGTTCGATCCTGAGCGGCTGCTCAACCGGGGACGACTCTATGGCCGTATCTGACGCGCCGCGGCGAGCCGATCTCGACAAGTGCGTCCATTGCGGACTGTGTCTGAACGCGTGCCCGACCTATCGCGAATTGGGCGTCGAAATGGATTCGCCGCGCGGACGTATCTATCAGATGGTCCAGGTAGCGAACGGAGCGCCGATCACCGAGGCGTATCAGGAGCACATCGATCTCTGCCTGGCCTGCCGTGGCTGCGAAACAGCGTGCCCTTCGGGCGTGAAGTACGGCCGGCTGATCGAAGCCGCGCGCGCCGATATTGAGCGGCGCACCAGGCGGCCAATCGCCGCTCGCATCATCCGGAAACTGGTTTTCGATTATCTGCTTCCGAGCCGAACGTTGTTGCAATTCGCGGGCGGGGGCTTGTGGCTTTATCAACGAAGCGGCGTGCAGCGCTTGCTGCGCGCCTCGGGAATCCTGAAGAAAATCGGCAAGCTCGGCGAAGTCGAATCGCTTGCGCCGTCCGTCGAAACGCCATTTTTCTATCGCTACATGGGTCGCGTGTTTCCGGCGCAAGGTGAGCGAAAACATCGCGTGGCACTGCTGTCGGGCTGCATCGCGAACCTTTGTTTCGCTCGCCTCAATGAAGCTACGGTGCGCGTGCTCCAAGCCAACGGCTGCGAAGTGACGATTCATAGCGGGCAAACCTGCTGCGGCGCTTTGCATGTTCACGCGGGTCTGCGCGAGAGCGCTCGCAAGTTGGCGCGGAAGAATATCGATGCACTGGCCGATGCCGCATTCGACGCGATCCTCACCAACGCCGGCGGATGCGGTTCCACGCTGAAGGAATACGACGAATTGCTGGAGCATGATCCTGCCTACGCGGAGCGCGCGCGGCGATTTGTGGGTCTCATGAAAGACGTGAACGAGTTTCTCGCCTCCATCGATCTCAACCCGAGAATGGGCAAAGTTCGCGAGGTCGTGACGTATCAGGATTCCTGCCATCTTGCGCATGGGCAGCGTGTGCGGTCGGCTCCCCGCGAACTGCTCCGGCAAGTGCCGGGGCTCACGCTGAAGGAGATGCCGATGTCCGATCTCTGTTGCGGCAGCGCGGGAATTTATAATATCGTGCACACCGATATGGCGCTGGCGCTGCTGGAAAAAAAGATGCAGGCGGTCAACTCGACCCGTGCCGATCGCATCGTCACCGCGAATCCAGGCTGCATGCTGCAGCTTCGCGCCGGCGTGGAGCGCCACGGGCACGGCCAACGCGTATCGCACGTGGTCGAAGTGCTCGACGAAGCCTATCGAACTGGTGGCCAAACCGTCTGATATTCTTAAGACAAATTGAGCGCACAGCGAATGCGTTGTGCGCGATTCAGACAAATTGAGCGCACAGCGAATGCGTTGTGCGCGATTAAACATTCTATGCGCATCCTCCAGCTCACCGCCGGTGCAGCAAGCATGTACTGCGGAACATGCTTGCGCGACAATTCGCTCGCGGCGGCGTTGATGAAGCTGGGGCACGATGTCACGCTACTACCTCTTTACACGCCCACGCTTACAGATGACGCGAATGTATCGAACGAAAAAATATTCTTTGGTGGCATCAGCGTCTATCTGGAGCAGAATTACGCGTTGTTCCGGAAGACCCCCTGGTTGCTCGACAAACTGTGGGACTCCAAAGCTGCCCTGAAAATGGCCGCGAAGAGTACCATTCCCGTGGACCCTCATTTCCTGGGCGAGATGACGGTTTCGATGCTCGAAGTCGAGCATGGGCGCCTCAAAAAAGAATTGCAAAAGTTGCTGCAGTGGCTGGAATCGGAGCCTCGGCCCGATGTTGTCAATCTGCCATACACGCTCCTCATCGGCCTCGCGGCGCCTCTCAAGAAATCGCTCCAGAGCCCCATCTGCTGCACGCTACAAGGCGAGGACCTGTTTCTCGAAGGACTGCAGGAGCCCTACAAGACACGCGCGCTGAATCTGATCCGCCAAAACATTCCGCACGTCGATTGTTTTTTGGCGGTCAGCGAGTATTACGCCGAGTTCATGTGCCGTTACCTCGGCATTCCCGATCGCAAAATGGAGATCGCGCCGCTGGGAGTCACGACGGATGGCTATCGCGCCGAGCCTTCTTCCGCAAATGAAAGGCCCCGCATCGGCTACTTCGCGCGCATCGCGCCGGAAAAGGGAATGCACATCCTGGCCGACGCGTACAAGATCGTGAGGGAAACTGGATTCGATTGTACGCTAGAAGCAGCAGGTTACATGGCGGCGGAGCATCGCCCGTATTTGAATGGTATTGAAAAACAATTGCGTGAGTGGGGCCTCGATTTTCGATACCACGGCGCGCTCGATCGGACGCAGAAGATCGCTTATCTCGAAAGTCTCGACGTGCTCTCGACACCGACCGTATACGCCGATCCCAAGGGAATGTTTGTGCTGGAGGCGATGGCTGCGGGCATACCGGTGGTGCAGCCCGATCACGGCGCGTTTCCCGAAATCATTCGCAAGACCGGCGGTGGAATTTTGGTCAAGCCCGAGAATCCTCAGAGCCTCGCGGACGGTCTGCTTACCGTTCTCCGCGATCGTGAATTACGCGGCAACCTCGCCCGCCGTGCCCACTCCGGCGTGCGCGAGCATTATCGTGTCGACGCGATGGCCGAGCGAACCGTCGAAATCTTCGCGCATCAAAAATTCCCAGTATTTCAGGATGCCTGAATTGCTCGAAGCCAGAAATCTTTGTAAATCCTACGCGACCCCTGGGGGCAGCCCTCTGCGGATTTTGAACGGCGTGACTCTCTCACTTGCCGCCGGGGACGCGATCTCGATCATCGGTCCCTCCGGCACCGGCAAAAGCACGCTGCTCTACATCCTCGGCGCGCTAGAGCCTCCCACATCCGGCGACGTCACGCTTGATGGGCGTAATCCGTTCATCCTTTCCGACAAAGATGTCTCCGCGTTTCGCAATCGTGAAGTCGGCTTCGTTTTTCAGGATCATTGCCTGCTGCCGCAGTGTACCGTGCTCGAAAACGTTCTTATCCCGACCATGGTGGGCGCAAGCGAGACCGACTCCGAATCGCGCGCAAAGCAGTTGCTCGATCAAGTGGGTCTGTCGCATCGTCTCGATCATCGTCCGTCCGAATTGTCGGGCGGAGAAAAGCAACGCGTATCGATCGCCCGCGCGATGATTCGCAATCCGAAACTGCTACTGTGCGACGAACCGACCGGCAATCTCGACCGGCACACCGCCACGCAGGTCGCGGACCTGCTGCTCGAAATGAATCGAGCGTCGAAGACGATCCTCGTCGTCGTGACCCACAGTGCCGAACTCGCCAGTCGATTCCCGAAGGTCTTCGAGTTGGTCGAGGGCCAACTGCAAGCCAAATGAGTCTCGTTCGTAGAAGTCTTCTCTACTATTGGCGCACGAATCTCGCAGTGATTCTCGGCGTTGCCACGGCGGTTGCCGTGCTCTCCGGAGCCTTGCTGGTCGGCGATTCCGTGCGCGCGAGCCTCCGCGATCTCGTCTTATCGCGATTGGAAAAAACGGAAGCCGTAGTAACAAGCGCACAGTTCTTTCGCGAACAGCTCGCGACCGAAGTGCCAGGCGCAGTGCCGCTGATCGTGATGCAGGGCGTCGTCACGAATGAGACGAGCGGCCGCCGCGCGTCGAAGGTCGCGGTCTATGGCGTTGACGATCGATTCTTCCAATTCAACGGATATTCGCAGCCCGCGCCGTCGTCGACGGAAGCTCGACTGACGCCAGCGCTCGCCCGCGAACTCGGCATGCCGACACGCGGCCCCATTTTGTTGCGCGTCGAAAAGCCATCGGCGATTCCGCGCGAATCGGTGCAGGGACGCAAGGAAGATTCGGGAAGGACACTGCGTCTCACCGCGACCGCCGACGCTCCCGAATTCGCGTTGCAGCCCTCACAGGGCGATGTTTCAGCGATCTACGTGTCTCTTCGCCGGTTACAGCGGGATCTGGCGCAGGCTTCCCGCGTCAACACTTTGTTACTCCCGTCGGCCGCGTTTCCGAAAGATAAAGTGACCCTTGACGATCTCGGCATCAAGATCCGAACGGTGCCCGCTGGCTTATCCGTCGAAACCGCAAGCGCCGTGATGAGCGATGCGTTGGTCGCGATCGTTTCCCAAGCCGCCGGCTCCAAAGCGCAGCCCATCTTCACCTACGTTGCCAACAGCATTCGCATCGGCGATCGAGAAGTGCCGTATTCGATTGTTGCAGCCATTGGCAACGACCTGCCGGCGGATGGAATCGCCTTGGACGATTGGGCCGCGAAAGACCTCAACGCAAAAACGGGCGACGAAGTGACACTCGACTATTTTTACTGGGAGCCGTCAGGCACCCTCGTCACTCGAACCGCGAAGTTCAAGTTAACAAAAATCCTTCCAATGACCGGAATCGCCGTCGACCGCGATTTGACGCCCGAATATCCCGGCATCACCGAGGCGCAGACCATCGGCGATTGGGACCCTCCGTTTCCCGTCGACTTGAAAAAGGTGCATCCCCGCGACGAGGAGTACTGGAAGAAATATAGGACGGCTCCGAAAGCTTTTGTCTCGCTCGCAACAGGGCAAAAGCTGTGGGGATCGCGATTCGGCAAAGTGACCTCGGTGCGCGTCGAAGGAATTTCCACTACAGAGCTCGCACAGAAGTTGCGGGCGCTCATCGATCCACAAGCCCTCGGAATGGCGGTTGTGGAGCCTCGCGCGCAGTCGCTCAAACAAGCCTCGGGTTCTAGCGATTTCGGAGAATACTTCACCTACTTCAGCTTCTTTCTGGTCGTCTCCGCCCTGTTATTGACCGGTTTGTTCTTTCAACTAGGCATCGGCCAGCGATTGCGCGAGATCGGAACTTTGCGCGCCGTCGGATTCCCGGCGTCGAAAATCCGGAGCTTGTTCGTTGCGGAAGGATTCTTGTTGTCGATTGCAGGAGTCGTCGCGGGATCGATGGGAGCCGTCGCCTACGCTGCGTTCCTGCTTTACGGATTGAAGACGTGGTGGCGCGGCGCGGTGGGAACCGGATTGCTCACCCTGCACGTTTCCGCGGCCTCGCTCGCAGGCGGCGGAATCGCAGGCGTTTTGATCGCGCTGTTATGCGTGCTCGCGACGTTGCGAAGCCTAAAGCGCAGTTCGCCGCGCGATCTACTCTCCGGGAATCGCGCGGTTGAGCAGAACCCCAAGCGCGGCACTCGATGGCTGCGAATCGTCGCGGCGCTCGCGACCATCTCGGCTCTTGCGCTGGTGGGTGCGGGACTCGCGCACTCGATTCCCGACTCCAGCGCGTTCTTCGGCGCGGGAATACTTCTACTCATCGGTGCGATCTTATTCGAGTGGGCGCGACTGCGCGGGCAAGCTGGATCCGTTACCAGCGTCCTGAAGCTCGGCGTCCGCAACGCAAGCTATCGCCCTGGACGCAGTGTGCTGGTGATCGCGCTGATTTCCTCCGCCGTATTTCTCGTCGTAGCTCTCGATGCCTTTCGCCGGCCACCCGTTGCCGCCTCCGATCCGCACTCGGGCACCGGAGGATTCCCTCTCGCCGCTGAATCGCTGTTACCGATTTTCTGGGATCTCTCGACGCCCGCCGGTCGCGACAATTTGAATCTTGGAGCCATAAAAGATGGGAAGTTTTACGCATTTCGATTGCGCCCAGGTGAGGACGCGAGTTGCCTCAACCTCTATGAACCTCGTACTCCACGCGTGCTCGGTGCGAGCCAAGAGTTTCTCCACCTGAATCGTTTTTCCTTCACCGAGACCATCGCCAAATCAGAAAATCCGTGGCTGCTTCTCGACGCCGATCCGCAGGGCGGAGCCATTCCTGCCATCGCCGACGCAAACTCAATCACCTACGTTCTGCACCACAAAGTCGGCGACGTCTTCGACGCTGGTGGAATAAGGGTGAAACTCGTAGCCGCCGTCGACGACAGCATCTTTCAAAGCGAACTCATCGTTTCAGAGAAAAACTTCACGCGCGCATTCCCCGATGAACAGGGCTTCCGCTATTTCCTGATCGACGGTCCGGCATCGAACAAAGCGCCTTTAGAGGACGCTCTTTCCGATTACGGATTCGACGTGGTCTCAACGCCCGACCGCCTCGCGGCCTTCCATCGCGTCGAAAATACGTACCTGTCGACCTTTCAAGCCCTCGGCGGATTGGGTTTGCTGCTGGGAACGTTAGGCCTCGGAGCGGTGCTGCTGCGCAATGTCATGGAGAGACGAAAGGAACTGGCGCTGCTGCTCGCAGTCGGGTACCGTCCGGAGCATTTGCGCACAATGGTGATCGCGGAGAACGCCTACCTGCTGATCGCCGGAACATTAATCGGAGCGGTCTGCGCGATGGTCGCGATCCTGCCGGCATTTCTCCAACGCGGCGGACACTTGCCGAATCCTTCGCTCGCCCTTTTACTTCTCGCGGTACCTGTGGCGGGAATCGGGGCATCGTTGATCGCGGTAAAAATCGTCGCGCGCGCTCCTCTGCTCGAAACACTACGCGCGGAGTAGTATCCTTTTTTGATATGAAGCTCGCAGCCATTCCCGCACTTCTTCTGTTTTTTTTCGCGGCCGCGTTCGCTGAGAATTGGCCTCAGTGGCGCGGACCCACGGCCAATAGCGTCAGCGGCGAAAAAAATCTTCCCGTTCATTGGACCACCGACGAGAATATTTCCTGGAAGCTGGCGCTTCCGGCCTGGAGCGGATCGACGCCGGTCATTTGGGGCGATCGCATTTTCATGAACGTCGCCGAAAGCGGCAATCTCTATCTCTGGTGCGTCGATCGCAAAGGACCGAAGGTCGAGTGGAAGAAATTGCTCGGCGATGGCGACCACAAAGAGAGAAAGCAGAACATGTCGTCGCCCTCCCCAGTCACCGACGGCAACAACGTCTGGGTGCTCACCGGCACCGGTGTTCTGAAATGCTTTGATTTCGCGGGCATCGAAATATGGGGCCGCGAAATTCAGAAGGATTACGGCAAGTTCGGATTGAACTGGGGCTACGCGTCGAGCCCGGTGCTGTACGAAGATTCGCTCTATGTGCAGGTGCTGCAAGGCATGAGAACGCGCGACCCCAGCTACATCCTCCGCATCGATAAAAAGTCCGGCAAGACGCTCTGGCGCATTGAGCGGCACACCGCCGCGATTCGCGAATCGCCCGATTCCTACTCGACGCCGATGATCGCGAAGACCAAGGACGGCACGCAGTTGATCGTGCTAGGCGGCGATGTCGTCACCGGTCACGATCTGAAAACGGGGGAAGAGATCTGGCGCGTCACCGGCTTCAATCCTGAAAATCACGCGGACTACCGCACCATCGCATCAGCTACGTTTTTCGACGGACTCGTCTACGCCCCCACGCGGGAGCGTCCTCTGCAAACCTTTAAAATCGGCGGCAAGGGCGACATCACCGGCACCAATGTCCTGTGGAAATTCGATCGCGGGCCCGACGTCCCGACGCCGGTAACCGACGGAAAGTATTTCTACTCCGTCAACGATCGCGGCATCGTCTGGTGCCTCGACGCCAAGACCGGCCAGGAGGTTTACGGCGGCCAGCGCATGAAGCCCGGAACCTATTCCGCGTCGCCGATTCTGGCCGACGGAAAACTCTACGTCACCAATGAGGACGGCCTCACCACGGTGCTGAAAGCCGGTCCGCAGTTCGAGATTCTGGCCGAGAATAGTGTCAACGACTACTGTTTGAGCACCATCGCGATCTCCGAGGGACAACTTTTCCTCCGCACATCGCAGACCCTGTATACGATCGGGAAACGCAAACAATGAAGACCCTTCTTGCAGTGCTCTTGTTCGCTTCGCTTGCCGGCGCCCAGGCCCGGCGGGCCGTTATCGGGGATGTCGAAAAGCCTCTACGAGTCGCGATCGCCGGACTCGCCCATGGGCATGTCGACGGATTTTTTCGCGCGCTCAAAAATCGCAAGGACGTGGAAGTGGTCGGGGTATTCGACCCTGACGCGGCCTTGCACCAAAAATATGGAGAGCGTTACGGTATTGCGGGAACATTATTCTTCAGGGACCTCGGCGCAATGCTCGACAAAGTAAAGCCGGAAGCGGTCGCCACGTTCACCAACACCTTCGACCATCCGATGATCGTAGAAGCGTGCGCGTCGCGGAGAATCCCGGTGATGATGGAGAAGCCGCTCGCCGTCAGTATGGATCACGCGCGCGCCATTCAGCAGGCAGCCGCGCATAGCGGCATCGCCGTCATCGTCAACTATGAAACCACCTGGTATCGCAGCCACGCTGAGATGCACAATCTCATTAAGGACCAGAAAGCGATGGGCGACATCCGCAAGATGGTCGCGATGGACGGGCATCAGGGACCGAAGGAGATCAACGTGCCGCCGGAGTTTTTCTCCTGGCTCAGCGATCCGGTGAAGAACGGCGCGGGAGCCCTTTTCGATTTCGGCTGCTACGGCGCGAACCTGATGACCTGGATGATGGACAACCAGCGCCCCGTTCGTGTGACTGCAATGACGCAGCGGATCAAGCCGGATATTTACGCGCACGTTGACGATGAGGCAACAGTGCTGGTCGAGTATCCGCACGCGCAGGGCATCATTGAAGGTTCCTGGAACTGGCCGTTTGCGCGCAAGGATTTTGAGGTGTACGCGCAGCGCGGATACGCGAATGCCATCGGCGGTAACTCGCTGCGCGTGCGTTTGCCGGGACAGCAGGAAGAATCGCGAACGCCCGCCGAGCTTGCTCCCGACGAGCGCGATTCAATCTCCTATCTGATCGCCGTCGTGCGCGGCGGACGCCAGCCCGCGGGATTGTCGTCACTTGAAAACAACATGATCGTCACCGAAATCCTGACCGCCGCGCGAGAGTCGGCGAAATCGGGAAAAGCAATCACGCTCCCCGCGAAGTAGCTTGTGGGGCGGGCAATTTTGCCGGCAGCCGGCTTTCTGAGCCGGCTTTTTTCTGCGGGACAATAATCGCGGTTACGATGCTCTCTTTCCAGTTCAACATCGGGACCATCATTGCCTTCGCCACTCATTTCGGCTCTGGCACATTGGGCTTTCCATAGACCTTGCGCAACGATTCGCGATACTCGTCGAACAGCACCCGGATGCCGTCGAACTCCTTCAGCACCGCCGCCCGATAATCGGCCCGCGTCAGGAAATCGTAGAGCAATGCCGTCATCGCTTGAGCGTCGACAACGAATCCTTGATGGCCAACCTCGACCAGCGCGTCGGTTTCCATTTCATAGGTGTGATACGGCGCATTGGTGGTCGCGGCGCTGAAACCGATGCCGGGAATCGCGCTCGATACGCTCCCCGTCTCTTCGTAGCCTTGTGGCTTGCCCGGTGTCTCGTCGATTTTCGTTCCGCCGTAGCGCTTCATATAAGCGAACGCAGGTTCGGATAGCGAAGCCGCGGAGACGCCGTCGCGCAATCTCGCATAATTGTCGATCTTGACCTTCGTGCCGGTGGCCAGCGCCGCCGCACGCGCCGCATTGTCGGTGAATTCGCGAACCTGTTCCAGATAAATCTCGTCCGGATAGCGAATGTAGAAGTCGGCTGCCGTTCGGTCGGGCACCACGTTGGGCGCCGCGCCGCCTTCGGTGATGATCCCCTGAATGCGCGCCTCCGGCCGAATGCTCGCGCGCACCGCATCAATGTTGACGAACAAATGGATCACGGCTTCGAGCGCGTTGCGGCCGTTCCAAGGCATCATTTGGTGCGAAGGCGCGCCGCTGAAGGTATATTTCACGCCGTCGATATTCAGGCAGCACGTGCCGAACCCGAACCCGGGCCGCTGCGTCGCGGGACTCGAGTGGCTGCGGACCATCACGTCGATTCCCTTGAAAACACCCGCCTCAAACATCTGCGTCTTCGCCGCCGGCGGCATCATCTCTTCGCCGGGCGTCCCGAACACTGTGATCGACCCCGGCGCGTGAGTGCGCTCCATTGTCTCCGCGATGGCAACCGCCGCGGCGATTCCGACGGGTCCTTGCGCGCTGTGCTGGTCACCATGAAATGCGCCCTTGGTTCCGCGCAACGCGTCGTACTCGACAATCACTCCCAGCGCGGGATGATCGTGGCTGCCTTTATAGCGCGCGACGAACGCCGTCTTCAGATCCGCGACGCCAGGAGTGATCTCGAAACCGTGCCCCTTCAGATATGCAGTCAGTTTCTCAACCGAGCGTGTCTCCTGAAATCCGATCTCCGGATGCTTCGTGATGTCGTCCCCAAGCCCGAGCAGTTCCTTCTCCATCAACTCCCGAGCCCGCGCCGCAGCTTGTTCGCGCCCAGGATTCGGAGCCGTCAGCCTCGTTACCAGCGAGGGCGCGTCCAGCGACTTTTCGAGCTCCCCCATCTTTCGAAGCACGTCATGAGCGGCCTCGCGCTCCGTGGGCGTTTCCTGAACCAGAATCGTCGCGGCCAGCAAAAGATGCCAAAACATCATTTATAGATGATAAACTGATGTCAAGATGCGCACAACATTGACTCTCGATCCCGATGTCGCCGTGAACGTCAAAAAACGGATGGCTGAGGAGAACCTGACCTTCAAGGAGACTGTAAATCAAGCTCTGCGATACGGCCTCAAAGAGGTAGGGAAACAGAAGAAGAAACCTCCGTTTAAGGTGATCCCTCATTCCTTCGGTTTCAAGCCGGGTATCGATCTGAACAAACTCAATCAGCTTGTTGATGAACTGGAAGCAGAAGAGTACGTGCGCAAAATGAGCAAGTGACCGCAGATGATTATCCCGGACATTAACATCCTGGTACATGCTTACAATCTGGACGCGCGCGAGCACAAACTGGCACGGGCGTGGTGGGAGAACATGCTTCGCTCTTCCCGTCCTGTCGGTCTTCCATGGGCGACCATCCTTGGTTTCATCCGCGTCAGCACAATTCCTCGTCTCACTAAACGTCCTCTTTATCCGGGCGAGGCCACGGACAAAGTGCGCACTTGGCTCTCGGCGCCCTATATTCGAATTGTCGTTCCGGGCGAAAATCACGCCAATCTCGTCTTCGGAATGATCGAGGAGTTGGGAACGGCAGGCAACTTGACTACGGATGTGCACCTCGCCGCTCTCGCGATGGAGTACAACGCCGAAATTGCCACCACGGATGCCGACTTCGCCCGCTTCCGTGGATTACGATGGTTCAATCCAACGGAGGTTAAATGAATCGACGAAGATTCCTCGAAACGGCCGCGCTTGCTCCCCTCGCCGCGCCTCAGATTAGCTCAGCAGCGCCCTCGCCCAATCCACGCATGAAGTGCGGCACACAGCACAATTCGACCGACGAGGTCCTGACCATCTGCGCCGCCCTTGGCGTCAACCATGTTTGCAGCACCCTGCCGTCTCGGACATTCGACGCCGCGTGGAGCGTCGAAGGACTCACCAGGCTCCGTGAGCGTGTCGAATCCCATGGCATCGTGCTCGAAGCCGTACCTCTGCCCCTCAGCTCCGCATACATCACCAAGTCCGAAAATCCGAATATCATGCTCGGCAAGAGCCCGGAGCGCGACCGCGAAATCGAGAACATCCAGCAAATGATTCGCAACGCCGCGCGCGCCGGCATCCCGGAGCTGAAATACAACATGAGCATTCTGGGCGTCGTCCGTACCGGCACCACGACCGGCCGCGGTAGCGCGCGCCTCAGCACGTTTGTTTATGCCGACGCCAAGCAGGAACCTCCCCTCACCGAAGCCGGGCCCGTCAGCGACGATCAGGCGTGGGAACGCATTACTTATTTTCTGGAACGCGTGATTCCCGTCGCCGCCGAATATAAGGTCCGCATGGCCTGTCATCCTCACGACCCCGGCATGCCGCGCGACAAGGGATTTCGCGGCGTCCATCGAGTGCTCGGCAACGTCGACGGATTGAAGAAATTCATCTCGATCAAAGAAAACCCGTATCACGGCCTGAATTTCTGCCAGGGAACGGTTTCCGAGATGCTACAAAATCCGAACGAAGAAATACACGACGTGATCCGCTATTTCGGAATGCGAAAAAAGATCTTCAACGTCCATTTTCGCAACATCAAAGGCGGATTCCTCAACTTTAGAGAAACGTTCCCCGACGACGGCGACGTCAACATGATCCGCGCGATCCGCACGTACAAAGAGGTCGGCTACGACGGTATGTTGATGCCGGACCACGTCCCGAAAATCGACGGCGACGACAACGGCAAACAGGCCTTCGCGTTCGCCTTCGGCTATATCCAGGCCCTGATTCAGATGGTCTACGCCTAGCTTTGGGTGGCGCGAGCTTCAGCTTGCAGCGTCGGCTTCAGCTGACGTTCGTTCGTCCCTACCTCAGCCGGATTTTTTTCGGCGGCATCGCGGGATTCTCTCCACTCCCCGAAGCCTGCCGGAAGTGCAGCAATCGAGGACCCTTCAGCGTTCCTCCACGCCCGTAACGATTCAGCGATGCCGACCCGATATGCAGCGCCACCGCCACCGCGATCCAAATCTGCCAGTGTGAAAACAGTCCTGTGATCGCAAATTCCCCCGCCATCCCCAGATCTGACGCGAGCCTCCAAATCCCGAGGACGTATGCCATCAACGCCACCGGTATCAGGAGTGCACCAATGGCGGACGCCACTTGGCGGTTCTTTCCGGCTTTCCGTTGAATCGGGCGGCCCTGCTGCAGTTTGATCCGGACCATCATAAAGTAAGTAGACGACCCTAGGCCAAGCGTAGCAGAAACTACCGAGATTTACTTTAAGGTCACCGCTTTGCCGGACTTAATGCTCTCTTTCGCCGCGTCGATAATCTCCACCACTTGCACGTTAATGTCGAGCCCCACCAAGCCTTCCGGCGCCTGATGCTTCTCGACCGCGTTCGCCATATAAGCCAGTGGACTCGCGCGCTCCTTCGGTAGCGGATCGATCTTAACTGCTTCATTTGTAGCGCCCCGCCCGCTCTTGTGAACCTCGACCTTGTTATTCACCATGGTCAGGCTGCCGGAGCGCCCGAAAACCTCCAGGTCCTGAAAGCTGCGCGGCAAATCCCAGCTTCCTTCGAAAATTCCGTCGCCGTCCTTATAACCCAGCACCAGCGTCGCGTTGTCCTCCACCTTAGGAAACCTCTCCGGCTGAATGTGGTCGACCCGAGCATAGACCGTCTGCGGCTTGCCCATGTACCACAGGCTCCACAGCGCGTTGTAGCACCCGAAGTCCATCAGAGCGCCCGCGCCGTTTTTCACAGGATCGGTCAGCCACGCGAAAAAGAACGAATTGCGCGCCCCTTCCGACCCCGGTCCGCCGTGCCCCACCACGCCTCGCAACCGATACACTTTCCCGAGCGCCCCCGAATCCGCCAGATTCCGCGCCGTGTAATTGGACGCCCACCACGCCATCTGATAATTGGTCATCACGTAGATGCCGCTCTTTTTCGCGATCTCCCGAATCGCTGCCGCGTCCTTCGCCGTCGATGCCAGCGGCTTCTCAAAAATCACCGAAATCTTGCGCCCCGCGCACGCTTTCACGATCTCCAGATGCCGGTTGTTCTCGACAAACGCCCAGACGAAATCCGGCTTCACCTCGTCCAGCATCTTGTTGTAATCGGCAAAAATCAGGCCGTCGGCCACGCCGGCCTTCTTGGCCTCCGCCACCAGTTCCGGATGCTCCTCGGCCACCCCCACCAGTGTTACGACCTCGCCCTTCACCATGTTCGGCAGTTGACTCCAAACATGGGAATGAAGCAATCCAATGACAGCAATCTTAGGAGGCGCCGCAGCAAGCGGCAGCGCCAGAAGGACAATCAAAAAGTTTTTCATGAGAGAGAAGGTCCGCCCTAAAATCATACACCGTCTTCTTCTGGCTCCTGGCTCCTGGCTCCTGGCTACTGGCTACTGGCTTCTGGCTTCTGGCTACTTCCCCCATGTAAGATCCATGTAAAAAGATTTCCCCCGCCCCTCTGCACCGCACACGTACCGACCTTCAGTGATAAAGTAGAAATCCAAGTGCTTCCAGCATCGGTCTGGACACTAAGGTTAAGGAGACTGTAGCGATGCGGTTCTCTCGGGTTGGAATCGTTCTGTGCATAGCGGGAATGGGGATCTCCGCGCAGGACACTGCCGGTGAAACCTGGCAGTTGGAAAGCAAAGGCGGCGCGATCGAAGCGCGCGATCGTTTGCAGAAAGCGGCGGAGGCGACTCCCCCCGACGCCGCGGCTCTGCGTGCTTATGCCGAGTTCCTCGACCACCATCGCGACCCCGGTGCGCGCGCCGTCTACGCCAAGCTCGATCAATCCCTCGCGCGCGATCGACAGCGCACTCCGGAACGAACCGCCGTCCTCCGCCGCTTGGCCATCCTCGATCTCATCGCCGGCGATCGCGACGCCGCACTCCAGCACGTTAAAGCCTATCGCGACGCCGGTGGCGCCGGACTGTCCCTCGCGCAGGCGCCCGCTTCGGAAGCCGTGAAGGAAAACTTCATCGAAATCCCCGGACCCTTGCGCTCCTTCGCGCGCATGGCCGCTCTCTCGCCCGATCTGCGCCCCGAAGACCTGCTTACCGCGCTGGCCCGCAACGTCGTCACCAACGGATACCAGGCCGCCAGTTCCAACGAAACCCTGGATCAGACCGAGTATCTCAAGCTCGTCGTGCGCTATCTCTCGCAGGCCCGCGAGCTCGCGCGCCTCGGCGGCGATAAGAACGTGATTCGGATTGAAACCTGCGAATCCACGGAAACCGGAGATATTTTGCGTATTCTCGGCTACCGCATGCGCGGCGGCTGCGGCTCCGAAGTGGTGCTCGAAACCGTCAACGCCTCCCGAGCCTTCCTCACCATCGATTCCGGATTCCCTCTCGCCGCGCTCGAACTGGCCCTCCGCACCAACCGCCCCTTCGTGCTCGATTATCATCCCGCCCGCGTTCCGGTGCTCTATGACGTCGATTACTGGCAATCCGCCAAGGATAAGACCACGGGCGCGTTTATCGATTTCTTTCTCTCGGACCCATCCCTGTGCCGCCTCTATCTGGGACTCGTCAAACTCGATCCCGAAACCGCCCACGATCTGCGCCAGGCGATTCCCGCACCGCGCCTGAAAGTCTATTCCCACGTGCTCGATTTCTACGGCAGCATGTTCCAGATCCGCGGCGGCAAGGCGCTCGTCCCCGGCGGCGCCCGATCGGAGAAAATGTGGGGCGAGCTCGCCGGCGCTCCGCCTTCCACCGGCGCGGCGTTTTTCGAAAAACTCCTCGGCAAGGATGACGGCTGGCTCGCCAGTTATTACGACGCCCTCGCGCGCATCAACGGTCCCGTGAAGGATTATCTGTGCGACCCCGATCGCATGAAGCGTTTCTACAGCGCCATTCGAGGACGCGTCACCAGCCCCGGTCCCGCGCGCCCCGTGTTTCGCGCCAACACCGACATGATGCTGCTCACCACGCGCCTCCGCTTAGATCAGGAGGGTGACAAGGTCGGCAAACCGCACATTCCCGGCTCTCTCGACATCTGGAAAAACCTGTTCATCAATCATCCCCAGGGCAAATACGATGCGAAGCTGACTAAAGCCGCGTCCGGTTGGAAGGATTCCGACGATGTGCTCGAAGCCTTATTCGGTCTGTCCCGGAAAGCCGTCGAGAATGAGCCTCTCAAAATCTTCATGGCGCTTAGCGACGTCGAACGGAATCGCATCGCTCCGCTGGAACCGGCCACGGTGGACCGTCTGGCCCGCGAATATCACGTGCTGCACGCCCAGTATCCTTTGTTCTCCGAGGCGCCCGCAATCTCCGATAAAACGATTCTCGCCTACCTCGACGCCATCCACGCCATTAATAAGATCGGCGATCAGGCTCTGCGCGCGGACGCCGCCGGTACGCTCCAGGCCCTCGCCGGCTTGTGGCAGATTTTTGTGCGTCAGGGAAGCATTCCTACGGCGCAATCCGATCGCGCTCTCGCCGAAATCGTGGCGGCGTTTGAAAAGATCCAAAACGAGCGCGAGGTTTTCGACGGCGGCCGCTTGGGCGTCAAGGTTTTGCTGGGCGCCGCCGGCCCTCCTAAAGACGCCGCCGGCTCTCCTAAAGACGCCGCCGGTTCTCCTAACAGTGTTTCCGTCCAGGACCGCATGGTCGATCTCCTGGCCGGCACCGGATCGACGGAATACTCCGACGCTCGCCAGCAAATGGTCGAAGAAACCATTCGAATATTTGAAGCGCAGAGGCTAGTCTCGATCTCCAATCTGTTCGATCTAGCCGATAACCTGGAAAGCGTCACGCGCGGTGAAAAGCTCAATACCGCGCTGGCCGCAAAGCTTGCGTCCCGTATTTCCGATATCCAGTTGCCGCGCAGCACCTTCACGTCGACGGAAAGAAACTCGCTCGCCTTCGGTTACTACACGGAAAAGCACATCGAGCAGCAGCGCAAACTGAATCTTCGCCAGGCCATTGAAAAAGCCGCCAGCGATCCGAACAAGTTGAAGGAGCTGCGCGGCACCCTCGCGCCCTTCCTGCGCGATACCTTGGTCGGGTACAACTATATTCACTATGCGCCGCCCGGCGCGCAGGTGCTCCGCACCAATCCTCTGTTCGTGCGCAACCACGATTTTATCGGCATTCAAGGCGCCAATCAGACCTGGAAAGCAACGGAGCTGTTCGGCACCGGCTGGCCCGCCAACGCCGGCGGCAGGCTGGTCGGCTCGCTCGCCGCGCTGCCCTACGCCCTCGCCGAGGCGGAACAGAACTTCATGGTTCCCTCTCGCGAACAGGCCCTCATCTGGGGCGATCTGGTTCCGCAAATGATCTTGAGCGCCGTCATTCCGCGATGGTGGGACGTCACGCCTCTTCAGATCCACTGGGTCGGCGTCAACATGGCGTACGCGGAAACCTTGCTCGCCGAAAGCGCTCTCAACGCGGATCGGCGCGCACAGGTGATGACAGTTCTCGAACGATACGCCCCGCCCGCCCGCATCGGCAAAATGGAGCGCCTCCTCGCCGCGGGCGACGTCAAGGGCGCGGAGGAAAACATCGTTCCCTCGGAAATGTATCTGCTCGCCACGGAAATGGCGGCCTCGGACCGCGATTCTCCCATTGCGGCCAATCTGCGGAGCCTGACGTCGCAGGCGCCCGATGCGCTCAGCCCCCGCGCCATCTCCCGCGCCTTCGGCACGCCCAAGCCGACGCTCGCCAATTCCTATCGCCCGGAACTTCTCAATCTCCGAACTTTTCCGACATTGATGGGATATTCCAGCCGCATTCTGGCCGAAAGCTGGGAGTCGAATATTCTGTACTATGCCGCGCTAGCCGACGAAGTACACGCCATGCCCGCGCAATTAAACGTGCTCATCCCCGCCTGGACGCAACAAACCGTGGAACAAATCTTCGCGACACACTTAGAAGATTGGCCCGCCCTGCTGCGCAGCCTACGAGTAGTAGGAGATGAAGTCCGCCAAAAAGCCCGTAAACCAACGACAGCAGCCCCGGCGGACAACGAATGATGAGCCGTCAATCATATTCTGAAGCAGGTGGCAGCCGCCCTTTTCCACAAATGCTATGCGTCGGCCGTCGTGTGGGGCCGCCAATTTTGGCGGCAGCCGCCCTTTCAGGCGGCCCTTCGATTCGCAATCGCTATACCGCCTCTTGTAGGGCGGCCATTCCTGGCTGCAGCCGCCTTTCAGGCGGCTCTTCCGTCCGCTACCGAGCCAGAGTCTCGTTTCTACAGGAGGAAACCGTTGATTAGCAACATTCTTCAAAAGACCGCAGGCGTGTTCGTAGTCGTCTCGCTCGTCTTCGCTCAAGACCACCCCATCTTCAAAGTCAAGGTCGACATGGTGGTGCTCAGCTTCCAGGTCACCGATAATAAGGGCAAATATATTAATGGACTCAAGCCCAAGGATTTCCGTGTCCTTGAAGACGGCATCCCCCAGAAGTTCGTCACCTTCGCCGAAGGCAGCAAGCCTCCGGTCGAAGTGGCCGCCGACGGCAGCTTGAAGCCGATCGCCATTACCGAGGCCGGCATCGCCGAAGGCCGCTCCGACGCGTTCGTCGGCACCAACGTTTTCGTATTATTCGACACCAGCAATTACATGTATCGCGGCTTCGTCTACGCCTCCGACGCCATCGCCGATTTTGTTCGCGGCCTCGACCGCGCCGATTCCGTCGCCATTTACACCTACAGCCGCAACCTGTCGCGCGCCGCTCCGCTCACTAAGGAACGCACCGACGCCATCTTCGGGCTTCGCAAAGCCGTCGCCGGCGACGATTCGGCGCTCTACAACGCTTTACTGCTCACCATCCGCGACGCCGCGAAGGTCCCCGGCCGCAAGGTCGTGATCGTGTTCTCCAACGGTCCCGACAACGCCAGCATGGTCGCTCCCAACGATGTCTCGACGGTCGCCGAGGACGAAGGCATTCCGCTCTACGTCATCTCCACCAACGAAGTGAATAAGGACCCCATCTCCTCCAGCGTATTTAAGCGCATGTCGACGCGCACCGGCGGAAAATCGTACTTCGCCAAAACCTGGCAGAAACAAGTGGAGGCGTTCGAAAACATCCGCGAGGATCTCGGCAACTCCTATACCATCACGTATTATCCGCAGACGAACCCGAACGAAGGCTTCCGCAAGCTGGCAGTCGAGGTCTTGTCCGACACCGGCAAGAAGTATCGCGTTCAAGTCCGCCCCGGCTACCGTCCCCGCGGCGGATTTCAATGAGACCGGCGCTTTTCTGTGTAATGGTGTTGCTCTCCGCTTGTACCCAAGCTCCAGATGCTGCAAAAGCGATTCGCGAAGTGGAAGCCGCCTGGGTAAAAACGGCGGCAACGAGGGACCTCGACGCGTTTGTCAAATACTATGCCGACGATGCGTCGATGCTAACCCCGAACGCGCCGATCTTCACCGGCAAGCAGGCCATCAAGGACGAGTTGAAGCCCATGCTGAGCGATCCAAGTTTTTCCGTGACGTTCACGCCCACACGCATCGAAGTTTCCAAAAGCGGCGATATGGCCTTCACGCAAGGTTCGTATCAAATGACGTTCTCCGACATCCGCGGAAACAAATTCGAGGATGAAGGAAAATATCTCAGAGTGTGGCGCAAACTCCCCGACGGAACCTGGAAAGCCGTGCAAGAAACAATGAACTCAAACCTCCCCTTGCCTCCGCCTCCAAACGAGTAATCGCATGTGGGGCAGGCTGGCAGCCTGCGGCGGGTTGGTAACCCGCCTGAAGCAAGATCTAACTAGCAAGATTGAAGCCGCGTCTTATGTGGCGCACGCACTTTTGCGTGCCGCGTCGACACTCGTGTCGCCGCTCCGTAGCGTCAAAATTATGGTCATTTAAGCCCTCTTCAACCCACATTCTTGGACGATTTAAGGTCATTTAAGCCGTCATAACAACAGCCGCAGCGCCCACAATCCCCGCCTCCGCCCCAAACTTCGCCGGAACAATCGGCAACTCCCGAGCATGAGGATTCACCGTCCGCGTCGGAACAATCGCCCGCAGCTTCTCAAATAACGGTTCACCAATTTGCGCCACTCCCCCGCCAATCACGATAATGTCGGGATCGAGCAAACTCACCACGCTCCCCAGCCATGCGCCGAGTTGCATCGATATCTCGTTGAGATCGTACGCGCCTATCCGCTCCAGCACATGCCCGGATGCCAGCGCTTCGATACACCCGCGCGACCCGCAGCGGCAAATCGTTTCGCTACGATAGTCGATCGAGACATGCCCACCCTCCGCCGCGGCGCCGTTTTTGCCGTGATAAATCTTCCCGTCCAGAATAATCCCCGACCCGATTCCTGTTCCAATCGCCGCATAAAACACACTGTTGCAGCCTTTTGCCGCTCCAAACCGGGCCTCGGCTAAGCCTGCCGCATTGCAGTCGTTTTCCAGGCGCACCGGCAATCCAAATTTCTCCCGCGCCATCTTTTCGAGCGGAACATTTCGCCAACCCGGAAGATTCGGCGGATTCAAGACTATCCCTGTTTTCGGATTCAAAGGCCCCGGCGCGCAAATGCCGATGGCTTCCACTTCAGGCGCAAGGCTCTGCTTAATCGCACGCCAGACTTGCTCGATGGAAACGCTATAGCCTTCATTCGCAAGCGTCGGAAAGGAGCGAACAGAGAAAACTTCCGCGCTCCGATTCACCAGACCAGTCGCGATTTTTGTCCCTCCGATATCTACGCCCAAGAGCATTGGTATGCTCGATTGTAGCCGATGGCATTGCTCACCATTTCCGGCGATCCGGCGTCGCGATGGGAAGAAGTCGCGCACGCCACCGCGCAACTGTTGCGATTCGAGTTAGTTACCGAAGCGCGGCTGGCACAATGGATGACCGAGGAATTCGGGGACGCGCCCGTTCCTGAAAAAGCGTGGAAACCGGCCGCAATTTCGATTCTCACGCGCATGGCCATGGAACACCATTTGGTAATCGCTATCGCCGGCGCGGAGTCTCTTTTCAATGCCTTGCCGATGCTGTTGCGGGCCGGTGTGATTGCTCCGGAAGCGCGGCGCGCCGGAAACGTGATGCTCGACCAGCGCCTGGAACGCCCGGCTGCGTTAATAATGCTGGCCGATCTCGATAAAGAAGCCAAGCTCACTCGCAGATCGCGATTCGGCAGAACCCCGAAAGCGTTCGATATTATCTTGAACACGGAATTCATGGACGCTCCGCAAGCTGCGGAGATTTTACGCGCGGCTTGTTGCGCGCGCAATCTTGTTGAACACGGACTACTTTCCGGCGCGGCCGAGGCGCAGATGCAGTTTCAGACTCGCCTGCATTTGGCGCAGCATGGGATCGCGCCCGCGGGCCACGCCAATCTGAAGCGCGTCACGTTCGGACATCCCAGCGAGCAGATGTTCGCGAATCTGCTCGATTTTTACCGCATAGACTGGGACTACGAGCCACGCAGTTTCCCGCTACAGTGGGACAAAGACGGCAAAGTGATGGAGGCCTTCACGCCCGATTTTTATTTATCGGAACTCGATCTGTACGTGGAACTTACCACCATGAAGCAAGCGCTGGTGACGAAGAAAAACCGGAAAATCAAACTGTTGCGCGCGATTTATCCGCACATCAACATTCAGGTTTTTTACCAGAAAGATTTTCAAGACCTCGTGTTCAAGCACGGGTTAAGGCAATGACGGCTCCTCCGATCGAGCGCATCCTTTTCACGGAGGAGCAGGTCAGCGCGCGGATCCGCGAAGTAGCGGCGGAAATCAGCTTGAAATTTTACGGCCGCGAGTTAAAACTGGTAGGCGTCCTGAAAGGATCGGTGTTTTTTCTCACCGCTTTAGCGCGCGCAATCGACCTTCCAGTCAAGATCGATTTCCTGGCGATTTCAAGCTTCGGCGGAGACACTCCAGGAATGGTCCGCATCGCGAAAGATTTGGACGATCCCATTCAGGGTGAGGACGTGCTTCTCGTCGAAGACATTGTCGACACAGGCCTGACGACGCGCTATCTGCTCCAAACACTGGCCGGCCGCGCTCCGCGCTCGATCGCGATCTGCACTTTGCTCGACCGCACGGTGCGCCGCATGGTGCAGGTTCCGGTGGATTATCGATGTTTTGAAATCCCGGACCGCTTCGTGGTCGGCTGCGGTCTCGATTACAAGCAGCTTTACCGGAATTTAGACTACATCGCGGTTTTGAATCCTGATCGCGGATAAACGCATCTATAATCAGGTAAATATGAGCACCTACCAAATCGACACCGCGCATACCCACGCCCAGTTCAAGGTCCGCCATCTGATGATCTCGAATGTGAAGGGCGAATTCACCAAAGTTACGGGCACAGTGGAGTTTGACGAAGCGAATCCCGCTGCGTCGAGCATCAACGTGACCATCGACGTCAATAGCATCAGCACGCGCGAACCGCAGCGCGACACGCATTTGAAAAGCGCCGATTTTTTCGATGCGGAGAAATATCCGACGATCACGTTTGTATCGAAGGAAGTGGTGAAATCGGGCGAAGACAGTTTCGAGGTGGTAGGCGACCTGACGATTCACGGCGTCACGCAAACGGTGGACCTCAACGTGGAAGATTTCACGCCCGAAATGAAGGACCCGATTGGCCTGTACCGCCGCGGCGCTTCCGCGAAGACTACGATCGTTCGCAGCGATTTTGGGGTCGTGTATAACTCGGTTCTGGAAACCGGCGGGGTTATGATCGGGGACGATGTGCACATCACGATCGATGTGGAGTTGACGCGCAAGGGGTAGATGCATCAGGTTACCGAGTTTCTGCTACGGCACGGATATCCTCTGCTGTTCGCGATGGTGCTGGCGGAGCAACTGGGCGTGCCTATTCCGTCGACGCCCGTGTTGCTGGCCATGGGGGCGTTGATCGGGAGCGGGAAATATTCCTGGGCTGGCGCTTTGTCTCTTTCCGTTGCCGCGTCAATTGTGGCCGATGGCGTGTGGTATCTGATCGGGCGGCAGAAGGGCTCGAAGGTTCTAAAACTGTTGTGCCGCATTTCGCTGGAACCGGATTCGTGCGTCTCCTCCACGCGGTACTGGTTCAAGAGGCTCGGCGGATGGGCGCTGGTGATCGCGAAATTCGTGCCGGGGCTGAGCACGGTGGCTCCGCCGATGGCGGGATTGTCGCGCATGGCGTGGTGGAAATTTCTGGGTGCGGACGGGTTGGGTGGATTCATTTGGGCGGGCGCTTTTTTGGGGCTCGGCCACGTGTTCCGTACGCAACTGGAAGACGTCGCGGCATATGCGGCGCGGATGGGCGGATGGCTGATCGTGGTCGTGTGCGGAGCGCTGGCATTGTGGATCGGCTGGAAATACTATCAGCGGCGGCGGTTCATTAAAGGACTGCGAGTCGCGCGGATTCAGCCGGAGGATCTGAAGCAGCGGCTTGGCGACGTGTTCATTCTCGATCTGCGGACGGCCGAGGAGTTTGCTTCCGATGGCTCTAAGATTCCCGGCGCGCTGTGGTTCGATCGAAAAGAGCTGGAGCAGAGGCATCTGGAGATCCCTCGGGATCGCGATGTGATTCTCTACTGCACTTGACCGAACGAAGCCACCAGCGCCCGTGCGGCGCTGCTCTTACAGAAGTACGGGATTACTCGAGTGCGTCCGCTTGAGGGCGGGTTTGATGCTTGGCGGGAGAGGAATTATCCTTTGGAGTTGGTGGGGTTGGTGGAGTTGAGAGGTAGCCAGTAGCCGGGGTCGCGACTTCAGTCCGCTCGCACTGTGGCCGACCGAGGGATCGCATTGCGGAAGCTTCGGGACGGTCTCGTCCGTCCCAAGGTTCCCTTACTCATTCCCTGGCGCGAGGGTGATCTCAAACACGCCGGCGCTAGTCCCGGTAAACAGATGATTCGGGTTCTGCGGATCGAACGCCAGCACTCCGATCCCGGCTATCAGTCCGGCAGTCGGCAGCACATTCCACGTGGCTCCGTGATCCTGGCTTCTGGCTACCCCGGCTGGGGTGTATGCATAAGGCGTGCCCTGTTGGTCGAATCCCAGCAGCGACACGCCGTCGAGCTTCACCCAGGTTGCTCCGCCGTCGGTGCTCTTGAACTGCCCAAGGTTCTTCAGCAATCCCGCGCTGTAATCCCCGCCGCTACAGTCGACCCATCCGCAGTCCAGCCATGTCGTCTGCGCGTACACGACGCTGGAATTGGTCGGGTCCACTAACACACCAGAAACATCGACAGCGTGCCAGAGCGTGTTCACTCCGGTCCAGGTTCTGCCCCCGTCCACGCTCTTGAGAACCCCGCTCGAGACCGACACCGCCTTCGGCACGCCGTTACCCCCCGCTCCCGCTTCGGACCAGGCGTAGATCGTGCCCTCAATTTGCGGATCGGTCGCCAGGACGTATCCCGCCAACTGCACCCAGCTCGCTCCTGCATCCGAGCTCTTCCCTGTGCCGGAGTAGATGGTGTCCGGATTCTGCTTGTCGATCACGATAGGGCCGGTATATCCTACAGGACCGAACTGCAACGGCATCCAGGTTTGTCCGTCATCGATGCTCTTTTGTCCGGCCGCGTACACCGTGCCCTGGTTCCGCGGGTCGAACGTCAACGTCGTGAAGTATTTGAACTGCGTTGTGCTCCAGCTCGCTCCTCCATCCGTGCTCTTCAGCAAACCTGCGCCAGAGACTCCCGCATACAGCGTCCGCGGATTCTGGGGATCGATCGCCAGCGTGTTGATTCCGACCGCGAACAACCCGGAGTTTGCCGCGGCCCAGGTCGAACCACCATCCGAGCTCTTGAAGATTCCCGGCGAGCCTGTTCCGGCGTAAACCGTGCTCCCAGGATTCCGCGCACCTTTGGATGGACGGCGGCTGCGTTGCCCTGGCGCGATGGCCACCCACCAGCCAGGACCGTCCGTCGCACCTGGAAGGATCACGCTCCAGTTCCCGCCGCCATCCGTGCTCTTCACGATGCCGTCATACCTCACTGCGTAGAGTACTGCCGAGTCCTGCGGATCGACTACGAGGTTACTCCTCCCACCGGACCCGGTGTTGACCCAACTTGACCCACCATCCGTGCTCTTGAAATATCCCCCGTCTAGGTACAGCGTGTTCGAATTCTGCGGATCGATTACCGGAGCATCATCGGGGATGCCGCGCAGACCGGAGTTGATCGGACTCCAGCTCATCGCGCCGTCCGTGCTCTTGAACAGTCCGCCGTCCGTCGCCGCGTATAGAGTGCCCGGGTTCTTGGGATCGATCGCCAGTGCGCGAACACTCGGGAGGGCCTTATTAGGGAAGACCGGGAGGCCGTCACCGGCCGGGTTCCAGGTGGCTCCGCCATCCGTGCTCTTGAACATTCCGCCGTTGAGAGAGTAGTCCGTTTCGTGACCCACGTAAAGAGTGCTCGGGTTGGCGGGATCGATGACGAACGCGAGATTTATACAGGGCTGAAATTGCGTAAGGCCCATACACGGCAGGGGGTCGGACGGGTTCCAGGTCAGCCCGCCGTCCGTGCTCTTGAGCAGCGCGTTGTAGAAATTGGCCCCATAAAGAGTACTCGAGTTCCGGGGATCGACAGCCAGGACCGTCGCGTAGGGGGGACCGCCAGCGCTAATGTCGCTCCAGTGGCCGGCCGCATCCGCGGTCTTCAACGTTCGGAAGCCGCCATTGTAGCCGGTATTGACGTATAGCGTGCCGGGACTCTGCGGGTCGATCGCCGGCCGCCCGACAACGCCACCATCCGGCCCGTGGGGCGTCCAAACGTTGACCGGGCCGCCGGTCTGCGCGAATCCGACTACAGAAAGAAGAACAAGAAACAGCAGCCGCGGAAATTGCATGGTACCCTCCGCTGTCGTTATATTGTACCGCGGTCGCCGCGCTACTCTAGTAGGTCTTGGGCTACACCTAACGCTCGCCCATGAGTAGCGGCGGCGCGCAGCAACTCGTGCGGGGGAAGCCGGGGCGGACGAAACCGTCCCGTGGTCTGCTGCTCCCACCGAAACCACTCGGGACCTACTTTTATCTCTTTTCCTTGGCGAGCTTTGCGCCTTTGCGTGAAAGGGGTTTTGCTTTTCTTAGCGTACTCTCAAATCAGAAGAAGCCTTGGCAAAGCTCTTTTGATTTTCCTGCGGAAATGTCGTATTGCAGTGGTGCTGAGCTTCCGGAGGCCGTTAACGCCTTGCGGCATCATCTAAGTATGGTGTCGACGGAAGAGGTTTTGGATCGATCCGAATAACATTCTGGGAGAGCGGATAGCAACGATCGCCGTACCCATTGGGTTTCAGAGGGCTGTGCATCGAAAGCGAGGAGCAGCGGGCGCCCGAAAAGCGTCTGTAATGTTTGCGCTAGTGACAGTCTAAGGCATTAGCGGCCGGGTGATGGCGGGTCACTCGGTCGCGCACGATTTTTCGTACAGCCGTAGTGTCGAAACAATCCACGGTTGGGTGGACGTTGTGGTCGACGCGGCGCGCGAGTCGTGTCTTGCCGCCGACTGGGAACGATGAGGATGAAACAGACTTATGCGGTTGAGTTGAGAGACGTCGGCTGAAGCCGACGCTGCAAGCT
>PNAJ01000093.1 GCA_003170295.1 Bryobacterales bacterium | reverse complement strand
CTACCGATAGAATCCTTCTCATTGTCAGGCCACGAACTGACGACTTGAGTGCTTTAGAAACCCCCTTTTGAGTTCGTGATCGATAGCATTTCCGCTGTCCTCCCACAAAACAGCTCAGAGATTGGCGTTCGATCGTTAGGCATAGGAGCGGATTGTCAAAAAGGGGGTCACGCGAGAAATGGGCCGCTGATCGGTCTATCGCGGTTGGCCGAATTCGCGAGACCAGCGCCGAAACCTCTCCGAAACCGATCGAAAAATGAAAGAATCATACCGAAAACCGTGCAAAGAAGCGTAAAAGCGACGAATTACCGTACTCATTTCCGCCGATTCCGCACCGTGTGCCGGCCGATGGCTTTCATGCGATCCCCCTCTTTGCGCCGCCGGAGCGCTGAGCAAGCCTAGGAATTTGGCGGTATTGCTGTCCTTTGCAGCCGCGGGTGGCCCCCTTTAGCGACTTGGCCAACGTCGCGCCGCTGTAGGCGGTATTGGGTTAAGCCAGCCTCTTTGCCGAAGCTACCCTTGGAGGGCTTGACGTGGCGGGCCTGTGCGGCAGCGTGCGGCCTTTTCGTCTCGGCGCCCTTTCTTCGAGAGCTCTACGCCGGCGAGGAACATAAGCGGCGGGCACTCCCCGCGGTGGCCTTTTTCCGGACTTGGCCGACGTCGCGCACACGTTGGCGTTCTTCGCCCGGGCAGCCAGTGTGGGGCGACTTACCGCGAACGACGCGCCGTGGCGCGCCTGTGCGCCAACGTGCGGCCTTTCGGTCCCGCATTGGCTTTCTTCAGTTCGGCGACGCGCGGCTTTTCGCGTTCCTTGCAGCCACGGCCCGCGACGCTGGGGGTAAAAGTACCGAGCCCGATTCATTTTCGGACGCCGATTTCTTGCCTCGCAGGCGCGTATACGAATTAAAGGTAATTATAACTTGCCGCCGTTTTTGAAACCGTCGCAATATCTCCCGTAGAATTAGCATTTTAGTGTGTACAGGAGCTCAAGGCAAAAAACGGCGGTATTTGGGGGGAGTCAAAATTGCCCTGACCTGCCCTCGGACGGCGCGACGTGGCACGCGTGTGCGGCCACACGCCGCCTTTTCGCAGGAGTTAGCTCCCCGGATGGGGCGTAGCCCTCGGTATGGCAACTTTTTCCCCTGCGAGTATTTGTCATTTTGATTTTCTTCCTTTGGGCGGTGATTACCGCAGGACACACGCTCCGATTGCAAGCTCGATTCACTGAATCACCACAACGAAGGAACGGCGAAGAAAATCGCCATTTTGGTCCACAGATAGGGGCAGATGGTGCCAGATGGTGCCAGATGTTAGGATTTGGCAATTTTTGGCGGGGCAGAGGGAGGTTGCAACGACGCTGCTGGCGGCACCTAAGACGGCCATTCGACTTCAACGCAACGGAATCGCAACCTAACGATTTGCTGCCGACGCGGGCAGTCGCGAAGCCGCGGTAGCGCCGCACAAGACGGCCGTGGCCTTACGCAAGGAGAAGGCTAGGCTGGAATCGCAGAAGCAGGCCCAGCGACGCGATGCGGAATGGAAAGCTGGTCTCCATCTCGACCATATCGCGCGCTACCTCCAACAGGAATACGAGTTCGACGGAGGATACGCGGAGTTGTGCCGCGATGCGGAACGGCTGCGGCCGCAAATTCGGACAGCGTTGATCGATGAATTAATGCAAGATCCGACCATGACCGTAGACCAGATCCGGCGGAGCATCGAAGAGCAGATCGATGACGACGTGTAGAGACAATCCCCACGAAGTCGCAACGCGGGTGTTCCTTCTCTAGCTTCGGGAGTTCGCCTTTGGTGGGCGGTCACCTACGACTTCGACAGAACTAGAATGTATGGCATGGGTGTCAGAGAGTTCGATCTGATTGAGACGATAGTGGATCTGCTCAGAAGAATCGACGAGGGCCGCAAGATTGTGAAAGAGACGCAGCACATCAGCGACAGCTTCTGGAGAGTGCATGCAAATCGCGAAAGGGCCGACCAAGTCATACAGGAACTTCAGCTCGCACCTATTCCTTCGGATGAGACTGCGCGCAACCAAGCGCAAGCGGAACTTGATCGTCAGGTGGTAGCGCGCCAGAGGCTGCGCGACGAGTCGCATGATCTCTGGCGTCAGCTCACCGAAACGGTTGCGTTCACCGGCCCTTTCAGCAATGATGTGTCTCTGCTCTTAGAACGCCTTCCACTGGAGCCAAAATGGGACTTGTACCGTCGAGCGCTTGGGAAACTAGATGTACGCCAACGGAGCTCCTGGACCGATCCGCCTGAGAACTCAGCGCTAGATACGCTTGAAATGCGGTTGCGAGAGATGTTGGATCTTGCGACCCCGACGCAGCGAAAGCAAGTACGGCGAGTCGATCCATTCCCCACACCTGACGGCGCCCTCTGGAAGGACGTGACGATCGCGTTCATCAGCGACCATCGCGTACAGATAACCGTCTTAGGTGTCACGGAACCTCGAAGCTATGCAGATATGGGTTTTGAGGACCGCAGAGGGGGCGGTGGAAAGCCCGATTTAGCATGGGTATGCCTGAGATCGCTTGCTGAATTAGCAGGCGTGATCGAAAGACGGGTTCATTTTGAAAAGACGGGGTGGAAAAAAATTGAGAAGAAGGTCCAGACGCTCAGGGGTAGGTTGAAGGAACTGTTTGGTATTCAAGATGACCCTCTCCCGTTTAGAGAGCGTAGAGCCTACGAAGCGCAGTTCAAGGTCATACTCGCGAAATCCATCGAGCATTAGACCCGCCGACGATTTTTCGGCGCCGCGTTTCAGATTTTTTTTGAAAGTCGTTCCTCTCTCTATCACTCTCTGAATCCAGCCAGATAGAAAGAGTCCCCCTGCAATCGCCCGCAGGTAAAAACCGGTCCGTGCCGATTTTTCGCTGGATAGGGTATGGAACTTAACAAACCTGCCAGAGGCGGTCGAAGAAATGCGATCCAACTTGAGCACTGGCCCATAGGTCGATTGATCCGGAGCGACGCGAATCCTCGCACTCATTCTCCCGAACAGGTGGAGCAGATCGCCGCCTCCATAAGCGCATTCGGATTTGCGAGCCCAATTTTAGTGGGGACTGACGGCAAGATCATCGCGGGTGAAGGACGCTTCCGGGCGGCCCAGACACTGGGTATGCGCAAAGTTCCTGTGATCAAGCTCGGACACTTGTCCGAAGTCCAGCGTCGTGCGCTGGCCATTGCTGATAACCAACTTGCGCTTAATGCAGCCTGGGACGAGCAGATGCTCCGCGAACAATTGGCAGCTTTAAAGGACCAGAACTTCGACTTGCAGATCCTCGGCTTCGACGACTTGGAGCTAGCGCGGCAGCTGGCCGACCATGAGGCCACTGGTCTCACTGACGAAGATGAGGTTCCGGCCATTCCGATAGCCCCGGTTAGCAGACCCGGCGACCTCTGGCTACTGCGATCTGGCCAGCGGAGAGAGCATCGGTTATTGTGCGGCGACGCCACTGCCAGTCAAGATGCTTTGCGCCTGTTGACGGGGCAGCAACCTCCGATTCTGATGGTGACCGATCCGCCGTACGGCGTCGATCTCAAACCTGAATGGCGCGAGCAGGCGGGTCTCAACCCGCGGACTCGTCAAGGCGGCAAGGTTGCGAACGACAACCGGATCGATTGGTCGGAGGCATGGGCGCTGTTTCCCGGCGACGTTGCCTACCTCTGGCATGCGGGGATTCACGCCGGTGAAGTTGCGCGCGGGCTGTAATCCTGCGGATTTGAAATCCGATCGCAGATTATCTGGGTGAAGCAGCACTTCGCCATCTCGCGCGGCGCCTATCACTGGCGCCATGAGCCGTGCTGGTATGCCGTGAGGAAGGGCGAGAGTGGACGGTGGCTCGGCGATCGCAAACAGACCACCGTCTGGGAAGTATCTAACTTGAATCCGTTCGGTGGAAGCAGCACGGACGAAAACGAAGTGACCGGCCACAGCACGCAGAAACCTGTGGAGATCATGCGGCGACCGCTTCTGAATCACACGCGTCTGGGTGAAGCTTGCTACGACCCCTTCCTTGGAAGTGGCAGCACGCTGATTGCAGCCGAGACCTGCGGTCGAATCTGCTACGGCATGGAAATCGATCCACGGTATGTCGACGTCGCCGTGCTGCGGTGGCAGCGATTCACAGGAAAACAGGCTGTGCTCGATGGTGACCGCCGGACGTTCGATGAGATTGCACGAGCGCGAAGAAGGGAGGTCGCGTGAAGTACGTGGACAAAAAAAAGCCGCCGAGGCGGAAGCTCGGCGGCCACAACAACTCGATTGGTTGGACCTCAGCTCTTCAGCGAATAGCGGCGCTCCCCGTTTTCGACCTTGGTGGACGCCACTTTCAGTCCCATTTTCCTGCCGAGCACGCCGGAAATGAATCCCCGCACCGAGTGAGCCTGCCAGCCGGTGGCTTTCATGAGATCCGCGCTGGTGGCACCTCCGGAGCGCCTCAGCAGGTCCAGGAATTTGGCAGTTTTGCTGCCCTGGCGGCTGTTGGCCGCCTTCTTGCGCGACTTCGCCGACTTTGCGGCCGTATTCGCTTTCTTCGCCCGAGCAGCCTGTTTGGCCGGCTTACCCTTGGACGGCGCGACGTGGCGCGCGTGTGCGCCGACACGAGGCTTTTTCGCCGGGGTTGGCTCGCTGGATGGGGTACTTTGCTCGCGATTGGTGGCATTTTCTGGAACAACGTTCATTTTGATTTCTCCTTTAGCGGTGATTACCGCAACGATCACATCAATCACTCGGGTTCCCTCCGATTGCAAGCGAATTCTGCAAGAAATCTGCAGCGTCCCGGAATCTGTGAAAACGGTGACGCATGGTAGGACACGGCGCAAAATTCGACCAGAAGATGGAGCAGGCGATCGCCGCGCTGCTCTCCCACAAAAGCGTCGACGAGGCGGCCTGCGAGGTAGGGGTCAGCCCAAACACGCTGCAGCGGTGGATGAAGGAACCGGAGTTCCAGGTCAAACTCCGGAAAGCTCGCCGAGCAGTGTTCTCCCAAGCCATCGGCCGACTACAGGACGCTGCAGGTGCAGCCGCCTCAACCCTGTTGAGAATCATGATGGACGCGAACACGCCGGCAGCAACTCGCCTGCGAGCCATCGAGATTGTCCTGGAGCAAGGAGCGAAGGCCGCCACCATCAACGACCTCGACGATCGAGTGACGAAGTTGGAGCGGAACGCACACTCTTCAGAAATCACCTGGCTAAGCTCCACGCCGCTACCTGATGCGGCGCCATCGCCAGCGCAGATTGCGGCACCGGGCCGGAGCACCAGACAAGCGGATGCGGAGGCCATCGAATAACGCCATGGCAGAACCAAGGCAGCCAAGGGCAGACGAATCGGTGGAATCGCCCTGCAGCCGCATCTCCGTGCTGGGGATCGCGCGGCGACTGAACATCGGGCGCCTGGCGGTCTATTCGATGTTGGAACAGGGAATCATCCCTGGCATTCGTATCGGACGGCGGTGGATCGTTACCCGGCACGCCTTCGAAAGCTGGGAGCGGACGTGCGGGACGGCGACTGGACTTCAGCGGGAAACCGAGCATAAGGTGACATGACGTTATGCCCGTCTACAAACGTAAATACCGGTCGGGAAAGGTGGTTTGGTACTACCAATTCGCCCCACCAGGCTCGACACGTGAGAATCAGAATCTGCTCACTGAATCTGGATTCGCTACGAAGCAGGAAGCGACCGCCGCCGAGGCTGCACGCCGAACCGAGGAGATACTGCGTCAGGCTGCGACCGGGGGCGTTGCCGCTCCGATGCCGACGACGCTGGCAATGCTCCTGGCAGAGTTCATGAAGCAGCACGCGGAGGAGAACCTGGCGCCGAAAACGGTCGAGCGATATCGCGAAATGGCAGCTTACATCGCGCCCGAACTGCTCGCGATGAATATGACCGAGATCACGCCGCTTCATCTGAGTCGCGAGTGGACGCGGTTGCTGAAGTCCGGTGGGCGCGAGCGGAAATCCAAGGCGCCTCGCCAAATGAAACCGAAGACGGTCAGGAACATCGCCGGCTTGGTGTCCTCCGCATTTCTGCGCGCGATTAAGTGGGGGCTGGCCACCACAAATCCCGTCACCCACAGCGATCTCCCTAAGGTGAGGAAGCGCATCGGAATGGCACTCCTCCCGTCGGAGCAGGATCGTCTGACCCAGTGTGCAACCGGCCCATGGTGCCTCCCGGTGTTTCTCGATGTGGCGGCAGCGAGCGGCGCGCGGCGTGGGGAGGTCCTGGCTCTCCGATGGTCGGACCTTCAAGGGATGATCATCCTTATTGATCGATCACTTTGCCAGACCAATGACGGGCTGGTATTCAAGAGCACCAAAACGGAGGAGCCTCGCAAGGTGGAATTGCCACCATCGACGGTGGCTTGCCTTGACGCGCATCGACTGCGCCAGGATGAGTTCCGCCGCCAGTTCGAATCGGACTATCGCAGTGATCTGGACTTAATCTTCGCTAACCCGGATGGATCGCCGTTGATGCCAAATTCGATTTCGTCAACGGTGTCGCGGCTGTGCCGGCGCTTAGGCCTGCCCAAGGGCGCATCGCTCCACGTCCTGCGACACAGCCACGCGAGCCTCCTGCTGGCCGACGGCGTTGACCTCGCGACAGTCTCCGCGCGCCTCGGCCACTCATCCGTACGCACGACCGCCGACATCTACAGCCACGCGATCCGCGGCAAGGACCACGCCGCCGCACAATGTTGGGACGACATCATGCAGCGGGGGCGCGCCGACAAATCCAAGGGCGTAAACTAAAGAGCGAGTTTGCATGGCCAAGAGAACGGACTCGACTCCGGACCCGGAGATGAAACTCGCGCGATACCTCGCATCGGCGTTCATTGCCTATAGTCAGGGAATCGGGATGGATTACGCTCGCAAAAAGTACGCCCACATGCCAGTTGGACCATTTTGGATGGAAGTCGCGCAGATGGTAAGCGCGGGGACGGCACAGGCCAATGAGCGGGCTGCCTTCATGGTTCCGCCCAATCGAAGAATACAGTAGTTTTGCCCGCCGCCGAGCGGCCGCTGTTGTCTGCAAATGACAGACGCTCTTCCATTAAGTTCTGTTTATGGAAGGGTGGCCGACGATACGACCGTAACGTGTCCAAAAGAAGCTCTAAAGAAACCGCATCAAATAGGCATTCGAGATTGCTCGGCCCCCCAAACGTCGAGTGTGCCACAACGCCCCGTGACGAATGCTCAAGTTTGCCAAGCTCATCGAACCAGAAATTCGACCAGCGAGGCCACCAGGAAAAGCGGGACAAGCAGCACATAAATCCGTACGATGTCACGCACCCCTTCGGCTGGAAGACCAAACCAGGTTTCGGACGCGGGGTAACCATACCGCCCTCTTGGTAAAAGCAACGCCAGCCCGAGACGGACCCCGGCCCCGCCCGCAACCGAATACGGAATCAACTGCAGCAACATGACTCCGACATAGTAGATCAGCTCCCGCCAGATCCGTAGCCGGCTCTCATGCCGGCCATCCACGGAGACGATCCCACCGACCCATCCCCGATAGGCGGCTAGCGGGAATGGCGGTGCGACCGCGAGCCCCATGATGGTCGAGGGCACTGCGCCCAGGCCGAGGTTGCCTGCAAAATCAAAAAGGGCAGCACGGAGTGGAAGGTGTCGCTTCAAGGCCACAGCAGCCGGATCGCTCGCGAAAGCGCGAGCGACCAGACTGTCTCCGTATCGGAGGGCGAAAGCATTGTGAGCATGAACCATCACGGCGCCTGCGACGACCCCGAGCATGTATGTGAGCAGAATCCAGAGAATCGGTAACCGGGCGCGCCGAAGCGCTACAAAGATCGTGGGAAGCGAGATGGTCATTTCATCACAGGCGAACTTCTCGCGGGCTGACCTGGACAAGGCCGGTTCGGACCAAAGGTAGCACGCAGCGCAGCCTGACAATGAGTGCCCAGAGTGGCGAGGCGGTGCTCGTTACAGTCTCGACCGCCTAATTCCTCCTGGATTACGGTGTACTCGTCCCCTACTTCCAGATTCGGGTTTGGGGCAAGAGCCGAGGCTCCGCAAAATTCCACCGCTCCTGCTTCCAAGTTATATACTCTAGCTGCATACCAAAGCGGAGGAAGTGCATGAACCTCTATGAAGTGACCCTACATAATACTGACAGCGTCTACCTTCTGGCACCGACAAAATACCGCGCGCTGGAGCTCGTGGGAGATTATTTTTCCGCTGCTGGCAACCCGACCGTCGTGCAGTCAGACAAGATGCTGGTGCGCCAGATCGATCTCTCGGCAGAACAAATTCTCCGTCCCGAAAGATGTCGCGGTTGCGCTCTGAATGAGTGAGTTTGCACGTTGTTCCTACGTCTTCAGACAGTGACAACTTATTCCCCAGAACGCAGTTTCGAGCCGACTAAGGGATGGCCCCCAAAAAAGTACCTTTGGAGTGGACGACCAACTGGGAGCTTAAGGCGACGTTGCTCTGCACTGCGCCGTTAGGCTTGGTAAACTTGCTGCCTACACACCTTTCCACGCCACTCCATCATGATGGTCACACATCGGGCGGAGGTTCCTCCACTCCCCCAGTGCCTTCTCCCGCCGTTGTACCCTAAATGGATCGCGGCCCTTCAGTCCGCCGCTCAAGTTTTGCCGTGCCGCAGCCAAAAGGAGGCGCCATGAAAATTTCCCGTATCTCCATGTTCGCGCTCGCGTTCGTCGTCAGCGTCGCCACAATCGTTGCCGCCGATCCGCCGCCGTGGGCCTACGGCTTCGAAGGCCCGCCGCAAGCGGGAGACACGCCCGTCCCCGTCCGTCCGGCCAACACGGATCAGACTCCACGCAGCATCCCCGGCGCCACCACGCAATATGCTCGCGCGCAGATCGCCAACCGCTTCGGCCCGGCCGACTGGTTCCCTAGCGAGCATCCCCAAATGCCCGACGTTGTCGCTCACGGCAAGCAACCGAACGTATGGGCGTGCGGCCTATGCCACTATCCCAACGGCAAGGGCCGCGCGGAAAATGCGGGCGTCAACGGCCTGTCCGTCGAATATTTTATCCAAACGATGAACGATTTCAAAAACGGCAACCGCAAGAGCGCCGATCCGCGCAAAGCCAATACCAACCTCATGATCCAGTTCGCGAAAAACATGAGCGACGACGAAATCAAAGCCACGGCCGAATACTTCGGCTCAATGAAGTGGACGCCGTGGATCAAGGTTGTCGAAGCGAAAATGGCGCCCAAGACCAAGCCCTCGAACGGTCTGTTCCTGGTCGAAGGCAATGAGATGGAGCCGCTTGGGAACCGAATCGTGGAAACGCCGGTCAATGCCGAAGCCACTGAAGTTCTGCGCGATCCGCACTCTGGCTTCACTGCCTACGTGCCCGTCGGCGCGGTGAAGAAGGGCGAGGCGCTGGTCACTAAGGGTGGCGGCAAAACCATCGCCTGCGGCGGTTGCCACGGCGCCGATCTGAAAGGCCTCGGCCCGGTGCCCGGTCTGGCAGGCCGCTCGCCCAGCTACTTGATGCGCCAGATGTTCGACATGCAGCAAGGCTTCCGCAAAGGAACATGGGCTGAGCTGATGAAACCCGTGGTCGCCAACTTGACGACCGACGACATGATGAATATCGTGGCGTACACGGCGTCCCAGGTACCGTAAACGTTACCGTAAAAATCAGAAGTAAGGAAGCAGAATTCAGAACAGGCCGCTCCGAAATGCAGCAGACCGCCCAAATCCCGTATCACGGCGTATCCGGACAGAACTGGTGATGGAAGAGTGGAAGCACGCTCGCTCTCGGCGGCGACGTTTAAACTGAAAGCTGAGATCGAAGGTGCGAGAAGAAGCAAGCACGAGCAGAGTCAGGGAGCCACATCAAAATGCGAGGTTCCTACCACGAGAGCACGGGGCGACAGCGATGCTGTTGACCCCCATCGTCTGCGCCGCGATTCTCGCCCGTGAGTGGCGCTGGTGCGAGTTGGCAACCCTGACGGCCGCATTCGCGGCATTGGCCGCCAAAGACCCGATGGTGGTGTTGGCACGGCAGCACTTCGTTTGGAGACAGCGACATCCTGAGACCACCGCCGCGGGGAAGTGGCTCGCCGGTTGGATTGTCGTTCTCATACTGAGCGGGCTTGTGCTCGTGGCCGCTTGGCCGCTTAAGGCCATTGTGGCAATGGGCTTGGGCGTTTGTATTTTTTCGGCGCTGGCGGTAGCGATCAATGTGAAGAACCGTCAGCGGTCGACGCTGTTTCAGATCGTCAGCGCGGCGGCCCTTACATCCAGCTCACTGGCCATCTCCCTGTCGGCAACCGGCGCAATCGCGCGCTGGTGCTGGTGGTTGTGGCTCTTGATGGCGATGCAAGCGACCGCGGGAATCCTGGTAGTGCACGCCCGGCTGGACGCGCGCGTTGCGTCGCGGGGAGCCTTACCCGCCACTGCTCAGTTCCGGCGCGCGGCTCAAATCTCGCTAAGTGCGCTAGCCTGCGCTGCCGTAACTGCCACCATCCTCGGGCATGGCTGGATCGCGCTGGCGCTGGTGGTAGTTGTGATGGGCTACGAGTACGATCTCCGCGGTCAACGGAATCCTGCGGACCTCCAGATTCCACTTAAGATGGTTGGCCAACGGACGCTGGCGCTGTCATCTCTTTTTTCACTCCTGCTGATCATAGGATTTTGGTAAGCGGCTGGGGTTTGCTCCTGGATTACGGCGCATCCGTCACCTACTTTTTCAAATTCGGGCTCGGGATAAACTCCACGATCGGCGAAAAAGTAACCACCCGGTTGCACGACATCCGGACGCAATCACCTTATTCTCACGCACTCCGCATCGGCGGAGGAATGGGCAATATCCACTGGGCGAGCATTTCTATTGGGCGAAATATTCATTCCGGAGAGGGTCTACAATACGGTGATGCCTTCACGACGCCAGTTTCTCCTCGCAGGAGTCGCAGGGCCCCTTATTGCTGCCACGCCAAAGTACGATTTGATCGTTCAAGGCGGCCGCGTGATCGATGCGTCGCAGAAGATGGATCGCGTCGCCGATGTCGCGATCTATGGCGGGAAGATTGCGGCGATCCGACCGAGGATTACCGCCGCAGGGACCTCTCGCACACAGGTAATCGATGCGCATGGGATGTTGGTGACGCCAGGGCTCGTGGACATCCACGCTCATCTTTCCGATCCGAAGCTGCCGCCCGGGGCGCTGTTGGGAGACGGGGTTACTTCAGTGGTGGACGGCGGGTCGTGCGGTGCTGACAATGTGGATGAGCTGGTGAAGGTCGTTCAAAGCGCCCCAAACCGAGCGCGCATTCTGCTCAACATTTCGCGTGGTGGGTTGAGTGGCGGTAAGGAGTTGCTTGACCTTTCCAAGGCGGATCCCGTCGCGGCGCGGAGTGCTATCGAGCGAAACCGGGAGTGGGTCATCGGGATTAAAGCGCGGCTTTCACGATCAGCTGCGGGGGAGAACGATCTCGAGGCGTTACGAAAGGCGCGGATGGCGGCGGATCCCCTGAGAGTGCCCATTATGGTTCACGTCGGCAATACGGCATCGCCGTTGCCGGCGATACTTGCGTTGCTGCGGCCCGGCGATATTGTGACCCATATGTACGCTCCGGCGCCGCATGGAATGCTGGACGACAATGGGCGGGTGTTGGTTGAAGTCAGGGAAGCCCGGCGGCGCGGGGTGTTGTTCGACTTCGGCAGCGGTCGCACAGAGCATTGGACATGGGACGTGGCGGAGCGGGCGCTGGCGCAGGATTTTGCACCCGATACGATTTCGTCCGACATGACTTTGGCGGGCCGGTCGGACCAGGTTCTGAATTTTCCGAATGTGTTATCGAACTTTCTCACGCTGGGGATGCCCGTGGAGAATGTGATTGCGCGAGCCACGGCCAATGCCGCGCGAGCGTTCCCGGAATTTCGAGATTACGGCACATTGCGGGTGGGGGCAACCGCCGATCTGGCCGTGCTCGAAGTTCGAGCGGGCGATTTCGGATTCGTGGACAACTACAAGACGAGGCGGACCGGCCGACGGAAGCTGTTCGCGACTACAGTTCTGGTTGCTGGCAAAAGAGTCTCTTAAGAAACCAGACACGCTAACGGGTTAGTGGTAGCTCACAACTGCGGAGTCCGAGCCGCACCCGCTGGAAGCGCCGAGGCCCGCGCGGGCCATTGGCAGCCTCAGCCTCAGGCAAAACATTGATCGCTACTTCGCGATTCAACTTGGTATCCGTCGCATGCCCGCACCGATCGGTGCAAGGATTTCGCACGGCCCAAGTGTGTCGCCTGGCCGGAGCGCATATAAGTGAATCAGTTTAGCCGATCAAGACGTCCCTAACTCCTGTATTACGGCGTACTCGTCCCCTACTTTTTCAAATTTGGGGTTCGGGGCAGAGTCGAAAGAGCCCAGAAGTTAATTAAACGGCCGCCAGCCTGGCCCCTTCAGCCCGCGGCTGCGCTGTGACTGCGCTGTGACGTCGGCGGTCCGTGGCGGTGTTTTGGACCATCTCGGAATACCAACTGTACTGAAAACACAACCACTTAGACCCAACTGGGCTGAACTGAACTGGCAGCCGTCGGGTTCGATTCCCGTTAGCGCTACCAATTCCTCACCCGCCTCCGGAGGTGCTCTTTGAAACGCATCGTGAAATGGGTTGGAATCTTTTTCGCGCTCGTGATCCTGGTCGTGGTCAGTCTGCCTTTTCTGATCAACGTGGATCAGTTCAGACCGACGCTCCAGTCAGACCTGAGCAGCGCGCTTGGCAGGGAAGTGACGCTGGGTAATCTGCGGTTAAGAATCCTGACTGGCGAGGTCACGGCGGACGATCTTTCGGTCGCCGAAGACCCGGCTTTCGGTAAGCCTGCCTTTCTGCGCGCCAAGTCCTTGCATGTCGGCGTGGAAATCTGGCCATTCCTTTTCTCCCGGAAGCTGATCGTTACAGATCTAATGATCGATCAACCTGAGATTGCGCTGGTCCAATCGCATTCAGGCGATTGGAATTTCTCCGGGTTGGGCGCCAAGTCTAAAACGGCGGCTGCCGTGCCTCCCTCGACGCGCACGCCGCTGGATCTCTCGGTGAAACTCGTGAAGATCAGCAACGGCCGCCTGACTCTACGCAGAACCGTCGGCCACTGGAAGCCCATCGCACTGGAGCAGGTGAATATCGAGCTGCGCGATTTCTCCAGCAGCTCTGTAATGCCTTTTTCGCTCTCCGCGCAGGTAAGTGGAGGCGGGACTCTCAAGCTCGATGGAAAGGCCGGCCCGATCAACCCCAAGGATTCGGCGATGACGCCGGTCAGCGTCAGTCTCAAGGCGACGCAACTCGATTTAGTCCGCTCCGGGATGAACGATGTGGCGCCCGACATTTCAGGCCTGGTCTCCTTCGACGGCCGCGGCGAATCGGATGGCGTCACGATGCACCTCCAAGGTAAGCTAAAGGCCGATCAGCTGAAACTTGCGAAGAACGGCACTCCCTCCGCTCGCCCGGTGGAAGCGGATTTTTCCGTTCAACACGATCTTCGGAAGCACTCGGGAGTCGTCCATCAGGGAGACCTTCACATCGGCAGCGCAGTCGCGCACCTCACCGGAACTTACGCCGAAGTGGGCGAGTCCGTGGTTTTGAACTTTAAACTCTCCGGCCCCGGCATGCCGGTGCAGGAACTGGAAGCACTGTTGCCGTCTTTAGGAATTGTGCTCCCCGCGGGAACGTCTCTCAAAGGCGGGAGCGCCAGCGCCAGTTTCTCCATGGAAGGTCCGGCGGATCGTCTGGTTGCAACTGGCTCCCTGTCGCTCAACGATACGCGGCTGGTGGGGTTCGATCTCCCTAAGAAAATGGCGTCGATCGAAAAACTGGCTGGCATAAAAGCGTCGCCGGATACGGAAATCCAAGTCCTGAGCGCCAACGTACGAAGTGCGCCGGAGGGCATGAGCGCGCAAGATATGAAGCTGGTGGTCCCGGCAATTGGCGAACTGAGCGGAGCGGGAACAGTGAGTCCCGCCAATACGCTGGACTTCAAAATGAGCGCGATTGTCCACACCTCCGGGCTATTGGCCGTGGTCGGAAACACGCCGATACCGTTCACGGTGGGAGGGACGTGTTCGGAGCCGGTTTTCAGACCAGACATCGGGGCAGTCGTCAAAGGGGAGATCAAGAGCCTCCAAGGCGACGTCGGGAAGGCAGCCGGCGGACTACTGAACGGATTGTTGGGCGGCAAAAAGAAGAACTAGGCGTCGGTTAGCCGGGATATGCGCCCGTAATGTAACTCTGCAGTTGGTGGATGGTCTGCTCGTGGGACATGATGATCCAATTCACCACATCGCCGATCGAGACGATCCCCACAACACGTTCCCCTTCCAACACGGGCAAATGGCGCACGCGGTGAGAGGTCATCATGCGCATGCATTCGTTAATCGAGTCCTCGGGCTTGATGAAGAGCGCAGGGGTGGTCATGATTTCGCGAACGCGTGTTTCGTGGGAGTGCTTATTCTGGAGGATGACCTTGCGGGCATAGTCGCGTTCGGAGACAAGACCTTGCAGTTTCCCTGCGTCCAGAACGATTAGCGCGCCGATCTGTTTTTGCGCCATCTGTTCGATGGCTTCATACACGGTGGAGTCGGGCGAAATGGACCAGACGCCCGGTTCTTTCAGGCGAAGCAGCGACATCACCGGCTCATTAAGATGGATATTGGGTTCGGTGCCAGTTCTAACGGCTTGCATGGCGACCCTCCTACTCGAATATAGTGGACCCAACGAACGCCGTCGTCAAGGCCATCGCGGATCTTGCCGCTACCTGGGTGCTCCCAGGCGGAACTGCTTGACGGCCTTCTCCACGAGACGGCGAAGTTCCACAATAGGCTCAGGGTTGTCGTCTACCTGGAGGCGGAGCACGACGTCATTGTGCAGCCACACGCCGCCATCTTTCTTGACGATGAGCAATGCTGCCGACTGCATGCCTCGCTTATCTCCTCCCGCCTTTTGGCCCGCCTCGAGCGCGGCGAGCAGCCGGAGCGATAGATGCCCGCTCGTGTTTTCGAACGCTTCGACCATGCCGTTAACCACGCCTTCGCCAGCCAGGATGTTCCCTTGGGCCGTGCAGAATTTCCCGCCCTTGTTGCCAGCCCATACTGTCGCTTTCGGTCCGGTGAAGGCTGCGTATTCGCCCTTGGTGTTCATCACGGCAAATTGTCTGCCCTCTTTCGTCCATCGCGCGGGATCAGGGTCGGGATCGGATTCGTGAATCATCTTGACAATTCTTTCCGGAGCGTAACCGAGCCTCAATAAGCTTAAAGCCTGAGGACCGTAGCTAACGTCGACAATAGCTTGAGTCGCCGCCACGCCGGTGCCAGCCTCCGCCCACAGCACTCCGTTGCCGACCGAAAAGACGCGCGACTGCACCGCTCCCCCGAGCTCGCCCGTCGCCGGATCATAGCCGAGAATAGAGAAAGTGGCGCCGGGGCTCCACAACGCAATGGGAATATTACCCCGATCGGCTGGTTGCGCCAATCCGACTACCTCGCCCAGAAATACAAATGCCGCGAACGCGACGATCCGACGGTGCACGCTGCGCTGCCCCCTATGGCTTTGGTGCGGATGAAAGGACTTGAACCTTCACTCCCTTTCGAGAACCAGAACCTAAATCTGGCGCGTCTGCCAGTTTCGCCACATCCGCAATTCTCTCGATTATAGCGGGTTCACCTGGCATAGGCAGCTACTTTGCGAAGGTTTTCGACGCGCTCCAGCGCGATCAGCCGGGGACTGGTCCGCCCGCATCCGCAGGGCGTGGTTTCGATCACTTCGCCGTCCCGCGGAGGCAATTCCGGAGACTCGATGTGCAAGCCATCGTGGGCCTCGCACTCGGATGCTAGCAGGCAGCCCGCCTCATCGATCCTCTGCTCGAAAACCGGTACCCGGAAGGCGCGCCAGAGCCGTTCCCGCTCGTCTTCGGTGAGCCGAGGCTCACCCGGGCGCACCAGCGCGATGAGGGCGTTGCGCAGCGATGGGATCGGCGTGCCCCGCAGGGCGTCCAACTGTGCCGGGGCTGCGGCGATGGCGGCAGGGGCGAAACTGGCGGCCTCCTCGCTCCATCCGTTTTCAAAAACGCGCGTGTTTCCCGATGATCGGAAGCCATCTACCAGAATCGCGGTAGGCGGCGCGGGAGGGATCGGATAGACCAGAACGGGCCTTTTCCGCCAGGAATTTCTCAATTGCACGTATAAGTCGTTGTATTAGCGAGCCAAAATTCTCAGAAGATTTTCGCTGAAGATCGATCTGGCGTCCTCTTCACTAACGTTTAGCTCATAGAGAACCCGCGCTTGTTCCTCGAAAATCTGGTGATGCCAGCCGCGCGGGAAGAACGACGAGTCGGTTCCGAAGAGCAGCCGCTTGGGTCCGGCGACGTCAAGCGCGCGGCGAAAAACCTGGCGCAAATCGAGATGCGATTCCTGGTACCGCATCCATTGATTCGAGCTGGACGTATCGAGATAAACGTTGGGGCACAGATCGGCCAGCATGAGCGCCTCGCGAAAATAGCCCGCGCCGAAGTGCGGTACCACGATGGGCACCGCCGGATACCGCATCGCGACGGCGTGCAAATCGATGGGATTTGAAAATCGCATGTCGAAATGCGATTCCAGGCCCAGCTTCTTTCGCACGCCCACGCTCAGCACACCGCAGTGGACAAACACCACCCGGCGATTCTCCCGCGCCCACTCGAACACACGCAACGCGTCATCGGATTGAATAGAATAGCGATGCATCGCCGGGAACAAGCACGCCACGGCAACATCGGCGGGCTTCCATGTGACAGGATTTACCATCGCAGAGGCGAAGAATCGATCCGGGAACGCGGCGACCGCTTTGATCACCGACTCTTCGTCGCCGGGGACGCTCGAGAGAATCGCCGCGTGAGCCACGCCCTGGCGGTCCAACTCGTGAGCCCAGATGTTCGCCAGATCCTCGGGCCGCTCCGGCGGCATTTGCCAATGGAGCGCTTCGAACGTCAAGCCAGGTTTTTGCGCCGCCAGCGTTTCAAAAAATCGATGCGAGAAAAAGTGAACGTGCGCGTCGGCGATGGCGAGAGGCTTTCCCCAAGGGGATGGTCGCAAGGTCATTCGGCGATGGCCTGCTGCCCTCGCGGCAACTGCGTGAGTCCGGTGGAGAGCGCGAGCTGCGTCAGCCCCGCCACGTTATTCACGCCTAGTTTCTTCATCATCGTCTTGCGATAACTGCGCACGGTTTGCTCCCGCAAGTCGAGCATCACGGCGATTTCCTTACTCGTCTTTCCCTCGGCCACCATGCGGAGGACCTGCAATTCGCGCGGAGAAAGAATCTCCAGCGCGGCCGTCGCGGGCTTCGATTCCAGATCCCCCTTCTGGATGCGCAACAGCAGCCGGTCCGACACCTGCGGACTGAGATAGGATCCTCCGCGAGCGACAATGCGTAGCGCATCGACCAGGTCCGTGTCGGAGGCTCGCTTCAAAATGAAGCCGCGGGCGCCGGATCGGATCGCGCTCACCACGGAGTGCTCGTCGTCGTACATGGAGAGGATCACCACCCGGCACTCAGGATGGTGCCGCAGAATCTCCGCGGTCGTCTCCACGCCGTTGAGGCCGGGCAGGCCGATGTCCATCAGGACCATATCGGGCTTGTGACTCTTCACGAATTGCACGGCGTCCGTGCCCGTTTCTGCTTCCCCCACCACGCGAAACTCTTCCACGCGGCCAAGAATCGCCTTGATACCGTCGCGCATGATCTTGTGATCATCCACGAGGAGGACGTCATAGGGCATCGGATAAATTGTACCTTTATGAACCGCGCGGCGTGAAAGGAGAGGGCGCAAGCTGCTGGCTGAGCTTCCGAATTCGATCCATGGCGTCCTCCAGCGTGATGAGGATTTCGCTCACCTGCGCCGCCGCGTTCGGGTGATCCATGCGCAGAAGTTGAAGCTGCAAACCAGCCCCGGCCAGCAGCGGCGCTACGTCATCGTGAAGCGTTTTCCCGGCGCGTTCGATCTGATCCCGCAGCTCGACCGCATTGGCTCGCTTCATTTTTGAGGTCTACTTCTTCTTCCGCGCGACCGCTCTCCGCGCAGCCGCCGCCACGTTGCTTGCGCGGAACCCGTACTTGTCGAGAAGCTCGTCGGGAGACCCGGATTCCGCGTACGTATTATGGATGCCGATAAATTCCATAATCGCCGGATGCGTTTCGGCCACGACTTGCGCGATGCGTACTCCGAGTCCCGAGTCCACCAGATGCTCTTCCGCCACCACGATCGCCCCGGTTTCCTTCGCGGCCTTCGCGATCGCGTCGCGGTCCAGCGGCTTGATGGTGTGGAAGTCGATCACCCGCGCCGAAATTCCCTCGGCCTCCAGAATATCCGCTGCTCGAATCGCCTCGGCCACCAGGAGCCCGGTCGCGATCAGCGTCACGTCGGTTCCCTCCACCAGCTCAATCGCTTTGCCGATTTCGAATTTCTGATCGGCTCCGTAAATCACCGGGCATTTCGCACGGCCGGCGCGGATGAACAGGGGTCCAAAGTACTTGGCCGCGGCATGAACCAGCTTCGTCATCGCAACATCGTCAGCCGGACTGAGAACGACAAAGCCCGCGAGCGAGCAGGCCAGGCTCAGGTCCTCAATACTCATCTGCGACGGCCCGTCCTCGCCAATCGAGATGCCGCTATGCGTGCCAACGGCCTTCAGATTGACGTTCGGAAACGCCGCGGTGACGCGCAACTGTTCGAATCCTTTGTTCATCACGAAGGCCGAGAAACTAGAGACGAACGGAATCTTCCCCGAAGCCGCCAGGCCAGCTCCAATCGCCACCATGTTCGCTTCCGCGATGCCGCATTCGAAGAACCGCTCTGGAAATTGTTTGCCGAATTCGGCCGTGTAGGTCGACTTCGAGAGGTCGGCGTCCAACACGACAACAGCAGGATTCGCGGTCCCTAATTCCACCAGCGCTTTGCCGAACGATTCGCGCGTTGCCGGTCCTGGCTTCAGTTCGTATTTGGTTTTAGCCGGCATTATGCAAGCTCCTTCAGCGCCAGCGCGCATTCGTCCTTCGTGGGCGCCATACCGTGAAATTTCGGATTGTTTTCCATGAACGACACACCCTTGCCCTTGATTGTTTCGGCTATGATGCAGGTCGGCTTGCCTTTGGTTTCCGCCGCTTCCGCGAACGCCTTTTGCAGCGTCGGGATATCGTGACCGTCGATATCCATTACGTGCCAGCCGAAGCTGCGCCACTTCTCCGCCAGCGGCTCGACCGCCATAATATCGGCAACAAACCCGTCGAGCTGGATCTTATTGTGATCGACAATCGCCACGATGTTGTCCACGTGATGCATCGCGCCGAACATCGCCGACTCCCATACTTGTCCCTCTTGAATTTCGCCGTCGCCCAGGACGACATAAGCGCGCGCCGGGCTCTTGTCGAGCTTCGCGGCCAGTGCCATGCCGAGCCCAAGCGATAATCCTTCGCCGAGTGATCCCGTGGACGCTTCCAGCGCCGGCAGGAACCGCACATCTGGATGACCTTGGTAAATCGAGCCGAGCTTGCGCAGCGTGTTGAGCTGGTCTTTGGGGCAATAGCCGCACTCCGCCATGACTGCGTAAAGTATCGGGCAGCAGTGTCCTTTGGAAAGGATAAAGCGGTCGCGATCCTTCCACTTCGGATTCGCCGGATCGTGCCGCAGCACGTCCATGAACAGTGTCACGAGGATTTCAGTTGCGGAGAGCGATCCGCCGGGATGGCCGGATTTGGCTTCCGTGATCATTTCGATCACTTCGCGCCGCATTTGCTTGGCAATGGCCGCAAGTTCGGCCGGATTACTCTTCTTTTTCATTTCTTCCTTCAATGTAACAGAGGATCTTGTGGGGCCGCCAATTTTGGCGGCAGCCGCCCTTTTCAGGCGGCTCTTCGGGCTGGGCTACCGAGCCGCGACCACAGGGAGCGGAGCTGGACAACCTCTAACGTCACGCTACACTGATGCGAGTGCTCGTAATGAGGTTTCTGGATCAATTGACCAACATGAAAGGGCAATTCGGCCGCGAAGCCGCCGCTAGCACCGCCGCGCTGCTGGAAAAGCTGAAGCACCAGCGACTCCGCGAACCCGCCGATCTAATTCGCCTGCACGAAGTCGCCCTGTTCCTCCGCGCGTATCCGCAGGGCCCTGAAGTGGTTCGTCTCGCCGACGAAATTCTGTTTTCGTTCGCCGACCGCCTCCCCGCCGATCGCGACGCCTTCGCCGATCCCGATATCTCAGGCATCGCCGGAACCGTTGTGTCGACGAACTTCAGCTACGAGTTCGCCCGCAGCGTGCTGACCCGCCACGGCCGAGCCGTCTCGATCGATTGGGAAAATTTCGAGCATCCCGAGCGCCTCGCGCCCGCATTAACCAGGCTGATTCCCGAGTCCCGCGACGATTGGGCGGTCGAAGCGCATCCCGATTGGCGCGCCTGGTTCGAAAAAGGGCGGGGCAGCGTGAAGTGGCTGCTAGACAATCTGACGCCGGAGATCTACGACCTAATCGAAATTCCCTTGCAATGGGACCCAGGCACAGCCTCGCGTTCGCACCTCCGCCTCCCGCGCCGCAACATCTTTTATCACGACGGCCTATTCCTGAAGCGAGAACCCAACCTCATCGCCAACATACTAGGGACGCCCCCGATTCCCTGCAAGGCTCTTGCGGCAGCGCAAGCGCGCAGAATCGCCGGCGTCATCGTCGACGCCTCCGCCGTGCGATACCGCGAACTATACGGGTTCCTCTACCCCGATCTTGCAAGGATCGAGCACGCCTCCCCAGGGCGGGGAATCGACGTCTTTCTCTTCGGCCCCTCCAATCCTCTGCCCGTGCGCGACTACCTCTGCGGAATGTTCTTCAAAAACGGCGTCCCCCTGGGCTACATCGAAGGCCTCATCCGCGACGCCAACATGGAAGTCGGCTTCAACCTCTATTACACCTTCCGCGACGGCGAAACAGCCTGGCTCTACGCAATCCTCTTGAAACTATTGCGCGAGCACAGCCACGTCCGCAGTTTTTCCGTCGACCCGTATCAACTCGGCCACGACAACGAAGAAGCCATCGCATCAGGAGCCCTCTGGTTCTACCGCAAACTCGGTTTTGTGCCGGATTCACAAGACGTTCTGCGCCTTCTCGCCCGCGAGGAACACAAGTTAGTGACGCGCCCAGGATATCGAACTCCACCAGCGGCGCTGCGAAAACTAGCCCGTTCACGACTCGTTCTGAAAACAAGCTAAATTCCGGGTGGGGCGGACCCCCTGGTCNNGGGTCCCCCTGGACCCGCTCTTGGCAAGAACAGGCTACCGCCCTGCGTCAGAGGCTGCGCTGACGAAGCTTGCGCAAGCCCGACCAACACATCAACGCGAGCAGACCCATCGCGAGCAGCAGTAAAGACGATGGGGCGGGCGTCCCCGGAATTCCAGTGATAAGGATCGACGCTGTTGCGGTGTTGCTGGGGCCGCTGTTGGTCGAATTCCCTTGCACGCTGTTGTTCTTCATTCCAGCCGTCGTCCCCGCAACGGTCGCCACTACGGTGCAAATTGCGCCTGGAGCCAGCATTGCCGCATGAAAGGAGATCGTACTACCTCCCAACTGGGCGAATACATACACACCGCTCGGCTCACCGCATGTGTTTACACCGCCTTGGGTAGCGATTACCAATCCCGCTGGCAGACTATCAGTGAAGTCGACATTGGTTAACGTCACGTTGTTGTTCGGATTCGTTATGTCGATAGTCAGTGTGGTGGTTACGTTCAAAGGAATCGTGGCCGCGCCGAACGACTTTGCGATGACCGGTGCCAGCGCCTGCGCAGACAAGGTGCCTGAGGCCGCCAGCAACATGACGCAAATAGCCAGCGATGCCGCGAGCCGGCGCGCCAACACTCCAAACCTCAAGGTCATTGTAGTGCCTCCGCCGCTATTCTGAGTGCCAGTTGGCCGCCTGCCTTCTTCTATTGATGCTTAGGAGAAAAGCACACGTTAGTCTAACACAGCGACCAGGCACGCCTTGAAGTCATCTCTTCTCCGGTTCTGTTGAATCAAAACCCCAAAACCCGGGACACTCAAACACCATTTTGCTCGCACTCCCGAAATTGGAAAACCCGTAAGGGAAAACTCCCAACTACCCACTCCTCAACCACATCCCACCTCCAACCGACCACCCTCAACTCCCCTCGCTGCTATAACCAGACCAGAGGAAAAATATGGCAACTCCGAACCGCATCGAAATCAACCGAGCCGACTCGCAGCACTCCACCGGCCCCAAAACCGCCGCCGGCAAACACCAGTCTTCGCTCAACGCTCTCCGCCACGGCCTAACCGGCCAAATCGTAGTCATGCCCACCGAGGACCTCCAGGCTTATCAGACCCATCTAAAATCCTTCGCCGACGAATACCGCCCGCAAGGAGCCACCGAAGCCCATCTAGTCCAAGCCCTAGCCGACGCCTCCTGGCGCCTGAACCGCGTAGCCGCTCTAGAAACGAACCTCCTGGCGCTAGCCGTTGGCAACGACCCCGACCCGCTCAGCGGAGCCATGTCGATCGTAGCCGCCCTCGAAAGCCAGTCGAAAGCGTTAGCGAACCTGAGCATGCACAGCCAGCGTCTGTCCCGCCAATTCGAACGGACCGTCGCGCAACTCCGCGACCTCCAGACGATCCGCCGGGCCCAAGACGAGAAGGAGCTAAACAACCTAGTCGACATCATCGAGATGTATGAATCGACAGGAGAGTCTTACGATCCCTCCGCCGATGGCTTCGTTTTTTCAGGACAGCAAATCGAAGCAGCCATAAGCGCCCGCCACCGCGAACGCCTGATCGAAGAAGCCTACGACCACCAACTCGAATCCGCCGCCGAGTAAAAGTGGGCCGACCCCCCGGTCGGCCCGTGCTTGGGTGCAGGCGCTCTACCGAGCCGCGACCGCAGGAAGCGGTACCTAGATTTCGCCTATGCAACAGCACATTGTGATACGCTCGAAAATTCTATGCCTCCGTCCGAATCCCCCTCTTTCCACATCTCCAACGCCGTCAAATGGACCATCTGCGCCGCCGCCGCGGTTGGTTTTCTCGTCGATATTTACGCGATTCTGGTAGGTCCTCTCATCCTGCGGCCTGCGCTGCTTGACTTCGGATTGACGCCGGGTACGCCCGCCTACGTCGAGTGGGCGGGGAATCTGTTCTGGGTTCCGCCACTCTGCGGAGGTTTCTTCGGGCTCATCGGCGGCTACCTCACCGACCTGTTCGGACGGCGCCGCATCCTGGTCTGGACCATCGTCCTCTACACCGTCTCCGCCTTCGCAGCCGGCTATGCGGCCTCGCTACCGGCGCTGTTGTTCTGGCGCACCATGAGCTTCATCGGTGTATGCGTCGAGTTCGTCGCAGCGGTTGCGTGGCTCGCCGAATTGTTCCCCGAGCCTAAGACGCGCGAAGCTGTGCTCGGCTGGACGCAGGCATTTTCGTCGCTAGGCGGAATCGCGGTGTCGGGAGCGAATTATCTGGCGAATCACTATTCTCTGTCGCTGCCCCAGATTTACGGCGGTCACGCGGCGTGGCGCTATACGCTGCTATCCGCGATGCTTCCGGCGATTCCGCTTGGGATCGTCCGGTATTTCCTCCCGGAGTCGCCGGCGTGGGCGAGAAAGCGCGCGGAGGGCACCCTGAAGCGGCCCAGCTTCGTGGAATTGTTCGCCCCCGCGTACCGGAAGACGACAATCGTCACCGCGCTCCTTTTTGCCTGCGCGTACGGCGCGGCGTTCGGGGCGATTCAGCAAGCTCCGCAGATCACTCCAGGATTGGCGGAGGTGCAGCGCGAAGCCGCGAGGGTACCGCCCAAGGAACGGCCAGGGGTGGTTGGGAAAGTCGTTGCGAGCGTCCAAGCCGCGCAGGAATTCGGTGGACTCGCCGGTCGCATCGTCCTCGCCGGACTCGCGCTGATTATCGTCAGCCGTCGCGCTCTCCTGCGCGTGTTCCTGATCCCCGGCCTCTTCATCGTGCCGTACGTTTTCTATGGACCCGCCACGCAAAGCTTGGAGCTATTCAAATACGGCATGTTCTTCGCGGGATTCTGCACCGTTGCGCAATTGAGCTTTTGGGGAAATTACTTGCCCCGCGTATATCCGGTACACTTGCGGGGGACAGGCGAAGGATTCGCCGCGAACGTCGGAGGCCGCATGTTAGGGACCTCGGCGGCTTGGGTGACGCAGCACCTGCAAGGTTCAATGCCAGGAGGCAAACTCGCCTATGCAGCGGCAGCAGTGGCTTTGTCTATCTACTTGCTCGGCAACGTGCTGACGTTTTTCCTGCCCGAACCGCCCGCAAAATTGCCGGAATGAGGATCACATGGTTATAGAAGAGACAATTTCGCGCCTGAATAGCCTGATTGAAACCAGCAGGAACGGCCAACTGGGCTACGCCGAAGCGGCTCGGCTTGTTGAGGATACGCAGCTCCAAACGGTCTTTGAGGGATATTCAAAGGAGCGCGCCGGTTTCGTGAAGGCATTGCAGGCGGAAGTCACAAAGCTCGGTGGCACCCCGGCCGAGTCCGGCACGCTCGGAGCGGCCCTGCACCGGGGCTGGATAGAACTAAAGGCCGCCGTCACGCTAGGCGATGGAGCAGCGATCCTTGCGGCTTGCGAAACCGGCGAAAACTCCGCCTGGACCCACTACAAGCATGTCGTCGACTCCGATATCTCAGGTGAAAGCCGCGCGCTGGTCGACAAGCAATGGGAAAAAGTAAAGGAAGCCATAGCCCACCTCCAGCATTTACAAGGAGAATTGTCGGTAGAGAAGCCCGAGTGATGTGGGAGGCCAGAGCCGGTATGACAAGGAACATCCCCGCAGCTTGTGGCGCGCGCACTCGTGCGTGCCGCGTCGACACTCGTGTCGCCGCCACGGGACCATCGCGATCTCCCCACCGAACCGCGACCGTCAGGGAGCGGATAAATGCCGCATACGCTCCGCGATAACTGCCTCGCCGCATCCTCAGCTTGCCGGATAGCATCCACTCTGGACGAGCCGTAGAGAACTATGTTCAACTCAGGGACTTCCGCGATCCATCGCCCATCCACCTCGCGATCCAGATCGATCATCAGGTTCATGCGTAAAATTAGCTCATGAAGAAAATCCGCTGGGGCATCCTCGGCGTAGCCAAAATCGCGACCACCAAAGTAATTCCCGCGATGCAACACGCCGAGCACGCCGACATCGCCGCCATCGCGTCTCGCGACCTAACCAAAGCCCGCGCCGCCGCGGACCAACTCGGCATCCCCCAAGCCTACGGATCCTACGAGGAGCTGCTAGCCGACCCATCCATCGACGCGATCTACAATCCTCTGCCGAATCATCTCCACATCCCCTGGTCGATCCGCGCAGCCGAGGCCGGCAAGCACGTCCTTTGCGAAAAACCCATCGGTCTCTCCGTCGCCGAAACTCGCGATTTGATCGCCGCGCGCGACAAAGCTCGCGTGAAAATCGGCGAAGCCTTCATGGCGCGCACGCATCCGCAATGGCTCCGCGCCGCCGAGATTGTCCGCTCCGGCCGTATCGGCGACCTGCGCGTAGTCTCCGGCCATTTCAGCTACTTCAATCGCGACCCCCACAACGTCCGCAACATCGCCGATTGGGGCGGCGGCGCGATCATGGATATCGGCTGCTACCCCATCACTCTCTCTCGCATGATGTTCAATGATGAGCCGTCGCGCGTCCACGCGTTCCTCGACCGCGACCCCGACTTCAAGACCGACCGCCTGGCCTCCGTCATTCTCGAATATCCGAGGGGTCATGCCAGCTTCACCTGCTCGACCCAGCTAGTGCCTTATCAAAGGATGCACATCTTCGGGACCACCGGTCACATTGAGATACAAATCCCCTTCAACGCCCCCCCGGACAAACCAACGCGCATTTTCGTCAATGACGAAGTGGAAGAGTTTCCAGTGTGCGATCAATACACCATACAAGGCGAGTTGTTCTCGCGCGCCATCCTCGAGAACGCCGAAGTTCCGGTGCCTCTCGAGGACGCGCTCAAGAATATGATGGTAATCGAAGAGATTTTTCGATCAGCCAGTGACACCCGTACTTGACCCGCCGATCTTCGGCACCACAAACGGTTTCCTGTAATCGCGCGTGAACAGCTTGTTGGCCTCATGATCGCCGACCACCGTCATCGTCTTCTCATCGAAGTGCAGCGTCCGCCCCACGCGATACGCGATGTTCGCCAGATGCATGCAAATCGTCGATGCCGCGCCCTCTTCGATCTCCGCGTTCAAATCCGACCGCTTGCGGCTGCGCACGGCCTCAATGAAATTGAGGAAGTGGTCTCCGCCCTTCGACATCGCCGGCCCCTTCTCCTGTTTCGGACCCATCCAAGTTTGGTACTTCGTATAACCATCAATGGCGAGATAGCCCTTCGATCCGAAGAACGTGTTCCCGATCGTGTCCGGCGCGCGGCCCGAGCGCGTATCGGGCTTGCCTTCACCGATGCCCGCTTCGTGATTACTCTCCCAGTGGCGGACGTCGAACGCCATCATTTTCTTCTTGCCGTTGACGTCAAACTCGAGCAACGCGTTAATTGTGTTCGGCGTTTCCTGATCGTCGTCGAACATATACTTGCCGCCCATCGCGGTGACTTTGGTCGGATACTTCACGCCCAGCCCCCAGCGTGCAATGTCGACCTCGTGAATTCCCTGATTCCCCAAATCGCCGTTGCCGGTATCCCAGAACCAATGCCAGTTGTAGTGGAAGCGATTCTTCGTAAACTGCCGCTTCGGCGCGGGACCAGTCCACAAATCGTAATCGACGCCCGCGGGCACTTCCGAAACCGGCGTCTTCCCGATGGTGTCGCGCCACTTGAAACACAACGCGCGCGCCATGTAGACCTCGCCCAGTTCGCCCTCGTTCATCTTCTGTACGGCCTCTTTCAGCGCGACAGACGAGCGGCTCTGGCTCCCCATCTGCACGATCTTGTCGTATTTGCGCGCCGCGTGCACCATCTGCTGCGCCTCAAATATGTTGTGCGAGCAAGGCTTCTCGACATACACGTCCTTGCCGGCCTGCGCCCCCCAAATCGTCATCAGCGCGTGCCAGTGATTCGGCGAAGCAATCGAAATCGCGTCGATATCTTTGTCTTCGAGAAGTTTGCGAATGTCCGCGTAAGTGGCGGGCTTCTTCTTGCCCTTGCCCTCGACAGCCTTCACGTACCTGTCGAGATGGGATTGATCGGGATCGCACAATGCGACCAACTCCACGTTCGGGAGCGACGTCCAAGCGTTCACGTGGCTCATCCCCCGTCCCCCGCAGCCGACCACGGCCATTCGGACCGTATTATTCGCGCTAGCGAGCATGGAAGAGCTAGTAGTGGCGACCGCAGCGGTCGTCATAAGAAAGTCTCGTCGGTTCATAGGGCCTCCTGGCCAGATTCTACGTTTAAAGGATATCACTGCAGCGCGGCCCGTGCATCCGCCAATCGGCGAATTCCTTTATCAATTGCCTGAATGCGTTTAGGGTTCGCCCGGCCATCGATCCGGGATTGTTTACTTCACTCAGGGGGTTGGTACGCTTAGATTGTGCGGAGACTAGCCTCCAGAATCGGCATATTTGTTCAGGTAGCTAAAAGCATGTTCGCCAGATCCTTTCGTTTCCTCTGGCCGATTGTGAGATCCAACCTAGCCGAGCGGGGCGTGAGAATCGCAGTTTACTGCGCCATTGCTGTGCTCGTGGTCTGGGATCATCGAGACTTACTGGTGTTCGGATGGAAGTCTCTGTCCGATCCAATGATAGACCTGCTTCTCTACATTGGAAGCGGTATTTTGGCAGCGTTCGTAGCGAGTTTTGGGGGACACGTGGCAACCCAAAATAAGCGCGACCGCTGGATCTTCTATTTTTCTGGAGCGCTGCTTGCCGGGATTATCATTACGTCTGGCGTGAGAAATTATCTAGCAACTCTGATAGCAGAGACCCCCAAGCATATCGTTATGGAGGCTGTTAGCAAGGCTAATGAGCATTCCGATAAGCAGATCGCAAAAGTCAAAGACGGTGTTGAAGTCGTCAATGCTAACGTTCAAAAATTGCACGATACGATGGAAGAAAACGATTCTTCCCTTAGTAGGGAGATAGGTAAAGTATCTCCAGTTGTTCCAGGGCGCGCGCAATTGGCATTTAGTTTCTTTACCGAAGACGACACTAAAATTCCGGTGACGACCACATATGCTCCACCTGGAGAAGGTGGCTATGTAAGTGTCGATCTCACAGTAAAAAATGTATCGAAAGAGACTTCTACCGCAAAGGGCAATCTGTGGATTCGAATCTGCTTAGGTTGTCAATATCATAAAGATCTCGTTGGTTTCTTTAAGCGTGATGGCATGGAAGAACATGAGCGTAATAAACCATTTGAAAATCTAGATGCTGGAGTTAGTCTAGAAAAAATGACAGTCTCCGTACTTCCGCCAAAGGGGGTAAGTGTTTTCTTCGTACTTGGTAAGTACTCATGTCAAGCATGTGGACCACTAAGTAACTGGCAGACCATGCGGGTCCAGACGCGACCACGCCCAGAGATTAAGCTACCAACTAAGCGGATTTTTCCGTGAGTTCTTTAAACTCCATTTTCGGCGAGTTCAACAGGCGAACGAGGGTATCGCGGAACAGATACGGATTGTCGCGCTGGTTGAACCTCCACTCGAACTCGTCAAGGTATGCGTCCATGTGCTTGGTGCTGATCTGATGATACGAACCCACGATAGACCGCTTGAACAGGCTCCATACGCCCACAGTGAGAGGAATTCTCAAACAACTCGGCCTTGAGTCCGCGAAGAGGTAACTATGTATTTCTATCCAGTACTTTTCATTCCCGAGAGAAAAGGATTCGTCGTGACCGTACCCGATATTCCAGAAGTCGTCACCGAAGGAGACTCGATCGAAGAGGCCACCGAATACGCAATCGACGCGATAGAGCTAATTCTCGCCGAATACATCCGCCGACGATCCGAAATCCCACGCCCATCGAAGCGAAAAGGCCGCCACATCCGCATCGTCGAGCTTCCTCTATTAACGCAAGCCAAGCTGTCGCTCTACACGGCGATGCAAGCGTCGGGAATAAGAAAGGCCGACCTCGCGCGCCGTCTCGGCGTGTCAAAACCCCAAGTCGAGCGCCTCCTCGATCTCGCCCACGGCTCACGGCTGGAGCAAATCGAACAAGCATTCCGAGCCCTCCACAAGCGTCTGGAGCTATCAGTCCAAGATGCGGCCTAACGTCTTCCCTCGAAAATACTCAAAACCTGGGGACTGACTACCTTTTTCGCCTCTCGCTCCGCGGATAATAGACAACTCTTCGTGGCGAAAAAGGCTGTCTGTCCCCTGGGCTCACATACGCTGTTCGGGCGAGGCGCACTTCTGCTGTCCCGCGCAGTCCGCAACGTTCTACTGAGCCTTCCACTTTGCCAGATAAGCCTCTTCCGCTTGGCTGTCGATCTCTTTGAACATCTCTTTTTCCCATTTTCCGAGCCGCTGTTCTTTCAGTTTTTCCAGCAGCCGCACGTCCCGGCGCTTTGTAATCAGCACTTGCAATTGCGCCTCGACCCGCTTGCTGCAGTCCACCTTGGCCTTCGCCAGGCGCCTTAGTTCTTCCTTGGTCGCCTCGCGGTACGAATCGAACAATTCTAAATCGAAACCCGTCACCGACGTCGCGGCTTTCAATGCTTTTTCCGATTGCGCCTGCTGCGCGTTCAGCGCCGCTTCCCGTGTATCGAGGGCGCGCAGTTCCGCGTGAAGGCCTTCGAGTTTGACTTCTTCAATCCGTGCCTGCGCACGTCTGAAATCCATCACCCGGCCGAGCGGAAAGTTGAACTTTTTCACGTACTTTGCGCCAGCGCGTAGAATTGTTTCAGCGTTTCATCCATCGGCGCCGAGACATCCGAAGGCTGCCGCAAAAAATCCATAAGGTTCGGCCGCAGCTTGATCGCCGAATCGAGCCGCGCATTCGACCCCGACGCGTAAGCGCCCAGGTTGATCAAGTCTTCCGATTGGTGATAGGACGCCAGCGCCTCGCGAATCTTGCGTCCCGCCTCGCTCTGCTCCCGCGTGGCGACTTTACTCGCCAACCGGCTGACCGAGTTTAGGATATCGATCGCCGGATAATGCCCCATTGCGCCCAATTCGCGCGACAGAACAATATGCCCGTCCAGAATCGCGCGCACCGCGTCGCAAATCGGCTCGTTGAAATCGTCGCCTTCTACGAGTACAGTGAATAACCCGGTGATCGAGCCTTTTTTAAAGTTCCCCGCACGTTCGAAGATCTTCGGCAGCAAGTTGAAAACACTGGGTGTGTAGCCCTTTTGTCCGGGCGGCTCGCCCGCCGCCAGCCCGATCTCCCGCTGCGCCATCGCGAGGCGAGTTACCGAATCCATCACTAATAGAACGCTTTTTCCGCAATCCCGAAAGTATTCCGCTACCGCAAGCGCGACAAAACTGGCCCGAATGCGCAGCGGTGCAGGCATATCGGAGGTCGCACATACCACGACGCTACGCTTCATGCCTCCCGCGCTCAATTCTTTTTCCAAAAAGTCGCGAACCTCGCGATTGCGCTCGCCTATAAGTGCTATCACGCTGACATCGGCCGAGTTCTGCCGCGCCATCGCGCCTAATAGCGTACTTTTTCCGACGCCGGAGCCACCGAAAATTCCCACGCGCTGCCCTTTTCCAAACGGCAGCAAACTATCGATCGCGCGAACGCCAGTAACCAACGGTTCGGTAATGTGCTCCCGTTCGAGCGGCCCCGGCGGCGTGGCATAAAGATCGTAAAGCGCCTCAGGATCGATGGATGGGCCGCCATCCATGGGTTTGCCGAAGCCATCTAATACACGGCCAAGAAGTTGCGGCCCCACTTCGACCCGCGCCGCTTCCGGCCGGGCGATCACGACATCGCCCAATTGCAATCCGCCAGTCTCTTCCAGCGGCATCAGCAGCACTTTTCCCGCCCTAAAACCAACCACTTGCGCGCGCACTTTGCGGCCTTGGGAGCTGCGGATTTCGCAGAAATCGCCTACTGCGGTCGCGGGGCCGTCGGATGCTATCAAAAGGCCAACGATTTCGACTACCCGGCCGGACCATTGCACTGTTTCCATGCCTGGAAGAGCGGAAATAAGGTCGTTTAAGGTCATTTGGAGGTCACTATTTGAACTATTTTCGTCGTTTAAGGACGTCTGTTAAGCCACGATCGATCTCCGCGAGTTGCGTTTCGACGGATGCGTCGAGATCGCCGCGCGACGTCTCGAAAATTGCGCTGCCGGGCGTGAGCGAACCATCGGAGACGATTTCGATGGCGGGTGGAATCTGCAATCTCGCGCGATGCTCCTGAATTGCCGCGGCATCGGATGGGGAGACGCGCAGGCGATGGGTTTCGCGCGCGTTCAATTTACTAAAGGCGGCTTTGACCAGGCCCAGGATCGCATCGGGATCGGTGGAAAGTTCGCGATAAAGCACGCGGCGCGCGATGGCGATGGCGAGCTTCATGGTGTCGTCCTCGGCTTCCGCGCGGAAGCGCTTGCGCAAGGACGCCAATTCCAGGATGACGCCATTAAGCCCGTTTAAGACCGGATCGAGTTTCTGCTGCGAGTGCTCGCGGGCGGCGGCTTCTCCAGCGGCGAGGCCCTGGGCGTGGGCGGCGCGCACGCGGGCTTCGGCTTCCTGCTGCATTTCCGACACGCGGGATTCGGAGATCAGCGCCTTCCCGGCATCAGCCGCGCGAGGACGTTGGTTCTGCGCGGTGGGCCCTCCGGCCGCACGCCATAGGATCGGAACTACGTCGATGGCGTCTTCGGGCCGGAGAATTTTAGAGGACATATTGCTCCCCGGCGGTGCCCTTCAGGCTGATAACGCCTTCGGTTTCGAGCTGCCGAACCACGGCGATGATCTGCTGCTGCGAGGCCTCGACTTCCTTGATCTTGATGGGGCCGAGCGCGTCCATATCTTCCCGGAGCATCTCAGAGCCGCGCTGGCTCATCGCCTGCAGCATGTGATTCTTCATCTGGTCGCTGGTTCCTTTGAGCGCCATGGTGAGAATCTTGCGATCCACCTTTGCCAGCACTTCCTTGACAGCATTGACGTCCAGCAGCAGCAGGTCTTCAAAGACGAACATCAGATGCCGGATGGTTTCGACCAGGTTGGGATTCACCTGCTCGATATTTTCGAGGATTTCCTTCGCGCTACTGGAGTCGAGCCGGTTAAACATTTCCGCCACCGCGTGGACGCCTCCGTAAGCTTCGCGGCTCAGCTCGCCCAGACCCTTGAGCTTCGAGCCGATCACTTTGGCGATCTTCGAGATAATTTCCGGGGAGATCTGATCCAGGCTGGCCATGCGAAGCGCGATATCCGACCGCATCTCGGCCGGGAGTGAAAACAGCAGACCCGCGGCCTGCGAAGAGTTCAAATGCGAAAGAATCAGGGCGATGGTTTGGGGATGCTCGCTATGAATGAACTTGGCGAGCTGGCCCGGGTCGGTTTTTCGGAGCGCATCGAAGCTAAGCGTTTCATTGCCGAGCGTCTTGATCAGACGGTCCAGCATCTTCTTGGCGTGCTCCGGCCCAAAGGCGCTGATCAGGATTTTCTTTGCGTAATCAATGCCGCCCTTGACCACGTAATCGTGAGCGACGGCCATCTGGTAAAACTCTTCGAGAACGCCCTCGGCTTCATCGGGGGTAAGCGAACCTACGCGCGCGATCTCACGGCTGATCTCCTGCACCTCTTCTTCGTCGAGATGGCGCAGAATGTGGCTGGAAGCCTCGTCGCCGATCATCACCATCAGGATGGCCGCTTTGCGGAGACCGGGTATTCTCTCTGTGTCGCTGCTACCGCTGGTTTTCACCATCGAGCCAACTCCTGACTACCTGGGCCATGGCGGTGGGATCCTTCTTGGCTTCGGCGGCAATATGTTTCTTGATCGCTTCGGTTTTCTTGGTCTGAACTTCCGGCAGCTTGAGCTGGAGCAACGCTTCCACGTCCCGGCGGGACTGTTCGCCCGCTTGACCGGCGATGCGCGCCTCGAAATCTTTCTGGGCATCCTCCATCGACAGGCCCTGATTTGCCTTGGCGGCTTCGAGTGAGGCGGCAAGTTCGGCCTCGATGCGGCTCTTTTTAGCCATTCTGGAACGCACGACCACGAATCCGGCGAATAGGATCACCATCGCTATGGCGCCGATGCCGACCAGGATCATGACATTCTTCTGCGCCAATAATTTGTCGAGCCACGGCGGGTTTGTGCCAGCGGGTGGCGCGGGCGCGGAAGGTCCGCCAATCGGCTCCGAGGTAAGCGTCGATGTAAAAGGAAATGCGTTGACGACCAGCAGATCGCCACGCGCGGTGTCGAGGCCAGTGGCGGCGGCCACCAGATCGTGGATCACTTTGAGCTTTTCGGCCGAGGGCGGTTCCACGATGCGCTTGGCGCCATCCCAGCGCAGCGAATGATCGACCAGGATGGACATTGACAGCTTCTTGATCGCACCTTGCGGCAGACGAGTATGCTTCACCAGACGGCTGGTCTGATAGCTGATGTTTTCAGTATGGCGCGAGTAATTGCTGGCTCCCGTGGTCGGTCTGGAGGTCGGCCGCGGGAGATTCGACGCGGTTCCGGGAACGCCCGCGGCACTCGCCAGTGCGGGGCCGTCGGAGGTGTTCTGCGACGTGACCATCACGGATTTCGCGGGATCGAAAACTTCCTCGCTCTGTTCGCCGCTGGTGATATCGACGTCGGCGGAAACGCCGATGCGGAAATGATCGGCGCCCAGCAGCGGCTCAAGTGTCGAGGCGATCTTGTTTTGCAGGTTCTGCTCCACCGATTTCCGGTAGTCGAGCGTGGCCTCCGAGACATCGGAGCCGTCGCCGGCGCTGGTTGCGCGCGGACGATTCAGCAGATTGCCGTTGGTATCGACGAGCGAGACCTGGTCGGCCTGAAGGCCTGGGACCGCGCTGGCCGTGAGCTGGCAAATGGCTGCGACGTTCTGGGGCGAGAGCGCGGCGGCGTGGCGCAGCTTCACGAGCACGCTGGCCTTGGCCGGCTGGCGCGCCTCCGTGTACAGCGAATCCTTGGCCAGCGTCAGATGGACGCGCGCGGTTTCGACTTCGCGAATCGACATGACGGAGCGTTCGAGCTCGCCTTCAATGGCGCGATGATAATTGACCTGTTCCGTGAATTCGCTGGCGCCGAAATTGGCTTTATCGAACAGCTCAAATCCGATGCGGCCGGATTTGGGGAGTCCCGCGGAAGCCATTTGCAACCGCGCCTCGGCCACCTTATCGGACTGGACCAGAATGGTGGAACCGTTGCTCGCCAGGCGATATTCGACGCCCGATTCGCGAAGCTTCGTGACCAGCGCGCCAGCGTCCTCATCGGCGAGCCCGCTGAACAGCGGCTTGAAATCCCGCTCGTCGTTCCAGTGGTTCACCCACGCGAGTCCACCGATCACAGCCATTACCGCGGCTGCGATGAAGATGCGTTGGGACCAGGACAGACGATCGAAGATTTGTTTCAGTTGAGTCATGCGTCAGCGTCAGACCTGCATTTGCATGACTTGGTTGTAGGCGGTAACAATCTTGTTGCGAACTTGCATGAAGAGCTGGAACGACATGTCGGCCTGCTGCGTGGCGAGTGCGACCGTATGCAACTCCTCGCCTTCTCCGGACAGAAATTTATTGACCGAGTTGGTGGCGTTGTCCTGGAAGCCTTGCACTTTGGTTATGGCGTCGGTGAGTACCGATTGGAACGCGGAACCTCCGGATGCCGCGCCGGTCGCGGAGCCTACTCCGCCGAGGGAGGGCAATGAGGGGATCGTGATATTGACGGGCGTAATCGGAACCATTTATTACCTCAGAAGGTCGATCGAGTGCGTGATCATGTCCTTGACCGCGGTCATCGCGGCGATGTTGGCCTGATAGGAACGGGTGGTATTGAGCAGATCCGCCATTTCCGTGGCGGGGTTCATTTTGGGAAACGCCACGTAGCCTTCGGAGTTGGCGTCGGGGTGGCTGGGCAGGTAGCGCAGGTCGGGAGCGCTCTGGTCCTCGGTAATATCGGCGACGGTGACGCCGGTCGCGAGTTCATTTTGGAACACGGCGGAGAAGGGCGATTCCTGCAATTCGCTCGAAAAGACCACATCCTTGCGCTTATAAGGACCACCTTCGGGAGTTCTGGTCGTTTCGGCATTGGCCATGTTTTCGACCAGTGTTTCCGCGCGCGTACGCTCGGCCTGCATGCCGGAGGCACTGACCTGGAGAGCGGCAAATAGGCTCATGCGGTGCCTCCACCTGTAATCGCGGACTTAACGGAAGCGATCTGACCTTTTAGCAAAACGGATGCCACATTGAAACGCATCGCGTTTTCGGCGAGCATGCGAGCCTCGCGGTCGATGTTGACGTTGTTGCCGTCGGGCTTCACCGGGAGACCATCGGCCTCAATCGTGAGAGGTTGCTGTCCGTTGATCATACTCATGAATTCCTGTTGAAAATCAATGTCTTTGGTCTTATAACCGGGCGTGTCAGCGTTCGCGATGTTCGAGGCGCTAATTTTTTGGCGAGCGCTCAGCAGATCGAGGTAGCGTTCGAGATTTCCGGTCAATGCATCCAGCATGATGGCCTTGATGGAGCAGGTTAGTGGCCAGGAGGGGGAGGGAGGCGGCTAGGATTTTCACCTTAGGGATCGGTCATGGGTTTCGATTATTTCCCTGGAGTCCATGTGATTCGCCGTCGGCTGACCGCTTCCGTTGGTCGCGGCTCCAAAAAGCTGTTAATTCCGGAGTGTGGCCATCGGGAGCGGTAAGATCGCGAAGAATCCCCTGGCTCACGCCAGGGGTTATGGTAGCCCGATCGCGGCCAAATCGTCAGCATTGTCGGTGTGATCGCGGGCATATCCGCCACCGTTGATTCCTGGCGAAGTTGCAACGCGTGGCATCATTGAATCGGGAGTTCCCATGCGGTACGGAATTGCTGTCCTCGCTCTCGGGGTTCTTGTCGCACAGGAAATACCCGTGATCCGCGTTCCCGTTCGCATGGTCGTGGTGCCGACGCTGGTTTTCTCGAAAGACAACCGGCTGATCCCGGGGCTCAAGCAGGCCGATTTTCGCGTCCTCGACAACGGGATTCAGCAAACCGTGAGTCTCGATACCGAGGTCGCGCCGGTGTCCGTGGTCATCGCCATTCAGACGAATCAGGAGGTCCGCGCGACGGTGCCATTCATCGCGAAAGTCGGGAGCGTGATGGAGGCGCATCTGGTGGGCGCGACCGGGCGAGCCGCGGTGATCGCGTATGACAGAGAGATCAAAATCCTGAAGCCGTTCGGCTCGGGCGACGTCCGCAGGGCATTTCGGAATATTTCAGGGGAGGGCAGCGAGTCGCGCATGATCGACGCCGGAATGCGAGGGATCGCCCTGCTCAAGGAGCGTCCGCGAAGAGAGGCCCGGGTCCTCCTATTTATAGGTCAAATGACGGATCGGGGGAGCGAAGCTACTTGGTCCGCTCTCGAACAGCAAGCGGAGAGAGAAAATGTCTCTATTTATGGTCTGAGTTCCGCGAGCGGCTCCGATACGGTCGGTTCCCCTGCGAATAAAGAGCTGGGCTGGTTGATGGCGATTCTCGGCCGTCAGGACGCGAAGGCCGATCCTTTGTCGCCTCTAATCGCGGCAACGGGAGGCACAGAGCTCCATTTCCACCGGCAGTATGAGTTGGAGGATGCGATCGGTGCCATGGGCGTGGAGCTGAGGAGCGCGTACCTGCTTAGTTACTATCCCAGCTCCGCCGATCCAGGGCATCACACGATTTCGGTGGAAGTGTCGGTTCCGGGAGCCAGAACGTACGCGCGGCCCGGATATATGGTGAGCCCAAACTGAGAGCGGCTGCGCGGGAATAGACTGAGGATAGAGGTGATTTATGAAGCCACTGGTTGTCATGGCGATTTTAGCGGCAGTCGCATCGGCGCAAGAGGCGGGGCTGAAGGCCAGGGAAATGTTCTATACGCCGCCACCGGATTCCGTGCAGCCGCAGGCGAAGACCACGCAGGCTCCTATTAAGAAGGTTCTCCCGATGAGGCCGCCAGTGGCGCGGCAGACGACGCAGACCGCGGTTCCTGTCGCGAACGTCGCCAATGTGCCGCTGGGGCTTCGCTACAGCGTGATGAAGCGCGAGGCGGCGGGGAAATTCTCGGAGGTCGATGCCGATTCGACGTTCCGGTCCGGCGATCGCATCAGGCTTCACGTGGATACGAACACCACCGGTTATTTATACGTCGTGATGCAGGGATCGAGCGGCAACTGGAGGCTGCTGTTTCCCTCGGCCGACGTCGAAGGCGGCAACAATCGTATCGAGAAGGGCACATCGCAGCAGATTCCGGCGGGCGATAAAGGACAGTTCCTGTTCGACGAACAATCGGGGACCGAGAAACTATTCCTGGTGCTCTCGCGGCGGCCCGAAGCGGATCTCGACAAATTGATTTACTCGATTACCGGGGGCGGGTCGAGTTCGGATCGGACCTTGGTGGCTAAGGTGACGGTCGGCGACGATGTGGTGAATCGGTTGCGGGACGAGGTGAAGTCGCGCGACTTGGTTTTTGAAAAGATCGACGAGACGAGCATGCAGCCCAACGGCGGCGAGGGCAAGAGCGAGAAGGCGACGTACGTCGTGAATCCCAGCCGCACCGATGACGCGAGGCTGGTGGTGGACGTCGCGCTGAAGCACAATAAGTAGTCGATATGAAAATCTTTGTGATTTGCGCGATGGCTGCCCTGCTGCGGGCCGATCCATATCCAGATGACGTTCAAAGGATCCGGCTGACGGTCGAGAAAGAGGAATCGTCGGCGTGGAAGAAGGTCGATTCGGCGACGGTGTTCGCGACGGGCGATAAACTGCGATTCCACTTATCGTCGACGTTCGCGGGATATTTATACGTGATGAATCACGGGACATCGGGCGCGTATGAACTTTTGTTTCCGCGATCGGACACCGGCGCGGACAATCGCATCGAGGCGCAGAAGGATTATGTGGTTCCGGCCGTGCAGGGATGGTTTAAGGTGACGGGTCCGGCGGGTCACGACATTGTGTATTGGGTGATCAGTCCGGTGAAGCTCGGAAACGAGGTTCGTGCGCTGCCGCCGCCTCCTCCCCATGCAGACTTGCCGCTAAGCTTCCATCCTCGCTGTGACGATACGATTTTCAAATCGCGAGGCGATTGCGTGGATACGTCGGCGGGCGTGAAGCCGGTGAAGCCGGGTGAAGTTTTGCCGAAGAATCTCGATAGTTTCTCCTCGCCGACGCCGCGCGAGTTACTCTTTATTCAGGAAAAAGGCGCGACGGTGGTGTCGTCGCCCGCGCCTTTGACAGGACCGGTGGTGTATGAATTACGCCTTGCTCATCGCTAGTATCGTTTGCGCGTTTCAGCCGCCGCAGCAGAAGTCTCGCGATCTGAAATATGAAGAGGACCGTCCCGCGCCGGCGCCGGTCGCGATTCCGCGTGGCTACGCGCTGGTGGTCGGGATCGCGAAATATAAAAATCTGCCGGCCAAGGCACAGCTCGACTATGCGGAGCGTGATGCGGAGTCGGTCTATTCGGTGTTGATCAATCCCGAGGGCGGGAATTTTCGCGCGGAGAACGTGCATAAACTGGTCGGCGCGAAGGCGACGCTCGCGAATTTGAAACAGGAGCTGGAGGTTTGGTTGCCATCGGTGGCGAAGGAGCCGGATCGCGTGGTGATTTATTTCGCCGGTCACGGATTCATCAGCGGCGCGCGCGCGTACCTGGCTCCGTACGACGTCGATCCGTCGAACGTCGGCGCGACGGGGTATCCGATGGATACTCTTGGCTCGGTCGCGGGATCGAAGATAAAAGCGAAATCGAAAGTGTTGCTGACCGATTCCTGCCACTCCGGCGCAATTTCCCCGGATGCGGAACTGGCGCAGGTCAACAAGAGCCTGCTCGACTTGTCGCGTTCGATGTTTTCGCTCACCGCGAGCCGCGATCGCGAGCGGTCGTTTGAAAGCAAGAACTGGGGTGACGGACACGGCATCTTTACTTATTACGTCGTGAAGGGCCTTGAAGGCGAGGCTGATGAATCGGGCGACGGCATCGTCACAGCGGACGAGCTCGCCGAATATGTGCGCCGCAATGTGCGCGAAGTGACGCAAGGCCAGCAGAATCCAACATCGGATCGCGGCAGCTTCGATCCGAATATGATTCTCGCTTACATTCCGAATGGTCTGCGGGCAGGGAAGGCTCCCGCGCCGAAAGACGGCACGCTTATTTTCGAAGCCAATATGGACGGCGTCGAAGTATTCGTCGACGGCGTCTCGCAAGGCGTCATTAACAAAGGTGCGCCGCTGCGCCTGCCCGGGATCAAGCCTGGGAATCATACGGTGCAGGGCGTGAAAATGGGCTACGAGCCCGATGGCCCTCGCGAAGAAATCGTCTATCCGGGCCGCGATTCGACCGTCTCGATCAAGATTCTGATCGCGCGCCGCCGTCCCAAAGCTGCGCTCGACGAGCTGAATCACGGCATCGAGTTTTACAACAAAGGATTCGCCGACAACTACAAAAAAGCTATCGCGCATTTCGACAAGGCTCTTTCGATCGATCCAAATTTCAGCCAGGCGTCACTATATTTAGGCCGCGCCTACAATTCCTTGTTCGACGAAGCGAAGTCGCAAGCGGCATTCCGGCGCGCAATCGAAATCGATCCCGATTATCTGGAAGCGCGCGTCAGTCTCGCAGGAACTCTGCTCGATACCGGCGCGGTCGACGAGGCGATTCGGCAATTGAACACCGTGACGCAGCGCGATTCGGCCAACGCGATGGCGTTCTATCTCGAAGCGGAGGCGTATCGATTAAAGGAAGCGTATCCACAGGCGATCGAGGCAGCACGCACCGCGATCAAGCTCACGCCAGCCAACGCGGAAGCGCACTTGTGGCTCGCCGACAGCCTGCGAATGAGCGGCGCGCTACCGGAATCGACGGGCGAATATGTGTCGTACCTCAAGCTCAGCGACTTCGATAGCAAGCTCGCCGGGAGGCTGAATTACTATGTGCTGGGCTACATTGCGGGCATCGGAAAAAAGAAGCGGGCTGCGCAAACCGATACCTGGCGCGACCTGCGAAGCCTCGCCTACTTCGGCCTGTGCGACGCGGAGCGCAAGCAATCGCACTTCGACGTCGCCGTCGCGTATTGCCAGAAATCGCTGGCGTATGATGCGAAGGACCCCTACACGCATTACGCTCTGGCGAACTGTTACATGCACCAGGCGAAGGAATCCGGAAGCCTGGAAACGCTGGCGAGCGCAGGGATTCATTTTCGAACGATGCTCGATTTGAATCCGGATCTGGAAGAGGCGAAGTACGCAAGGCAGAATTTGAAGAGCATCGACGGACTGCTCGGGGCGCGATGATGCGGTTGACATCAGCGTATCAGCGTATCAAAATAGAGTCATGCGAACGACACTTACGTTGGACGACGACGTCTACGAAACGGCGTTGCAACTATCGAAGTCGTCCGGTGAAGGATTGGGGAAAGTGGTGTCCACGTTAGTGCGCAGAGGGTTGACGCCTCGGGCGCCAAAGCGAAGCAAATCGCGTCGGTTCCCGGTGTTCGACGTGGCCCCTGGCACGCCCATGATGTCTCTATCCGATATTCAACGGTTTATCGATGAAGAAGGACTCTTCTAAACTCCTTCTGTTAGATATCAACGTATTGATCGCCCTATCTTGGCCGATTCACCCATTCCATTCCGCGGCCGCGCGTCGTATGGATGGAAGCCGTGCACGTTGGGCGACCTGCGCGCTCACGCAGCTCGGTTTCATTCGCATTTCTTCTACAGCATCGGCGAATCCGAGTCCGAAGACACCAGCCGAAGCTACGGCGCTCCTTGCGATGATGACGAGTGACTCTCTCCATGTCTATTTGGACTCCCTTCCGCCACCCAGCGAACGGTGGATGCAACGTGCCTTTGGAGCGAAGCAGGTCACCGACGCGTATTTGCTAGCGCTGGCGGAATGGAATGAAGCAACCCTTCTAACTTTTGACACGAGACTCAGGGCTCTGGCAGGCTCAGAGGCGCGAACAGAAGTCCTCAGTGCGTGAGATAGAATGAGGATCGCACCCAAAGGAGATACCTTATGACCAGAACTTCCACGACAATACTCGCGCTCGCACTGGCCAGCGCCCTGCAAGCCCAGACCGCAAATCCTCTCAGCACCGAGCTCAAGGCCGCCTATACTCGCGTGAAGACCAACTTCATCAAGGCCGCCGAGAAGATGCCGGAGGATCAGTACGACTTCAAGCCCATGCCGGAGATGCAGTCTTTCAAGGATCGAGTCGTGCATATCGCGGTTTCGGGCATGGGGCCCTGCTCCACCTTGAAAGGCGAGCCAAAGACCATCGACGCGAAGTCCCTCAAATCGAAGGCCGATGTCGTCGGCGCGCTGAAGGACTCCTTCGCCACTTGCGACGCCGTCATCGACAACATGACAGACGCGGATGCGGTAACCATGGTGGCGGGCGGCCGTGGACCCGCTCGGTCGAAGCTCGCGATGGGTTACGGCATAGTAGCGCATGATAACGAGCTGTACGGTTACATTTGCGTTTACATGCGCCTCAAAGGTATCGTGCCTCCGTCGAGCGAAGGACGATAGTATTGGGGGCATGCCCCTCCCTCCAGATGAGCTTCGCCAGATCGACGCATACTGGCGCGCTGCGAATTACCTGTCGATCGGCCAGATCTATTTGTTCGATAATCCTTTGCTCACGGAGCCTCTCCGCGTTGAGCATGTGAAGCCGCGTCTTCTCGGGCACTGGGGCACTACGCCGGGGCTAAATTTCATCTACGTTCATTTGAATCGCGTGATCAAACGCGACGAGCTGAACATGATTTATATCTGTGGCCCCGGCCACGGCGGGCCCGGCATGGTCGCCAACACGTATCTGGAAGGAACTTACAGCGAGTTTTTTCCGAACATCACGCAAGATGCCGAAGGGATGAAGCTGCTGTTCAAGCAATTCTCCTTTCCGGGCGGAATTCCCAGTCATGCCGCGTCGCAAACACCGGGGTCGATCAATGAAGGCGGCGAGCTGGGCTATTCGCTGTTGCATGCGTATGGAGCTGTTTTCGATAACCCAGATCTGATCGCGACCTGCGTGATTGGCGACGGCGAGGCGGAAACCGGCGCGCTCGCCACCAGTTGGCATTCGAATAAATTCCTGAATCCTGTTCGCGACGGTGCGGTGCTTCCCATTCTGCATCTGAATGGTTACAAGATCGCCGGCCCGACGATCCTCGCGCGCATCCCTCGCGAGGAGTTGACCGAGCTGCTCAGCGGCTACGGCTATCGCCCTTATTTTGTCGAAGGGCATGTGCCCGATCCGATGCATCAGGCAATGGCGGAGACGCTCGATACGTGCCTCGCTGAGATCAAGAACATTCAGAAAGACGCCCGCGAGCATGGGTTCAAGCAGCGTCCCACTTGGCCGATGATCGTGCTGATTTCGCCAAAAGGGTGGACGGGTCCGAAGGTCGTTGACGGCAAACAAATCGAAGGGACGTTCCGCGCCCACCAGGTTCCTCTGGACGAGGTGCGGACAAAGCCCGCACATTTGAAGCTTCTCGAAGAATGGTTAAAAAGTTATCGGCCTGAAGAACTTTTTGACGATCAAGGCCGCCTGGTGCCGGAGCTCGCAGCGCTCGCGCCCAAGGGCGAACGGCGGATGGGCGCGAATCCGCACGCGAATGGAGGCCTGCTGCTGAAGGACCTCCATATGCCGGATTTTCGGAAATATGCGGTTGAGGTCGCGAAGCCCGGCGTCGATGTCGCGGAAGCCACGCGCGTTCTAGGCTCACTTCTGCGCGATGTGATGACCGATAACTCCGCCGCGAAAAATTTCCGCGTGTTCGGTCCCGATGAGACGGCGTCCAACCGGCTCGGTGCGCTGTTCGAAGTTACGGACCGCGATTCCGTGGCGCAGACATTTCCGTTCGACGATCATGTTTCCGCCAACGGCCGCGTGCTCGAAGCGCTGAGTGAGCATATGTGCGAAGGATGGCTCGAAGGCTACCTATTGACCGGCCGCCATGGATTCTTCAGTTGCTACGAAGCGTTCATTCACATTGTCGATTCCATGTTCAACCAGCACGCGAAATGGTTGAAGGAATCGAGCTCGGTCGCGTGGCGCAGGCCCATCGCTTCGTTGAACTACCTGTTGACGTCGCACGTGTGGCGGCAGGATCACAACGGGTTCAGCCATCAGGATCCCGGCTTCGTCGATGTGGTCGTGAATAAAAAGGCGTCCACCGTGCGGGTCTATTTTCCGCCCGATGCAAACTGCCTGCTCTCCGTTGCCGACCATTGCCTACGCAGCCGCAACTATGTGAACGTGATTGTCGCCGGCAAACAGCCTTCGCTCCAATACCTTGATATGGATGCCGCGATCAAACATTGCACCGCAGGCTTGGGCATCTGGGAATGGGCCGGCAGCGAGCAGGGGGGTGAGCCCGATGTCGTAATGGCTTGCTGCGGCGACGTGCCGACGCTCGAAACGCTGGCCGCCGTCGATTGTCTGCGGACGAATCTGCCGGATATTCGCATTCGCGTGGTGAATGTGGTCGACTTGATGACGCTCGAGCCACAGAGCGAGCATCCGCACGGCCTCAGCGACCGCGATTTCGACGCCATCTTCACCGCCGATAAACCGATCGTCTTCGCGTTCCACGGCTACCCGTGGCTGATTCACCGCCTGACCTATCGAAGAAAGAATCACGATAATCTGCACGTGCGCGGATATAAAGAGGAAGGCACGACGACGACTCCGTTCGATATGACGGTGTTGAACGATCTCGATCGGTTCCATCTTGCGGGCGACGTGATCGATCGCGTGCCTCGATTCCAAAATGCGGCCGGGCACGTAAAGCAGATGCTGCGGAACAAGCTCATCGACCACAAACTCTACATCGCCCAATATGGTGACGACATGCCGGAGATCAAGAATTGGAAATGGCGCGCCCAGCCCGCGGCCGCCGGTGGTTCATGAGGATTCTGGCCGTCAACGGCGGATCCAGCAGCGTGAAGTGCCGCCTGGACGAAATTGACCGGGTTCCATCGGAAGCGGCCGCCCCGCTCTGGCAGGCACACGTTGAATTGCACGAGAATCTCGAATCGGTGCTGCGGTCGGTGCCGGGACCCGTGGATGCCGTCGTCCACCGCATTGTGGAAGGTGGAAAATATCGCGAGACGACTCGGATCACACCCGAAGTCCATGCTGCCATTTCAGCCGGAGCCGAAGTCGCTCCGACGCACAACCAGTTTGAACTTCAGTCGATCGACGCGGCGCAGCGGGTTTTCGGAGCGAGTGTCCCTCAAGTGGCCGCGTTCGATACCTGCTTTCACGCGACGCTTGCGCCTGCCGCGTACGTTTATCCCGGACCTTACGAATGGCTCGATCTCGGTATTCGTCGCTACGGATTCCACGGCCTCAGCCATCAATATGCTTCGCGGCGCGCCGCCGAGCTTCTCGGAAGCGAGTCGCTGCGTTTAATTGTCTGCCATCTCGGCAACGGAGCTTCTCTGTGCGCGATTCGCGATGGCAAAAGCGTCGACACCACCATGGGATTCACGCCGCTCGAAGGCCTGATGATGGGGACGCGCTCCGGTTCCATCGATCCGGCGATCCTTATTTATCTGATGCGCCATCGTGGCGATACGGCGGATCGGTTGGATCGAATCCTCAATAGCGAGTCCGGATTGCTGGGCGTCTCTGGAGTCTCGGGTGACATGCGCGAGATTCTCGCGTCGACGGAGCCTCGGGCAAAACTCGCATTCGATATGTATGCCCATCGCTTGTGCCGCGAAGTCGGCGCCATGGCTGGAGTACTCGGGGGCGCGGACGCGATTGTCTTCACCGGAGGCGTCGGCGAAAATTGCCCGCCGCTGCGGCGGATTGTCGAACAACGGTTTTCTTTCTTAAACGCGAAGATCCTCATCATCCACGCCGAAGAAGAGTGGGAAATGATCCGCGAATGCTACCTTCTTCTTAGTGACGTTTTCGCGGGGAAGGCGTCCAACGGTCGAAAGGGGTTTTAATGAAGATTCTACTCGTGTTAGCTTCGGTGTGTTTAGTGCAGGCTCAGAATCCGATGAGCAAGGAAACGAAAGGGCTCTACACGTCTGTGAAGGGCTACATTCTCAAATCGGCCGAGAAGATGCCGGAAGCGAACTACTCGTTCAAACCGTCGCCCGACGTGCGGGATTTCGGGGCGATTCTGGGCCATCTTGCCGACGATCAGTATTTCTTCTGTAGCGCCGCTAAGGGCGAGACGAAAGAAACCAAGATCGAAAAGGAAGTTACTTCCAAAGCCGCTTTGATCGAGGAACTGAAGAAAGCGTTCGCCTACTGCGATTCTTCGTACGACTCGCTTACCGATGCCAATAGCGCCATGATGATGAAGTTCGGCAAAGGGCAGCGCACCATGAGTGGGATCCTGAACTTCAATGTCGCCCACGATTTTGAGCACTATGGAAACATAATCACGTATCTTCGCATCAAGAGTCTAATACCTCCGTCAAGCGAGAAGCAATAAGCGCTATACTTTAGGTATGGCGCGCGGTTGGGAAAGCAAGTCGGTCGAATCCCAGGTCGAGGCGCGGGAATACTCCAGAAAGGCCGGAATGCCCAACCGAACCAACGAACAGATGGAAATAGAGCGCAAAAGCGACAGTTTACTGTTGCAACGCGTCCGCGTAATGAGAGAGATAGAGAGTTCGAGCAATGCGCGGCACCGGAAGACGCTGGAGGATGGGCTGAAGTATCTGGAAGATTCGCTCGGCGCACTGGGCTGGAAAAAGTAATCTACTCCCACTCGATCGTGCCGGGTGGCTTGTTGGTTAAGTCATAGAAAACACCAGCGATACCCTTGATTTCCCGCAGTTCGGCGGTCATGGTTTTAAGCAGATCCGCGGGCATGCGGACGGCGTTTGCGGTCATGCCGTCTACCGAGTGTATAGGCCTTAGAACGACGGAATTATGGTCATTTAAGGCTCCACAAGGTATTAGAACGACGGGAAATTGCCAGATTAAGGCGTCGTAAGCCGCCTGTTTGGTCAATTTTCGAACGATCGCATCGGCACGGCGGAGCAAATTGAGGCGATCCGCGGTTAGGGTGGCGGGCTCGACGCGCATCTCCTGAATCGGGACGGCCGTCCAGACGGCGACGACAACCCGGTTGACCTGATCGAGCTTATTGATCAGCCGCGGGACGTCTTCGTCGGTCGCTGGAAACTCCTCAATTGCGAGCACCGGACGATACGTGCGGGAATCGCCCTGTACGCCTACGGAGCGGACGGGAATGATATAGCCGTCGGCGGTTTTTTCCAGTCCGCTCGAAATATCGGAGCAAAGGCAGCGGATCGCGAGGCCGGGGCCCGGAAACGGTTGCCGGTCGAGCAGCTCCGGCGCGAGGCCCATCTGGCGGCCGATGGCGCGCACTTCATCCTTATAGAACGACGACAGCGGCTCGATGATGCGGCCTTCTTCGATCAGGCGCTGAATTCCGGCGACGCGGTTGTGATGCGTCTTGATCAGATCCGCTTTGGCAGTGCCTCCGGATTCGATAGTGTCGGGGTAGATCGTGCCTTGGCCGAGAATCCAATTCGCGTCGAGGAAGTGTTCGCTTTCTAAGACGCGCTGTTGCACGTCGACGAACTTTTCGCCGATGATGTGGCGTTTTTGCTCCGGGTCGGTTGCGGCGGCGAGCGCGCTTAGAAATTCGTTCCTGGCATCGGCGATTTGAATCGCCTTGAAATTATGGCGCACAAACTCGGTCTCGCCTTCCCGCATCAAGCCAGTATCGACATAGGTTCCGTGCACGCGCTCCGGTCCCAGGGCTTTGAGGCACAGCGTGTAGGCGACGGAGGAATCGACGCCTCCGCTGACGAAGAAAAACACGTTGCGATTGCCCGTCGCGGCGCGGATCTGATTCTCGACGGCCTCGACCTGACCGGCCGGGTCCCAATCCTTCTCGCAGCCGCAGACGTCGAAGAGAAAATTCCTGAGAATCGTGAGGCCGCACGGGGTATGCGCGACTTCGGGATGAAACTGGACGGCAAACAGACCGCGCTGCGGCGAGGACATGGCCGCGATGGCGCAGGTTTCGGTGCTGGCAAGCACGTCAAATCCATCGGGCACGGCGGCGACCACGTCGCGATGGCTCATCCAGACCTGTTGCCGGCCTTCGATCCCGTGCAAGATAGTATCGGAATGAATAATATCGAGCAGAGCCAGCCCGTACTCGCCTCGATCCCCCTTTTTTACGTGCCCGCCGAGCGCGTGCGCCATCAACTGCTGGCCGTAGCAAATGCCGAGCACCGGGATGCCGGAGGTTAGCAAAGCAGGGTCGATGGTGGGACTCGCGGGATCGTAAACGCTAGCCGGTCCGCCGGAGATGATGACGCCTTTCCGATCGCACAAGAGGGAGACGGGAGTTTCGCTGGGCGCGACCTCCGCATAGATTCCCAGATCGCGTACTTTGCGCGCGATCAGATGACAGTACTGCCCGCCTGCGTCGAGGACGGTTATTTGTGGAGTCAAAGTCTATGGCCGCCCGCAGCTTGAGGACGGGGCGAAAAAATGGGAACAGACCGCTCTGTCCACCCGGCACCGGCCGATATCATTCTGGCGGGAAGTGGTCCGCGCCTTGGGACAGAGTAATCTGTCCCCACGTTTCCGCGCATTTTCGCGATACTACGGGTGCGCGATTCCGACTGCCTGCTCCTGGCCGTTCATGCGCTGCACCATCTGCTTTTTTGCGCTCTCAACCAGAGCCTTCGCCTTCGGTAGAGCCTCGATGGCCTTCTGCACGGCCGGATCCTGCTCGATTGCCACGCGCTGCGATTCCTCATAGCTGAACGCGGTGATGTACATCTCGCGCTTCAGTTGATCTTTGATCCACTGATGATTCTCGGTGAACTCCATCTCGGTGAAATCGACTTTGTTCTTCAGCAGGTAATCGTGAAATTCATTGATCAGGTTTTCGTCCGGAGACCAGCCCGCCGGGAGCTTGGTGTCGCGCGCGCCGAACCATTTCGAGGAGAAACTGAACATGGAATATTTCCGGATCAGCTCGATCTGGAACTTGTTCAGCTTGGCCGGAGCGAATTTTTCGTCGGGCGTGATGCCTCCGCCGCCGTAGACGGTGCGGCCGCTATCGGTCATCTTCACATCGGCGTCGTTTTTCTGATCCAGGTTGTTGTGATAGTAGTAATCGAGGAAAGAGATGTTCGAGTACGGGCGCTGGATGAAGCGGCCACTAGGCGTGTAGTATTGCATCGTGGTCAGCGCGAGTCCGGTGTTATCGCTCATCGGGAACACAGTCTGGACAAGACCCTTGCCGAAGGTATTTTCGCCGACCACCCAGGCGCGGTCGTGATCCTGCAATGCGCCGGTGACGATCTCCGCGGCGGACGCCGAATAGCGATTCACCAGAACAACTACCGGATAATCCACGCCCTTGCCGTTATGGCGGACTTTGAAATTCTTGGTGGGCTGCGTGCGGCCGCGATGGCTCACCACAAGCTCACCCTGTTTCAGAAAGTGGCCCGCGACGTCGATCCCCTCGTTCAGAAGCCCGCCGGGGTTCTGGCGAAGATCGAGAACCAGGCCCTTGACACTGCCTTCCGGCAACTTGGCCAGCTTCTCTTCCATTTCCTTGCTGGTGTTTTCGCCGAACTGGGTGATATCGAGATAGGCGATGCCAGGGCGGATAAAGAAGCAATCGGGAACGGTGGAGCGCTCGATTTCGGCGCGCGTGATATTGAACGTGATCGGCAGATCGCTGCCTTCGCGCTGAACCTTGATCTGGACCTTGGTGCCCTTCATGCCCTTCAGCCGGTCCGCGATTTGCGTGGTGGTCAGGCCGTCGGTCTTTTTATCGTCGATTTCGAGAAGAACGTCGCCCGCGCGGAGGCCAGCTTTGTAGGCGGGGTATCCGGCGAAGGGGGCGAGCACGATGGTCCGCTCATTCCGCGCGCCTACCATCATGCCGACGCCCGAATAATGGCCGCTCTGATCCGTGCGGAGGTCCTTATAATCCTTGGGGTCGAAAAAGTTGGAGTGGGGATCAAGCGTGCGCAACATGCCCGGGATCGCGCCCTTGTAGATCGCCTTTTCCGGCTTCACGTCATCGGCGAAATTCGATTCGACCAGGTCGTAAACCTTGGTAAAAGCCTTGAGGCTTTGGCTCAGCTGCTCCTCATTGTTCGTGGAGGCGGCTTTGACATGTCCGCCGTTGAAAAACAGACCGGCGGAAAGAGAACAGAGAGCTATAAAGGCGGGAACGACAAAAAGACTGCGTCGGCGAGATGGCATCCTCAAGATGGCCTCCGTATTTAGTATATCGCGCAAAGGGCGTCTAAAGAATAGACTCCTGCGGGAGCGGATCTGTTAGGGTTTTTGAGCCTGCACGGGCCAGTCCACCAGGGCCAGTACGATTATTGGTGAGGGTGGGGCAGGCGGTTGCGCCTGCCAATCTGACTTTTCAGCCCACTCGGGCGGCGCGGCGCGCGGCCAAGCCGGGTTCCATGCGGACCGGCTTGCGGTCGGTTTCGGTCAGCCGGCGGGCCTGATCGCTCACCGAAACCAGGAACATCGGCTGGCGGGCGTTCTTCAAAATATCGATAATACGGTCGTGCTGATCCTCTAAATAGATCGATTTGCCGTCGGTGACCAGATGCAGGTCGGAGGTGGCGGCGAGAACCTCCGCCAAGCGCTTACCCATCTCCTTTTGCAGGAAGCGGAGCACGCGGCGGATCTTCTGCAGCGAAAAGCCCTTGCGGCGCAGTTCGGCAATGACGGTAACCTCGATCACCTCGGCGGCGTAGTAAACGCGGCGATGTCCCTCATGGCGGGGGGAAACCACCTTGCGCTCATCCCACCATTGCAGTTGCCGCAGGCTGACCTGAGCCACCTCGGCGACCTCGATGGACGAGTACGTCCGTTCTTCCATCGGAGACTTGTCGGTTTGCGCCTTGTAGGTGGACGCGGTGGCTGGGCGGGGCTTGCGGGCTTTAAACATAACGGGCATCTTCCGTTTCGGGTGCAAATGGGGCTGCCTAACGATTGTACTCGACTGGAGGGGCGTGTCAATAGGGGGTTAGTTTTTGCGCCAATTTGAGATTTTCCGCCACGCTGGACGGATTCCAGAACTCACTAGCCAGATGCAACGACATGCGCAAGGCCGAGCTTGCACGCAGGCTCGGTTGGCACAAGCCTCAAGTGGACCGCCTGCTGGATCTGCGGCATGATTCGCGACTCGATCAGATAGAACGGGCATTTGCTGTTCTTGGAAAACGAGTGAGAATCGCGATTGAGAACGCTGCCTGACTTGGAGATGAAAAGGGCCTTAGAGGCACAAGTTGGTTACTTTTATGGAAACTACCGATCGGGCCGCGGCATCAGAAGCTCATGGTTAGTGTCGCGTTATATGTAAGACTGCAGGCCAAGCCGGGTAAGGAACAGGACGTCGAGAACTTTCTTAGGAGCGGTCTAGCGATCGTACAGGAAGAACCCGCGACCATCGCATGGTTCGCCATCAAGATGGGTCCGGCGACGTTCGGAATTTTCGACGCGTTCCCCGATGAGGCGGGGCGGCAGGCGCATTTGTCGGGACGAGTCGCGGCAGCGCTGATGGCGAGTGCGGCGGATCTGCTGGCGGAGCCTCCGAAGATCGAAAACATCGAAGTGCTGGCGGCGAAGCTGCCTTAACGATACGCTTGGCTGCGGTGAAGCACGCGCAGGACGCGGAGGTTGCCGCCCGGACAATTCTCGAAAAGTATGCGCCAGTCGCCGATGCGCAGACGTAGCGTCCCGGCTCCGCCCTTTAGACGTATCACATCGCCATTTTCCGTTTCCACGTAACGTCAGGCCGTCGACGATCCTACAGGCAATTGCTTTATCGAGTGCGTCAAGCTCTTTAGACGCTCGGGGTGTCCACTCGATCGTCACATCCCCAGCATCTTGCGGATTTCTGAGTGGGGCACGTTCGGCCGAGGATCGTCTCGTGCTTCCTGAACCAGCTCAAGTTCGCGTTCCGTAAGAGGGCTGGGGTCCAACGACCAGTCTCGGTCGACCGACAGGAACTGGACATAATCCAGCACGCTGCGGAGCTTCTCGGGCGGCACGGCATCCAGGCGTTCAATGATCTGCTGCTTGGTGTCCTCTTGTTCAATGACCGGCATTTACCCGCCTCCTACAAACCACACTACCTCAACCTGCGCCCCATCGCGCACTTCGGCTGATTCCCATTCGGGCTTGCGGACGATCGCGCGATTCAGTTCCACGGCTACCCGAGTGCCGTCGATCTCCAGATATTTCAGCAGCGCGGCGAGGTGCAGACCCTCTGGAACGCGGCGCGGCTCGCCGTTCAGAACAATCGCGATGGTCTTTGTTTCGAGCGTCACGTTGACACCATGTTTCCGCAATCATTATATTCAATACTTACGGCTTAATCCCCGAAGACATGACAGAAACCCTGACGACTCCGCAGATCTACTTCCCTGTTCTGGTGCAGGTGGGCATCGCGATTGCCGTGGCGGCCGGATTGATCGGCGCGTCCACCGCGCTCGGGAAACGGGCGCGCAGCCCGCTGAAGGACACGCCTTACGAATCGGGCATGGCGCCTACCGGGTCGGCGCGCGAACGATTCAGCGTCAAATTTTACATGGTGGGGATGATTTTCATCCTGTTCGATATTGAAGCCGTGTTCCTGTATCCCTGGGCGGTGGTCTATCGCGAATTGAAGCTGTTCGGGTTTTTCGAGATGCTGATCTTCGTCGGGCTGGTGCTGGTGGGCTATTTCTACGTGTACAAAAAAGGAGTGCTCGATTGGTCGGGCGAGGGGGGCAAGAAATGAGCCATCCGGCGATTCTCGAAACCATCGAGGCTTTTGGCGAGACCACGCATATCGCGGACCCTTCGCAGATCGTGACCCTATGCCGCTATTTTAAGGATGAAGAGAAATATATCCGGCTCAGCGGACTGACCGCGGTCGACTGGCATCCGTCAGAGCCTCGCTTTGAAGTGGTCTATCATCTGCACTCGATCGAGCGGAACGCGCGGGTGCGCATAAAATGCAAAGTCGCTAGTGCCAATCCCGAGATCGACTCGATTTTCAGCGTATGGCGATCGGCCGACTGGCATGAGCGCGAGGTGTTCGACTTGTTCGGCATCTCGTTCCGCAATCACCCGAACCTGGTGCGTATTCTGATGCCGCTCGACTGGGATGGGCATCCACTGCGCAAAGATTATCCGGTCCACGGCTACAAGTACAGCTACCCCAATGAATAAATCTCTCGAAGACCACATCACAACAATCGCGGCGGTCCAGGAGCAGCCGGCGAGTCCATCCGCCCCGCGGCGCATGACGTTGAACATGGGTCCGCAGCATCCTTCGACGCACGGCGTGCTGCGCATCGTTGTCGAGCTCGAAGGCGAGACGATCCGGTCGGCCGTCCCCGACATCGGCTTCCTGCACACCGGCATCGAGAAGCAGTGCGAAGCGCTGACATGGGCCAAGGCGCTGACGCTGACCGATCGCGTCGATTATCTGGCGAATCTCTCAAACAACCTGGTGTATTGCCTGACGGTCGAGAAGCTGCTTCAAATCGAAATTCCCGAGCGCGCGCAGTGGCTTCGTGTGATGATGACGGAATTGTCGCGCCTGAACAGTCATCTCGTGTGGCTGGGGACGCACGCGCTCGATATCGGCGC
>PNAJ01000062.1 GCA_003170295.1 Bryobacterales bacterium | reverse complement strand
CTTTAGCGGCTTAGTTCAATGGTAACATATCGGCATCGAAAATGGCGCTGAAAGTAGCGTTGATGACAGCGGAAAAGCGCACTGAGTTCATTCCCGCCTTCACCATCGGGCCAGCCGTGGCCAGTAATCTTATGCGGATCGAAGCCGTCAGGCAAGCTATTCGCACGCTACCGATCACGCCACGCGTGTTGGCGAACTTGCGCGAGACAGCCCGCTTGTTCTGCACTCATTACTCGACCATGATCGAAGGCAACCGTCTTACTCAGGAACAGGTTGCCCAAGTGATCAGGGAAGATGTTCGTTTTCCAGGCTGGGAGAGAGACCAGGACGAGGTCAAAGGCTATTACGCTGCGCTCGACGAAGCAGAACGGCTAGCAAAGAGACATGAGAAGGTTTCCGGGGCGACCGTCCAAAGGCTGCACGCTCTCGTCATGGCGGGCAGTAGGACGCGCGTGAAATCCACCCCCTACCGCGAGAGGCAAAATGTGATCCGTGACGCTCGTTCTAGGAGCATAGTTTATATGCCGCCGGAGGCCAAGGATGTTCCGCGGCTTATGGAGCAGCTTATTGCTTGGATCAACCAGAAGGATGAATTGCCGGTGCCTCTCAAGGCTGCATTGCACATTACCAATTCGCCACCATTCACCCTTATTACGACGGCAACGGACGAACGGCCCGTTTGCTGACCACGCTCATCCTCCATATGGGAACCTACGACCTGAAGGGGCTCGATGCACTTGAAGAACACTATGCCCGCAATCTGAAGGCTTATTATGAGGCGTTGACCGTTGGCCCATCGCACAACTACTACATGGGTCGCGCCGAGGCCGACATCACCAAGTGGATTGCCTATTTCATCGAGGGCATGGCAACCTCGTTTGATAAAGTACGCGACCAAGCGCTACGCGAGGACAAAAAAGGCGGCAAGGATCAATCCAAGTTGCTGCGCAACCTGGACTCGAAGCAACGCAGGGCCCTGACGTTGTTTCAGAGGTCGCGAGAGATTGCTGCAAAGAATGTTGCCGACCTGTTCGGCTATAAGGCGCGGACCACGGCGTTGCTTTGTCAGCGTTGGGTGAGAAAGGCTTTCTGGAAACCACCGATCCCGCCAAGAAATCGCGCCGCTACAAACTGGGCGACACTTATGCTGCAATCGTTGATGAAATCGACTGACTCTCCCCCTTCAAAGCTCGGGCCGAGGTTCCTCGGTTCCACGTAAGCAAGCGATAGCGCCGCGAACTGCTCTGTGAATGAGCGGTGCATTTGTCCGGTTTGCCGGGTCGGGTATACAGTTCGTTTTGAGGATGCGATCTACGTGTTGCACGCTTTCCAGAAGAAATCCAAGAAAGGCTTCTCCACGCCGAAGAGGGAGATTGATCTCATCCGACGGCGGCTGGCGGATGCCGAACGCGATTACAGAGAAAGGCAGAATTGAGATGACTACAAAAATTACGCGACCAACAAACGGTACCGGCAACGTCTTTGCCGATCTGGGTATTGCGAACCCGGAGCAGGAACTAAGCAAGGCTCGGCTAACTCTCCTGATTCATCGAATCATCGTGGCGCGCCGTTTGACCCAAGGGCAAGCGGCCGAAATCTTCCGGGAACACGGACATAGCGATTCTTCGAATCGTTGTAACGGCAGCGCCGTCTCCAATACGTCCAATCCCATGCCGGGCATGGCTTCACAGTATCGGCGTTGCAGCTTTCAACAGTGATCGACACGGAAAAACGGACCCGCGCTCCAGAAGTCATCGAACGACTTCGGGCTGGCCGCGCGATGTGCGCCGCTGCGCTACTCGGTTCCATGTAAGCACGCAATTGCGGCGCGCGAACTGCTCTGTGAATTGAGCGGTGAATTTGTCCGGTTTACCTGGAGATTCTGAATGAGGGAACGGAGCCAATTGGATAGCCGTCATGCTTGACGCCTAGTCGCGGTCCGCACAGGCGACGATCTGCGCGATCTCGGAAGGAGCCTCCGATTTCACCTCCGACGTTCAGTCCTGCAGGAGACGCCCGTATAACGGGTGGGTTGCGATTCAACGTGTCAAGATATTTGCGATCCCAGGAGCCATGCGGGAAGTCTTTCGCGATGTCGGTAGGATCGGCGGTGATGCGTTCAGTAATAATCTCCGTTCCCCTGCGGCATCTAGATAATAGTCCTCGACGATTCGCTCACCCGGCGCGAGCGCATTGAGTCTCAGTCGCTCCAATAAAGTCCCATATCAGTCCGGGTGAGTGGGGCGGCCGCAACCATTGCTCCAGCTTTGCAATTCGCATTTCAAGATTTTTATAATGTTTTTGCATAAAGTTCTCCTAATTCAGCAATAGCGAACTCGCGAATGGTGGCCGCCCGGGGTTCACCCGTGATCGCGGGAAGTTCGGGTTTGGCTCTTCGTGCGGCGACCAACGACCTTGCGCGATCAGGTTTTCGACGACAGTAAGGCACTTTTATCAGCCACGAGTGTTCAACCAGATGGGACTGCGCCTGGCAGATGGTCCCAGAGGAGCAGCGAGCCTTGTTCCTATACAGGCAATTATTTTTATTGGCCGAGTTCTTTCCGGGCTTTCTCCAGGCAGTTGATGCCTGCGCCCAGGTCGTCTTTTGTACCTGCGCCTGGCAGCTCCAGGAGGAACTTGGCGGCCCGGACCCGGACCGGGGCCCGCACACCTTGTCCTTATCATGCGCGCTCAGAAACGACACAGCCGCGTTTGCCGCTTGTTGCAGAAGTGCCGTCGCACGGGAGTATGTCTCGCGTAGCACCTTGCGGTATTTGCCGACCGCTGAACCTCAATCGAACGTACATAACGAAACGAAATAGGTATATCCTTTCGTTAGAACTCTCTTAACGAAAGGATCTGATGCCCCGCGAAGACGACCAAAACCGTAGGCTTGGACGCTACGTCATCAAGACGTACGGAAATGAAGCCGTCCGCGCATTTGTTCCGCCTCCATTACCGCCCGAGCCCAGTATTCGCCTTGAGGGACTGCAGCAGCTCCTGGAACAAGCCAATCAGGCCATTGGTCGTCTCGACGGGCTTGCATCCAGTCTCCCTAATTTATCCCTGTTCATCTATGCGTACGTTAGGAAAGAGGCGTTGCTGTCATCGCAGATCGAGGGCACCCAATCGTCTCTGTCTGATCTGCTGATGTTCGAGAACGACGAAGTTCCGGGCGCCCCGATGCTGGACGTTCTGGAAGTCTCGAATTACGTCGCTGCGTTGACTCATGGTTTGGATCGGCTACGTTCTGGATTTCCACTTTCGCTGCGGTTGATTTGTGAAATTCACGGCGTTCTTCTTTCGAAAGGCCGCGGTAGTGAGAAGCAGCCCGGTGAATTCAGGCGCAGTCAGAACTGGATCGGCGGAAGCCGGCCCGGAAATGCCGTCTTTGTACCACCGCCGCCGGAACTGGTTGTCGATTGCATGGGCAGTCTTGAGCTTTTCCTCCGTGAGGATCGAACGGAGCTCCCGTTGCTCATCAAGGCAGGCCTGGTTCACGCGCAGTTCGAGACCATCCATCCCTTCCTCGACGGGAACGGACGACTTGGGCGTCTCCTAATCACATTCCTCCTTTGCGCCCAGGAAGAGATCCGGGAACCGATTCTCTATCTGAGCCTCTATTTCAAGACTCACCGTGCCGCTTATTACGAACACCTGGATCGCGTCCGAGTGAAGGGCGATTGGGAGGCATGGCTCGACTTCTTCCTGACCGGCGTGAAAGAAACGGCGGACCAGGCCGCTAGCGCCGCGCGCCGCATTGTTGCGCTATTCGAGGAACACCAAGAGCAGATCGAAAAGCTTGGCCGCCCCGCGGCGTCCGTTCTGCGCGTCTTCCAACACATGCAACGCAATCCAATCGTTTCCATCCCGGCTGCGGCACAAAAGATCGGGATCTCAGCTCCCACCGTTGCGAAATCGTTGGAGCACATGAGGCGGTTAGGCATTCTGCGTGAGATAACCGGACGGGAGCGCCACCGATTGTTTGTTTACGAACCCTACCTGGCGATTTTGAACGAAGGAACGGAGCCGTTATAGATGCGTACGCAACCGCTGGCTGATAGCCCCAGTGGCGAGCCGTGCCGGCGCGCGCTTTGAGGAGGAGCGGCAAATTCGCCCGGGTCACGCACCGGAAAGCGCGAAAAGTCCGGCGCAGACGCCGCCGCCGGATGAGCAGGAGATCCTCGGAGTTCGGATCAGCAATCCGTTCTCGGCCTGAGTCGCGATCTACTGCCACCAACCCACCCGCTTCTCGGCCAATCTGAGTCTCATGAAAGATCGGATCGCTTCGCCTCAAACCTTCTCGTTTCGTTCGATTGCCCGGTTGATCAGGCGGAGATTCGCCTTCCCTTCTTAGTCCGTGAGAAACCACAACCACATTTCTTACCCGAGAAGAAATAAAGCATGTAGTCGGCTGCGCCCAAATCTCGCCAGCGGCGCGATCCCCGGTTACTGGGCCCTCAAATCTTTCCGCACTTGCTTATCTAAAGCGTCGTCTCATAATTCTCAAATACAATTCGTTCCCCTCGCGATTCAGGATGTGGAGCTGGAAGCAGGTCGCAGCTTCCCGGCTTTGACTGACCGGCCCTCACCGAACTGGCAAGACCACCTTGCTCCGCCGGCTTTTTCGACGGGCCAGCTATGTGCTGCTGGAAGATCCCGACGTGCGGGCACGAGCGCGGTCCGGCCCCCGTACACTGATCGAGGAGCTTCGGCTCCCCGTCCTCTTGGATGAGATCCAGAATGCGCCGGAGTTGTTCGCCTATATCCGAACACAGATCGACCGGCAGCCACGGAAGATGGGTCAGTGGCTCTTCACGGGCTCCCAGGAGACTCCCTTAATGCAGGGCGTCACCGAGTCCATGGGGGACAAGACGCCGATCCGATCAGCCGTGATCCATCGCCGCTCCAAAACGGCGCCACCGACTCGCGCTCTGTCGCCCGCTGTAGAGGCTCTTGACGTCCGGGAATTTGTAAATCTCCTCGGTGGCCAGACCGGCGCAGCCGCATCGGGACGCCGCAACGCGAAATCTACCTGATACCGACCTGCCCGAAAAGGAAGCTCTGAACTTATTCTCGTTATCGCTCTCGTTCGCCAAGTACCTTCGCGACAATCGCGATCCGCGCCACTTCGTCCAGCAGATCCTGTTACCGGCTCAAACGTCCACGTGTCGCACTGGCAAGCGTTCGGGCGCACGGCCACATTTCAGATTCCAGTAGGCCCAGGAACGCGGATCGAAGACCCCAGGCGGTGCGTTTTCAAGTACTTCTTTGAATTCACGCCGACCGACGATCCCATCGAGAGCGCGTAGGTCTTCAACCGTTCCATAGGTCATTACATGCGCGAGGAAATGCATCGGCTCGGCCAGAGCCTCAGATGGCGTCTTGAACCACACCACGCGTTCGGCCACGGCAAGTAATTCCGGACTTATCGGCAACACCTTCATGGCTACTTTTCTCCACGACGGGCGTAGGCCGTCAATACGGGCAGCTTGGTGACATCAATGGCTCGCACGGCGGCACGTAGGCGTTCCTTCACTTCGCCGGGGAGCTTCGGCACATCGTCAAAAAAACTGAGCGCCTTGAGTGTGATCAGCGGATTGAAGCTGCGTCCATAAACGACGCCGCCAGCCGCAAGGGCAGTCGGCAGATCAACCCCGTGCCTCAACAGCTCGTCGACATCGATATAATCCTTCAATTCGGCGCGTTTTTGGACGACCGCCATCTTGGTGCCTGCGATACCCAGCAAGGAAACGATGAACAGCGTCATCCCTTGCACCTGATCGCGATCTGCTACTTGTCCCAGGCCGGTCCCGCCGAAGAATGACACCAGCACTGGGCCCCTGCGATCGACGCGACAGGTCAGCGTGTCCGGCCCTACCTGGAGACGTTCCGCATTTTTCAGATAAGGAAGCATCCATGCGAGGCGCTCGGGGTCAAATGGCGCGTTCGAGAAGAAATCGAAATCGACCGAAGTGCGATGCCCCAACCGCAGAGCCAAAGCTGTCCCGCCGTAAAGCGTGAATTCATCCGGTGTGGCTCCAAGCTCCTGCCAAAGCTTTAGTTGGGGAGGCGGAAGCATCGATAAATTGGGCACGACCACCGAAACTTTATTCAACACTTGGCCGACCACCCTTGTTGGGAGTAGCCGGACGGCCCGGCTTGCGATCGCGCACGGTTGCGAGCGCTTTCGGCTCGATGAGCCAATCACGACCCGCGCGGTTTGCCTTTAGGCGGCCTGCCGCTATCATGGCGCGCACGCGGCCGGGCGTCACACCGAGTTCGGCGGCGGCTGTCGTCGTGGTGAAAACCGGTAGCGTCATTTGTGGAAGATCATGAGAAGCTGCTTTTCAGCCTGCTTGATGCGTTCAGTGAACAGCGTTTCCATCACCGCGAACTTTTCGTCGAGCCGCGCAAAGTTCTCGTCGACATACCGTTTGAGTACTTGGCCCATTATTCTCTTCAGCGTTATGTGTCGGGTCTACGGATGATCCCATCGACGGTCATCAGACCGAGCCCCGTCCATGCGCTACTGCGCCCCGGCGAGAGATCGGAACTTCTCCTCGGTGCGTTTCTGGAGTTCACGCAGTTCACGCAGTTCACCCGTCTCTACCAACTGGGCCCGGAGTAGCAACTGGTCTTCCTGCCCCATATCGCGCTGGCTACCCGCGAGCGCTTGAGTGTTCTCACCGTCCTGTTCGGATCTTGCCCGCATGCTTTCCAGGCCGCGGCCCATCAGTCCGAGGTTCATCGTACGCGCTTCGATGCGTAGGTCGATGTCCATACTATAACTATAGCGTATACACCTTATTTTGTCAACAAGTTCCCGCCCAGGTGACGTCGCGCGCCGGCAAAGCGGTGTGGGCACCCGCGAACGCTTTACACTCTCAGGGACTCTGGTGAAATCGAACAGATTGGTCGCGGCCTTTACAGGCTCTCCACCGTACCGCCCCTTTCCACCCCGGATCTTGTTCCAGTCGCGATTCGCATTCCGCGCGCTGTCGTGCGCCTGATCTCAGCGCTCGCTCATCATGGTCTGACGACGGAGGTTCCGCATTCCGTCGATCTTGCGCTGACCAGCCAACCTCAAATTCCGAAGATCTATGGTGTCCCGCTGCGTGTCTTCTGGTATTCGGAACCATCGTTCAGCTCCGGAGTTGAAACCGTCACGATAGAAACGAGATACGGCGGGAAACCGAAGGGAGTTGTTGGCAGAGAGCCGGAAGCATCCCTCCAGTCAGCATCTCCTAAGGTCTCTGACCGCTTGAAGAAT
>PNAJ01000147.1 GCA_003170295.1 Bryobacterales bacterium | reverse complement strand
TCCCACGGGCCGAAGTCGAGCTTACCTTTGGTGACGGCGACCACGACCTCGCGTCCCATGACCTGGCGTTTCAGATGCGCGTCGGCGTTGTCCTCGCCGGTGCGATTGTGCCGATACTGTGACGTGGGCTCATGCGGGGCCAGGGCTTCGAGCCAGTTCTCGAAATCCTGGTGCAAGCCGCCCTCGTCGTCGTTGATGAATACCGACGCGGTGATGTGCATTGCGTTGACCAAGGCGAGGCCCTCGCGTACACCCGATTCAGCGAGGCAGGTCTCCACCTGCGGCGTGATGTTTACGAACGCGCGCCGCGTGGGGATCTCGAACCACAGTTCTTTGCGATAGCTCCTCAATCTCCCCTCCACTCCTATGTTGTATACTCCCTTTCCATATGAACCGCATCACCATCGCAGTAACTCTGCTTCTGCCGCCAGCGCTGGTCGCTCAGCCAATTGTTCCCAAAAGTTACTACCGCACTTTTTCGCACACCAATCCCGTCCTTCGCCACGTTAAATCCGGCGAGGTTGCGATCACCCAAACGCTCGATTCGAGCGGCCGTGACTTGCACGGCGACGTGCGCCATCCCGAGTCCGGCAATCCTCTTACCGGTCCATTTTTCATTGAAGGCGCGGAACCCGGCGATGCCATCCTGGTGCACCTGCTCCGCGTCCGACTGAACCGCGACTGGGGCTACTCCGGCTACCAGCTGGGCCTGTACTCGCTGTTGCCGGAGTTCATCCGGAACCTGTATTCCCCGAACTACAAGCCCGACCTCGCCCTCCCCGGCCGCTCCAACCTGGTCCGCTGGGACATCGATCGAGCGCAGAATATCGTTCGCCTGCGCGACCCGGCCAGCGCTGTCATAAAAATGGAGTTCCCCGCCATCCCCATGCTCGGCTGCATTGGCGTCGCCGCCCCTGGCGATTTCGCCCCGACGTCGGGGGCCGCGGGTTCCTATGGAGGCAACATGGATTACAACCGGGTGCGCGAAGGCGCCACTGTCATCCTGCCCGTCTATCATCCCGGAGCCCTGCTCTATGTGGGCGACGGCCACGCTTTGATGGGCGACGGCGAACCTACCGGCAATGGTATCGAGACCTCCATGGACGTGGAATTTTCCGTGGACATCGGAAAGAAAATGAAGCTCGATGGCCCGCGCCTCGAAAACGCGGAGTCCATTATCAGCATCGGCTCACAGCCCGAATTTGTCAGCAGCCTCGATCGCGCGCTGGCCATGGCCACTACCGACATGGTCAAGTGGCTCTCCAGCGAATACAAGCTGGAACCCTGGGCCGCGCACGTTCTCGTCGCATTCCAGGGCCAGTACGACGTCGTGACAGTCTCCGGTTCCATGGCTCTGCGCATTCCCAAGAAGTATCTGCCTGCCAAGTGAGGCGAGCCCTTGGACGTTTACCTGGTCGATGGCACATACGAGTTGTTCCGGCACTACTACGCGCTTCCGTCCGCCCGCGATCGGGACGGTCACGAGGTCGCCGCAGTCCGTGGCGTACTCGCCTCCGTGCTGGGGATGATCAAGGGCGGCGCCACGCACATCGCCGTTGCGACCGACCACGTCATTGAGTCCTTCCGCAACGATCTGTGGCCGGGTTACAAGACCGGCGAAGGCATCGATCCAGACCTGTGGGCGCAGTTCCCGTTGCTGGAAGAGACCCTTACGGCGGCGGGCATCGTGGTCTGGCCGATGGTGGAGTTCGAGGCGGACGACGCGCTCGCCGCCGGGGCTGGTGCGGCGGCGCGCGACCCGCGAGTCGATCGCGTGATTATTTGCACTCCGGACAAGGATCTTGCCCAGTGCGTGAGCGGCACACGTGTCGTCCAGCTGAATCGACGGACCCGCGTCACCCGCGACGAGGCAGGCGTGATCCTGAAGTTCGGCGTTGCACCGGCGTCGATCCCCGATTACCTCGCGCTGGTCGGCGACGCGGCCGACGGCTATCCGGGCCTGCCTGGCTGGGGAGCGAAGTCGACGGCGGCGGTTCTCGCCAAGTTCGGCCATCTCGAATCGATCCCCGCGGACTCGCACGATTGGCACGTGGACGCCGCCAACGCGAGATCCCTCGCCGCAACGCTTGCGCGCGACCGCGACCGGGCGCTGCTGTTTCGAACCCTCGCTACGCTGCGTACCGACATCGCTCTCTTCGAGGACGTGGACCAACTGCGATGGAGCGGTCACCTGCCCGCTTTCGAAAAGCTCGCGGCAAGATTGGATGCGGCGACGAACGGTTCTCGACGATGAAGACCACAGCGGAAGGATTACGCTTTCAGAGTATACGCGAAGGCCCTTATGCCGCTTTCGCTTGGGACGCTTGACCTTAGTACCTCAGGGCGATTGACGCAGGCTGAGGGCGGACGTAGGATTCTGTTTGAGAGCGGACTCAAGGTGGCCCACACAATAAGGCACGGAGAACCCCCGTGCGTAGCACCTGCTCCGCTCTCGCCATCTTCTACCCGCGCTCGCTTAAACCCGCATCGAAATGGGATTGGTATCCTGATTGCGAGGAGGGCTCCCATGAGACTGTCTCAAGGCCTGCTATTCGGTTCCGTTACGCTGACGCTTCTCGCGCCCTACACGGCTGCACATTTCCGGCTGCTTGAACCTGCCTCGTGGCTGCAAGAATCTCAACTCGGCGACCCGCAGAAGATGGCTCCGTGCGGCGGCACTTCCGCCGATCCCGGCAAACCCACCGGCTCCGTGACGAACATCCAAGGTGGTGAAAAGCTCCATATCAGACTTCGCGAGACGGTTTTTCATCCGGGATTTTACAGGATCGCTCTTGCTGTGAACTCGCGCGACGAACTTCCGCCTGACCCCGAAGTGAAAACCGAACCTTCAGCCAATGGTCCCAGGTCGGTTTCGGCCGCGATCCACTTCCCGCCGGCTCCTCCCGTCCTCGCCGACGGGCTTTTTCCTCACACCACGCGGTTCGATAAGGAACTCGAAACTGACGTCGAAATCCCGAATATCAACTGCAGCGCATGCACTCTTCAGATTGTCGAGTTTATGGCCGCGCACGGCCTGAATAAGGACGGCGACTATAGCTACCACCATTGCGCAGTGCTGCAAATCCACGCGAACCCGGACAAAGCGGTCGACGGGCGATTCCCGGTCGAGAAGAAGTGAATCACGCCTGCGAAGCGAAACTCTTCGCAATCTCCTCGGCCGACCGCAGCGTCAGTGCGACGAAGGTCAATGTACCATTGGTACACCCCCGCGGTAACAGAATCGCTGGGACAGCTTACTAGCACCGCGCGTCTCCGTGAGCATCGCGGTTTTATTAAAGGAGCCGGCGATGGTTCGAATGCGTCAGCGGAGGGGCGAGTTTGCTGGAGTCAAAACAGCCCTTGGACGCGAGACTATCGAGATTCAGTGTCTGATAGGGAAAACCGGGACAGAGATTTTCTCATATTGTTTGCAGGAGTCGCCTGTGAAATCCGGGGGTAAACCGGTTTACCCCAAACCTATTCACCAAACACGCATCGACCGATGGCTTAATTCCCCCGCGGAGAAACCGATCGTCTTTCTAATGCAGTACGAAGGCAAATAATTGATCGTCGCCCACCGCAAGCAGGTATTGATGCCCATCGAGCATATATGTCTCCGGCGCATTGCCGACGGAGCCAATCCGGGAATGCCATATTGGCTTCCCGCTTGCCGGATCGTAGGCGACAACGTTCCCCGAGCCGTCACCTCCGAAGAGCAACTTCCCAGCGGTCGTCAGCAAACCGGATGAACCACCTGAGAGCATGTGGCGCCAAGCGACCTTGCCGGTTTTGTAATCCAAGGCGATAAGTGCGGATCCGAAGGACAAGCCTCCGCCGCCCATCGTCCCGCCGAGGCCCATCGACCCGCGCGGATCGTCGTCGATAAGGTAGGAGATGCGGAGAGAGTTGTTCTCGGGTACATAGAAGAAGCCCGTATCGGGGGAATACGCGGGTGGCGGATAGTTTGTGACGTCGCCGTTCACCAAGGAACCGGGCACCGTCGCATCCTTACCTGGGTCGCGTTTCGGTCTGCCCTGCGAGTCCAGGCCCGACGCCCAATTGTTCACTAAGCCGAACTTGCCGGTGACCAGATGTTCTCCACTCACGCGATCCAGTGTGAAGAAGTATCCGTTGCGAGTCGCCGTGAGCACCAGCTTCCGCATCGCGCCATGGAAGGGAGCGTCCACCAATATCGGCGTTTCCGTCGAATCCCAATCGTGTGTGTCGTGAGGCGACGTCTGGTAATACCAAGCCATCTTTCCCGTATCTACATTGACCGCGACCAGCGCGCAGGTGTACAGATTGTCGCCCTCGCCGCGGCCGGTAGTGTAGGCGGGCGTGGGGTTCCCAGTGCCGAAAATGTAAAGGTGGGTCTCCGGATCGTAAGAGCCGGGTATCCAGACCTGCGCCCCTCCGTGGCGCGCGGCGTCAAGGCTGGCCCAGGTATCGACTCCGGGGTCGCCGGCGTTCATGGGAACGGTGTAGTGAATCCATTGTCGATCGCCTGTTTCGGGATCGAACGACTGCAGAAATCCTGGAGCGTCCAGATCGTTGCCGGTTCCGACGAGAACATGATTGCCGACCACGATCGGAGCCATCGACGAGAAGTATTGCTGATCGAAGCTGGCGATTTCCTTGTGCCACTTTTCGCGTCCAGTCGTGGCGTCGAGGCAGACCAGCATATCATCGTGCGTCTCGAGATACAGGTTGTTGTGCCACATCCCGAGCCCTCGGTTGCCAGTGTGAGTGCCGCCTCTGGTCTTCCAATAAAAATGCCAGAGTATAGTGCCGTCGCGCGCATCGACCGCCCAGGCGTTGTCAGGCGATGAGAGGTACAGGATTCCGTTGACCTGGAGAATGGAACCGCTGAAGCGAGCGCCGCCGGTGTTCAAGTCTCCGGTGCCGAGTCCACCGACGATAATCGGCGCTGAAGCACCCCCGCCCCGTCCGCCTCCACCTCCGGGCGCTGAGCCCGAGGGACCCGTACCAGCGGTGACTCGCGTAACCCAGGCCAGCCCAAGATTCTTAACCGTCGTCTGATTTATCTGGGCGAGGGCGCTATAACGTTTGCCCGAATAGTCGCCCGAATAGGTGGTCCACTGATCGGAAAGAGGCTTCAGGATATCCACTGGATCGAGGCCGTTTTGAGCTTGCCCCTGTAGAAACAGCGACAGCGATGAGATGCTGAGGAGAACCTTCTTCATGGGAGTCATTTATTTGTTGCCAGGTATGCCGTCACGTCGTGCATGTCCTTGTCGGATAGCGTCGGAACCAGTGCCTTGTGCGCGGCGTTGGGATCGTGGACCTCGACCTTGGGCGCGTCGCCTTCGCGGGCAATCGTTTGGCGCACCCCATTGCTCTGAATCAGACTCACGTCAAAATCGTCAATGCGGACCAGGCGCCCTTCTACCTTGCGACCGTCCCCAAGAGTTACGGTCACCGTGGTCGGCTTGGCGGAAGGATCCTCTCCACCCCCACGCCCTCCACGGCCGCGCCCGGCGCCGCCCGAAACCCAGGTGTTTTGCAAAGTGCGCGGCTCCGGAAACTTGGTGGCGATGCCTTTGAGGTCTCCGCTGATCGAATGGCAGCTCGCGCACTTCCCGTCAAAGAACGCTTTTCCGGCTTCCGCATTGCCGACCAGGATCTTCAGATTCGCACCCCCCTCGCCTCCCGGCGGACTGCCCTGCCTGCCGACCAATGCGAGCACGCTGTGAATATATTCGGCGAGGGCCGTGGTGTCGGTGGCTAGAAGATTGAAGGCCGGCATTCCTTTGTCCTGGCGGCTGCCCAGGATCACCGGACCGATCAGTTCGCCGTGCTGGTCGCCCAATGCGAGCATGGAGCGCAGCAGGTTTGGCCCACCCTGGTCTCCGCCACGCAGATCCCCTCCATGGCACGCACTGCAATGGACTCCATAGAGGGCCTTCCCCCGGGCCAGGACTTCCGGAGCAGCGAGCGGGCGTGTTTGTTGGGGAAAGTTCGGGCCTCGCCCGCCTCCGCGTGCGCCACGTCCGTTTTGCGGATTTGCAGGTGGAGGCGTTTGTGCCGCCACGATCGTCATCGCACATGCGGACGCCGCGATCAGTTTCCTTATGTTCATCCGTCTCCTTAACTCAGCATTCGTACCAGATTCTGATAACTGGTTCTCGCCGCCCCGATCGCGTCCCCGCTTTCCGCGGCATTATCCTGCTCGACGCAGTAATGCTTCATGCCAGCCAACTCCGCGCTCTTGAAAATTGTCTTATAGTCGACGTCTCCCATGCCGACCGGAACCAGGTTGGCCGTCCGCAAGTCCTGCGGCGGCCCGTTCTTGAGGCCTTTCGCGTCCTTGACGTGCCACAGCTCGTAGCGTCCCGGATTCTTGCGAAACATTCCCACGATGTCTTGCCCCGCCACCGACGCCCAGCCGATATCGAGCTGCAGCGCCACCACAGCCGGATCGGTTTGAGAAAGCAGAATGTCGTACTGCCTCACCGTCGTGCTGCCTTCCACGGTTGCGAATTCCTGGGTATGGTTATGCACCAGGATCTTCATTCCGAATTTCCTCGCGATCTCGCCATGCTTGTTCAACTGCTCCGCCTGCCGTTTCACCGCCTCCTCAGTCAACGGTGCCCTCGGACCTCGTCCACGACCCGCGCCCGGTTGACCCGTTGCGGCTCCAGCCGGAGGCGGAGCACCACCTGGCGCACCTCCTCCAGGTCCTCGGCCTCTCCCACCGCCACCTCCGCCGATCTCGATGTACTTCAGCCCCATGATCTGGAAGCCTTCGAGTTCCTTCTCCAGATCCGGACCTTCTCGCGCGCCCGAGTGCGTGCTCGGCATCGCCAAACTGTAGCGATCGAGCATCGCCCGGTAATCCTTCGGCGAAAGGCCGCCATAACCGCCGGCTGGCTCGACTTCTTTGTACCCGATTTCAGCGACCTTGGCGATCGTTCCCTCGTAGTCCTTTTGGAGAAGATCCCGAACCGTGAACAACTCTAACCCGGCCTGCTTCCGCCAGTCGGGCGTCGCCGCGTTCGCCACGGAAATAGCGCCGGTCGAACCAGCCAGCATTTTCAGAACATCGCGTCGATTCGGTCGATATAAGTCGCTGTGGAAGCCCATAACGTTTGCTCCTTCGAAAGAGTAGCCTCCTATTAGACCAGCAACTTCCCGCGGAAACAAGCCCTCGTGGCTGGCAAATTGAGGGTGTGAGCGGGTCCGGGATTCGCGGCCAACCAGTAAGCGATATTCCGGTCTTCTCAGGCATGTTGTGGAGCGGACCATCGGTGGTCGATCTTTGTGGCCGTTCGTGACGACGCGCGCGATACTGGTGCCCTGACTCTGAAGCTCATGTATCAAGTGGGGCGGACCCCCCGGTCCGCGGCCGACGCCCCCGTCGGCCCTCTTTGAGCGCGTTGGCAGAGCCGGACCGTCGATTATCGTACCTGTCTTGTCCCCTCCCTCACGGTCAGGGTTCGGTGTGAATGCTGAGGCGACCCCAATGTGGATGCACGCGATTACACTGACACCGAACCCCGACTGTAAAGGAGGGGGACACGCTAACGATGTTTCCGCGACAAGAGTACTGAAGAATCCGTGCCAACGACCGTGAATACCGGACAAAAAACGCCAACTTCAAATCGCTGGGGGATTGGAAGAGGGTACTCGGAATTAGTCTCGCGAAATTCGAAGCCAAAAAAATCAGCTCGTGTTTTGAATAAGATTGCCGTGGTGTAAGGTCTTCCGTCGACCGCTACGTGGTCCCCATCCCGTCGCGCTTCGAAAAGCTGGGTGCGTCCGCCCTTCCGCCATTCAATATTCGTCGTTTTACAAAAATCACAGACTTGACAAAGCGCAATTTGGTGTATACTTTTCTGAGATTGGGAGCTCAAAACGGGTCTCTCCCAAATCAGTGTAGTCTTGAAACGTTTAAAAGTCGCTCAGGGGGGCCGTCCATGAAGAACGTCTCGCTCGCTGTAGTTCTTGTTTTATTGGCAGTCGTGCCAATCGCGAACGCCCAGACCGTAACGGGTTCCGTTTCGGGCACCGTGGCCGATTCCGCCGGCGCGGTCGTCGTCGGGGCCAAGGTCCAGCTCATCAACGATATTTCGAAACAGATCCGCGAGTTCAACACCGGCGGCGCTGGCGAATTTGAGTTCACGAGCATCATTCCGGGCCCCTATCTGGTGAAGATCTTGCAGCCTGGCTTCCGGCCCTACGAACAGAGCGTGACGGTCAGTGCGCAGGAACGCGTCGATCTCCACACGATCAAGCTCGCCGTCGGAGACGTGACCATGTCCATCACCGTGCAGGCCGAAGCGGCGCACGTTGCGACGGACAGTTCCGATCGCTCGCAGAACGTCAACCTCCAGCAGATCGGCGACACGCCGATTCGCGGGCGCGACTTCAAGGCCATCGTGAAGACTCTTCCGGGTGTTCAGGATCTGGACCCACACGACTCGCACGGATGGGGCACGGCGGTCCCGACCATTAACGGAGGTCAGATGGGTCAGGTAGTGGTTACCCTGGACGGAATCGTCAGCCAGGATTCGGGGAACTATTCGATGAACAGCACCCTGTCGCCCAGCCCCGACGCCATCGGCGAGGTCAAGCTCCTGGTCTCCAACTATACGGCCGAGTATGGCGCCCGCAACGGTGGCCAGCTCAATATAACCATTAAGAATGGCACGGCACAGTTCCACGGCACCGGTTACTACATTTTTCGGCACGAAGAATTCAACGCGAACGAGTTCTTCAACAACAAGATCGGCGTCGTCAAACCGCGCTACCGCTATCAGAATCCTGGCGGCACCATCGGCGGCCCGCTCCTCATTCCTGGCGTGCGCTTCAACAAAGACCACAACCGCCTGTTCTTCTTCTTCTCCTACGATAAGCTGAACAACAGTGGCACCGCCGGTCCCAACCGCTATACCATGCCGACGGCACTCGAACGAGCCGGTGACTTCTCGCAGTCCATCAACCAGAACGGCACGCCGATCCTGATCCGCGACCCGAACAGCGGAGCGACCTGCAGCACGGCAGGCGCAGCGGGCTGTTTCCCCGGCAACAAGATTCCCCTCAGCAGTATCAACCCTATCGGTCTTGCCATGCTGAACCGCTTCCCGCTGCCCAACTTCGCTGATCCCACCGGCGCACGCGCCTACAACTCGCAGTTCCAGTTCACCAACACGCAGCCGCGCGAAGACAAGATCCTCCGCGTGGACTACAACGCGACCACGAAGGATACCCTGTTCGTTCGCCTGATCCAGGACGCTTTCGAGAATGCCGGCTATGGTGCCATCCTCGGAGCCCTCGGCGACGGCTGGGGCCAGTTCCCGCACAGTTACCACGACCCGTCGGCAGGCGCTGCCATGACCTACGTCCACACCTTTCGTTCCAACCTGATCAACGAACTCACGGCGGGCATCAACCGCAACCACCAGGGCAACTCGCCCACCGACCAAACCTTGTTTGCGGCCAGCCAGTTGCCCCTGAAGGGCGCGAGCGGCAATGTACTAAACCTGCCGAACCTGTTTGGCGCGAACTACCTGAACCTGCTGCCGCAGATCAACTTCGGCCTGCCCTCGGGATTCTCGGCCCAGTCCGCGCCCACCGGCATCCCCAATCTGCCGCAATTCGGCTTCGACAGCCGCTGGCCGTTCGATGGCACGGACGAGAGCCAGAACCTCACCGACAACCTCACGTGGATTAAAGGCAGACACACCATCAAGGGTGGCATCTACATCGAAAAGGAAGCCCGGAACGTCAGCGTATACTCGGTCTACAATACCGCCGGCACCTACTACTTCGGCTCCGACCTCGGCAATCCGGTCGACACTGGCAATCCCTTCTCCAACGCCCTTACCGGCAACCTTTACGGCTACGGTGAGGACAACAAGAAGCAGATCAACCACGCCCGCTACACGCAGGTTGAATGGTTTTTGCAGGACACTTGGAAGTTAGGTAAGCGCCTGACCATCGATGCCGGCCTGCGCTTCCAGTTTATCGGCACGCTTCGTTCGGAAGGCGCTACACTCGGCACCTTCGCCGCCGCTTCCTACGACCCTAAGGCGGTCGGCCAGTTGCTGTATCCCACCTGCACCGTGCCCGTAGGAGGCGGCGTGAGCTGCCCGACCGCCAACAAAGCCTCCATCAACCCGGTCACCGGCAAAATCTATCCGTACGCCCAGCAGGGCACGTTCGACCCCGCCTCGTACCCGGCCAACGGCCTGCCGTTCTCGGGAATCAAGACGGCGAAGACGATGCTCTTCGACAACCCGCCCATCCAGGTGGCGCCTCGCGTCGGGCTTGCTTACGATGTCTTTGGAAACGGTAAGACCGCGCTTCGCACCGGTTTTGGGATCTTCTACGGCCGATCGTTTACGGTCGACACGATCGGCGCAACCGGCGCCGGCACAGGTCCCATCGCCGCTCCGCCGAACTTCGTGGCGCCGCTCATCCTGAATACTTCCATCAACAGCCTCGTCGGCTCGCCCACGGTTTACACGCCGCAGGCGACCACCGGCGGTTCTCTCCACCTGAAGCCGCCCGCCACCTACGACTGGAGCTTCGGTATCCAGCAGGATCTCGGTAAGGGCTACGTCATGGACGTCTCTTACATCGGCAACGTGGCGCACAACCAGTTCAATCAGGGCCGCATCGACTTTAACGCCGTGCAGCCCTACACGACCTGGACGCCAACTGCGAACAACGGATCGCCGGGCCCGGTCGCGAAGTATCTCGATCCGACCAGCGGCAACGGCGGCACCGCCGGCTTCTATTCTGCCAATCTGATCCGCTCACTCTCCGGCGGCTACAACTGGGGCGCCATCCAGGGCTACACGCTGGACGGCGAAGCGAACTACAACGCTCTCCAGGCGTCCATCAACCGCCGATTCAGCAAGCGCTTCCAGTTGGGCGGTAACTATACCTGGTCGAAGACCATCACTTACAACCGCCAGCAGTTCGTTAGCGATAACCTGCTAAAGAACGTCACCAGCAACAGGCCGCAGGCGGTCAACGTGAATTGGGGCTATGACATCCCCGGGATCGAGAAGTACTGGAACAATCGCTTCGCCAAAACGACCTTCAGCGACTGGCATTTATCGGGCGTCGGGGTCTTCTACAACGGCCAAGCCCTCTCCATAGGCTGCAGCGCCAACGGAGCACCCATCGGCTACTGGACGGGCACCCCGACCGGCGGTTTCCCGTTCCGCTGCCAGCAGACCGGCAGCCTTTGGCTGCCTTCAGGTGCAACGCCTTCTTCGGTGTGGACGGGCGCGAATTCTTCGCTCGCCATTGCCGACCCGAAGCTATGGTATAACTTCAACCCGGCTGCCTTCACGCTGCCTTCCGCTACGTCGTTCGGCATCGGCAACGAACAGCCGACCGTCACATACGGGCCCGGCATCGTGAACTTCGATCTCGCTCTGCAGAAGGATATCAATCTCGGCAGCGAAGCCCATCCCAAGACGCTCAGCTTCAGGTTCGAAGCCTTCAACGCCTTCAACCACTTCAATCCCGGTAACCCGAACACCTCTCTTGCCATCAACTGCAACGCAGTCAACGGTTCCTGCGCGGCTCCGGGTCTGAAGGACTACACCAACACGACGTTCGGCACCATTACGGGCGCGGCGATTCAGGCGCGGCACGCCGCAGCGACTATTCGCTTCCGCTTCTGAACAGCACGTCTCGCTCGCTATTTCTCTCGTTTTATTGGCAGTCCTGCCAATCGCCAATGCCCAAACCGTAACCGGCCAGATCACCGGCACCGTGGTCGATTCCGCCGGCGCTTCGGCGTCCAGCACGATCTTGGCAAGGGTTTTGTGATGGATATTTCTTTTGTCGGAAATATCGCGCATCACCAGTTCAATCAGGGCAACATCGATCTCAACGCCGTCGCGCCGCTGACGGACTGGACGCGGACCGCCAACAACGGTTCACCCGGACCGGTGGCAAGGTTCCTGGACCCCACCAGTGCCAATGGCGGAACGGGCGGCTTCTACAACACCAACCTGCTTCGCGCGCTCGGCGGAGCCTATCCGGGCTGGGGCGGCATCCAGCAACATACTCAGAACGGCGAATCGCACTATGACTCGTTGCAGGCGCAGTTCAACAAGCGCGTCGGCCAGCGATTCCACTTCGGCAGCAATTACACCTGGGCGAAGACTCTCGTTTACTCGCGGCAGCAATGGGTTTCCGACAAGCTGAACGAAAATATCGCGGGCGGCACCCGCCCTCAGGCGGTGAACATCAACTGGGGATATGCGGTTCCCAACGGCAGCAATCTCTGGAACAACGTCCTCACGAAACAGGTTCTAAACGGTTGGCACGTGGAAGGAATCATGACGTTCTACTATGGAACGCCCTTAACGATCGGCTGCTCCGCCAACGGCGCGCCCATCGGCTATTGGACCGGCACTCCCTCCGGCGGTCTGCCGTTCCGCTGCCAGCAGAACGGCCCTCTGTTCCTAGCCTCGGGTGCGACTCCGTCATCGGTTGGTTCCACCGCACCCTCCAACCTCTGGTATCCCTTTAATGCCGGAAGCTTCGCGCTGCCTCCGGTCAATTCACTCGGCATCGGCAGCACCCCGCCGACGCTCACCTACGGACCCGGCGTCGAAAACGTAGACCTCAGCGTCTATAAAGAGTGGCACATTTTCAGCGAGAGCACAATTCTCGTGGTCAAATTTGAAGCATTCAACGCCCTAAATCACTTCAATCCGAGCAACCCAAATTCGTCGTTGGCTCTGAACTACTCCAACGGCGTCAATACCAACGCTAGTTTTGGAACCATCACGTCCGCGTCGCTGCCGGCGCGCCATGGTGTTGTTTCGATCCGCTTCAGCTTCTAGTTTAATTACCGTCGTTGGGGGTTTTGGAGGCACGACATTTTGGCCACAAGCATAGGTTTCTAAAAGGTTTAGTGCCCTTCGCTTTGAAACTCTGAAAGGGAAATTATTCTTCAATGCGCGCCTTTTCCGGACAGCACCTGAGGGACGGTCCGCAGAATGATTTTCCAGTCCAGAGCTAGCGACCATTTGTCGATGTACTCCATGTCGAGCCTCATCCAGGTTTCGAAGTCGACGCTATCGCGCCCCGAAACGGCCCACAGACACGTTAAACCAGGACGCATGCGGAGCCTCCGACGCTGCCACCGCTGGTAGTGTTCGACCTCTTCCGGGAGCGCGGGCCGGGGGCCCACCAGGGACATATCGCCTTTCAAAACGTTCCAGAGCTGGGGCATTTCATCGATCGAAAACCTCCGCAGCCAGCGGCCTACCGTGGTCAAGCGGGGGTCGTTCGGAATCTTGAGCGCCAGTTGACGTTCGCTGAGATGTTCGAGAGAAGCTCGCATCGCTTCGGCGTTCTCGCACATGGACCTGAATTTATAAAACACAAACCGGCGGCCGTTCAAACCACAGCGTTCCTGGCGAAAAATTGCGGGACCGGGCGAAGTGAAGCGGATGATCATCATGATGAACAGCATGAACGGGAACAGCAGCACCAGAGCGGCTCCGGCGAGCAGAATGTCCGTAATGCGTTTTAGGAGCAGCCGGATCTCGTCGTGCGGCGTCGCGGAAAATGTGAGGAGGGGCGAGGATCCTAAGCGGTTCAAGTAAATCCGGCTATTGACGTGGGGAAAGAAATCGACCGCGACATGGGTCCGGACTCCTTCATCGTCGCAGGCAAGGAGGACGTCTTCGAGCTCCATCAGGCGGCGGCTGTCCACGGCGAAGACAATCTCGTCAATCACGTGGCTTTTGAGGAGTTCCGGCAAGCTCTCCAGGGAGTGGACCGGATAGCGGCCTTCTATCTCAATTTCCTTGGCATGCGGTTCGCCGGGTTGATCCGCCAGGAAGCCGGTGAGACGAATGCCGAAGCGGGCTGCCTCTTCCAACTGCCGTCCCATGGCGAGGGCAGGCTCGCCTAGCCCGACGACCATGACAAAATGGCGGGATCCAAACTCGCGGCGGAAGAGTCTGAAAATATATCCCGCGTTCAGGCGGAATAGACACATAAGGACCCACGCGAGGGCGGCGAAGATGGCCATGAAAAATCGGCTCAGGTCGAGGCGCAGCAAGTATTGGAACAAAATTATGAAGCCGCCGCCGAGCAAACATTGGCGGAAGGCATCTCGCAGGATGACGCGCGGATGGGCGGCGTCGATGCGGTCGTAGATCTCCGACCAATAGCCCACGCCGATCCAGACGAGCATGGACCAGACCAACAAGAGCGCGACTTCGGGAGGGAGAATATAAAACTCGAAATGCAAGTCCATTTGGGCGCGAATCCAATAGGCGAGTCGAAAGGCGAGACACAGCAGGATTGCGTCGGAAGCGCCGAACAGGAGCCGGATCTGTCGATGATGTCCGCGAAACACTTCCGTTTCAGCATACAGAAAGGGAGCGGGTCAGTGCCGGCCGCTCGCCCTTGGGGTATATCCGGCGTAGAATAGGGGTGAGGACGTCTTACGGTCTCAGTATCAGTCGTCGTTTCAGTTTCAGGCATCGGGTAGCCGATAGACTTTTGGGGAGAAAACAAATGCGCCATTTAGTCGTCGCCAGCGTACTCATCCTTCCGTCAATCGCCACGGCGAAGACGGTCTCCTTGTCTATTGGGTCCAACTGGGCGAAACCTGGGTGGACAGTGGATCTCCCGATCACTTTATCGGGCGGAGCGCAACCTGCCGCACTCCAGTGGTCATTCAGTTATTCCGCGGACATAACAGGCGTTACGGTGGTAGCCGGAGCTTCGGCCAAAGGGGCGGGAAAAGGGGTCACCTGCTCGGGAAACACGTGCCTCGTCTTCGGGGTGAATGCCGCGACCCTGAGCGACGGAGTGGTTGCGGTAGCGACGTTCCAGATCGCGGCGAAACCATCTTCCACGGTCATCGAAATTGTGGTCAACGGCGTGGTGGCGGCGGAAGCAAACGGCAGTACCATTGCCGCTTCGGGGGGGACCGGGAAAATCACGCTCCCGAGTGCTGCGTCACAGCCTGAGTTTCCCGATGAGTGGACAGACAAGGGGCAGTTAAAGTTTTATTCTAAGAGAGTCGATGGGTCGAGTATGGAACGTAGACTTCATTCGCGAGTTCAAGTCCAATTTGAAACGAAGGTGACGGACGTCGAGACCCAACAGTCAGGGTTGGGCCGCACATACGATATCTCGGAGTCCGGTTTCAGTCTGGTACAGCCCCTTCCACTGGCGGAAGGCGACCTTGTTCAGCTTGAAATGGCCGACAGTATTTTGACCGGCCGCGTGGCGCATTCGAACCCGGACGGTACGGAATTTCGAGTAGGAATCGAAGTGCAGCGCGTCCAACTGGGTCATTCGAGCCTGTCGAGCCTGCTACAAAGAACGCTCGCGGAAACAATGCCCAGCCTGCCCGGAGTGGAAGAGTACGCCGAACGCGGTTGAGCCGATCAGCACCTCATTCCGCCCCGCACGGCAGAAAATTCCTCAACTCGACGCCGTTCGTGGAATCGCCATCCTGGTGGTAATTTTCCATAATTACTCTTCTCAGTTCCCTTCCCCTCCTTTGCAGTCTTTGTTTCGCAACGGGTGGATGGGAGTCGATCTTTTCTTCGTTCTTTCGGGTTTTTTAATCACGGGAATTCTTCTCGACACGAAGCACTCGGCGGGATACTTCAAGAACTTCTATGCAAGGCGCTGCTTGCGGATTTGGCCCTTATATTATTCCGTTCTCCTTTTTATGTTTGTGGTTATCCCTTTCCTGCGTCCATCGGTGGGTTCTACAATCATTGCTCGCTCGTCACCCTGGTGGGCATATCCGCTCTTTCTTCAGAACTTCCTCCTCCAGCACTCGACGAACGCGGCGGGGCCACTCGGCGTCACTTGGTCGGTGGCCATTGAGGAACAGTTTTATATGGTGTGGGCCGTTGTCGTCCGAACCTGCCCTTCCGTGCAACTACGGTGGATTGCCGTTGCCGTGATTTGCCTTTCTCCGGCCCTCCGCTATTACCTTTTACTCCACCACGTCGATCTCTACACCAACGTATTCTGCCGGCTGGACGGGCTGATGGCTGGGGGACTAATCGCGCTGGTGGTACGTTCAGACAAATTTCTACCATCCAGATTTCTACGGTCAGCCTGGCTCTCTCTTTTCATTGCGGCGCCTCTCGCCTTTGTGACGGAAGCGTTTCACGCAAGGTGGATCACTTACTCGCTGAGCGCTGTCGCCTCGGCCGCGTGCGTATATCTGGCGATGTTTGCGACTCAGAAATGGCTTCGGGTTATGTTAACGAGCCGATGGTTGATGTATACCGGGACGATCAGCTATGGACTGTACTTGCTCCACAAGATCCCGCTTGATGCAGCGCTACTCGTCCACTTGGACCGCCATCCCGTTCTGACGGTCGTGACCGCTCTCGCTGCCAGCTACGCGATAGCGATTCTTTCCTGGAATGTCCTGGAGAAGCCGTTTCTGAGGTTAAAGCGATTTTTTGAACTGAGTCCTCATCCGCAAGAGCAGTCCTGAAGCTCCAGCGAAGATGGCTGCCGCTCAGCGCCTCCGCAAAATCGTCCGGCGCGCAAGCACGGTGAGCAACAGTCCCATTCCGCCAAGTTCCCACGTGGCCGGCTCTGGTGTGGAACTCACCAACTCGACGTATTCGTTAGGACTGCCGTTAAAAGAGCCCTCCGCAAGGATGATGCCTGTGTTGCTGATGCTCCAGGCGTAATTGATTACCCACCCCGTTGGAACAAGACCGCTCAGGAGCACAGTGCCGTCGGTTTGGTCCCAAATCCAGCCTCCTTGGTCGCTCTGGCCGACAACCAGGCCCGCGTCATTGATCGAACCGCCCCGGGCGTACGAGTACGTTGCGCCAACGGGCAAAGGGATCGCGGTCATTCCGGAAGCCGTGCCGATAAAGGCCTGAGAGTTCGTTCCGTTGTTGCCCCACCCCGCCACCAAGCCCGAGTCGTTCAAGGCCCAGCCCTGGGTCTGGGTCCAGCCGCTAAGGACTGGGATCGCGTTGCTTGTGGAGCCGTTGTAGATAAACGCCTGCGTGACGCTACTCCCGTTGGCGCCGTACCCTGCGACCGCTCCCGTAGCGTTCACTCCGTTGCCGTTGGCATTGTTCCACCCGGCAGGCAAAGGAATCGCGGTGCTGCCTACAAAAGCTTCCTGAGGCGCGCTTAGGCCGTTCAACAACCAGCCTGCCACTTGCCCGGAATTGTTGACCCCGTAGCCGAGTGAACCAGCGTAGCCGCCCGGAATCGGGACCAGAGTGCTTCCAGCCGCCGTGCCGATGAATGCCTGATAGTTGAAAAAGTTGATGCGCCCCGCGCCCACCACTTGGCCGGAATCGTTTATTCCGTAACCTTGCGAGAAGTCCCAACCGGAGCCTACCGGAACCGGAATCGGCGCGCTTCCGCTAGGGCTGCCGATGAACGCCTGAGTGATCCCTCCAATGGTGCCGTACCCGGCCGCCTGCCCGGAGGCGTTGATGCCAGTCATTGTAACCGCGGTGAATCCGCTCGGAATCTGAATCACCGACACTGAGTAAAGGGAGGACGCCAGTGCGGCTGTGGCCATCCCCGAGAGGAAGAGGGCAGTTCGGAGCATTGCCAAACATATCATGACAATGAAAGTGTGACAAGAATCATTTTGACTCTCGGTGGGTAATAGTACGTTGAGGTTAAAGCGATTTTTTGAACTGAGTCCTCTTCCGCAAGAGCAGTCCTGAAACGCCAGCGACAATGGCCGCTGCACAGAATGGGATCTCGGAGGAGCGGATCAGGAATGCTCGCGCGAAGAGGCGCACGGACCCATCCGGTGTGTGAATCGGCCGCCAGGGAAGGTACAGCCGGGTGCGCGCGAATGGTATCAGGAGCATTACGCCTCGCCCCCCGTCGGTCAGCGCATCGAGCAGCGGGTGCGTCAGCATGCATCCGGCCCACAGGAGCCACAGGTATGCGAACGTTTTTCGTGAAGCACCGCGTGCGACGATGAGCGCAAGCACGGCGGCCAGCAGGATGAGGAAAAAAGGAGAGTGGAATAGCCCGCGGTGCGAGAGAAGGCTGGAAGGCCGGATGCCGAAAAGCCGCCTGCCCGCGAGATCGAGATCCGGAACCATGGCGAGGAGTCCGGCGCTGATCGGCAGAGCCCATCCGGGGAGGAGCGCGGTTAACCGGCGAGATTTGAGCGCGGGCAAGGCCAGCGCCGCGCCAACGATGAAATGAGTGGTTGTGGAAGCCACCTAGGGCTGGGCTCGCTTCGCAATGGCGGTCGACAGATTGAACGGAATCTCGATGACAACCTCCACGTCCACGGGAACTCCATCACGCGTCGCTGGCTTAAACTCCCAGGACTCCAGATCCTGAATCACCTCTTGCTCGGTCATCGTAGGAGGTCGCAGGAGAATGGCGAGTTTGCCAAGCCGGCCCTCCTTAGTCAAGATCGCCGAAATCTGAACCCGCGCCTGCCCGGAACTGCCCGATGGTGCCTGATCGGCGGGCTCCATCTTTCGATAGGGAAGCGGCGCGCGTATCAGGGGCGTAGCTCCAGGCTCAGACTGCCGTTCTGCAAACCAGACGATCCAGTCTCCGGCATAGGCGGGTAAATTCTCGATGGGCACGACCATGGTGTAGACATTGCGGCCTTGGAATCGTGCATCGACGGCCCTCGGGATGGTGCGGGACGAGGCTCGCAAGGGCACGGATAGGGTCGAAATTGGGATGCTCCGCACCCTCTCACTGTACAGAACCGCCTTCGTGCGGATTGGGTCCGGGAGAATTCTCACGGGTTTGTTTTTGTCCTCACGGACGGTCAGATTCGGGACGGTGACGGCTCCAGAATTGCCGATATCGCCACTCGCTGGCGTGCCGGTTTCCGGAGCCTTCGAGAAACGGCCCGGGCGTCCGCCGTCGGGTACAGCGGTATTGGCGTTTTCCGACGGATGGAGACTGGCGATGGCGATGTCAGCTCTTGCATTCCCGGCGCTTGGTACGGGAGCAGCCGGCGCAACCGAAGTTGGAAGCGCCAAGCCTTGGAGCATCGACGGGATTCCTGCTCCGGGCGGTAGTGGGGTTGGCATCGGCGGAGATCCGATCGATGGCGGCGCGGGCGATTCGGAAACCTCGACGGGGACGGGCAGTTTCGGCTGGCGAGCGGCTGGTGGAGGCACAAAGGTATGAACCGGTTTGGGTGGTTTGGGAGGTTCCTCAGGCTTTGCTTTGGGTATCGTTGGCAAAGAAGGAAGTACCGTTTTCATCCTGGCAATCAGATCCGGCAACGGAACGTCGCGTTGGATCTGGATATTTGGGGTCGGAATCCAGATCATTTGCTGCTTCGATTTTGGTTTCGGAGATGTCGCGATCACGGCCTGTTGAGACAACTCCGCTCCCCGCGGCCGTGGAAACTTGCCTACCTGTTTCAGGGGCTCTACCTGCGGTGGTTTTTTACGAAAATCATAGATGATGATTTTGTGCGTTTTTGGCTGGACTAATTCGTCCATGATGGGCCTGCGAGACGCTCCGCCGGGAGGCGACGCGGAAAGAAGACAGGCGATGACGATGCAGTGTACGCCAAGGGAGGCGAGCAGCGAAGTTGGCCGGAAGGGGTACGCAGCGGAGGCTCCACGGGTCTTTCGCGGCGCTAAATTCGATGGGACCCGAATCCTAATGAACATAGGCTGACAGCCAGGCGCTTACAACGCAGGATAGCAGAGTCAACTACTGGCTCCGAGATACGTCGACACGGCACGCCTGGAGGAGTGCTCCACAAGCCTTGCCGGAAATTGCAAACGCGGAGGAGCTGGCCGGGGGGCCGGCTGCGGACCAGGGGGTCCGCGCCACAATGAGGGGCGGTGTCCCAGCGATTTTGGTGCAGCTTGGACAGCTTACTACTGCGCTTTGACTTGGATGGAGTTTGAAGTCCCAACTCCGTTTGTCAAAGTGACGGAAACGGAAGCGATGCTCCTCAGTACGGTCTGCCCCGTTGGCACCGTTCCCTGGAAGGTGAAGGGGATGCTCAGCGTGAACTGGCCGCCAAATGCACGGGAGGCTGTGCCCTGGAACCAGACGGTTGAGATTTGCTGCACGTCGATGGTGAACTGGGTCACGGGCATGGTAAAACCAGCGGCAGGCGTAAACTGCACGTTCCAGGAATTGAGAGTGCGGGTAGTGGTAAAACCGGTCACCGAGATCGTGAACCCATTGGTGGTTTGGCCGGTCAACTGAATGGCTATCAGCGTCGGAGCCGCGGGAGCTATCGTTAACTGCAATGTTGCAGGTCCAGTCGGAGTCACGTCCACGCCGCCGGGCTGGGTTGCGAAGGAGGGCGTGAGGGTGATCGTTCCGGCGACGGTTCCCGTTTGCAATCCAATCTGAGTCCCCTGGGTGCCAAAAACGGCGCTGGTAGTGTTGGCCGGAATCACAAATGGAACCGCGAGCCCGCCGGTGGCGAATAGAACGGAGGGATCCGCGGGCAGATTGCCGGAAACGGCCGCCGTGAGCACGCCGGAAAGCGCTACCGGGTAACCGCTGGCAAGCGTCAGGGTGATGCTGGGTTGAGAACCTGCCGCCACGGTTCCGCTCGCACCGCCAATGGTATACGCGGGAAGAGACGGCGGCTGGGTGCCGGAGCCGACTAAGGCGATGGTGGTGGTATCCAGAAGGAGCGTCCCGTTTGAGAATCCCACAGCGGTCGGTTTGAAAGTTATCGTGAGATGAAAATCCGCTTTGGGAGCAAGGGTCACAGGGAGGGGCGGAAGTCCTGAGAGCGAATAAGGGCCATTCGTCTGTCCGATCCCGATGTTGGAAATGATCGCCTGAAGCGTTCCGGTGTTTTTAACATCGAGACTCACCTGCGCGGACTGGCTGATCGTCACAGGGCTGAAAATCACCGAAGGATTGGCCGAGCTGAGTGTGACCGTCGTCCCGCCTGACACGTAGGAAAACGACAACTGCGGTCCCAAGCCCACTCCGGAAAGCACAAGTGTGTCGGAATTAATAAACAGGCTGCCAGTGATAGTTCCAGCCTGGGTGGGCGCGAAGGTCACCGTAAACGTGATACTCGCGTTGGGGGCCAGAGTCTGCGGCAGCGCCGGCTGATTGCTCAACTGGAATCCCTGGCCGCTGAGATTGATCGAGGACACTGTTCCCGATGCGTTCCCGGTGTTGAGGACCCGGATCACCACACTGCTGGTTGTTCCCAGGTTCGTATCAGGGAAAGGGACGGTGCCGCCCGGGGCGATCGTCGTTGGCGTGCCGGATTGGAGAAGCTGATAGGTCAGGCTGGGCGAACTGCCGCTGCCCTGGAGGTTGATTGTCACAGGAGCGCCCGTGCCGAAGGTGACTTGGATCTGTCCGGTGTCGGACGTCACAGCAGTCGGCTTATAAAGGACCTGCACCTGCAGAGTCAGCCCCCCGGTTACCGTCTGCGGAAATAACGGCAGACCTGTGATGCTGAACGCATTGCCAGTGATCGAAATGTCGGTGACGGTGCCTGCTCCGCTTCCGGTATTGCTGATATTGAATGCAGCTTGCGCCGTGGTATTGATCGGCGTGGAGGGGAAGGTGAGGGTTCCGCCGGGCGGCAGAGACACGGTGTTTTGAGTCGACTGCAGGATGTAGCTCAAGACGAAAGACGGCGCGGTACCTTGAAGCAAGATATTGATCGCGCTGGAGGTAGTCGTCGGCGAGCCACCCGCCACAGTCGCCGGGACAGTCTCAACGAATAGCAGACTCATTTGCGCAGTGCTCAGAGCGGCCGTCGTGGGCAGGAACTGAATCGTGAACGAAATGCTGCCGCCGGGGGTGAGCGTCACTGGCGGGGTGGCAGCAAAGCTGGCTGTAAACGCGGTGGAACCGACGACGAGAGGCTGCGTTGGAATCAGCGCCTGACCGGTTCCCGTGTAAGTAGCCTTAATCTGAACTGTCTGAGCTTGCCCGATCTGAGTAGTCAACGCCAGCCCCGAGCCGTTCTGAATGATCGCGGCGTTGTTTCCCTGGGTTGCCAGAAGTTGAAACGGAACCGTCTGAGCGGAAGCAAGCGTAGCGAGCGCGGTCGAGAGAAGGATGATTCCGCCGATCAGGATCGAACTCATTTACGATGGTTCTCCTCTGACCGCACGGGCATTGCCGGCACAAAATACACGAGCGGCTGCGGCGTGTTCCTGAAGGACCAGAGTATATCGTCGCTGGTGGTCCGCGACGCCAGCAAAAAGCTGCCAATTCCCAAGGGCTCAATCACGTTGGGCGGAAAATTGAGCGGCACGCTGGCGAGCACCTGGTGGGTGGATGAATCATAGGCCTGGAGCAATCGATCGTTGCGTCCGGCTACGTACACGACGGCCCGATTTTCCGAGTCGTGCGCGGCTCTGATGGCGATGGGATCCACGAGTCCGTTCAGCGGCCAGGACTGGTAACTTAAATCGGCGACGTTCTGCGCGAATAGCTGGTTGGTGGCCCCATCGAGGACGTAAAGCGTTCCGCCATCCTCGCTGAAGGCGAGCGCTATCGGCTGCAAGACAGGCAGGAGTGGGACGAAGTTTGCGCCATTTGCGATCTGATAAACACCAGCGGCAGCGCCGGTGATTCCGATGACGACGCGGCCGCCGTGAAGATCGGTTGCCGCCGCTGAGAGGGAACCTCCCAACGAGGCGACGCTGATCGAAGCCCCCGCATTCACAGCAGAGGGTAGTCCGGAGATCGTTTGAATCCAGTTGCCCGTTCGGGAATAAAGGACCGCCGTCGCACCATCGCCCGACCAAGCTACACCTTCCGGAACGGCAAACGATCCAGGAACTCGAACCTGCGTCGTTTGTGAAGAACCTAAGCCAGAGAGAAGCGCGCAATGTTCGTCATGGAAGGTCACGGCGAAGGTCAAGGCGAAGCTCTGATGGGGTGCGACCGATCCATAGGTAAGCCCACGGAATGCCGGTTGCCCGAGAGTCGCGGAGCCCAGGGAGCCGATGACGGGCCGCACGCTTTTCGTCGGGAAATCGAAGGTGAACCCCTCGATCACGCCGCTCAGCGGAGTTTGCTGGGCGTGCAATGAGCTCAGCGAGACAAAGGCGATTAGAAGGACGAATCCGGAACGCATGGCTCTAGTGCGGAGCTCCGATCGTAGGGGAACCTGGAGCGGCCGTCACTGTTGTGTTCGAGCTGGCGCTGCTTCCGCCACGCGTCAACAGTACGACGGCGAGGGTGATTCCGGCAGCGCCGGCCACGATTCCAATCTTGGCCCATTTTGAAGACCACCACTTCTTGTGTTTAGCGTCGCCGTCGCCGACAATCCGCGTCACATTCGACATCGAGATCGTGGTCTCGCCCAATTCATTTCCGCGGGAGGCGGTAACGTGGACCTGAAAGCTTCCGACTTCTCGGTTCGCCATCCAACCTACCGCCGCGGCTTGCCCATCGGCGTTGGTCCTAACGGTCTGCGCGACTTGTCCATTCGCAAATTCCGCACTGGGTCCCTTCAACGGAAAACGGAATACAATTTGCGCCCCTTCCACCGGCCGGGAATTCTGATCGAGAAGTTGAACGACCAGAGGGGCCATCACGCGCCGCTCCAAGTCATTCATCGAATGATTGCCAGCAAGGGGGATCACCTTTAGGCTTTGCACGGCCGGGAGAGGGATTACTTGGGCTGCACGCTCTGGTTCCTGCGCCCTTAGAATCGGGAAAGAAGCCAACACGACAACCATGACCTGCGCCAGCCACCTTTGGCGATTCCTAACGAGGGATTTCATCGAGTGTTGTATTTTCTGAAAATCATGGGTAGTGCTTTATGCTAAATCGCTCCAGAGGCGGCTAGAGAAATCAGGAGATAAGGCAGCGACGCAAGCATCTGCACGCCGATCGGCGTCAGGATAGCCCGTTTCGATGCCCGGGGAACGTAAAGCAGATCGTTCGGCAACAAAGGGAAATCGATGTCTTTCCCTTCGAATATCCGCTTCATGTTGATGTCGATCTCGGCGCGCATCGTCGTGCCCATAATTGGCCGAAGAACGCGCACGTGATCACGACTGGCGAATTGGGTAAAGCCGCCCGCCTCAGTCAGGGCCTGAGCCACCGAAATGGATTCGCGCTCAGCCAATTCGATGGCAGCTGCCTTGGTCACTTCTCCGCTCACATAAACTCGTTCAGCCCGCTCCGCATTAACAAGGTCATAGGACTTCAGAACGATATCTTCATCCGGGTTCACGTTTCGCGTAAGACTCTCTATGCTGATCTCAACTGTACTGGTTTTTCCGTCGGGGCTCTGCACGGCATTGGGAAGGGGAATCGGGCCGTATTCGGCACGCCTGGTGACCCTGATTCGACGGCCGGCGTTAGGCTGCAGGCCTCCCACGCTCGACAACATTTCAATCAGCGTGCGCCGGCCCAGCATCGGGTAGATTCCAGGAAAGCGAAAGGCTCCCAGGAAGAAGACGGTTTCGCTCCGGAATTGCACCATGGAAATCATCACTTGAGGCTCCCGGATGAATTCCTTGAGCCGAGCCACAAGGTCGGCCTCGAGAGCCTGAACTGTTAAACCAGCGGCGCGGACCTTGCCAACCAGAGGCAGGGTAATAAAGCCATCCGAATCGATCCGAAACGGTCGTTCGTTGATTTCGTCGGCTTGGGGGGCTCGAATGATAAATTGATCGTTCGGCCCAAGAACGTAGTCGGGCCGGATTGATTGAACTTGCTGAGGCTGCGGTTGAGTGGGCGGAAGCTGCTGGGCTATCGCGATGGTTCCCAGCAGTGTGCAAAATAAAAACTTGCGACCGCGTCTCATTTGGACATCGCTGAGTCTAGCACATGCCGATCGCGACCATGACGAGCATTTCCATGCAGAACTGCGCTTGAGAGGGACGGCTTCACCGGACGTACCCAGGACCTGTCGATTTCACTCGATACGGAGCGTTGGAGCAGGTTGATGGAAACGACAATTCGGCATTTCCCCTTCACCTCTTGAAGGATACCCTCAACTCCTGCAAGGGGTCCGTGCTCAATGAGTACCGTTTGCCCGACTTTTAGAAACGGCCAAGGCATGACCACCAAGCCGGAGCGTAACATGGCCCGAACTCGCCCAACTTCTTCCTCGGGTATACTCATCGGTCCGTCTCCGAAACCGACGATGCCGACTACTCCGGGCACGGTGAGAACCGGTAAACGATCATGAGCGTCAAGACGGCAAAATACGTATCCCGGAAACAGAGATTGCTCAGTCTCCTTCTTCCGGTCCGACCACTGGCGCTCAACCTTGTAGGAAGGGGAGAACTCCTGATAGCCCCTACTGCGAAGATGAAGAGAGGCGACTTGCTCATGCTTCGAGCGGACTCGAAGAGCGAACCAGGGACGGAGGTCGTTCACGGTTTGTCCGAAATCCTGGAAAATCATTCAACGCCCCCGAAACAAAATGATCCACACTAAAGGTGCTCGAAAGAACTAGCATGGCGAATCGGTCCCGGTTTGTCAATGGCACTAGAGTGAGGAGAGTCGTGGGCCAAGATTCCCAATGCATGGGAATTAAGGAATCCGCGGGCGGCTTAATCTCGAGCAGAATGTCTCGCGGAAGGTCTCTTGCTATTTTCGCGAGTTCCGTGCACGCATTCGCCAAGGCGAATCTCGATCTATCACCTTTGATTCTCGATCGATCAGGGCTTAGGTGCACTGTACGTACGACTTTCTCAACCCGACGACGGGGCGCTGATGGCAGCAGAACCAGGCAAAGACCAATTGTTGTAATAACATACACGTTACTAACGATTGAGAGTACTTGGTCCTGCCCACCCGGGGGGTGGTGTTAATCCCCCCCTTCACTCAGTCGCAAAATGTCTGCAAAATTCGTATCTAGGCCTAATTTTCTGGCAAAGTGGCAAAGCCAAAGGAACCAGTGCGGTGGGTCGTGGCGGGGCATACGGAGAAAACTGGGGCATAAAGGTAGGTCGGGGATGCAGATCTGTTTAGTTTCTGCGGATCCGAAGTTGCGCGACTTTCTTTCGGTCGTCGTCAATTCCGGGTTATGTAGTCTTGCGCCCAGCGAAAAGCTGGCCCATGCAGATTTCTATATATTTGATTTTGAGCCCGCTTCGAAGCTTTCACCGTTTGCTAAGCCGGGGGCTTGGAACCACTTGTTTCTGGTAGATCCGAAGGATCTTACCGCCTTTGGGGAGCAGATTCAGAGCAAGCCCGTTTGTCTGCTGCTGAAACCTGTTACCCGGCCGGCGTTTGAGGCCTTCCTCAACAGCTTCCGGCAACGCTGGGAGTCCAGGGTCAGCAAAAGGGAGGCGGAACAGGTCCGATCGGATCGTGACGAACTCTTGCAACAGTTGCTGCAGGCTAACTTGCGGCTGCAAGAGTACGATCAGGAAAGGACTCAGTTTCTGGCCCGTGCTCTTCATGATCTTCACACGCCGCTTATGTCCCTGCGAGGGATTTGCGGGCTCCTGCTGGAAGGGGAAGCGGGGCCGTTGAACCCGCAGCAGAGGGAACTGCTGCAGCGCATGGAGAATAGCAGCAGACGGTTGGCTCGCCTCAGCTCGGGCATGTTCGAATTGAGCATCGAAGGTCGTGTTCAGAGGCCCGTACAGCTCGAACCGGGAGACATCGAAGGCTGCGTTCAAAACGCCTTGCACGAAGTGGACGCCTTTGTGCAGGAGAAACAGTTATTGGTTGTATCGCACGTCGGTCCCCCGCCGACGACGGTTTTCATGGAGTCACAACAGATCGAACAACTCCTGATCAATCTCCTCGAAAACGCCTGCAAGTTCACACCGCGGTTTGGAGAAATCCAGGTTCATGGGTATCCGGTTTGCTGGGATTTTGACCGATCAAGCCCCAAAAATCCAGCAGGGTCACCCAACAGTTATCGCATCGACATTACGGACTCGGGACCGGGAATCCCATCGACTATGTTGGATGCGATTTTCGAACAATACACTTCTTCCACCGCTCCCAACGATCGTTCCGGAGGAGGCCTAGGCCTTGCGATCTGCAAGCTGGTGGCGTCCGCTCACAAGGGCCGAGTGTGGGCGACTTCGTGCAAAAACGGCGCGATGTTTTCTCTCATTTTACCTCTCGATCCGCGAGCAGCCGACGAACGCCCTCGACGCCTGAGCGTCGAAAGCAGGCCTCGAGTGGCACACGCCGGATAGGGGCCGCCGAATTCAGCCGGATCAATTCATGAATACTATTCTTGTCGCTGACGACGAGTCCGAAATTCGAAGTTACCTGGGAACCGCTCTCGGCTGTCAAGGGTACCACGTGGAGTTTGCGGATAACGGAGAAGATGTGTTGTCGCGAGTTCACCCCGACAACCGGCACGGCAGAGCCGAGGTTGCGCTGATTCTGCTCGATGTCCTGATGCCCTACATGGATGGCCTGCAAACGCTGGAGGGACTCCGGCGAATCTGCCCCGAAGTTCCGGTGATTATGTTGTCCGGGGTCTCCTCGGCGGGCAACATCGTAAGCGCGATGAAAGGTGGAGCGACCGATTTCCTGGCGAAGCCGGTAAGTTATCAAGATCTCTCCAACGCAATCCAAAAGGCCTTGCCAACGACTGGCAGAGATCCGGTTGCGGCGAAGCCAACTTACCTGGAAGCGGAACCGATCCTTCCGGTGGTGGGAGCATGGAGCAAGAAACTCGACCTGCTGCTCCAACGTATAGGCACGTCCGATGTGCCGGTTCTGCTGCAAGGGGAAACCGGAGTGGGCAAGGAGGTTCTCGCGCGGAAACTGCATGCCAAGTCTTACCGCGCCGGTCGTCCCTTCTTAAAGCTGAACTGCGCAGCCCTGCCGTCAGAGCTTGTGGAAAGCGAACTTTTCGGTTATGAACGGGGTGCGTTCACGGGAGCATTCAAGAACACGCCGGGCAAGTTCGAGATGGCAAATCAAGGTACCATCCTCCTCGATGAGATCGGAGACATGGACTTCAAGCTTCAGGCAAAGCTACTGCAGGTCGTTCAGGATCATGAGTTTTTGCGTCTGGGAGCCAAGGAAACCGTTAAAGTCGATGTGAGGGTAATGGCTGCGACGCACTGCAACCTGGAACAAGCGATCGTCGAGGGCCGCTTTCGGGAGGATCTCTACTACCGGCTGAATATCATTGACATTCAGATCCCGCCCTTGCGCGACCGGCGGGATGAGATTCTGCCGCTGGCAGATTATTTTCTTCGCACGCATGCGACGCCGGATAAGCCGCCGCTCTCGCTTTCGCGCATGCTGCGAGATGCGTTGCTCGAACACGAGTGGCCGGGAAATATCCGGGAGCTCGAAAATGTGATGCGCAGGTATTTGGTCTTGCGGAATGACGAAGCAGTCGCGGACGATCTGTTTCGGAGGGCCCACAGGAGAAGCATCGCGCTAGGACGAGCGCCGCTGACAGCGCAACGAGCGGTGGTGGGTGATGCGGGTGCCGCAAACTCAGGATCTCCACGGCTCAATGGAGGATCAGAGAAGGAGCCGAGCGCGCCGGAGCCCCTGGATTCCTCGATCCTCAAGGGCGTCGATACCGCGCACCGGGCGGCCGAGGCAGAAGTGATCATCGCTGCATTAAACGCCGCGCTGTGGAACCGGAAGCAGGCGGCAACGTTGCTTAAGATCGAATATAAAGCGCTGCTTTACAAGATGAAGAAGCTCGGGATTGGCGATAAGAAGAGCCTCGGGTGACTGCATGTTGATCCGCGGGCTAAACCACGTCATTTCTGGGATGCCCGAATGGCGATAAGCTCGGCGATCAAGATGCGATAGCACCCGTGTCCCAAATTCCGGACCTTCAGTTGCACAAGTTTTTGCCATTGCCAAGGTACATCCCCCAAAGAGCGACAGAGTTAGCTCAGATTGCAATTTTTGGGCCCAGCTTCCCGTCCAGCATCCCAAGGATAGGCGCATTGCTGCTCCTGTCGATTGGGTTGACCGGGCAGGCGCTCGTGTCTCTTTCCAGCCAGACCGCGGCTCCGGGCAGCAGCATCATCATTCCAGTGGCGTTTCAATTGAGCACCGACGCTGTTAGCGGCGTCCAATTCGATATCCAGTACGACAACTCTGCGATGAGCCTCATTGCGAATCTGGGCGATGCCGCCAGGAGTTCTGGAAAGCTCCTTTATGAAGTGGATCTGGCTCCGAACACAAGGAGGTTTCTGATCGTCGGGCTCAACTCGAACCCGATTGCGAGTGGTACCTTGATTAATATTTTCGTCAATCTAAGTCCGAATGCCCCGGCCGGCGTTTTCCCGCTTACCGTTTCCAATGTGGCGGGGACATCTCCCGGTGGTATTCCCGCTGCAATTACCGGTTCTGATGGCGCTGTCACCATCGCGGGCACGATCGTTCAGAGCGTGCCGCTACAAATAGCCGGGGTCCTTAATGCTGCGAGCTTCGTTTCCGGACCTCTCGCACCCGGAGAGATCTTCACACTTGTCGGCTCAAACATTGGCTCGACTTCCGCAGTAGTGTCTTTCGACGGATTTGCCGCAAGCCTTTTTTACACGGCAAGCAACCAGATCAACGGAATGACTCCTTATGAGCTTGCCGGACGCTCGGTCACGCGCTTGGAGATCACCACCGGAGGCCAGGTCATTTCGGATCTGGTCGTGCCGGTAGCGCCACAAGCACCCGCAATCTTTGTACTTGATGGAAGCGGGGCGGGGCAAGGGGCGATTCTCAACCAGGACTCTACTGTGAATTCTCCCTCAAGTCCCGCAGCGAGGGGAACCATAGTGGCTCTATTCGCGACTGGATCTGGGCTGACGAACCCGGCTGGGGCGGATGGACTGATTGCCGGGACGGTTCCGTTCAAGCCCGTGTTGCCCGTCTCCGTCCAAATTGGCGGTATTGATGCGGAGGTTCTTTATGCGGGCACCGCTCCCGGATTGACCACCGGTGTTCTTCAAGTGAACTGCCGGGTTCCGGAGAATGTAGCTCCCGGTTACGCTGTTTCGCTTGTTCTGACCGTGGGAACAGTCAGCAGCCCCGGCGTTACGTTGGCTGTTCAATAACCGGTGTGGCCGTCCGTTCCGGTTGCGCCAGTGCCCACGAAGGGATGGCCTCGTTCGTGAGTACCCGGAATTCGGAGATGCGGCACCCAACGCCAAAGCCGCTGCTGTTGTCTACGACGATCCTGACAACTGCCACGTCCGCCAACAAATAAAGTCGGTCGCCAAAAGCAGGCGAGGCGGTCGATCGGGTAGGCAACCCGATCAAACAGGTTAACTTCTCTCCCGGTGCAAAGGGCTGCGTGGTGTTACAATAAAACCCGTTGTTGCTTATGTCCACGGTCTCAGTGCGCAAGGGAGCCTCGGATTCCGTCCTCAGCACCAGGACCGGGAGCCTTAGGCGAAGCCGCGTGCGCTCTCGTCGATCTTCATTTGTCACGGTAGACCCTGTCTGGGTAAGAAGTACTAAAAGTTAGGTACTTCCGTAAGACTATGGGATTTTCCCTCTATCCCGGTTATTGTATAAGTGTAGCTTACCAGCTTCAGCGCGGACCGAATGCACGTCACCAGCCATACATTATTCGCCATTCATTCGCCAAACGCTGAGTAAGACTACTGTTCGGTTAATGCTATGCCGGATGTCAAAATCTCAGAGAAAAGGCCGACGGCAGTCATTTGCCTGGAGGGTTCCCGCAAACTCTGGGAGCTGGTGAAGAGGTCTCTAGAGGGAACCGCGGATTCCTCGGACTTCATATTCGCTCGGTCCGGGGAAGGCCCTTCGGAAGTCCTCGCCCTGTGTAGGCGTTTGGTGCCGGCCCTCGTGGTGATTGAAGATAGCCGCATTCAAGTTATTCCATTTAAACAACTTCGTGATTTAATTAGCCGAAGGGACATCCAAATCCTCGTGTTTTCCGACAAATTGGACGACGCCGCGTATGCCGATTTTTTCCACAAGGGATGTCAGGGTGTTGTTCCCTATAACGTGACGACTCAGATCCTGCAAAGGGCCGTTCTGGCAATCTGTGAGGGAGAGTTGTGGTTACCCCGTCGGGTTCTTTCCAAAATTGCTCACGATGCGTTCGTAAAAGGCACGACCCGGAAGATAACTCAAAGAGAATCAGAGATTTTCAAACTAATATGCCTGGGTTTCACAAATCAACAAATCGCCGAACATTTGTTCATCAGCCGTGAAACCGTTCGCTGGCATTTGCGGAGCCTGTATTCGAAAATCGGCGTCGAAACGCGGGCGGGAGCGATTCGATACGCCAAGCACGGCAGTGTCGAAACGGACCCGGATTCGGATGCCCTCCCGAGCGACCCGGCGGTTCAATAGCGCGAGTAATTGCTTTAGACGCAGCAGGTTGCGGTAGTGCCCCAGGACAAAACCGGCGTGCAGGCGGACAATCTCAGGAGTAATCTATTTTGTAACGGAATCCCCTCATGGGAAGTCTCCCAATCGGTTGTTTCAGCACCGGTACTCTCGGGCTAAAGAAAACCATCGCAGCACCCGATCATTGTCTAGGACGCGTGTCGATGATTCGCGTCCGGAGCGTTCGAGCAAAAAAAGATAGGAGTTCAATCCCATGAATCGCATCCAACATTTCCGCCAACTTATGCGCGTCCTCCTCTTGAGTCTAGTCGCTGGTTCTTTTTGCCATCCGTTCTCCTTATGGGCTCAAAGCCCTTGTGATTTGAACAAGGATGGATCGGTGAACGTTGCAGATGTCACGTTGGCCGTGAACATGGCGTTAGGGCTGTCGTCGTGCACTGCCAGTATCACCGGGACCGGAGGGTGTAATGTGGTCATGGTGCAGCGAGTGGTTGACGCCTCCTTACCGGGCGGAACATGCCACCCGACGATATTGAATTGGGTGGCGAGCACGTCCCCAAATATCGCAGGCTACAATGTCTACAGGTCGACCACTTCTGGGGGCACCTACACGAAGTTGAATTCCTCCCTGGTCGCCGGGACGACGTTTACAGATGCCTCGTCCCAACCTGGGCAGACGTATTTCTATGTTGCTACCGCAGTTGACACGAGCGCCAATGAGAGTGTGTACTCGAGTCCGCCAGTGCAGGCGGCTATTCCGACGCCATAGCCTTCAGAAGCGCTGTTCAGCCCGCTAACGATATTTCTTTGCTGTCAAGGAAGGAAGCAGCATGAGCTCCGCAAGCGAAGGCAGAGGGTCTTGCCGGCAGAAGACCGACTCAATTCGTGCTCTGGTGACCGATGTCCAGTATGAACGCAGGTTAAGGTGGCCATGGAGCATATCGGATGCTGCGGCTGGCACATCCGTTAGCAATCGTAACCATCCAATTCCAGCTCTTCCGCGGCACTCTGTCACAGATGCTCCCATTTGGTCTGCGAATAACAAGTACGGAAAGTCAACGCCCGCAGGACACCCAAGAGAATGAAAGCCCCAGGTCCTCGCATTGACATCCAGCAACTTGTACTGACCATCCCGGGGATCCCGCTTGAACTCCACCTCTACTAACCCGTAATAATTAATCGCATTGAGAAATCGAATGGAGAGCTCCTCAATCTCCGGCAAATCGATACTTTCTACATACGTCGCAGCGCGCCCAAATTCGCGGGGATGCTGGCGAGCGCGACAGGCTACAAGGGTGCCGTGGGCCTGCCCATCTCGAAAAAAGGCGCAATACGAGACTTGCTCGCTCCCATCGCCGGGGATGATTTCTTGCACCAGGATTTCTTCCGGCCGGATCTGGCGAGCGGCCCTGTCATACAACTCATGCAATTGGGCTGCCGTGTCCGCGCGCCAAGCTTTTGCTCCCGTGGCATAGAAGAAGTTTTCTTTGACAGCCGGTTTGATCGCGAGCGGCAGCTTCGGATAAAGAGGTACTAGGTCATCTGAACTGAGGGGGTTAAACGTTTGGGGACACGGAATGCCTAGCTCGGTGGCAAGTTCATAGCTCTTCTTCTTATCCCAAGCCCATTCTATTGTGGACCAATCTGGTGTGGTGACCCTGAAAAAGTCGGCGAGTTCTTCACGGTGACGCGAGAACGCTGCAACCGTCTCATCACGCGTGGGAAACAGCACCCAATTCCTTAGGTTGAAGCGATGGCCAGTTTCCAGTACGGCGTCGATAGTCTTTCGTTCATCCCGTAGATCTTGCGTTCGCACTGTTCGCGTGACGTAACGAGAAAATGAGGATATGGATTGTTGGTCATCCAGCACGTAAACCGGAATCCCCCTTCGGCCTAGGCTCCGCGCCACACCCAACCCTGGATGCTCACCGCCTATGACAAGGGCTCCTATATCCGCTGCTTCTACGCGGGGGTAATTGTTAGAGGGCTCAACCAGCACGATATACTTTCAGAGATGACCATACGTTCATCGCTTCAAAGGAGCTAAACCCAAGATCTCGCTCAGTTTTCCGATGTCATTACTTTGACCGCAAACTCCACGACTCCTACTCATTGAGAAACGATTTGGGTTTGATGAATATACCTTGTCAACTCTCTCGCGGCAAATTCCGTACCTGCAACGAAGTAAAGAAGGGGACCGAAGCTCCGGGCAGCGGTCGCTCCGATGAAGTGTAGACCGGAAACGGAACTGGAGAATCCAGGACCGAGGTCCGGGTAACCATCCAGACAGCGTATTTGTTGCACCAATTCAGGCGCCAGAAAACTGTACCGCTGGATATCGACGTCGTAACCAGTTCCCAAGAGCACATGGTCAACCCGTCTTTCACTGCCATCGTTAAGTTTCAAGCGAATCTCCTGACCGGCGTAAGTAGCTTCTTGAACGATTCGTCCCGTACTTGTTTTTACGGACGCCAAACGCTCCGGAAGCCAAGTGGAGCCGGCCGGCCTGACAGCCCTCGTGCGGATCTTATCTCTGAGTCTCATCGGAATCCGGTGTACGAGAACTGGATTGGCAACCAAGCGACTTATTCCGGCTGGCCCAACATCATATTTTGAATAGAGCATCGTCGAGACTAGCCCGAGATGATGCAGCCAGCCATGCTGTCCGATCCATCTGAGATCTGAGATCGCTGCAATGATCTCCACGTCTGATCCAGCTTCATGCAGGAGGGCTGCTGACTCCAAAGCGCTCTGCCCTGCCCCAATGACTGCCACTCGTTTCCCCTTAAGGGAAGCGATCGTTCGGCCTTCGTAAGAATGCGAGGCCTGGGCCGACGGCAAGTTAGCGAAAACGGCCGGTACCCTCTTAAAGGATTCAATCCCTGCGGCGATCACCACGCGCCGGCTTGTAACACTGCCACCCTCCTGCAAGCTGAGGCGAAATAGCGAATCATTCCGTTCGACCCGAGTAACAGTGGTTGCCTGCAGGTCTGATCCTAATTGACGCCGGAACCACAGTCCATACTCAATAAAGGTGCTCAAGGGTAAAGGCGCCGCAGGTCTAGCTCCAGTGGCCTGCTCGAATGCCCCTATCGTAGGCGCCTCGCGGGTCCGAAAGACTTGAGCCCGCCCTGGGCGACCTCAGGAGCATCCCAGAAGGCATCTTGTTGGCCCAAAATTCCATCGGCTCGCCAAAAACCTTTACCGAAAATCCTCTGGCCCGGAGATGGACTCCAGCCGATAGACCAAAAGGACCTGCGCCGATCACAGTGACATCATAGTCTGGCGAAGGCGATCTGTCGGAATGTGCTGCGGGGAGCTTCGAGCCAATCTTGAGTTCCGAGGTTGTCAAAATAATAACCGCCCTTCCTTAATGCCTCACACAGCCTTGACCTGGAGTCTCGCCGCAGCTCACTTCTTCTCATAATATCCATAGTATTCAGAATAAAGCCGATTGAGCCCTTCAGCGGCATTAAAAATAATACCTAGTACATGCTTCTGCCCAAGGGCTGCAAGTGCTTCCTTCACAGATTCCTGGGGCGTGCATCCCGCGCGCACGATCAATAAGCTAGCATCTACGTGCCGAGAAAGGGACACGGCATCGGTAAGCGGGGCCACCGGCGGAGTATCGAACAGAATCCAGTCGAAGTGAGAAGACAGCCGTTGCAATACTTGGGCAAGAGCCTCCGATTGCAATAGTTCTGTCGGATTTGCAGACGATTCACCTGCGGCAAGTAGATACCATCCCAAAGGCTCGAGATGGCGAATCGCTGACAAGGGATCTAAGCCCTTCTCGAGGCATTCCCCTAACCCTGGGCGGATCGGGAGTTCCAGTCTTTGAGCCAACGTTGGATGATATAGGTCAGCTTCTATCACCAACACGCTGCGTTTACCTCCTTCTGCCAGTGCGGTTGCGAGGTTGAGAGCAACCGTGGACTTGCCATCTTGCGGCAAGGGGCTGGTAATCAGGAGCTTTCGCAGATTTACGGCAGCCTTCAACTCGCGAAGACGCATTCGGAGAAATCGGAACCGGTCGGCACCCGGACTTCTCGGATCGGTCAGAAGGGCGATGCGGAGATCAGGCCGGATCCGAACCTCCTCGACTGGTATACTGTGAAGCTCAGAGGTCTGGTCCAAGTCTTCCGCGACGGACCCATCCAAATCCGATAGTTCACTCCCCTTCAATCGTTGGGGTTTCCAGAGAAGCTCGGAGAAGTTAATCATGCGCTTTTACTTTTTTGAGCTTCAGCCACCCAAAGAATGCTCTTTATTCCCCTATCCATGGCGATAGGCATAAAACTCGGCAGCAAGCACGGCTAGGATCATCACGCTTGCAGCCGCAGCCTCCCCAGCCCTCGTCCAGGTGCGCCTATGTTTCTCGGCGGGGGTGAGAAGCAAAGGTACAGCTACTACGAGCGGCAAGGAAAAGCTCTGGCTGATCTCCTTCTCCATATGGAAGGAGCGCCTCTTAGCGTCCATCAAGAAAGCGAGCGCAAGCCCTAAGGCGAGTCCCACCCCAGCGCCACCGAGGCTGATCTTGAGGCGGTTCGGGCTGGAGGGCAATGCAGGAAGGGTGGGTGGGTCCACAAGACGGAACCTCTGGCCCTCCTGACGCTCTTCCAGGCTGACCGTCTGCTGGGACTGGAGCTGCTTCCCGAGCAGGTCAGTGTACTCCTTCTTATATAGATCGTAGTCGCGGAGAATATTAGCCAACTGACCTTCCCTAACCGGTGTAAGGTTCATGCGGTTTTGGTATGTCGCAATTTCCGCATGGAGCCTCTCTCTATCTTGAGAGAGCGTCTGCGTCTCGGATGCGATAGAATCAGCCTGACTCTCCCATTGGGCGATAGACGGATCAGGGGGCAGGGCTCCACCTGATGCGCTTGCGATCCCCCTGTTACCTGCTTTGATACGATCGAGGACGGCCTGCACCCGCGCGATCTGTTCATCTTTCTTGATCACTTCAGAATGTCGTGGCGTGAACCGAGTGAGCAGGTTTGATCGCTCTGACTGTAAGATCGCAAGATTTCCATTGATTGATGACTCTAAAGATAGGCGCTGCTGTTGAAAACGACTCAAATTGGCCGTCACCATCTGCAGTTGCATCCGGCGATCAGTCAGGATTGCGAAGTTACCCTGCTGTTGCTCCGGAAGCTCGCTCAGATTGTGCATCTTAAAGTCCTGCAAGCGCTGCTCTTGTTGTGCAAGCTTCCTCTGCGCCTCTTCCAGTGCCGTCGTCAGGAAGTTCGTCGTCCGAACTGCCTGGTCACCACGCGTTTTCAAGTCCTCTTCAATAAAGAGGGAAGTGAGCCGACTGGCTGTCGCCTGTGCCAACTGCGGACTCCCCGCAGTGAAAGTAATCTTGAAAGCCCTGAAATCATTTCGCCCGGCGTCGTCTAGGGGGTCAATGACCAAGTCATTCTGCATTCTTTCTGCTAGCGCTTCCGAAGTTAAGCGTTGCCTGTCCTTCGCATACAAACCAAGCTCATCGATAATTCCAAGCAATCTGTTGCGGGTTAGTATTTCTCGGCTAATAGCTTGGAGGCGGACTGCCGCAGGAGCCGTAGTCACACCAGATTCAACGTAGTGCTGAGAGACCTGCTGCTGCACGACCGAGAGTATCGCTTCCGAACTGTAGCGATCAGGAAGCATCATTGTGATACCGACGGTGGCCAGAGCCGTGCCAAAGGCAATCGATATGATCCACCATCTTCGTCTAGTGACAGAGCCCACAACTCGGCCAATGGTTTCGTTTAGGCTGCGTTCCTCTTCCGGCAATGAGACCTCCAAATTTGTACGCTTTTAGTTCTATCTCTATCTTAAAAGCAACTATAACCTATTATAGCTCTGTCACATACACGGTGCCCGACAGTTGCGGCTCCGGCTCCGAGAGCGCTTCGAGCCACGCCAGCTCATTGTCGCGAATGGCCGAGCGCGGTGCCGCATCGCACAGCACGACTCCCGATAATGGCAACGAGTTCGCCGCGTGCGGTGGAATCCCGGACCATTGCAAACCGATGTGCAACTTGCTTCATCCGGCCTGGCAGGCGTGTGGAGAATGGCTTCATCGAATGCCTCAAGCAGCGCGGGAGGGCCGAGGATCCTAGTCTCGATTGGCACAAATCTCGGTAGCTGGTCACCGTGTCCTCAAGCGCTTCAGCCGATGTGCTTATATAAAAAATCCCCGACAGAGGAAAACATCGCCCCTGGCAAGTGTGATACTAACTTCTTTGCAATTCGAATCTTCCAGCCTGTACTGCTCTTGTAGTTCCCCGGCGAATGCTCAGAGCTAGTATATCTCGAGTATGCCAGGACTGAACGCGTGGCGTTCCAGCGATCCTTAAAAGTGACTAGTCCGGTGTTCTGGGGATCCGAGCGACCCAAATCGAACGTGTGTAGCCCTTCCTGCTTAGCCTCGCCGATCGAGCGCCAGAGCAATAAGTGCGTTCCTCCGAGATTGTTTGATAGTGGATCGGAGCAACCATATTTGTAAAGAAGGGTGCCATTGTGGCGGAGCGTAACAATTGCAGCTACAGCTTTACCAGCCTTTAACGCCACCCGAATCTTCATCGCTTCGCCAAAGCAAAGGATCAAATTCTCGAACCATCTCCTGGGCTGCGGTGGGGCCTGGTGGCGGCGGCGCGTAGGAATGTAGAGGCCAAGAAATGTATCGAGGAGTAATTCAGAGCGACCTTCCTTGTAGATCAATCCTTCACGCTCAGCGCGTCGAATCTTCCTTTGTGTGCAGTCCTTGTGAAAGCTTCTAAAAACTGTGTTGAGGTCCGGTCTTAGATCGAGCTGGTGACTACACTGAAGAAATGTCGAATGGAAAAGCACCGTAGACCCGGCAAATACCTGCTGCTTGGGGCGGACCTCAATATATGCTAATCTCTCCTGACGCATCCGGCGCTCCAGGAGGGAAAAGAGAGCGGACCAGACGGCAGGGTCATCAACCAATGGCTCGCAGTGATCCGAGAATGGAGTTGAAACCAGTCGGCGACCCGTTAGCCAGCTATTCACGTAGCAGAAGAGGAGACCATTTTGCAAGTCGGCTCCTGGCGGAGAAGTCGTGAACGCAATCGGCTTGTATCCATATGTCTTATGAAGCGCCTCCAGCCATGGAACCGTATGAAAGACCGACGACCGCGGATGCCTGTTGACGAACTCACTCCATCTAGAGTCCGCGAGCGGTTGAATCTCATAACTGGTCGCCTGAGTATCCATCATAATTCTCCGCGGCCGCGATTGAGGAGAACAGCATCGCGGTCACCATCATTTCAGATGCAAACTTCACAGCAAGCTCCGTCGGCGGATTTCGTCCTGTTTCTACTTCTGCTCGCCGTTTAGAATCTCTCCACTAATAACGAAGTGACGATATCAAGATAACCTCGCCTCCGGCGCTCCACGGCGTCGCCTATCTGTTCGCGCCCTCGCGTCAACACATGATCGCGGTCTCCCAAGTCGTCGCTGATGTCTATTACCACATCTGTCATCGCGTGGTCATCATCGTCGGAAGCGAGAATCCGAACTAACGTCTCATCGAACCGAAGTGAACTACTCTCTCTCTGCGAACCTACTGAGTTTGTGTCCTCGTCGGGGCAACCGCGCAATACCGTGCACTTCTCCTTTGGGAAAGAGAGCGTTGGCCTTCCGTGCGACAGTTCTTTTGAGGTAATAATATGATCGACGAAATTGGCAGATGCAGTTTCGATCGCGCGTAGACATTTAGCGTATATCTTCAACCCCGACTGAAGTTCGTTCGTGGTGTCTTTTGCTGTAGTGTCGCGGAGGTCTAAAAGTAATTTGGCGCCCCTTCGTTTTGGATGCCACGCGGAAAAAACGAGGCAATTCGGAACATCGCAAAAGTGAATCAAGTCGTACTGAATGCGGCTGTGGCGAAGCGTCAAGCGCACTGACAGAATGCACAGATGCTGCAGCAAGTGCAAAGCATAGATCCACTTATTAGTTCCATGGGACCTGCGCTGCCTGATGCGCCAGATTGCCATACCGGAAACGATCTCTGTGGGTGGCGACCCATTTTCAGCCCCCACAACGATCACCTCAACATGGTCTCCATTTTTGACTAATGCCTCCGCATAGTGCCTGAGCCGATTATCCGCTTCGCCTTTGCCGTAGGTAACGATACAGACCCTTCGTCTCGTGTTGCGCAATTCTGTTGACGAAGTGGATCGGTAGAAAGCAGCGACTTCTCGCGGCAATGCCGACCAAAACTGGTTGTTGTACTTCGCTCTCAGGTGAGTAAGAAACTCCTCGTAATACGAAAGGGGATACTCATCTCGCTGTGGAGTTCCCTCGAAGCAAATGTAGTCCGGGTGAGTATTGAGTAATACCATACCTCCATGCGCGGCAATCCAATCTACTTTTGCCTTCCACACGTCCGTATTTGTTTGGCCGAGAATCGTGAATAATGTAAAATCCTGGACTAGTGTATACGGAAGCTCTACATAGCCGCTGCCTTGCTGCGATGGCACCCAGAACGGAAAGATCGTTCGGACTCCGTCGGATTGTGGCTCGAACGGATCAGTGTCAAATGTGGAAGCGTCGTATTCCACTCCGAGTTGATGAAGCCATCCCAGCTTATGCTGCATAAGCGGCGAGCGAAAACCCGTGGCGTTCCACTTCCGCATGTATTCTCGAATTTGCGTCGCCTTCTGGACAAAGTCGGCTTTTGATTTGTACAGCTTGCCATCATGCTCCAACCCGTGGACTCCAACCTCGAATCCCGCGCTATCTAGCGTGCTGCGTAGGAGAGCATCAACTCGATAATCTCCTTTCGGAACAAAATTAAATGACGAGCGGAAACCGTGCCTGCTCTCGGCTTCCATGAGCTGTAGGGTTCTCCCAAGGCCCTTGGGTCCTTCGACGTCGTGGGTTAGAACTACAGCGAATCGCTTGCCGTTAGGCCAACCTGGCCAGTTGGGGGGGGCTGTCGCCGCAATTGGATCTATCGGCCAAACATTGCAGAAACTACTCTTCCGCGACCTCGCACGCTGTCGTCGCAGGAATATTCGTACGCTCCAGGGGAGGAACGGCTTGATGGCGTAATATATATTTTGCAAGATCATGTTTTTTAGGGAGTCCTTGAGAATTTGCAAGCGAGTACAGCGAGTACCGCTCGCTGAACTAGCCGGTAGCGCGACATTTCGAAAAAGCCGAGGAGCGATGAACGGCCACACACACTTTTCGGCCTCTGACTTGGGGTCTTCGAAGCTCTCCGCGCATCGGAAGCCGTCAATCAGAACCGACCCTTCCCTAAGCGTTCGTGGAATCCGTAGCTCTTAGCATTTCTGTGTCAATCCATCGATAAGGTCACCTAACCATGCCCTCGGTCTTTTTCGCCTCTTGACGGTAGCCTCCTCCGGACCCCGGTGGCAACCGTCCATCTTTCAGCTTGCTGAAAGCCCTGTCGTAAGCCGATAGCAAATTCGGGACTGAATACTTCCAGGCCAGTTTTTCGGTAACCCTTTTGAGCCCGAATGCTCCCATCGTTCTACGAGTATCGGGGTTGTCGAGTAACCAAAGAATCTTGGAGGCGAAGTCGGCTACCTGGTTCTGGCTGTCGGCATACAGAGACGCATCCTTCGCACTGAATCTCCCCTCTTTGAGATCGAATTGAACGATGGGCTTGCTGAGCGCCATGTATTCCATGATCTTAATCATCGTGGAAATGTCGTTCATCTGGCATGGCTTGTCCGGATTCACGCAGACATCGGCGGTCGAAAGAGTCTCTAGCAACTGTTTGAAGGGAACGTGGCCGGTGAAATTGACCATGTCCTCAAGGTCCTTGTCCCGCACCATCTTTCGTAGTCCGGCCAATCCCGGCCCCCCGCCGACGCAAGTGAAATGAACATCTCGGCGTCCCAGGTTCTTGATCGCTACTGCCACATCCAGCAAGATATCCAGTCCCTCCTGGATGCTCATGTTGCCGACATATCCCACCAGATAACGTTTGCCGTACTTCAGGTCGGAGATTGGCGGAACAGCTCGCAACGTACCCAAGTCCGGTCCATTCCGGACAACGAATACATCCTCAGGAGCGATGCCGCCCCTGGACACCGCCAGGTCTTGGTAACTCTGGTTTGTTGCCATCACCACGTCACTGAAGCGGTACGTCTGCTTCTCCAGCCATACTAGTATCTTATAGAGCGTCCCCTTGGTTTCGTATTTGGCAAGGTACAACTCCGGATTTGCATCATGATGGTCGAAGATGTATTTCACACCCAGGATCTTGAACGGCAAGGCAATCAGGACAATAGTGTCGGGCGGATTACAGCCCTGAATCGCGTGGAATCCGCGGCGCAGATAGATCCACCACGTGTAGAAGAACTGCCAGAACAAAGCACAACTGTACTCCAACAGGTACCCGAAGATGCTATTTCCTTCTCCAGGATTGGGATGACGGTAAATATGAACGCCATCGAGAACTTCATGTCCTCGCTCATACCCCTTGTCCCGAGGACACAGCACTGTTACCTTGTAACCATTCTCGTGAAGCGACAATGCTTCCTTCCATACACGCGGATCAAGCGGGACCGGCGCGTTTTCGACGATGATGAGTACTTTTTTATTCACAATAGGGTATTGTTGTTTACAGCGGGCGCAAAAGCATATTCGCCTGTCAGGATTTGACTAAGCGCTGAATGCTTTTGGCGACCGATAAGAGGTGCCGGTTTTTACTGAGATAATTGTCTCTAGCCTCAGAAAGCCTTCTTCGCACAAACGCGCGCGCATTCCATCGGATGCCGAGGGTTGTGACGGCGGCGCGCTCATTCCGATGGACCAAACGGAATGTCTGGGAGTTGCCGGGAGGTAATTCGACCGACAGCCGGACTCCGGCGTCATCAACCTGAAAACGAGAGCAAGGCGCGTCGTTCATAAGCACTTGCTCAACCGCCGCGTCAGTAGAAGCGTCCCACTCGAGCGAGAGAGGCATGATCGAGCCCGATGGGTTCGGCAGTTCCACTGTACCAGAATAAGCGCGGACATGATGCTCGCCATCGGGCGCTGTCCGCCTGAGAATTGAGTTGCTGACTGCAGTCGCGAGATTTGACCAATGTACTTCCGGCGCCACGGAGTTAATCCTTCCGGCGATCTCGGCCAGAGCCTCTGAGCGTTGAAAGACGTCATGGTGTTCTACAATTAGAATCGGTTTGCCAAAGAACGCATTGAAAGCGATATCGTGGCTTTGGGTATGCCTTATAGGTCTGCGAAGGAACAACGGAAAACCTCCGTATCGAAGCACGGCGGGTTGGGCGAGTTCGCGGATTGTGAGGCGAACAGCCTTTTGCATAGGGTGAGGAACCGTGTTCACCGCAGCGTAGAAATTGTGGGCTTTCAGGGCCTTCATTGCTTCTATGGAAAAGCGACCCTGCGGAAACACCATCACGCGGTCACAAGGGAGGCCAGTCCTTTGGCGTTGTGAATGCATCCGGTGTTCCGCGATATCAAGCATCGTGTTTAGGAGAGTCGTGTCGGTTGCAGCAAACTCGCCGCTTGTGTGATCGTTCCCGTGAAAGCAGATCGACAGGCGCGCGGCGTTGTCCCGAAACATGCGAGTAATTCGAGGCGAACTCCTCTGGAAGTTGTGCGGAATAAACGCAATTGCCGCGTGGAAATTGTGTTGGTTCGCGAGACGAAGGAGAGAATCGAAATCCAGAAACCCATAACTCTTTCGCAAAAGGGGATCATCAATAATGATGGAGGCGTGGGTCTTACATGGGCGCCAGCACTGTTCTCCGGCCACATAGCGCAGAGCCATGGCGTGGGGTAGAAGCCTGGAAAAGTACTCGGACAGGAGCGAGTCGCCAACCTCACTGGCGAGGTCCGCAACGTCCTCACTGGCGACAAAGAAAACTTCGGCCCCTTCCAGCCGTACCGAGACCATAAATGGCCGACCACCAATCGAGATCAGTGACCGAACGGCCTGGTCGCTGCTCTTCAGGGAAATGACATGGTCGTTGATGGGGTTTACGGAACCAAACGAAAGTCCCGCAAAAGCCTCACAGACATCTGTAGCATCCTTGGCGATTACATATGTTGCACACTGTTCACCGACTGCATTCACAGACTTCAGTTTGCCCCCTGACAGGGCCGCAACCAGTTCGGAGTCGAAAGCATTCACGCGCAAGCCATGAACCAGGAGGTGTTTAAACCTTGCACTGAGAAAGGCCGCCAAGCCGGTTGGGATCCCTTTAGGGCCTACCCACTCTTTGATCACCTGCGGATTCACAACCAGGCACGAGCACTGACCCGGAACCATCTTTTCCAAAAAGGCTGCGGGTTCCGTCACGTTTGCCAGAGCAAGAGTTTCGCAAGGTATCCCGAGAAACTCGGCAAGACGGACCAGCCGAGCATCCAGATCCCGCACTTCACCGATGTAAGGGACAACCAGTTTCATACTTGGCCCATTTCTTTACAGGATCGGTCTATCTTTTGGAAACCGGCTTCAGCCGTCTGGAGAATTCCTTCAAAGGGATGTCCGGCCACAGCGGCACGCCACACTTGGCGACGGGAACTGCCGGGTTGCCCTGGACAACCGTCATTGCCGGCACCGAGCTTGTTACAACGCTCCCTGCTGTTACAACGGCTCCCTCTCCAATCTCCACGTCCGGCAGAATGATTACGCCCGGTCCAACGAAGGCTCGTTTTCCAATCTTTACGCCGCGGCGTGATTCTCTGAAGTGCGCAATGACGATAACGCCAACCCCGACAAAAACGTCGTCGTCGATCGTTATTAACCGCGGGTATTCTGTTTCGAGAACCACATTGAAGCTAATCCAGACATTCTTTCCGATGCTTACCCCGCGCGCGCGGTGCAACGACGGACGGAGAGTCTGGCCGCCGGGCAAAATCATCGTGAAGATCTGAAGGATTCTATTGATCGCTCGACGTAGGAAATTCTCCTTCACTCGTCTAACTCTTTAGCCGTCAGGCCTCGCTCCAATAAACGCCGTTTAACAGCGTCAAAGGGCTCCAGTTCGAGCACCTCCGGCAAGTCAATCTGTACGCCGAATTCATCGTCGAGAACCGCAAGAAGGTTTACCATCCGAAGTGAATCCCAACCGGGAATCGCTTCGAATGTCTTGGCAGTCCTAATCTCATCGCGAGTTGCGCTGGGAAATGCTGACGAAAAGCAGCGCATCAAGTGATCGTCGCGGTCATCCACCGGCAGATACCTCCTCCTGTACATGGTGCGGCGTTTTCAGGGCCTTCCTCAGTAACGAAGACGTCGAGAATCGCAAGAAGGTTTACCCTCCGAAGTGAATCCCAACCGGGAATCGCTTCGAATGTCTTGGCAGTCCTAATCTCATCGCGAGTTGCGCTGGGAAATGCTGACGAAAAGCAGCGCATCAAGTGATCGTCGCGGTCATCCACCGGCAGATACCTCCTCCTGTACATGGTGCGGCGTTTTCGGGGCCTTCCTCAGGAACGAAGACCTCGTTAGCCGCGGGTTTGCTCCGGCGGGCCCGTCCACCAATTCCTGAAGAAATGCGGTCAACGGACCATTACGGTTTGTCGCCTGGAGTTCGAAAACAATTTCATCTGCCCCGAACTTATCAAAGATATACTGCAGCGAATGGAACTCGATCCGGCGCGAAAAAGCGCGGCAACTCATCACCCAGCTTTCCACGACAAATTTCGTCGCCGTCGAGCTGCCGATCAACACAGCAACTTTCCCCAGTTTGCCGAATTTATCCTCATAGGAAACAGTGACCAGACACCTCTGGGAATCCTTGAGGAACTTTGACCAAGCGGCCCAATCGTACCGTTTGCCATTCAGATTAAATTGGTTAGTCTTGTTGATTAATTCGAAGGCGCGCGCGTCCTCGACAGGCTTACCACAGCGAAACGTCAAGCGCCCCTCCGCCTGTTGTAGAAAGTCATCCAGGGAGTTGGGTTCTCGGTCCACGGGCTCCAGGAACGCGCTGGAGTCCCGAATACTCTGTAATCGAAGAGAGTCCTCTTCGGAAATGCGGGGTTTCGCGAAACGATTCCGCAGGTGGCTCAACAGCCCCCAAAACGCAGAATAGTCGTCCTTCGGAAATAGCAGACATTCCATCTCCGGAAAGGCGCGCTGCACTTCAGCGACTTCCATCGGGCTATCATCGACGAACACGACCGAGTCCTGCAGGAGATTCCATTTCTTTAAGATGTGTTGAACCGATTCCGACTTGGGCCTCCAATGAGCTTCGATAGGGAACACGCCCTTTCTTGAAAGCAGCAAGTCGTCTCGCTCGAAAGCACGCTCAACCAGAGCAGCGTCGTTCTTGCTGGCGACGGCAATTAGTATACCGGTGCTTGCAAGGGACGCGAGGAACTGCTGGTAGAGCCCGTGGAGTTGGGCATGCTCGTCGAGGCGCCAATGGACCCCTTGTACGCCCACTTCGCCAAGGATACCTGCCCACAAAGTGTCGTCCAGATCCGTGATCAAGCCTTTCTTGGGTTCACGCCGGAACATGAGGTCTGCCAAGAGCTCTCCCATCACGGAAGCATGGAAAGTTCTATAAGGAAACCCCTGGTTTATCTCGGTTCGGAGGTCATGCCTCTTGCCCATGGGCGAGTTTTCATCCAAACGCTGTCCACTGACTACCTGCACCTGCCGGCGACTGGAAATCGCCTCGGCGAAGGAGGCGAGGTCCCGCCGAAGAGTCAACTCGAAGACGCTACTAGTTTGTGTGCCTGTGTAAAAAAGCGGAGGCAGCGGCAGGGTAGGCAGGCAAATACACGTGGGAAGGACCGCAGGAATTTTCTGCAGGGTGCACATTAGCCGGTCGAGACTACGCTTCACCGAGTCTACAATATCGGGCAACTTCTCGACCTCCCAGCCGCCCAGGGTTCGCAGGCCTAGCCGTGAATCAAGGTCCGCCCATTCGATCACGACCGCCAGCGCGTCGTGCTCTTCGGGCCGGAGCAACTCCACATTCCCGATTAGATCGCCGAACAATCCAGAATTCAATTCTACCCGGCGGGCCGGATAAAGATTACGCAGATGCGCGGTAAGAAACGTCTCCAGATGGAGCGGAGTGAAACCGCAAGCCAAAAACACTCTTAGCGGAGGCGCATTCTCTGCGACCGGTGCTTTCAGCCGTTCAAGAGCATCAATCAGTTTCATGCGCAGCCTACCGCCATTTCGAAGCCACCTGGATGTGCATCACGCGGTTGGTTACTTTATAGTAGCCGATAGTCTCGAGTACACGCCTTACGGCCAGGCTAATCCTCGATGGAATCTCGCGGTCTGGCCACACGCGGTGCGGGCGGGCATACTCCTGACTGACATGGAGCCGGTTTCGGTCGCGGAAGCCTCGCTGAAGACACAAGATATTGCTCTGTGAATGAAAAGGCAGTTTGTTCGAACGTCGAACAGATGTTTAGAGAGCTTTATAAAGTCCAGCGAGCGCGCAAAGCATGGTTGCTTGTCCCCAGTGCAATGTGGGCGTCTTGTTGACTACCCAGCTCGAATACCGGCGATAGTAAAAATAGCCGGTTCGATCTTGCATGTGCCGGATCGTCCATTGGGCCACCTTGAGGGCCAATTCCAGTGCTTCCGGGTCCCGGTCATGAAAGAACACCAGCGTATCGATAGCCTGCGAACAACACTGGATATCAAGTGGCAGCGTTTTATGATTGTAGTACCTTGGCGTCCCGTCCGGTAGAAAAAATGTAGATTTCCAATATCGATAGCCCGCCATCAACTGTTCCTCGAACTGCTTGTCGCCAGAGCCCTCGCCGTAATGCTTGAAAGAGTCTAAAACGTAACCGGTGTGAAAGTTGTCCACCCAGTGCAGGTACCATGGTTCACCGTAATACCAGGAGAAATCCGGTCGCTGGTGCTTGGCAGTATACTGAATCGCCTTCTGCGCCAAGAGCATGTACGCCTCTTTGTGAGTGTAAGCGTACGTGCGCGCCAACAAGCCGGCCCCCAGACAATTGGCGTTATGAACTTCAACGTTGTGTTCCGGGAAATAGCGGATGCACAGGGAGTCGCCTTCGGTGATCGCGCCCAAGTCGTGCAAGATGTGCTCGCAGGCGCTGACGGATACTTGCAGGAGTCGATCCTCGCGCGAATGTTCATAAGCGTCGAGGAAGGCATGACCTATCAAGGAGGTCCATACGACGGATGGCAACCCTTTGGGCACGTATGAGGCTCGCGATTGGTAATCGAAATGATTCGCCCACGACGCACCGGTGTAGCCGGGTTCCTGGTTATCGATCAGCCATTGGAGCGCGAACTCCGCCTTATCCTGCCACGCGGCGTCGCCTGTCGCCTCGTGCATCCTGATAAAGCCCCTGGCTATAAAACCCATACCCTTGGTAGAATGGCTTTTCTTAACCCCTATTAGAGGGCGTAAGTTGATTGGGAACCTCCGCACACCCTGTTGGAGCAAGATGTGCAGGTACTTGTTGTTGAAGGTCAACGGCCGGAGGAGTTTCGAACTCAGGCCGTCGAAAGTATCGTACCCGCGATAGTCGTTTCTTTCCAACCACTGTGACAGCCGGCAGATAGATTCGTAGACACGAACCTTCTCCTCTTTGCCGAGGCTTTTAGCAGCAGGCACCTTACCAGCAAATGCCGACATATTTGTCATGTTTGCTCCTCTGATCGATAATTCGCACGAAATCTACCATGACTTGATCGTCAGTCAATCGTTGCGGCAGCCCTGAGAATCGGGATCATTGTTGCCCACGACATCCGTTTGAGCGTGACTCAGGACCGCATCTCTTCTGTCGACTAATAGCGGGAGATGTGGGGAATACGGTTAAGGATAAAGTCCCGGTTGTCCGATCCTCGCGATTCGCCAACCGATAGGCCGCCGTCTTGCGGCCCATTTGGCGCCGCAGATAGGGCGGGCAGCCAAAGAAGCAAAGAACTTCATGTGAAATGGCTGCTCCGTGGGATCGGCACCGCCACCTCAATAGTCTGCACATGCCCGCTACTCAGCGGCAACAAAGGCCGCAATCTCAATGTAGACTTTTTTCTGTTCATCTGGTTTCAGGCTGGGAAACATAGGGAGGGACAGAATTTCTAGGGCCACCTTTTCAGATATTGGATACGATCCGTTGCGCAAGCCGAGATGGCGATATGCCTGCTGCAGATGCAAAGGAATCGGATAGTGGATCGCGGTGCCTATTGTCGCAGCCGCCAGATGTTTCATCAATTTGTCACGCTCATGAACGCGCACGACAAACAGGTGGTACACAGGTAGCGTATTTGCCGACGCCTCCGGCAGAACAACACCTCGATCGATAATGCCGAACAATTGACGGTAGCGAGACGCGGCCTCGCAGCGCGCTTCGTTCCACCTCGTCAAGCGCTTGAGCTTAACACTCAAGATCCCGGCTTGAATCGCATCCAACCGTCCGTTGTAGCCTTCGACGTCGTGATAGTATTTCTTGCTTTGGCCATGATCTCGCAGGGTGCGGATCTTTCGATCTATTTCGACATCATTGGTCGTAACAGCTCCGCCTTCCCCACAGGCACCCAGGTTCTTACCGGGATAGAAGCTGAACGCGGCCGCGACGCCCATGGAGCCGGCTTTTCTCCAGCGATTTTCTTTCTTTGAGAAATACTGTGCGCCATGTGCCTGGCATGCGTCCTCGATGACGATCAACTTGTAGCGCTCGGCAAGCTCGAGGATCGGATCCATATCAGCCATCTGCCCGTAAAGATGAACAGGCACCACGGCCGCTACCCGGAGTCCGGTCTTGCGGTTCTTCAGTGCCCCATCGTCGAGGCAGCATTGAGTCTCTAAGTACTCGCGCAGCTTCTCTGGATCCATGTTGTACGTACGTTCGTCAATGTCGACGAAATCCGGCCGGGCGCCTGCTTGCGAGATAGCCTCGGTGGTCGCGATGAATGTATTCGGAACTGTGACTACAGTGTCCCCTGGCTTGATGCCTGCGGCGATGAAAGCAAACCGCAGGGCGTCTGTTCCATTCGATACGCCCACGCAGCGTTCAGCGTCGCAAAATGCGGCGAACTCACGCTCAAACTGCTCGACCATTGGACCGCCGACAAAACCTCCAATGTCGAGGGACTTTGTGAAGACCTCGGTAAGTTCCTCCTTCAGCTCTTGATGAGGAGTAGCGAGGTCCAAGAAAGGAATGCTCTGGTTCATAACTGTTCTCCGTTTGCGTTAGCGACGCCAGAAAGTCTTCGCAACAAGCGCGCTGGATTTCCCGCGACCACCGCATGTGCAGGAACGTCCTTGGTGACTGTGCTGCCAGCACCAACAATCGCGTGCTCACCCACGGTCACGTTGCAAAGGATGGTTGCACCGGATCCGATGGAAGCTCCACGCTTGATCACTGTGCGCTCCACCTTCCAGTCCTTCTCAGTCTGGAGTGTTCCGTCTGCGTTCGCCGCCCGGGGGTAAGGATCGTTAATGAATGTCACACCATGCCCGATGAAGACATTATCCTCGATCAACACGCCCTCACAAATGAAGCTGTGGCTCGATATTTTGCAGTTGTTGCCTACCTTCGCGTTCTTCTGGATCTCGACGAAGGCTCCAACCTTGGTCCCATCACCAACCTCACAACCGTACAAGTTGATGAATTTGGAAAGTCTGACGTCCTTACCCAACTTGACGTCCGGTGCGATGCAGACGTAGTCGATCACAGTTGAACGAGCCTCCCTTGGTTTTCAGCCCAAACAGCATCACTCACCAAATACGCCGGCTTTTCGAGCACGGAAAGCGCTTTATAGAGAGAACTCCTACTTTTATGCTTCACGAGGACCAGCCCTGGGTTGATGTCATGATGATCGAAAATGTACTCAACTCCGAGCGACTTGAACGGAAGCGCAACGAGGAAAATGCCGTCAGGCAGATTACAGCCTTGCATATGCTCGAATCCATGCCGTACATAAATCCACCACGTACAAGCGCTCACAAAAAGAAGGCGACGGCGTACTTCCAGACATAGCTCAGGACGCTCGCCCCTTCTTCCGCGTTCAGCACCTCACCGATCGGCGAACGCGCAGGATTCTTCGATCAGATCACCAGCAAATACCTTCGTATCTGCCATCTGCGCCTCTTTTAACTCCTGGCACACGAACGAAATCCACCAGCACTTGATCGTCGCGGAGCCGGTTCGGCACATCGCCATACTCGGGATCCATGTTGCCGATTACAATTGTTTGAGCATGCTCCAATACGGCGTCGATGTGGTCGACCATGAGGCCCGATATGTGCGGAATCTTGTTTAGAATGAAATCTCGGTTTGCGCCAATCAAACTGGCGATCCTGACGTTTTTGTCGTAGATACGAAGGTCGTACCCCTTACCTAAGAGACGCTCTGTTACCTCGATCACGGGGCTCTCGCGAAGATCGTCAGTTCCAGCCTTGAAGCTAAGGCCCAGCAGGCCGACCCGTTTGTTGCCCTTGTCCATTATCAACCTGACGCCCCGGGCAATCTGCTTCTCATTGCTCGCCAGAATGGAATTCAGTATCGGGAGTTCCACATCGTCCATCTTGGCCCGATACGCAAGCGCTCTTAGGTCCTTTGGCAGGCATGATCCACCAAAGGCAAACCCAGGCGAAAGATAAGCTGTAGAAATGTTTAGTTTGCGATCCTGACAGAAGATGTTCATCACTTCGTGAGCATCTATACCGAAGGATTTGCAGAGATTTCCGATCTCGTTCGCGAAGCCAATTTTCAGGGCATGCCAACTGTTGTCGCTATACTTGACCATCTCCGCCGTTCTCATATCCGTTCGAATCACGGGTCCCGGAATCCCTGCGTACAGCTGGGCGGTCAGGTCGCCGCTCACCGAATCCGATTCCCCAATTACGGTCTTTGGAGGACAATAGAAGTCTTTTACGGCCGAGCCCTCGCGCAGGAACTCTGGGTTGTTACAGACGCCGAAATCAGTTCCCGCAGTTTTTCCAGATGAACACTCCAATGCAGGAATAACTACGCTGCACATCGTTCCGGGCAGAATTGTGCTGCGAATGACGACTGTGTGCCACTCATCTTTTTCTTTGAGCGCTTCGCCGATTTGTTCGCAGACACGCCTGATGTAGGTGAGATCAAGGTTCCCGTTGAGCTGACTCGGAGTCCCAACACATACTAAGGATATCTCTGTTTCGCGGACGGCTAGCTCCACGTCGGAAGTCGCTCGCAGTCGACCTTGCGCGGCTCCTAGCGCAATGATTTCGGCGATGTCGGCTTCGATAATGGGACATCGACCACTGTTTATGAGATCGACCTTTGTCGCAACCGGATCGACCCCAATCACTTCATGACCATTCTTGGCGAGGCATCCCGCCGATACGGTGCCGACATAACCTAGCCCAAAGATGCTGATTTTCAAGTGCTTCTCCTTTTCAGAAAATGACCGATCGCTGGCGACCGGAGAATGAAAATGATTTCGTACGAACACTAACTGACGGTCCGGCGTTTGACCTTGCGTTTTCTGGGCTCCCGGCCCGGACGCCTCCAGCACGATAGGTCCTGTGGACGATGGCCAAGTGGTCCTTCAAGCGGAATAGACCTTCGTTGTCCCTACTTGGGCCGACCCAGGTCGAATCCTTCATTCCGTGTCTTTCTGTTCTCGGACGGTTTGCCGAGACAGTGATCGCGTCGACGCGCACACGTTCTTCCTTCAAGAGGGGTGTATTTCTGGTGGGGTCCGCGTAAGTTCCAATTGTTGGCCACAGGCATGCAGGTGCGGCTATCAGCGGCGTCTGCTTCAACTAACTGCATTGCGGACGAAACGAATCCCGGACGAAGCGACTCCCGGTTTTATGTAAGCCGCCAATGCCAAAGCCAGCCTGGGCCGGCGCGAAGCAAGTCGGCTAACTAGCCTTCGCCTCCCCTTTGGCACTGATTCTAAAGTAGTTGGCCACCTTGGGTGGCCCTTTCGACGTCCCCTTGTTCCCTCACGGAGTAGGAAATCCTCGGAATCGGATCTCAGTAGTTCTACCGAGAGCAGATCAGGCTTTTTGAGTATGGGCATGAACCAAGGCTGAGCAGTATATTCGATCTTGGGCAGAAACTTTTGATCGTGTAGTACTACCATGTTGTTACGCTGGGCAATTTCATCGCGTCCTATCCGCCTGCTTATGCTGGCGTACCGCAGCCCAAGGAGTCGCCTTGAGCCTGCTTCTGGCTCTGGGACCGTGGTACCATCGTGGTCGTTGAACTTTTCAATGGCGGCCACCACCGCTTCGGCCGATAAGGACCGTTTGGGGGACCTTTCGGTGACGTTCAAGTCGTGTGCCCGTGTGGTTCGGGGCAGTGAGATGGCAGGAACATCGCAGGTGCTATACGCTGCGTTGCGAACCCAAATGCCCTCACCGGAGTCGATACTCTGCATTAGACTGCAGCCAGAACGTACTATTCAGCGGCGACGGTACCAGTTGCGGTTACGGCTGGAAATACCGAGGTCATGGCGATCAAATGACTGGCGGCGGCCTCATGGCGAAGATTCTCCAGCGGTTCTCGACCAGTTCATCGGATTCGATTGTCCATCCGTGGTTGGCTGCAAATTTGAGAATAAGTCGCGTACATCCCACATTCGTCATGGACCGATTAACCCGGTGCTCGAGCCATTCTTTCACCGAAAGTCGTCGTTGAAAGATCGACACTATGAACACGGGCGCAAGCGGTGCGAATTTGCACAGGATCGCGACGGGATCAGGGGTATAATACAGCATTTCGTTGAACACGACGACGGAGAAGGTACGTCCGTTTGGCCCAAACTCAGCGGCAACCCCACAGAAAATGTGGTCTTGACCGCTCCTTGCAGAAGCGGCTCGCGCAGCGATGCGCGATGGCTCAATGCCGAAGTAGTCGCACTCCAGCAAGTAGTCCCGCAGAATACCCTGGCCGCAACCAACATCCAGAATAGACCTCGGCCAGCCCTGACAGACCGATGCGACCAGCCGCGCTATGGTTCGGTAACGCACGGCCTGAAGAGGACCATCGAGGTCATGCCAGTCTCCAGATTCGTCGTTCCAAGGTTTTTTCATCTCGTGGTGCGCCGCACAGCGCAACCCTTCGCGCAAAGGAGAACTCTTCTATGAAAACGTTATTCTTATTGTTGTTTTCGACTATTTTGCTTGATGCAGCTACCTATACGGTGAAGTCCGGAGGCGGCGGCAACTATACAACCATCCAAGCGTGCGCCACGGGGATGTCCGCTGGCGACACCTGCACGGTTTACGCGGGCACTTACAACGAGAATGTGACGGTAACCGCCGGTTCTGTGGGCAATTACAAAACTCTTAACGTCAATGGGTCTGACTTGGTGTACGTTTTGTCTTTCACGGTCAGTTCCCACACCAAGATCATCGGCTTCCAAATCCAGACTTCTGGAGGTGGTGGAGCATGCGTGAGTATCGGTAATTCGACCGATGCGTATGTCACCAACAACATCATGACACAGTGCGGTTCCGGGTCCATGATAACCACGGGCACGAGTGCGTCCTACATCTATATTAAGGGGAATACGCTCTCCTGGGCTTGCCGGACGCCAGCCAGCGGTACGGCTTGTGACGCAATCCGTTGGAACGGAACTCACGGACTGATCGAGAACAACGACCTCTCTCATTATCGCCTTGGAATCAATTATTACGCTTCCCAGTACAGTATTTTTCGCAGCAACACACTCCACGACCAGTTTGAAACCGACAGCGGCCAGCACACGGATGCTTTTTTCGCCGAACCTGCCAGCAATGAACATACCCAATATAACGTCATCGAGGGGAACATCCAGCATCACGCGATTGGTCCCAATGCAAAAGGGCTCTTGTCGCAAGGTGATGTTTGTGCTGGTAACTGCTTCAATTTGATTATCAGATTCAACATCGGCTACGATATCGACGCCGGAAACATCACGGACGACAACGCGCAGAAGAGCGGTGTGAATCCAGGCTTCTCTCACGTCAAGTCGTATAACAACACATGGGTCAACACCAATGAGTCAAATACAGGGTACGCCAATGCGACTAACGACTACTCTCACAATTCGACTTATCCCGCCGACATAAACAACATCTATTATTATGGTTTTGCGGTCGCCTCCAGCGGTCCCAGAAACCCGGTCTCTTGTGATGCGTCCACATGCAGCACTGGCAATTGGGGCCATGACCTGGCGTATTGCGATGCGAGCGGATCGGGCAACTGTGCATTATATAGTCATGTATACCAGAGCGGACTGTGGACGAGTGATCCGGGAAACCTACTGGGATATATAGGAGCATCACCGAGTAATAACCCCAACTTCGTGAATCTTGCAGGAAATGATTTCCGCCTACAGGCCGGTTCACCCGCCATTGCCGCTGGAACCTATCTGACAACCGTTGCGGCGGGCGACTCTGGTGCTGGAACCTCACTTGTTGTGACCGACGCCGATTATTTCCAAGATGGCTCGGGCATCATTGGCGTCAATGGCGATTGCATCTCTGTCACGACGGTTGGCAATCATGTCTGCATCACGGCGGTAAACTACTCAACCAAAACGCTCACTATGGCGAGCGGATTCAGCCGGACCGTAGGCGACGCTGTGTGGCTGTATTCGGATTCCACGGGGAGGCAGGTGCTCGTTGGGAGTGCGCCGAACATCGGCGCGACCTTTGCTCCATCATCCTCTGCGGCACCTCCCACAAGCGTCTCAGTTATTCTTCAATGACCTTTGCTCCACGCCGCACGACTCGACGCTTCTCCTGCATGGAGCGTGCGTTATCGCTTCGACTGCAAGGCTCGGAGACCTTCAAAGCCTCCACGACTGGATGGATCTATATTGTATGGTGGTCACTGCTAGCCAAAGTTGAGCCGCCCAGGCGCCTGATTGACAGGATCGCGCTGGTTGAACGATGAGATCGGGTATTCTACCGCCGCGTCGCATGGAACATGATACATGGAGCTATGCGCGCCCCTTGAGAACCAAGCACGCTGATGCCATAGTTTAGGCAATACGCGACGGCCTTGCTAAGAGTGCGAGTCGTAGATCGGGATCCATGCCCGGCATAGTATCCGCCGATCAGGCGCACGGCAAACCTGCAGGCGCCGAATCTTTGGCGGACCTCTTTGATGTCCAGCAGCCGTTCCTGCCAGCTCCCGGTCAGTGGGTCGCAGGTATTCGTTGGATCTTTCGGCACTGCGGGCATCACCATAGTCTGGCGATACACCAGAACGGAATTCTCGATGTCAGTCTTCCGCATCCCGCGCGTCGCGGTCACAAGGGACTCCACCTCCGAAGCGGACAGTTCGGGAACGGCCGCTCTAATAATGTCGCGGCGCACGGAACAAAACGCTTTCAGAGTGTCCATCGGGTAACTGCCTTTGTGCGGACCGTCGGTAAATTCCCATTCCCTGTGCTGCCGGCGATGTCGCCGCACGACCAAGGGGTTCCGCGGGTTTGCGCTCGTGGATAGCGCCAACGTCATCGGGCCGGACGAAAGCGCACACGCGGTCCTTATGAAGTCACCGATATCGTAGATGTGCTCGATGACGTTGACCGAGGCCAGCGTCGCCCAGTTGGACCGCTCGGAGTTCATCGCGGCTGCAACGGCCTGGATATCACCGCACACGTAGGAATCGGCCGCAAGTCCAAGACTCTCCGCAAGCTTGCGCGCGTCGTCTGCACAGCCTTCGAAAAGGTCGCTGTAGATCACGCAAGGGAAGCCAGCCTCCCTTGCCAAGCAGCCAAGGAGCCCGTGGCCGCCGCCGTAGTCCACGAAAACATCTGGAGCAACCGAATACTCCGGGAACTGCAGCCACGCCAAAATGTGGACGTATTTCCTGATCGTCTCCTCGATCTGGTATTGAACTTTGCTGACATCCTCTCTTCCGTAGACTGAAAGCGGCAGTCGTTCGATATCCAGGTCAGAGATCTTCCTCCCCAATCGGTCAGCGGCCTCCAGAAGATTCCGGAGGCGACCCGGTTGAAGCCGTGGCAAAGATAACGAATTGTAGGTCAAACGCATCGCAGAGATCTCGGGAGGGCTTCTCTGGGCTCCTCGTCGACCCCCGTAAGTTAACACTCCGCTATACCCTTTGCCTGTCTTGTTTTTCCTGTTTGACTCTGCTCTTTGAGTAGAGAGTGGCGGCGGCCTCCACGCCGCACGCCTCGACGCCCTGTCTGCAGGGAGCGTGCGTTCATCACTTCGGCTGCGAGGCTCGGAGTACTTCCACAGCCTCCACAACCGGGAGGATCCGTGCGCCTGATTCTAAAGCCCATTGCACAACCTGCTCGAAGAAATCGGGAGTGCACCCGTAGGGGCTTGGGGCCCCGCAAACGTCGTGTGTCGCAAAAATCAGCCATCCCCGGGCACGGGCATTCTGATCGATCAGGCTCTTCACGGCCTCAGGATTGTCCCTGCTCTTTTCCAAGAAAAAGGCACAAAGCAGGTTGAGATCTGTAATCCCGGAGTTGAACGTCTGGCCTCCCCCAGAATGGCGAGAAAAATAGCGATCGTCCCTCAGGCCCCCTCCACGACAGCAAAGGAAGTGCCTGCCGGCAACTTGCTTCACCGCGAGCCGGGGCGCACTGAAGGGGTACGAGAAGGTCTGGAACGAGGCCCCGTGGAGCACGTCGCGAAGCGCCGCTTGGTTCTCGACGATTGCCCTCTCGTATACGTCGGGAGGGGTGCTCCAGGAATGGCAGTGCCCGAAGGTGTGGCATCCGAGCTCGTGCCCCAGATGGACAAGTTCTTTGAGATCCTCTGTCTGGAACATCGGCCCCATATGAGATTGCTTTCCCATAAGGCTGAGTGATACGTAATACGTTCCTAGTGCCCCATACCGCCTCAGCATCGATCCGGCCTCCAGGAAGGCGGACCGGGGAAAGTCATCGAAGGTGAAGGAGATCAGGGGAAGCGCGGTCTTTACAGCGAGCGGCTTTCTGAAAAGGGCCCTGGTTGCCTCTATCGACAACCGGCCTCGTGCCCTTGCGAGGTAGCCGGCGGCCGCTCTCTGCGAGTGAACTGTTTGCTGGCTCATTTGCATGCTCCAACGGGTTCGGCGGCCGGTCTCGTGGCCTTCCGTAACGGAGTGATCTCGCGCAGAAGACTGGCAAGCTGGAGAAGCGGCGTACAGCCCCAGTGCAACAGGATAACAGTGCCCAGATAAAGCGCGAAAAACAGCGATGAGGTGATGATAGTTGCCCCTAACGCAGAGTTCGCGGCTGAAAGAGTGCCCCAGAATGGCGTGCCTCGGATGGCGGCAGTCGCTAAGCCTGCCACCAGCGACGCAGCAGCATACCGCCAGACAGCGGCTATCAAGAATGAAACTCCAAGACCGATTGGTCGCCCGGCATACCAGAAGGCGGGAATCAGACGGGTCCAGTAGGACACGCTCCATGCCGTGGCAATTGCGGCTGGCCCCCAAGGCAGCGCCACGAGAAACAAGGAGGCTGTGACCACTAACTCCACTAGAGTCCAGCGAAACCATCGCCCCGGTTTCCCGATGGAAAGATGGATCCAGCCAACGGTGCTACAGAGAAGCATGGCTCCGATTCCCGGTCCGAATCGCTCGAAGATTCTGCCGGACTCCGACCATTGGGGTCCAAGCGCCAGGCGCACTACGTCCTTGCCGACCAGAGTGAGTTCCGCGCTCACTGCCATGCCCACGAGTGAGATGATGCCAAGCGAATTCGCGAGGTATCGCTTGAAGCGGGCGCGGTCCTGATTCAGCCGGCTCAACGCCGCCAGGGCGACATTGTCAAGCGGCGACGTCAGCTGGCTGGCCGAAAGCGCGAACAAGTCATAAGCCTTTTTGTAAAACCCAAGGGCCGCCGCATTGAATTGCCTCCCAACCAGCAGGTTGTCGATGTTCTGCGTGGCGTAGCGGAGGCCGAATTGCCCGTAGACTTTCGCCGCAAACTTCACTGTAGTACCTGTCTTGCCCGTCCGGCGCGGCAAGCTCGGAAGCCATCTGCAAAGCCACCAAGCGCCGATCGTCATGCTAAGCTGTTGCGCAACGATTCCTGCCACCAGTGCCCAATACCCCCAACCTCTCAAGGCCAGCAGGATTGCAACAGCTGAATTTACCGCTCGGCCCACAACGTCGTTGGTGGAAGTTGCCGCGAATTTCATGGCTCGCTTTAGGAGAGCCGAGTGTATGACGGAGGCTGCGGCAATGAAGATCCCCAGCGAGAGGCCGGTGGCGACACTCGCCACAGTCGGATTTCGGTAGAATTGCGCGAGCAGCTTCCCCGTTGCGGCGAAGGCGATCGCAAGAACCAGCCCAGAGCCTGAGTTGATCCAGAACAAGTTGCTGGCAGTGTAGTGGTCAATTTCATCGAACTGGATGACCACCTCCGTGAACCCGTTGAGGCCAAAGCTCGCCAAGAGGAGGCTGAACGTGGTGACCATGGTCACCACGCCGAAGTCGGCAGGCGTCAACAGGCGCGCCAGCGTGACCGTGCTGATTACCTGGGCCGCGAGCGCCAGCCCTGAGGCGGATACCGTCGCGGCTGCGCCACGAACTACCAGGCCTCGCAGTTCGTTGGCTCCAGCAATAGGGCGGAAGGCGCCGTTAGGGTCAAATGGGGTCATTGTCTTTCCCAAGTCTAGCCGTCCACAATAGGGCACCCGTGCTCTGTTTGCCCGGCTCATTCCAGCCACCGAGGTCTGCAATCTCCGCGCGCGACCACCCCTTCGGTGACGGAGCGTGCGCGGCCGAGAAGGCGACCTTCATCACTTGGCATGCTCCATGTTCGACGTTGTCGGTGACGGGAGGTCCGGCTTCGGATCCTGCGGCAAGGCCAAATCCAGGCGCAGGAAACCTTCGCCTTCGCCCCGCGAGTGGCCCCACCAGCTGCCCCCCGCGCTGCCGACCGGCGGAGGTGGTAGTGTGCTGCGGCCTCTCAATGAGGCATGCCGCTTAAGATGGCGGGCTGATGAGCCGGGTGGTGAGGAACTGGACGATTCGCTCAGCAGCATGACCATCGCCGTAGGGATTGGGGCGGCTCGTCATTTGCCTGTAGCGCGCCGGGTCGTCAAGCAGCGAACTCACGGCTTCGACAATTCGCTCGGGGTTTGTGCCCGTGAGGCACGCAGTGCCGGCAGCGATTGCTTCGGGGCGTTCTGAGACTTCGCGCATCACCAGAACTGGCTTACCAAGCGAGGGTCCCTCTTCCTGAATCCCTCCGGAATCGGTGAGCAAGATGTAAGCACGCTGCATGCAGGCCACAAAGGAGAAGTAGTCAAGCGGCACGAGCAGCTTGACGTTGGGCAACCCGTCGAGAATTTCGCGCACCGGGGCCTGCACGTTGGGGTTCAGGTGAACGGGATAAACGACCAGGACGTCTCGTCGTTTCTCTGCAATGGCTCGAATCGCTTCGCAGATTCGGCGAAAGGGTAGACCAAAACTCTCTCTGCGATGAGCGGTCACTAGGATGATGCGCAACCCGTCGGTCGCGCCCAAGCAATCGACGGCCCGGCTTGGTTCCTCAGTCAAGCGCGCCTGCGCGAGTAACAACGCATCGATAACCGTATTTCCTGTTACCAATATGTCCTCCAGTCGGACCCCTTCTAAAAGTAAGTTGTCCCGCGCGACTTCCGTGGGGGCGAAATGGAAATCCGAAAGGTGGGTCGCGAGGCGACGGTTGACCTCTTCGGGAAAAGGATCATTCTTCTTCCCAGTACGCAGGCCAGCTTCGATGTGTCCAACCGGAATGTGGTGGTAGTAAGAAGCGAGCGCGGCTGAAAGCGTTGTCGTCGTGTCCCCCTGCACGAGCACCAAGTCCGGGCGTTGGTCCCGCAGGACCCGGTCGAGCCCGGTCAGGCAGGCCGACGTCACCTCGGCAAGGCCCTGTCCCGCCTTCATAACACTTAGATCGTGGTCCGGTCGCAGACCGAAAACTCGTAGCATCTGGCCAAGCATTTCCCGGTGCTGCCCGGTAACGCAGATCTGAGTCTCAAAGTGCGCCCCATTCTTCTCCAATTCCAGCACGACCGGTGCCAGTTTGATCGCCTCAGGCCGCGTTCCGATGACGACCATTACCTTTTTCCGCTCGTGAATCTCCAATTCCTTCCTCCTCTGTGTTCTCCGATGTTTCCCGGCCAAGTCACTCGCCGATCCTCAAGCGCCTGCTGTGACATCGCTTCGAAGGCTGCCCGCGCCAGCGTTCTCAAGATCAATCACACACTTTACCCGTGCCATCCTGGATGGGGGAAGCTCTGGCTTCGGACCTCGCCCAACAACCCAATTCAGGACTTGCGTCGTGCTCTGCGCCTTCGCCTCCCAAGTCAAGCATTCCCGCGCGTAGGACATACCTTGCCGGCGCAGGCGATTGAGTAGGCCCCGATCACCCGCGAGATCCCTCAGAATCTTCTCCATCTGCGATGCCACATCGTCATCGCTGGTAGGGGGAACCTTGTACCCCACTTCTGGGTGAACGATATCCCCGGGCCCGCCGTAGTCAAGGATGACAGGCACGCAGCCATTCGCGAGACCTTCAAAGACCACGCCCCCACCACCCTCGCGAATTGCTGGCAGCACCACCACATCTGCGGATCGTAATCGTCTGAGGACTTCAGCGTGGTCGAGCCAGCCCAGGAAAACAACAGCCTTCTCAACCCCAAGCGATCGCGCGAGTTTCTCAAGGTTGTTTCGCTCCGGGCCCTCGCCGATGATCGTAAAGCACGCCAAATTGCTTCGCAGAAGCGTCGCAGCCGCGCGCAGACCGAGGTAGCAAGCTTTCCGGGGAACCAGGCCGCCCACAAAAATCAGCTCAAGTTTGGCGCCGGGCTCCGGCCTGCGCGAGTCGGCGACACACAGGGAGCGAGCAATGCCATTCTCCGGGATAAAGAACAACTTGTCGCGATACGGGGCAAACTCGGCCCGCATGTGGGACGAAGCGGCTATGATCGCTGCCGCATGGCGATAGGTGGACCGGGCAAAAGGCATAAACCGGTACAGATTCCTCATACGAAAGTTCTTCTTGTCCGGCTGGCTAAAACCGGGCGCGGAGCGCAAACCTCCATTGAGCGGCCCAATCACGAAGGGAATAGACCCGTTGCGCAGGAAGAAAGCGAAAGGACTTGGCAACGCCGGTGACATCGGGTTGAGGCGTAGAACCACATCGAACTCGCCCGCACGGATGCGGCGCCGCAACTGTCGCCAGGCGCGCCATTCAAAGGCAACAGAAAACGGATATCTGAAAGCGGTCAATGCCTGACTGTCATAGTTGTATTTGAGTATCCAGCGCAAAACCCAGTTCCAGATGCGGTCAGACAGCGGTGTTCGGACCACCTCGATGGCGCGAAACGGCGCCTTTACGCGCCGCAGGGCGCCCTCAACAGACGACCGGGCCACCAGGGTAACATCATGGAGTTGGGCGAGTGCTGCCGCGTGATAAAAGGTGACCAAAGAAATGCTGACGCTCTCTGGATCACAATTCTGCCCTAACACCAAAATACGTAGCCGACTCATAGATTCTCCTTAGCTTATTTCTGGCCGGCGCCTTCGCTTCCCATTTAGGAAATCGGCGCGGCTGTCATACTGTAACTTTGTCTAGAATTGAGAGCGTCACTTCATCCAACCCGCACTTCCGTCGCCTGACTCGGCGGATGGCCTCGCCGATGCGAGCAGCGCCTCTTCCCAACCCATCCGCTCGGGGGACGGACTCATCTCATCAAATGAAGTTGTTGCGGCCTGAAGCAGCAGGCTCTTGTGCTCCGTGCGGACTTCATTCTGCACGCGGGTACCGGACGGCTTGGCCCAGCTGGGTGCAGACATAATCGCAAGCAGGAAGAACACCCACACGCAGTATTGCACCCTGAAGTCGGACTCCGAGTGGTTGAAGTTCAGTGCGGCAATTAAGTACGCCAGATTGAGCCCTCCCAATGAGAAGTCCGATCGGAGACCCCGTGCGATTCTGGGATAGCTCTTTGCAACTACGAGAGCGAGGAGTGCCACTCCACACCAGCCGAGTTGCAGATAGACCTCGAGGTAGCCATTGTGAGCTTCGTTCAGTCGAATACCTTCGTTTAGGTCCCAGATTCTCTGTACCCGCCAACCAAGCCAAAAGCTCTCAAATCCGGTACCGACCAAGGGGTTACCAGCGATGCTGAGGCATTGCCGCCAGAGGTCAGTGCGTCCGGTCAGCGTCGGGTTCCGGCCGACACTCGTGACGAGGTCCCTGTTGAAATAGGCCGCATATATGGGGACGATCACCAGTGCCGCAACGATGAGGTGTAAGGCCCAGCGTCTTCGCCGTACCATCGCAACGCGGCACGCCAGAATGGTCATGACCCCAGTAACAAAACATACGGAAGAGGTCGCGGAATTGGCAATCCACAGCAGCCAGACCGTGGTCGCGAGCATGGCGCTGTCAGCCAATAGGTACCGGCGCCTACGCAGAGCCCCCTTGTTTTGGCAATGATCCAGAAAACGCCACAGGAATCCGAGGCCAAGCACACAGCACACAGCGCCAAGGGTATTCTTGTGGTCGGTTACACCACGAAACATGGAGTCCCCGCTGTTGTTGAAGGTGCGCCCCAATTCCGGGTAATACTTGATGAAGAGGACCGATAGGGGCAACAGCACGAACCCGAGCCGGGCATACAGGCGGTTCAAAGCGGTGGCGGGTTCAATCTCCGTGAGGATGATCAGGATTGTGATCGGATCGCCGAGGCATCTGACCCATTTCTTGGAAACTTCGAGAGTGTAATCTGACCAGACGCAGCTAATCAGACAGTAGCTGTAGAACAACAGGATGGGCCAATTAGCTTGCAAGCACTTTCCAACTCGATTTCCCCTTGCGGCAAGAACAATCAGGCCAAATACGATAAGAGCCGAATATACAATTAGGTTGAGCGGGTTCGAGTCCAGATTGTAGCTCCGATTGTATTCCACTGTACCGCTCTGGAGCCATAACGCCGGTGACTTGGACAGGACAAAAAACAACCAGGCGAAGGCGACCCAGAGTCCGGTCGAAGTGCGCTTGCGGACTGGCCGATCAAGCAAGAAGAGCCCGATAATACCGCTATAGAGAAGAACTGTGGCGAGGCTAGGAGACATTTCGCGTGCTCAAAGGGTATCATGCGTCGATGAACAGACGGTGGATTAGCTCGACGGTGAGCAGTGTGTGAATCTCAAGAGTGTAATTTCTGCCCTCCTGGAGGTGACCGCGAACCACGGCCTCAACGGCGCGGCGGTTCCAATAAGGTCGGGAGAGCGTCCGCTCGTCAAGCAGCATCTCGCGTATGTACTTCGAAAGGGCATCCCGATACCAAACTCGAAAGTGGTAATACTTGTGCCGTCCGAGGAAGAGCCGTTCGAAGTGCAGCCAAGACACCAGATGGTCGGCCCGGGCCGCAAGTTGAGGCATACCGTAGTCGTAGGTATATTCTGCCTTGAAGGTCAGATCGTGATAGGCGCGGACCAAGGATGCGGCAACGTGCACAGACCCACCGCTCGCGCGGTCCGTCGGTATCTGCCGAAGGGCGGGGCTGCCTTCTGCAATCAACCGCAGGCGCAGTTCGTTGTTCGTGCAGGCAGACTGCGGCGCTCTGTAATTCGTCCGCACAAAGTCGTTATCCAGGTATGGCGTTCGCAGGGTCAGCTGGCTATGCTCTAGTGCCGAGAGTCCGTAATGAAACCAAGGCGCCTGACGAAACGCCGCGAAGGTAAGCGGGTGTATCCGGGTTGCCGTGCGATACGTCTCAGCGCCGGCATTGACGTGGGCGAAGAACTCAGGATGAAAGAGGCTCGGCGTTAGTTTGGACGGCTTGAAAGCTCTCCAGCGGAGGAGTATCTGATCGCCATAGTTTCCGGTCATCCTTGCGGGTGCAATCTCTCGCGCCTTTTCGGTGGAGAAAAGGACAGGAGCCGAGATGGCGCCCGCGCAACCGTCCGTGAGATAGACGGTACGTTCAGCGTACCTAGGGAAATTCCTGAGCAACTCGTCGCCGGCGACGATTACCTGGTGGGACTGGCCACAGGCGCGGGCTACCCGCCGCGCGATGATCACGTCCCGATTGTCTCGGTACGTGCTCCCGAACGTGTAGCACGGTAGCGATCCGGGTGGGGGTTTCCGCCACGCCATGATCACTCTGGTGTCGAACCCTCCCGTCAAGGACATTCCGATAAGCTCTCTGCCTTCGAAATAATGGCGCAGGTTGCGGGTGAATACGGACTTTAGCTCTTCATAGTACGGCTCGTGTTCCAGCGGCTCCTGTTCTTCCCATTCTCGTGGCTGGAAATAGACGGCCTTCTGGGCAGACGCACCTGGCCGAAAGGTCCACGCCGATGCGGGGGGTAGAACCTGGATGCCTTCGAACACGGAGCGATTCTCCAATACGCAACCGCACGAAACCAGTTCCCCAAAGCCTCGGGGGTCGGCCCGCCGGAGTTCGGGGCACACGGCCAAAATGGCCTTGGCTTCCGCAGCGAAGTAGAATGCTCCGCCGGATTCGTGATAGTACAGCCTGTGCATTCCATATCGATCGTTGAACAACAAGACCGAACCTCGCGTCCGATCTGCGAGGAGCCCTTGGAAGCGGCCGTTCAAAGTTGCCGGAAACTTGGGATCCTGTTGCACCCGATCAAGGAGGTACCTTGGTCCGTCCACCTCGTCGCGCCGCCCAGACGGGTGGGCCGAGGCGCCCGAGCCGGAGTACTCTTCGCCCGAGAAAATCAACAAAGCCTCGCCGCGCGGATCGCAGAGCGGCATGCTTGCGGAGAACGAGTTGTCGCGAGCCACCCATCCGCAATATACGCCTAATGGCTCGTCAATCCAGGTTCCAGTTACATAGAATGACTCGTGACGAAGGCTCTCCACCATCCGCTGCAACAAGGGCTCCGCCCACTCTCGGGGCATTCGCGTGATCAGTCCTACGATTCCAGGCATTCCGTATTTTCGCTATTGGGCAGATCGAAACGTTCGCAGCGCTGTGTCGTACCACTTGCTCCTCAGGATTCGCAATCTGGAGGCGAACCATTCGGGCAAATGATCCCGCAGCCTGTGTTGCAGCCCGAACCGCAAGGCGATTGCGCCGATCGAATTCAGGGGTACGTAGTAGCGAGGAATCATAACAGGCTGAAACCCGTTATTTGACTTGAAACTCGTAAACGAATCGTTCTGCTTCTTCCCGTACGTGAAACCTCCATAGACGCAATAGGGTATCCCGCGCTCTGCGCAAGTTCGGACGGCCTCCGCGACCAGCGCGTTCATCGGGGCTTTCTCCCGGTACTCCACCATGGCGAGCAGATTCATTATCTTGGCCTGCTTCTGGCTACCATCGACCACTAGTTTTGCAAAGCCGATCATCTTGTCCTCGCAAAAGGCGCCGAGGAAGATGCTGTTGTTGAGAACGGTTGCTTCCAGCTTCCGCACGGTCGACTGGTCCAATCCGTAATGCCGGTTGCGCTTGCCTTGGCGGACTGGGCACTCGTCGTAAACTGCCCGGATTCCCTCGATGAGGAGATCGTCGAAAGGCAGTTCACGAACAACAACGCCCTTCCTCTCGGCCTTGCGAACCATGTTCCTCGTTTTGTTGTCGACTTGTTTGGTCCACCAGTGCTCGTAGGTAGACACTTCGATGACCGCCCAGTTGTCCCACTCCACGGGAAAGCTGAAGTGCGCTCTGGTGTCAGGTAGGAGTTGCGTGAAAGTGAACAGGTCGACCCGAGTACTACACCCCTTCAGCCCTTGGATAACGGCCTTCGGATCGTCGATGCCGACATAGCTGTCTCCGACAATGCGGCCGACTCGGAGCAGGCGCCTGTGATCCACTAAGACATCATATCCAGCAATTGTTAGCATAGCCACTTCAGTTTATGTTGCTTGAAGACCCGTGCCGATTAGTTAGTCGGTTACGTATTCGTTCTTTAGGGGTTTGTAACCCATCAGTGCCGAGAGTTTGCCGATGTGATCGCAGAGCCGGATGAGCAGATCCATGAAACGGTGTTGTCCTAGCACGAACGCAAACGGCAGGGCAAAGACATAAGCCGGTACAGCGACCATTGATCTTCCAATGCTGCTTAGCCGGAGAGGTCCACGCCTCGAAGCGATGGTCCCCCGCAGTAAGGCCCTCTTCAGCATGAATGAACGGGTCCAACGTACCGGCGGTACCACCTCGTAAACAACAGCCTCATCGCACCAGATGAAAATGCGCCCCTTTTCAGTCATTCGTCTGAAGAAATCCACGTCCCCGCCTCTATGAAAGTTCGGGTCAAACGGAGGCTCGTCGGGCTCGAAAACCCTGCGTTTCAGCAGAACATTGCCGGTTCGTCCCTCCCTCCAATGGATCACGAAGCCCGTCGAATGGCGCGGCCGTTTGTAGAAGTTGCCCTTGATCAGCCACTGCGGCGGTGTTTCATCGAAGTGCCTGAGAACGGGCCCAAGGACGCCGTCCACCCCATCAGCGCTGCATGCCCGGAACAGCTCAAGCAGCCAGCACCGAGCCGGAAACTCGTCGTCATCGATGAACGCCACGAAGTTCCCGGTGGCGTGCTCAATGGCTCGATTACGGGCGAAGCAAATACCTTGCCGAGGCTCCACGCAGTAAGTCACCGGAACACTCGACCTGGTCGCGAAAGCCGATACAACAGCCTCGGCAGATTGGGACTGATCATTATCCGCGACCACAATCGAGAACGTGAACGCACCGTGCGTTTCCTGGTCGCTCAGGTCGTCCAAGAGACGCTTAAGCATCTGTGGCCGTTTGTAGGTACACAGGCATACCGCGATGTGGCTCGATTCGGGTTTCATAATTTCCAAAGAGTTTTGGTGGGCTACGCTGGTTCTACTGTCCCGCGAGCCTCTCGACGCAATTACGGAACCCCTGGAACATGTTCTCCGTCGATGCTTCTCTGCGAATGTCGATCGTTGCGTTTCTGGACAACTCCGCCCTGACATCGTCGTGGTCGAGCACGTAGAGTATTCGCGCCGCGAATGCGTCCAGCGCGCCGCTCGGAACGATGAACCCATTGCGGCCAGGCTTCAGATAGGCGATTTCCGGCGGGTGGTATCCCTCCTCGGTAATAACGGGCAACCCCCAGTAAAAAGCCTGGTTGAGGCTAAGGCCCACATGGCCGGGAATAGCGCAAACGTCGGCCATCTTGCACAGGCGGCTGATCTGCCGGTCCTCGGGGTCCTGAACGTTGCCGAAGTAGCGTGTATTTCGCGGATTAAGCCGCCCTTGCAAATCCGAACTCATCCCCGGACCTGCCAGCACCAACCCCACGTCCTCGCGCGCCAGGGTACCAAAGATCTCGATGAGGTGTTCAACTCTCTTCCGCCCGTTATCTGCGGCCATGTTTCCCATAAACAGGACTGTCTTGGGAAAGGCGATTCCCAGGTCGCGCTTGATTTCCTCCTTGGTCTCCGCAAGACGCGGGAAGGACTCGAAGTTCAACGTGTTGTTCGCGACGAATGCTTTTGAATGAAAGCGTGGATGGACGTAGTCCTTGCAAGCGGCAGAGTATAGGATCAAGGCATCGCTGAGTGCGTGCACGTAGTTAAAGAGGCAGTACTTGAACCGGCTATCCGGATCGTCCCAGTTTCCGCCTTTCGTCCAGAATGCGAAGGGGATCCTTCGAACCTTAAACCAATGGAGCAGGGGCCAGATGATCCGGTCCTTCATATGAAGGAACAGTATAATCGCCGATGGGTTTAAATCAGTGATAACTTTGCGGTACTTCAGGAAATCAAACGGAAGTTGTTGAAAGCCAAACTCAATAGGTTTTCGATTGTCTTCTTGAAGTCGGTTCGCAATCACCGAAAACTCATAACCTGACTCGCGAAATCTCTTGTGAAAGTAATTATAGACCGGCACTCTGTAGTGCATCACCGGGTTGGAAATGAGAAGCACCTTCCGCGTATCACTTCGAATAACCCCACTCATGCATGACATCGTATTGCAGTTACCGGGTATACGAGAAACGAACCATCATCGGGCCCTGTATGCGTGCATCTGCCTAATTCAATTAGATTGAGTATAAAGCCCCCTCGTGAACCCGCTCAGTGGAACGACTTCGTCGACATTCTCGGGACCATTTTTTGGATAGCCGTCTCAATCTGCTAAACAACCGCGACAGGTTCGGCCCCCTGTTGCGCATGTCGGACGGCCAGCGCGAAGTTGAGGAGGTACCAGGCGGACGCCCGCGCGGGGCCGTCCAGCAGCTTCATGACTTCACCATGGTCCAGGAAAGAAGTGTTGCTGCAGAGATCCTGCAACTCGCTCCGAGCAGTCTCGCCAAGTGCGCCGTGGAACCACTCGGGCAGCGGAACGGAGAAGCCCTGCTTTCTTCTGTCGATGAGGTCATCAGGCAACATTCCGCGGACGGCCTTCTTGAGAAGATACTTCGTCCCTCCGGAGCCTAGTTTAGCCTCAGTCGGTATGCTGAGCACGAGTTCCACGAACTTATGATCGAGAAAAGGAACTCGGGCTTCGAGACTAACGCCCATGCTCATCTTATCAAGGCGCATTAGTAGCAACTCAGGGAGGCGAAGGTTGAGTTCCAGATATGTCATCCAATGGAGATCGGACTTGTCCCATGCGGTTGCGAGAAACCGTTCACGAATGGGCGAAATCGCATCCCACGAAGTAAGACCGCGGAACTGTTTCCGCAGGTCGGGGTGGAGCAATCGAAGTTTCTGGACATGCGGAAAGGCTTCCTCTGCGCCCCAAAACACCGGCTTACCGGTCGCCCCGCGCCGTAGCCATTCGTAATAGAAATCACTATCCATGCCGCAGGCCGCCATTGCGCCCAAGCCCAATCGCTTGATCGTGGAAGGCACGGGAAGACGGTCGGCGCGCTGCAACTGCAGATATCTGAGCCAGAGGGGATAGCCGCAGAACAGTTCATCCGAGCCTTCACCGGCTTGGCAGACGATGCATCCGTGTTCCCGAGCCAGCTTCGACAGGTAGTAGAGGGGAACGCAAACAGGGTCCGCTATGGGTTCGTCCTGGAGCCGGGCCATGTGGTCGAGGAACCCGATCGCATCATGGACGTTCAACAGGATCTCGTGATGGCTTGCCCCGACTCTGGCAGCCATTTGGCGAGCGTAGCCAATCTCGCTAGGAGCGGATGCGAAGGTGCCCTCGTACCCGACAGTGAAGGTGCGCACCGGTTCGGATTCGCCCTCGGAGAACAAGGCCGCGTTCAAGCTTGAGTCGATTCCACCGGAAAGAAAGACGCCGACTGGAACGTCGGCCATCTTCCGTAAACGGACGGCGGTTCGGAGCTCGGCCATGAGGCGCTCCATAAGTTCAGGCTCCGGAACGCCTATGAGCGGATTGGTGTGCTCCCAGACGTCCCAATAACGATGTTCCTGAACGCTTCCGTCCGGGCGGACGCGCAGCCACGTCCCTGGCGGAAGTTTGTGGATTCCACGGTACAAGGTGCGCGGCGCCGGGGTCGTGAGGAACGAGAGATAGTGGAACAGCGACTCTTCGTCAATATCGCGCCTTTGGGTGGGATCGGCGAAAAGCGCCTTGATCTCGGACGCGAACGCGAGCCGGCCGTTGTCCAGCGTGTAATACAGTGGTTTTATGCCGATCCGGTCGCGAACCAGCCACATCTCGCGGGAACGACCGTCCCAGATCGCGATTGCGAACATTCCGCGAAACCGGTTCAGGCAGTCGATACCCCACTCTTCAAAAGCCTGGAGGATGACCTCAGTATCTGAGTGATGGGTTTTCCAAGGGCGCCGCCGGATGCGGTTGAGATCCTGACGAATCTCGGCGTGATTGTAGATCTCGCCGTTGAAAGAAACCCAGAGGCTCCCATCCTCATTGCACATCGGCTGGTCAGCCTCCGGCGAGAGGTCGACGATAGCGAGCCGACGGTGCCCTAAGCCGACGTTTACGGCCTGGTCGATCCAAAGACCGGCGCCGTCCGGCCCCCGATGAATCATCTGATCGCGCAGGCGGGCCAGATACGGCTCCGTAACCCGAAAATTGCTATTCTGAAATCCTAGGACGCCAACTATTCCGCACATGAAAACGACCTTCTCCCGTTTTCTTTACCGGGCGCAGTTGACAATTTCCATTCGCTGACCTCGATCCCCGAGGATTGCCAAATTGAAAGGATCGCCTCACAATTCGACTGTGCAGTGAGTACTGCGCTCATGATTGGCGCCTTGCGTTGACCGGTTGGGTTTCAGCGCAAAGTGGGCAGGCATTCTTCGATGTCTGTCTATCCATTGATGTCTGTCTATCCATTTGGGTTGGTCAGCTTATACAGGTTCCGCAATGGCACTCGCAGACTGCTCGGACAAGTGTCCCACCAGCCCATCCGCCACCCGCGACAGCCCATCCCTCCCCAGACCCGAGTGGACGGGGTAACGACACCTGCGACGGGTCGGTGATGGGGAAGGTGCCGGGCGCGTAGCCCAGCCAATCGTACCCTTCTGCAAGTGCCGCTGCGAAAGCTCGACGTTCTTCCCCAGCTTCACGTCTGGGGCAATGCATCTGTAGTCGTTCACGCGTAAACAGCCGCCCCTTTGCCCTTGAGCGATTCCTCGGCCGCTTCGAGCATCCTCACGACTCGCAGGCCGGACATGCCATCGTTAAATGGTCGGTCGCTATTTGTAATGCATCCAACAAAGTAGGACAACTCGGCCTTGAGGGCCTCCACGTTTTCAATCTTTGGCGACCACATATCTCCAGAGCGGTAGCTCACGAGGAGGTCATACACGCCTTCTCGGCTATTCATCTGAACACCGCGATCGTAAACCTTGATTTTTTCGTCAGCTTCGAGATCATCCCAGACCAGCATCTTCTTCTCCCCGCCGATAAGGGTCGTCCGAACTTTTACGGGGGATAGCCAGTTCACGTTGATATGAGCAATGACGTTGTCCGGATAGTACACGGTCAGGTAGGCTACATCGGTCAGGCCGTTAAAGTGTGCTTGACCAGTGGCAACAATCGCCTCGGGCTGCTGGTCGATCAGATAGTCGACGATGGCGAGGTCGTGTGGCGCGAGATCCCAGAGGACATTGACATCGTGCTGAAACAGGCCCAGATTGACTCGGGTTGAATCATAATAATAGAGCTTACCGAGCGTGCTGTCATCGATTAGTTGATGGATTTTTTTGACCGCGCCGGTAAAGAGGAACGTGTGATCTACCATGATCTGGAGATTGTTTCTCTCGGCAAGCTCGATAAGCTCCAGCGCCTGAGCCGAAGTGGTAGTAAACGGCTTCTCGACAAAGACGTGTTTGCCGTTCTGAAGCGCCTTCTTCGCAAATTCAAAATGTGTCCATACCGGAGTGATGACCGCCACTGCATCTATGTCGGGCGACGACAACACATCGGTAAAATCAGAGGTTACCTGGACGTCAGGATGCGCCTGCTTTGCCCGCCGCAAAGCAGCGGAGCTCTTGTCACAGATTGTGACTACTGTTGCCGTATCGAGTGCGCGAAGATTGCGAACGATGTTCGGACCCCAGTAGCCATAGCCGATAACGCCAAATTTGATCATGATTTATTCCTGCCCTCCGGTCTTGAATTGAATCTATGGGAGTAAGAGTCTTGCCTTAGAGACTCCCGGCTCAATGTGCGCCGTCGCCAGACACCATTGCCCGCGGAGTTTGCAGTAGAATCCGGACGTCCATCCACAATGACCAAGTCCGGGCGTATTGCAAATCCAGTCGCACCATCTCGTCGAATGTTGTTCTGCTTCGACCCTTGACCTGCCACAACCCAGTAATCCCTGGCTTCACAGCCAGCAAACGCCGCCTGTGCCAGATTTCATAGCATTCGACCTCGTAGGGGATAGGCGGGCGCGGCCCTACGAGCGACATCTGGCCCTTCAGCACGTTCAGAAATTGGGGTAGCTCGTCGAGGCTCGAGCGCCGAAGAAATTTACCGATCGAAGTGACCCTTGGGTCGTTTGTTAGCTTGTATACTGGCTTCTGCCGACTCGACTCGCTTGCCGCTCCGACACTACCTGCAATGAGCTCCTTCACGAACTCTTGGTGAATTGCGTGATTGTTCCCTTCGCGCATCGAGCGGAATTTCAGAAACTCAAATCGTTCTCCGTAGTGACCCACTCTCTGCTGGCGAAATACAACAGGACCTTTGGATGTCAACTTGATCGCGAGCGCGATGGCGGCGAAGATAGGGGAAAAGGCAATGACGGCTAGAAGGCTGCCAATGACATCAACAGACCTTTTCATCCCGAGGGCGACCTTCTTTTGACTGCGGTGATCCAGAAGCTCGGCAGGTAGCGCCGAACCGGTGTGATTACCGGGCCCCTTCTTGTCCCAGTCATGCGGAAAAACTCGGATGGAGATCTGAATGTGGCGCTCTTGGTCCGCTAAGGCGGTGACCAGGAGGCTTCGGATCTTGGTCAGGAGAAAACTCCCAACAGAATCGGCCTCGGCAGGCACGATCTCTGTAAAAACGACTCCAAGGATGGACCGACTCTTGTACCATCCTTTGACATCTGTCTCGCGGGTCGAATGAGACAAAGCCGAAAGCACCTTTTCAATGGCCCTGCTCTGTTTCCCAGCCGTGAGGACGCTGCCGAATTCCAACAGCATCAGCACAAAGCATTTGCCGGAGCGCTCGGTTCTCTTTTGCTCCACATGCAGCATTTGGGCGAAGCACTCCTCGGAGACCAACCCGCAGTCGCTTAGCGAGTTACCGTCTTCCTCGGAGCGAGAATTTGATCTTGAGCGTCGCATTTTCCACATGGCTTGACTTAACCTGCCCGACTCGTTAAATCCCGTTGATTCCTGCGGTCATCTGGAGCGAGAGAGGCTCGACCCATCGGCGTTCAATGTTTACCGCGATCGATCGCCTCAGAATAGTTAGGCTCACGACCACCTGGTGCCGCTCTGCAGCTTCGATCAAAACCCCTTCCGTGCCCGCCAAAGGCCCTCGCTCAAGCCGCACGCGCTGGCCGCCATCGACGAACGAACATGGCTCGGTTACCAGATCGGATCGTATTGCCGCTTGCACGGAGGCAATCTCCGCGTCTTCGATAGGAACTGGCGTCCTTCCCATAGAGACGAAATTTAGAACACCCGGAATCGTCAACAGCGGGAGCCTTCGAGCTGGGTCCAACCGGCAGAAGACATAGCCGGGGAACAGCGGCATTTCCACCCACTTCGAACGATCCGACCAGGTCTGCCGCCATCGGTACAGCGGTAGAAATTCCTCAAATCCTTTGCCGCGGGCAGCCAGGGCAACGGCTTTTTCATGGCGGGACTTCACCCTGAGCGCAAACCACTGATGGTTAGACTGCTCGGTCTGCATCATTTTGAAGGCTCGGCGACTGCCCCTCCGTCACACGTTTGGGTAAGCTACCGCCCTTTTGGTCCCATTCCGTGCTGTTTCTCTCGCGGTTCGGGGACTAAGCTCCAAGCTTGTAACGGAGGTTGGTCCGTAACAAAGCAGGTAAATGCCCAAAAGGAAGGAAAAGGAGATATCTCTATTAATCAATAACTTACTGGGGATGACTTTCGAACGCGTTGGCAGCCAAACGAGGAAACTTAGGCAACTGATGCCGAACAATTGGATTTGATCCCAGTCCCAATATTTCCGTGCCGATTGCCATGACAGACGAGGAGATTTTGAAGCCGTTTCCCAATTTGCTGGTGCTCACCCGTTCTAGGCCGGCGAGAGGTCAGCTGCCTGAAGCCCGTTGGTTTTCCTTGCCGATATTCCTAAGATTGGCGATTTCAAGCGCGGTCCATGAGGTAGCCGCAATCGCAACCGTTATCGGAACGCGACTATCCACGATCGACCGCCTGAGTCTTGAATTTTATTTCGCGCGGTTCCTTTGTCAGCATCACGAAAATAGCCTCCTGGCAGTCGTTAAATTGCAAATCTTGTCACTACGGGGCGGATCCCGACGCGTTATGCTGTGACTTTTTTTCTATAAGTCCGCGAAAGAATGATTGTCATCTACAAACATCGGCGTTACAATCACCGGAAGCGCCGTCGCAACGGCGAACTCGGTCACAGGAAGAAGCCTGTAGTGATGATTACCAAGCCTAAGCGAGTCCCGTCTGGACCCTCAGAGAAGTTCGACCCGTCTCAAGATCTCTTGAGTTGGCTGTGTGATCACTTCACGCAATTCGGAAACCTCTTTAAAGCGTCGATCTACGGTTCCGACGTATTTGTGGTCAGTGACCCTCGGTACGCCCATTACGTCCTCCGCGAGAACTGGCAGAACTATAAGAAAGGTCAGGCAATCAAACGCGTTGGCTTGCTTCTCGGAAATGGCCTCATGGTGAGCGAAGGCGAATTTTGGAAGAGTCAGCGACGCATGATTCAACCGGCATTCCACAGCGACGTCATGGGCGCCCTGCTGAATGTCATTACAACGGCTAACGTCAAGTTACTCAGGAAATGGGAGGATGCGGCCCAGAAGCGAGGCACTGTTAATGTCACTCGTGACATTAGCCTGATGATTCTGGAGGTGGTGCTCATTTCTATCTTCGGAGACGATTATGAGCAGGTTGCTGAGCCTTTCAGTATTCTTTCTAGTGAATCGGCACGCGACTTGCAGTTTGCCCAAGCATTCAGGGCTTTGGGGAAAATCGTCGTTCAGATTGCCACACGAAGGCGGAAAGAGAGCAGGATGTGCGCGGACCTTCTCGGTATGCTCATGGAGGCGCGGGATCGGGAAACGGGCGAGCGTATGCCAGATCGCCAATTGGTCAGTGAGATCATGACCCTCATCGTCGCAGGGCATGAAACTACCGCCAGCACATTGAATTGGACCTGGTATCTGCTCTCGGAGCATCCTGACGTCGAGGAAAAGCTGTCGAGGGAGCTCGGTAGTTTACCGAGCATCGAGGTTCTAGAACTTCGCGATTTCCAAAAACTCGCCTACACGCGCCAAGTCATTGAAGAGACGATGCGCTTGTATCCGGCTGGTTGGCTGATGACGCGTAGAGCGCTCAGGGAGGATAAACTCGGCGACTATATCGTTCCCGCTGGAACGGAAATCTATATTTCACCTTTTTTGATCCAACGTCATCCTGACCTTTGGACGGCTCCAGAGCGCTTCGACCCGGATCGGTTCGGATCCGAGCAGGATCAAAGCCAGCATGCGCTCGCGATGCTACCGTTTTCAGCGGGACCGAGGAAATGTATTGGAGAATCCTTTGCTCGAATCGAGATGCAGATCCATATGGCTATGATCGCCAAGTCGCTGCGCTTGCGGTGCGTTGGAAGGACGATTGTGGAGCTCGATGCGGGCGTGAATTTGCGCAACAAACATGATTTCATCATGGTCCCGGAAATAAAGGCGCCTGCAGTTCAATAGGGCGCGTCGCAGTGACAAATTTGAAGTTAATTGCCTGGGTGGCATTGAAATGAAGAGCCCGAAAGCTTTGGTTTAGATGGGCCTAGCCGGCATCGCTCGCATGGAAGACCGGCAGGTTTCAGAAATGAAGAATTGCAGCCAACCGTAATGGGAACCTCTCAGCGGCATTGACTCGATATTCTCCAAACTTTCTTCATTTTGTCGTAGAATTTGGTACTCCGGAGGGTGCATCCCCACTACGAAGATTCGCCAAAACTGCTTTAGCAACAGCGAGATAGGCCCGATCGCCCGTCTGGCCGTCGAATTGCTTTTACTTGGTATCCTATCCCAGGTCAGAGAAATAGATACTTTTGATGGGAGCGGAAGGGCGGTAGCGTGCCCCAGTGTGGAGCGGCTTGGTTAAGTGGGACGGGGGCGCGGGAATCACAGCGTCGGGAGGACGGACTTTATGACTACTGTATCAAGTATCACAGAAAATGCGAGCCAGGCGCTCGAGACAGCGGTTCAACAGGATGTGGAGCGTGCCATCGAAGACCTCATGGCATGGTTACCAGATTCTAAAGAGGTATCCAGCGACCAGCGGCGCGGGATTATTGCCCGATATTCCGCCGTGCTCGAGGGCAATTTTATTTACTGGATGACCGGCGCTTATCTCGCCGTCAGCTCAGAAGAGTCCCGTTCGATCATCATCGAGAACCTTCATGAAGAGGTTCGTGATTCCCACCCGAGAATGCTGCGAGAGTTCGCTCTCGCTGCCCACGCGATCCCGACGGATCATGACGCCATTGCGGTTCACCGGGATCTGACGAACGTTCGCCTGTTCGTAGGGCGGCTCTCCGGAGTCCAGATCCTCGCTATGATGGCGTTCTTTGAAGGGTTCATTCAGAAATTCATGGCTTATTTGGCAGATCTTGCGGCCGCACAGGGATCGGCGGAGTTTGTCTACACGGATGTGCACGGGGTGTGCGATGTGGCCCATACGGCGGGGTTGTTCCGCGCTCTGGGCGCGGAGATGGCGCTCAATCCCGCCGAGCCCGAAGAAAACTTGCTCGAGGGGGTGAACTTGCTTCGCACCTTGATCCAGACAATCGTCGAGCCGGATTCAACTCAACGCTAGCTAGATTCACGACGCGGCTCCTAAAATAAGGCCGACTCAAGGCGGCCATGATCGCGATTGCAGAATGCTTATCGAAAAGCCGCGTATCCCTATCCGCTCCGTCCTTCTCTACGGGTTGTGGCCGGGATTTATCAAGGTTCTTCTTTACCGGCTAAAAGGTCATCGGATCGGAAAGGGCGTATCGATCGGTTTCGGGTCGGTGATATCTGGCGAACAGGTGGAAGTGGGTGATCACACCTCGATTGGATTTCTCACGATTATTCGGGGAAAAGGAATCTGCCTGGGTTCGCACGTCCAGATTGGATCGTTGACATTTCTGGATACTCCGTACATCGAAATCGGCGAGGACACCAAGATTAACGAGCAGGTATTTGTGGGTGGGCTGCAGAACCCCGACTCCCGCTTTGTGGTTGGCCGCAACTGTCAGATCCAGCAACTGACTTTTATCAATCCGGCGCAGTCGATCGTGATTGGTGATGACTCCGGAATCGGCGGGCACTGTCTGATATTCGGCCACTCTTCATTTCATAGCCAGTTTGAGGGCTATCCGGTCGAATTTGCGCCGATTGAGATTGGCAGCCGGGTAGGTTTGGGATGGAGAGTGTTTGTTCTCTCGGGCTCAAAGATCGGTGACGGCGTGAAGGTAGGGGCAAACTCGGTGGTATCGGGCATTATTCCGCCCAATTCCCTGGCGGTGGGATATCCGGCTCGAATCGTCGGGAAGGCGCCGGTCTTTCCGAAGCAGGTCTCAGATGAAGAGAAGGTAGCGATGTTCCGAAGCATCGTAACGGAGATGATCCGCTTCTTTGTTGGGTCGGGCTTGGGTTGCCAAAAAAACGGCGATTGCTACGAGATCTCGCAGCCAAAAGGCCGCTGGTGGAAGAAAAGCCGGCCTTGGCGGTTATTGGCCACAGACGGAGACGTTCGCGAGATGCTTAAGGATTCGCCGGCAATCAAACTCGATGTACTTCTCAGTCTTTGGGAGATTCCTGCTGACGTAAGGGATTCGCTAAGTTCCCGAAATATCACGTGGATCGACATCGCTAAGAAAGAACAGACTCGCGCCTCGAATGATCTGGGTGACGAGGTAGCTGCGTTTCTCAAGAGATATGGTGTTCGAACTGGGCGCTATCCCAGGATCGCAATGACGCGTTTTGGCTCGACTCAGGTCCAATAAACTCACTATGTCCACACAAATGCAAGTATCAGAGAATGATCACTTAATCTCGGTAAGATCCGAGGTCTTAAGCCAGTTCAAGCAAGTCGCCGAAGAACAGAACAGACGGTTGGCGCCGCTCGTTGACGATTTGCCGCTGCTGGAATCCGGCCTCGATTCGCTATGTTTTGCCGTCATCGTCGCCAGGCTTGAGGATATGTACGGTGTGGATCCGTTCAGTGCCGCGGATGATTCGCCCTTTCCGGTTACACTGGGCGATTTCGTCAAGTCTTACGAAAATGCAGCCGGGTAGGCAAGTGTCTCTTTGGAACGCTCTCACGAGCCTTGGGGGCACAACCAATAGTGCTCTGTGCGGAGCTCAGGCACGTGTCGCGCTGAGTGATTTGGTTCACGGGTCGTCTCTCGGTGGCCGGTGCGAGGAGTTACGCGGGCGGTCAGTCCTTATCGCGAGTACAGACCAGCTCGCCGCGGCATTAGCACTGGTCGAGCTTGATGGGGTTGCACGGCGCGTGGTTCTTTGCCCTGCCGATTTGCCGGTCCGGCATCTTCCATTCGTCATGGAGGCAGCCGAGGTGGACGCCATCGTGACCGATCGGGATACGCTCGGACCAGACATTCCTTCGGTTCGAAATCTCGTCACGGTTAGCGCGAAGATCGTTCCAGCCGACGTCGATCGTCGCCCGTCACACCAGACAGAGTGGATCCTCCTCACCTCTGGTACGACGGGTTTGCCGAAACTCGCGTTGCACACTCTGGCGAGTCTTGCCGGAGCGATCGAGTATGCGAAGAACCCCGAGATCGTATGGGGCACGTTCTACGACATTCGGCGTTATGGAGGTCTCCAGATATTCTTGCGCACGATTCTTTCTGGGGCCTCGCTCATTCTGTCAAATGCCAAGGAGCCGATGACGGATTATTTGGTCCGGGCTGGGGCTCATGGAGTCACGCACATCTCCGGGACGCCCTCTCATTGGCGTCAGGAACTCATGAGCGCGGAGGCGCACAGGATTGCTCCGGAATATATCCGTCTGTCTGGGGAAATTGTCGACCAGGCGATCCTTAACCAGCTTCGATGCTTCTATCCGCAGGCGAGGATCGGCCACGCTTTCGCTTCGACGGAGGCGGGTGTCGCGTTTGATGTCAACGATGGCTTGGCCGGATTTCCGGCAAAGTTCATCGAACAGCCGGATGCTCGCGTGGAAATGAAGGTGGAGGATGGCTCCCTTCGAATCCGATCCAGCCGTACCGCGGCGTGTTACCTCGGCCGCGTGGAAAAAACTCTCAGCGGTCCAGACGGATTCGTTGACACCGGCGATATGCTCGAACTGCGCGGTGACCGTTACTATTTTGCCGGGCGGCGAGACGGAGTGATTAACGTTGGCGGTCTCAAAGTTCATCCTGAGGAAGTTGAGGCGGTCATCAACCGGCACCCCCAGGTTCGGATGTGTCTTGTCCATACGAGAAGGAACCCGATCACCGGTGCAATCGTAGTCGCCGACATCGTTCTGGACAGGGAACCCTCAAACGGAGTTCGGCATGAGATTTTTGAACTCTGCCGGAACACACTTGCCCGCCACAAGGTTCCGGCAATGATAACCTTCGTGCCCGCCCTGACGGTTGCTGAAACGGGCAAAATGGCGCGGCAGTATGCATAGCGTTCTCGTCACCGGAGCGAGCCGCGGCCTGGGACTCGCGATCGCTCGCAAGCTTGCCGAGATCGGATTTCAAGTGATCGCGGTCGCGCGAAAGGAGACGAGTCAGCTCAGCTCGGCGATTCTCGAGAGGGAAGGCAACGGTCCCGGCTCGATTCGCTTTGTGCCCTTCGATTTGGCGAACGTCGAGGAAATTCCTTCCCTCCTCCGGAAATTGAGGAAAGAGTTCGGCCCCATCTACGGTCTTGTAAACAACGCTGCCTTAGGTACAGATGGCGTCCTCGCTCTCATGCACGATTCGAAGATTGAGCAGTTGGTCCGCTTGAACACGCTGTCCCCGATTGTCCTCACCAAGTATGCGGTGCGCTCCATGATTGCCGACGGCGGTGGACGGATCGTAAACATTGCGTCTATCGTCGGATCCACGGGTTATAGCGGGCTTTCCGTTTATGGCGCAACCAAGGCGTCATTGCTGGGGTTTACCCGATCGCTGGCTCGAGAGGTCGGGAAGATGGGAGTCAACGTGAATGCGGTCGCGCCTGGTTTCGTCGACACCGACATGACGCAGAAGCTCGGCGACGAGAAGCGGCAACAGATCGTGCGACGCAGCGCCCTTCGGCGGCTCACCAGCCTCAACGATGTCGCGAATGCTGTCGAGTTTTTGCTGAGCGACAAGGCAAACAGCATTACCGGTACGGTTCTTACGGTTGACGCGGGGAATACGGCATGAAGGAAGCCGCTACACGTGCAGAGACGGTTCGCGACTCTGCAGCTAAAGCGTGGCTCCGTGCGCTCCAATTGACCGCGCCGATTAAAGAACATCCCGAGCGGACTCTTCCCGCGGTGATCGACGAGCTGGCGGCGAAGTTCGGTGACGCACCGGCTTTGCTTTCCGATCACGAGTGCCTCACGTATCGTGCACTTGCCGAGCGTTCGAACCAATACGCGAGATGGGCACTCGACCAGGGCCTCGGCAAGGGCGATGCGGTCGGTCTGTTCATGGCGAACCGGCCTGAATACTTGGCCATCTGGTTGGGTATCACTAAAGTTGGTGGAGTCGTTGCGCTCCTTAACACCAATCTGGCTGGTCCCTCGCTCGCGCATTGCATCGATATTGTCGCGCCCAAACATATTATCTGTGGCGCCGGTCTAAGATCCAGGCTCACGGACTTGGGCAGGGTTTGGATCGAGCCGGACATAGAGCAACATTCTGGAGAAATACTCACCGAAGACGAGCGCCGGCCGCTGACCATAAACGATCGAGCGCTCTGTATTTATACGTCCGGCACCACGGGACTTCCGAAGGCCGCCAATGTCAGTCATGGGCGAATCCTGCAGTGGGGTAACTGGTTCGCGGGCATGATGGACACGCATTCGACAGATCGAATGTACGATTGCCTGCCCATGTATCACAGTGTCGGCGGGGTGCAGGCTCCCGTCTCGGTTCTCCTGAGCGGCGGCTCCGTGGTGATTTGCGACAAGTTTTCCGCCAGCCAGTTCTGGACCGATATCGCGCGATGGGACTGCACTCTTTTTCAATACATCGGGGAGCTTTGCCGATACCTTCTACACCACGAAGCGTCTCCAGGGGAGACCCTGCATCGGATTCGCCTGGCCTGCGGAAACGGCCTCAGCCCAGATGTATGGCGCTCCTTCCAGGACCGTTTTCGCATACCGAAGATCTTCGAGTTCTACGCCGCGACGGAAGGTGCCGTTTCCTTATTCAACGTCGAGGGGGAAATCGGGGCCATCGGGCGTGTTCCTTCGTTTCTTGGACACCGAGCGCCCGCGGTCCTGGTAAGGTTCGACATTGACGCAGACGAACCGATCCGGGACGAGCAAGGATTCTGCATCCGGTGCCTTCCGAACGAAGTTGGCGAGGCAATCGGGCCGTTCGTGAGCGGCGCGTCGGATGTCAGTACCCGATTCGAGGGTTACATCAACACAGAAGACTCGGAGGGACGGATCATTCGTAATGTCTTCCGTCAGGGCGATGCGTGGTTCCGGACGGGCGACCTGATGCGAAAGGATGAGAGAGGTTTTTTCTATTTCGTCGCTCGGATTGGGGATACTTTCCGCTGGAAGGGCGAGAATGTCGCGGCTTCCGAAGTATCTCAAGCGATTTGCGAACAGCCAGGCGTGAAGCAGGCCATCGTCTATGGGGTCGCAATTCCGAATGCTGACGGTCGGGCTGGCATGGCCGCACTCGTCCTCGAAGGGCAGCTCGACCTGTCTGCATTTCGGGCGGACCTGATCAAGCGCCTGCCCGGGTATGCTTGTCCTCTTTTTCTACGCATCCAGAAAGAGCTGGAATTGACTGGCACGTTCAAATACACGAAGACCGGCCTCGCCTCCCAAGGATACGATCCTTCCCAGACCAGCGACATCATCTATTTCAATCATCCGGAGCGTCAGGCGTTCATTCCACTGGATAGAATGCTGTGCGAACAAATCGAAAGCGGCGTGATCAGGATATGACCACCGAAACCATGTTCGACGCAATCCGCATCGCGAAAGAAAAGCTCGATTCCGAGATCGCGGACGGTCCGCTTTTCCCGACTGTCACGCCTCAGGAGATACGCAGCTATCTTTGCTCGCACTATGACTTCAGCACTCCGGGAAATGTGAATGAGATTGGCGCAGATGTAGAACGCATGATGCGAAGCTGGCACGTGCAAGTCACCCACCCGCGTTACTTCGGTCTGTTCAATCCGAGCGTGACGCTCGCATCTGTGGTTGCGGACACTTTGGTCGCGATGCACAACCCCCAGTTGGCCAGTTGGCGCACTTCGCCTGCGGCAAACGAGATTGAGCGTCATACACTCTCCTGGCTCGCCGGAAAGTTCGGCTTTGCTGACACCGCTGCTTGTTTCACCACTGGCGGCGCGGAAGCGAATCTTTCAGCGGTTGCCGTTGCTTTGACAAAGAGCTTTCCGCGCTATGGCGGCAAGGGACTCCGTTCTCTCCACGCTGCGCCAACGATCTATCTGAGTACTGAAGCACACCACTCGTTCAACAAAATCGCTCACGTGACAGGACTGGGACGGGATGCTGTTCGAAGGGTAGCCACGGATCACGACCTGAAAATGGATCTTGCCGATCTCGCAAGAAGAGTCGAGGAGGACCGGGAGAATGGCTTCGCGCCTTTTATGGTCGTCGGCAGTGCTGGCACGACCGTAGCCGGCGCGATTGATCCCTTGCAGGATCTCGCCCAGTTTTGCCGTTCAGAAGGACTCTGGTTTCATGCCGACGCTGCCTGGGGTGGCGCTGCGGTCCTGTCGCCGACCCTAAAAGCTCATCTCGCCGGAATCGAGTTAGCCGACTCCATCACCTGCGATGCCCACAAATGGTTTTCGGTGCCGGTAGGAGCAGGGATGTTTTTTTGCCGGCATCCTGACGCGGTCCGTGAAGCATTCCACGCCGACAATTCCTACATGCCCCACGCGCACGATGCCGTTGCGGATCCGTACACGACGTCTATACAGTGGTCTCGCCGATTCATCGGCTTGAAACTCTTCTTTTCGCTGGCGCATGAGGGCGAAGCAGGCTGTGTCGCAAGGATCGAGCACCAGACCCGCATGGGCTGCTTGCTGCGCGCATCCCTAAAGCGCTCGGGCTGGCGGATTGCCAATAGCACTCCGTTACCGCTAGTCTGTTTTACTCGCGACGGACTGGACGTCGGCAAATTCCTCGCTGCGCTTCAAAGGGCGCAGATCGCGTGGATGTCCGAGGTTCGCCTCCGCGACACTCCGGCGATACGCGCTTGCGTCACCAGTTTCCGAACGACCGAAGCCGATATTGCGTGGGTTGTAGGCGAGATGAACCGGATCGCTCGGACCAAGGATCGATATGAGACCTGAGACGATCGCGCTGCATGCCGGCTACGAAATCGATCCGACGACGAAATCCGTGGCGGTTCCGATCTATCAGACGGTAGCTTACGCCTTCGACAGCGCCGATCACGGTGCGGCTTTGTTTAACCTCGAAGTCGAGGGCTATCGTTACACCCGAATCAGCAATCCAACGACGGCAGTATTGGAGCGGCGCGTCGCGGCGCTGGAAGGCGGAGTGGACGCTCTCTGCGTCAGTTGTGGCCAGGCGGCAGTCAACTACGCTGCTCTGAATGTCTGCGAATTGGGTGGCAACATCATCTCAGTCCCGCAACTTTACGGTGCGACGCATACCCTCTTCGCCCATCTCCTGCCAAGCCAGGGCGTAACGGTTCGTTTCGCGGAGAACGATCGGCCGGAGGCCATTGAGAAGCTCATTGACGACAAGACACGGGCAGTCTTCTGTGAGAGCGTCGGCAACCCTGCGGGAAACATTTGCGACATAGAGGCGCTGGCTCACGTGGCGCACAAACACGGCGTGCCTTTGATTGTTGACAACACCGTAGCCAGTCCTATCTTGCTGCGGCCCATCGAATACGGTGCGGACATTGTGGTGCATTCTCTCACCAAGTATCTGGGCGGACACGGCACCACGCTCGGCGGAGCCATTGTCGATAGCGGTAATTTCCCCTGGAAAGAGCACGTCAAGCGTTTCCCAGTGTTCAGCCAGCCCGACCCTTCCTATCACGGCTTGGTTTACACCGACCATTTCGGCCGGGCCGCATATATTGGCCGATGCCGCGGCGTTTACTTGCGAAACACCGGCTCTGTCCTGTCGCCCCTAAGCTCCTTTCTGCTGCTGCAAGGAATTGAAACGGTCGCGCTCCGGGTCGAGCGTCATGTCGAAAACGGCAGAAGGGTAGCGGAGTTCCTGCGCAATCATCCGAGGGTCGAGTGGGTCAACTACGCGGGCTTCCCCGACAATCCTTATCACGCTCTCGCAGTGAAGTATCTTTCGGGCCGCGCTTGTTCTCTGATGACCTTCGGGATCAAGGGTGGATTTGAAGCCGCGAAGAAGTTTTATGATGCACTCGCTCTCGTCAAGCGGCTCGTCAATCTGGGCGATGCCAAATCGCTCGCCTGCCATCCCGCCTCGACCACGCATCGGCAGATGTCTGCCGAAGAACAGCACCATGCGGGAGTGAAACCGGAAATGATTCGCATTAGCGTTGGGATCGAGCACGCCGACGATATCATCGCCGATCTCGATCAGGCGCTAGCCGCGACGGAGGAGCACCGATGCCTGTCTACTTGAACCACAATCCACCTGTTGGATCCGAAGAGAACTGCATCCACATCGGACTGATTAATAACATGCCGGATGGAGCGCTCGAAGCCACGGAACGCCAGTTTCTGAAACTGCTCGATTCGGTGGCTGGCAGAGTGGATGTACGTCTCTCGCTGTACGCGTTGCCAGAAGTGCCTCGAACGGACGTCGGACGGCACCGCATCAAACGTTTGTATTCCAGTATCGGGAATCTGTGGGACAGCGAACTCGATGCCTTGATCGTGACGGGAACGGAGCCGCGGACCCCGAATTTGAAGGACGAGCCATATTGGGATACCTTCGCGAGAGTCACTGACTGGGCTGAGCAGAACACCCACTCGACGGTCTGGTCCTGCCTGGCGGCCCACGCGGCTATTCTCTACACCGATGGCATCAGCCGCCGGCGCCTGCATGACAAACTGTTCGGCGTCTTCGAATGTGCTCCGGCATCGGACAACTCATTAACGGCCGGCGCTTCTTCACGCCTCAGTATGCCCCATTCGAGGTGGAACGATGTAGCGGAGAATGAACTAACCGCTTGCGGATATGACATTCTCACGCGTTCCGACGATGCAGGCGTCGACGTTTTCGCCAGGCAGAGAAATAGTTTGTTCGTCTACTTCCAAGGTCACCCGGAGTACGAAGCCAACACCTTGTTGCTCGAGTATCGCCGCGAGGTCGGACGTTATCTCAAACGAGAGCGAAACACGTATCCGTCGATGCCATCTGGTTACTTCGACTGCGACACGGCGGACGCGCTGACGGCCGTCCAGGATCGGCTTCTGTCTAAGCGCGGCGACGCATCGCTCGCAGATTTCCCTACCGCTTCGATGGAAACCAAGGTGGCAAACACGTGGCGCTCGGTAGGTGCATGCATCTACTCCAATTGGCTCGCCTATCTGTGCGCACAAAAGGGGATTGCACCAGAAATAACGTTCGAACTGGTCTGCGCCCCCGAGGGATTGGTCCAGTCCCGCCGTCGGAGCGCATCACTCGTCCGCGAGTAACGAGCCGGAGTGCGCATTTATCGTTCAGTTTCGCAGGCCAGTTTATGGAAAGCTCGACGCGGCAGCCTAGGATCTGATTCAACCGCTGGTAAAACGGATGGCTAGCACCCATCGGCAGCGCCGCAGTTGGCGTCCACAAACCCTCTTGCCGGACCCGCTTCCTTCGTCGTCCCATCGCCAAAATAGGATGACGATCAAAACACTCCCGAGGTCACACTCGCGAAGCCTTTCACCACGCGCTGCTAGGCGCCGAAAACGACTTGGGCGGCGTCGCGTGACACGTTGACCAGTGTCTCGATCTCTGACTCCGTAATGACAAGCGGAGGGGCAAAAAACAAGATATCGCCAGGTCCTGAATTTGGACCAGCAGCAGGTCGCGTCCGCGTAACAACGCCGCGCTTCATCATCTCGGCGAGAAGACGCGACGCCACCTTGCGGTCGGCGGAAAAATTCTTCTTCGTGCCCCGATCCTCCACCCACTCCACTGCCGCGAGGAGCCCCTTGCCGCCTCGGATGTCTCCCGCGTTTGGATGATCTCCAAAAGCCTCCATTAGTCGCCTGTGGAGTAGCTCGCCCATCTTCTCCGCCCTCTGGCAGAGCCCCTCACGCTCCATAATCTCGATGTTCTTCAACCCAACTGCGCAGCAGGTGGGGTGGGCCGAGTAAGTATAAGCGTGCATCCAACGATTGGCGGGCTCGACCGAATCCATCGTGTCCTTGATCTGTTTGCTCACCATAATCCCACCGAGCGGGAGATAACCCGAGGTAACACCCTTTGCAAAGGACAGAATGTCGGCAGTCACGTTCCAGTGCTCTAACGCGAACCAGCGCCCCGTGCGGCAGAAACCAGTGATAATTTCATCCGCGATCAATAGGACGTCATAGCGCGTGCACACTTCGCGAACGCGAGGCCAATAATCATCGGTTGGATAAATCACGCCGCCAGCCCCGTGGATCGGCTCCCCGATAAAGGCGGCAACGGTATCCGGCCCCTCGCGCAGGATCATCTCCTCAAGCTCACGGGCCGCAGCTTCCCCGACTGTCTCGCCGGGCTTCGCCCCTTCAAACCTGTAGGGATAGCAGGTCTGGATGTGAACAAATCCAGGCACGCGCGGTTCAAACATCTTCCAGAACGAGCCCATTGAGGTGGCGCTCATAGCCTGGAGGGTAACTCCGTGATAGCCATGATGGCGGGCGACCACCTTCACCTTCTCGGGTTTGCCACGCGCCTTCCAGTAAAAGCGCGCAGTCTTGAAGGCCGATTCGTTTGCTTCGGCGCCCCCGGAGGTAAAGAAGACCGCCTGCATCCCGGAAGCAATTTTAACAAGGCGTTCCGCGAGCCTAATCGCCGCGATGTTGGACGAGCCGATGTAGCCTGAGCAGTAGGCGAGTTGTTTCATCTGCTCCGCGGCCGCATCGGCCAATTCGGCGCGACCATGACCCACGTTGACGTTCCAAAGTCCGGAGAGCCCATCAATATACTCCCGCCCCCCGATGTCCGTGACAGTTGAGCCGCACCCGCGGACATAGATCACAGGCTCAGCGTGATCCACCGGATGGTGCAACGGATGGATCAGGTGCTCATGATCGGCTATCACCAGGTCGTTAGTGGCCAATGTCATTCATTCACTATACATGCCCTACCCAACACCGCACGAGCCGAATTTAAGCTGTGGTTCTGGAGATGCCACGCGCAGCACCTACCAAACTGATAGCCGGTGGACGGTAGCCCAGAGCGCGGGGGGGACGATTATTAGTACTTTCGCCATATTTCAACGATCCTGCGCGCTTCTGTGTTCGCCAGGACTCTGTTGCATTCACCGATCGCTCCATTTCTCGCCGAAAGGCGGGTTTTCTGATCGGCCAAGGCATCGCCCTCAACTCCAGCGTTCTTGAGGCTGAAACCGCATTTACAGAAAGTACTAAACTCACTCCAAAGTGGCTTTTCCCTCTTGCTACAGTCCGTCGAGCGTGATAAGCTCCTGCAAGGAGCTTTGGTACCGTGCGCATCGTTATAATCGCATCGTCACTGTGCTGGTTGGCGGCCAGCGCTAAGGCCACTGTCGTCGCGAACGGGAACTTCGAAGCGGGGACGCAGTTTTCGACATTCGGCACTGCGACTGATAACCTTCCGGATTCCTGGTTTCTTGCGCCTCCGGTCAACCCGTCGGACAGCAAAGTTAACGTCGTCTTGGCTTCGGCTTTCCCCGGATTCGCGGACCCCGACACCAGCGGCGGTCAATACGTTGCTTTCCAGTCGTCCTCGACCACTGGGCAAGACTGCCTTGGCCAGTTCATCCCCACCATCGCTGGTGATAGTTACACCATCTCCTTTTGGGCGGCGCTGGTGGGGAATGGCGTTTCAAACACCTATTTGACTGCCGAATGGGACTCGGGCTACTACCCGTACGGCGGTACCAACATCGATATGAGTAATGATGGAAGTGGAAAAATATTCAGTAATTCTTCCCAGGCACAAGGCTTTACCAAATACACTTTTCAAGAGACAGCGCAAAACACTAGCGGTCTATGGAATTTAACTATTTGCCCGTCCGGTAACTGTACGTTGTTTTATTTTCACGCGACTGATGCAACTGGAGCCATCCTCGTAGACGACCTAGTAGTGACCGACACTCCCGAACCTGCCTCGCTGTTGCTCATAAGCTCGGGACTTGTGATTATTGGGCTGCGCCGCTGGGCGAAGCGAGGTCCGGGCGTCGCCACCAGTTACCGGCATCGGATGTGATTAGCACTGTTTCTGCACAAGCGGCAAATACATTGAAGAGTCAACCCGAGGATGACGCTAACAATTGAACCTAGGTCTGCGACCGTGAGGTTATGTTCCTTTCATCTGGCTCCGCGGCGGCGCAGACACTCTGAAGACACTACGGCTGTACGAAAATTCGTGCGCGACCGGCTGACCTTGCGATCAACCGGCCGCCAGTGGATTGGACTGTCTCTAGCCCTGGGTCCCGGATCCAATCGTGGCTGACGAACCAGACCTCAAGGGTACCGATATTCCGAGCTTTCGATGCACAGCCCTCTGAAACCAATCGGGTGCGGCAATCAACGCTATCCGCCCGTCCCGTGATCTTATGAGATCGATCCCAAATTCCTCCGTCGACGCCATACCGTAGTTGGCAGCGCAAGCTGTCTGACGGGCTGCGGAGGCTCAGGACCACCGTAATACGACATTTGCTGGCCAGCAAAAAACTGTCAAAAGGACCTCGATGGTCAGCCCCTTCTGATGGAAGAGTACGACGGGGAAAAAACAGCACGGTTCACGCAAAGTCGCAACGCTCGCAAAGGAAAGGAGATAAATTCTCGTGCGAGGCGGTTATGCATGGCGACCAGCGGGCACACCGGCAATAGAACCTGATCTCGCGGTCGAAGACCTAGGAGCTTTAGCGACCCTCTATTTTGGGTGGCTGCTGTCTCCCGGTCCCTCCTCAGCGTGAGCGAAAAGACGCGGCGTTAGTTAATTGCGCCGCCGAAGGACAAGCACGCCGAGCGCCGCAAGGCCGAGTCCGGACAGCGCTAACGCCGATGGCTCCGGAACCGCAGCTCCGTACAGAATGACATCAAGGGCAGGCGAGCTTGATCCATCGTAGTTTAGATCGGTGGCTTGGACAATCGTATTGGTTCCGTTGTACACAAAGTTCGTGGTGATGCTCCATGGCGAGTACAGAGTGAAGGTGTAGCAGCCTGGAGCCGTCCCGGGGCCATTCCAGTGGCCAGGGAGGGTAAGGTTTATCGTAAACACACTACCCGCCTGGACGATGCCGTTGCCGCCCGCGTGAAAAAGTTCCAGCGTGGCGAACCCGCCAGCACTGACACCCGCCACGATCCAGCTGGTTGAATCGGTCCCGAAAGCCGTCTGGTAACCTAAGTCGAACCCGCCCGCGCCGCCGCTTACATCGGACAGCGTGTTGTCAAAAGTAAACCCGCTATTGACTACAATGGGTGTGTCGATGGAGAAGTTTCCGCTGGCCGTCAACGAGAGATTCGAGTACGCTGTCCGGACGATGGAGAGACCCGTCAGGGGGTCCGTATCGCCCGCGTTCCCTGTACCCTGAATTACCGCATCGTACTGGGCCTTCGCATTAGTAAAATAGAGGTCCGAAAACGAAATAACATAGTTTGATTGGCCACTCGTAAAGGTAGTGCTTCCAAAAGCCACCGGAACCGTCACGCCACACATTGCCAGAAACGCTGCAAGCTTGAGACTTCTCATACGGCATGCTTGCATAGATCCTTGCGGCAGTCAATGACGAACTGTACTGCCTGTACTGCCTGTACTGCCGCCAAACTGCGGATCGCCCTTCGCGCCTTTGCACGCCTTCCACCTCAGGCCGCTGAATGCGAAGCAGTGTAAGGAGCGCAGGACAAATTAGCTAGGATCTCGAAAAAGGAACAGGGGATATCTTCCCTGGCGACGGCTTCGTCAATGAGCTGACAACCAACCATCGCTTTCCTCTCGCCGGCACGAACGGTAAAACTTTCCAAGCGTTCCCCTGCTGGATGGATGGATTTTCAGATGCTCCGTCAACCGCTTAAGCGTCTCTGTCAGATGGTCTTGGTTGAACGGAGGAACCAGAAGTTCCGCCATCTGGAGTCGCAGGGCAAACCGGAAAATGGCTGGGTCCTCCGCTTTGCTTAAAGCAACGCGCTGCATCGAGGAGAATTCAGCATCCAGTTGTTTCGAAATAAGCCCGGCGGCGGCTGCGTCTTCCATGCTTATGAAAGTGATGTCGGGAGCCCAAACTTTCCCGCGTGCCGAAACAAAGGGGCAGTGGGATAAGAATCCAGGGATTTCGTAACCCGAAGAATCGGAGAGCCTCCTGCAGTCGTTTCGAAGGTGCTCCTAAGCTCGGCGTCGGGGCAAAATCAGAATCGCTCTCATGAGGCCCAGTTTGGATAATTCGCTCAAACCGATAAATCCATCGAAAGGCACAATCTAGGGACTTCGCTGTGCTGGGCTGACAGGTTTCTGCGATCTTGAGTACCGAAGTCCTGTAGCGCCCTGCCCCAACTTCCTAGTGTGTTCCGAAATCCGCCCGCGCAAAATAGAGAACGGAAGAAAATCCCTTGTCAAAATCAGCTCGATTCAGCCTGTGGCTCGCGGGGACGTTGATCTCCGGCCTCTCTCTCAAAGGAAGCCCGATCACGTCGTCCGACTTCGCAAGCAATGCGACCATCATCAACCTCGACAACCTCATAGGCGGAGACTGCAACCTCTGCGGCCCGTCGATAATCAATCAATTTTCATCCCTCGGAATCGCGTTCAATAACCCGAGCTATCCGGGCCAGGACACGGCCGATTCGAATCTGACTGCTTTATTCCCGAATGCCTCAGGTACGAATTTGTTGTTCGTTAAACAGGGCGGCATGCTTCGTGACCCGCCGGCCAAACCGTTTCAGATCTTGTTTTCAGCACAGGTAGCGAGCGTCGGGTTTGATTTTGGAAGTAGCATCGATTCCTATCTTCAATTGGACGCCTACGGAAGCGGTCATCAGTTGCTCGAAACCCAGGATTTCACTGGAACTTCCGCGCCAATTGGTCTCGCAGGATTCGCAGGACTGCAAGAGTCGACTTCGATCGCAGAGTTGGATATCTCGTATCATCCTTGCAGCGACCCCTCGCGCACGCTGAACTTTTCAATCGATAATATAGCGTTTCAGAGTTCTGTGCCGGAGCCCTCCTCAGTTGCTTTGATCATCGCCGGAGTTCTTGGGATGGCTATCGTGCGCCGGCGATGCACCAACGAACGATCAACAGCCATCCGACCTCTCATTTGAACTCGCGGAGCGAGCTGTCCATGCGTGGCCCATCCGCATCGTGGCATCAAATGCCGTCGTCTCGCGCTTCGAAAGTACTCTCGCGCCGAAGAGATAGACCGAGCCGTTCAGTAGCGCTCGACCATCTCCGGCATGAGTTTGTTCTCGCTCGCGCCACCCACGCAACAAGTCGACATCGGCCCGGATCTTTCGCCTCTCACCTGCCGCATTGGAATTTCATCGGGAATTAGACCGCCGCCTGCTTCAGTGACGGTGTCCACCGGTCGCGGGAAGATTCTTCGAAACATTTCAGTGCGCGATCGGGTAAGCAAAACCTGGACTTAACGGCAGTTTATCGGAATAATAAAGGCATTATAATGAGAAGGATTCTATCGGT
>PNAJ01000100.1 GCA_003170295.1 Bryobacterales bacterium | reverse complement strand
TTCAAGCGGTCAGAGACCTAGCGACGAAGTCATCCAGCAGGTGAGTGCGGGCGGGCCGCGCGAAGTGGTCACCGACAAGGGCTATCACAGCCGAGCGGTGGTGAGTGAATTGACCCAGTGGGGCGTGCGCACGTACTGCTCGGAACCGAATCGCGGGCGGCAACGGTGGTCTGGGCAAGAGCGGGCTCCGGACATTATGCTTCGCACTGCAGTACAATTTCGGCGAGGTGTTTCCGATGAAGGACTCAATACGGTCGAGCCGCCGCCAACTGCTTCGAATTGGTGCTGCTTTGAGTGGAGGGCTGGTGGCAGGGCGCCAGGGGGCACTGGCCGACGAGAACAACCCTGGGCAATTGGGCACGCCGCTCGGCCCCTACGGGGAACGGTCGCCATTTGAGAAGGCTGTCCGCTGGAGGCGGGACAGTAAAACACCAGAGACCGGGTCCAGTTTCACGCCTCTGCAGGATTCAGTCGGTACGCTGACTCCTTCGTCGCTGCATTACGAGCGGCATCACGCAGGAATACCCACCATCGATCCGGCGCAGCATCAGCTCGTGATCCATGGGATGGTCAACCGGCCACTCTCCTTGAGCGTGGCTGAGATCAAGCGCCTGCCATCGGTGTCTCGAACGCTGGTTCTCGAATGCGGCGGCAACAGTGGATCGGAGTGGGCGGCCAAAACGGGACCCGATGTCCAAAGGAGTTACGGCTTGGCCAGTTGTAGCGAATGGACCGGAGTCCCACTCTCGCTATTGCTCGCGGAGGTTGGTGTCCAGCCTGGGGCTTCCTGGGTGATCGCTGAAGGTGCGGACGCTTGCCGGATGGAGCGCAGTATTCCGATTGCGAAAGCGATGGACAACATTCTGGTCGCTTACGGGCAAAACGGCGAAGCGCTGCATCCCGCGCAAGGTTATCCGCTGCGCCTGATCATCCCCGGTTGGGAGGGAAACGCCAATGTCAAATGGCTTCACAGTTTGAAGCTCACTGACCAGGCTTACATGGCCCGGGATGAAACCGCGAAGTACACGGAACTGATGCCGGACGGGAAGGCGTGGATGTTCGCGTTCCAGATGGAGGCGAAGTCGGTCATCACGTTTCCATCAGGCGGGCAGAAGTTGCCGGGCCTAGGACTTTACGAGTTGAGCGGCTTGGCGTGGTCCGGGCGTGGCCAGATCGAGCGCGTCGACATTACAACCGACGGAGGGCAAAGTTGGGTGAAAGCGCAACTGCAGGAACCAAGGCTTCCGATGGCGTTTACCCGCTTCCGTTTGCCCTGGCGCTTTGAGGGGCGCGAAGCGGTGATCGCGTCGCGCGCAGTCGACGAAAGCGGATACGTGCAGCCTACGCGCGAGGCTTTGATCGCCACGCGTGGAACCCACTCCGCTTATCACTTCAACGGCATCAAGTTATGGAAAGTGCAAGCCGACGGGATGGTGACGAATGTGGAAGCTTAACTTAGTGGTGCTGGCGGCTGCCACGACGCTGGCGGGGCAGTCGCCGAAGTATGGAGTGGGACGACCGGCGACACCGGAGCAGATCCGCAACCTGGGCGTCGCGATTTCGCCAGACGGGAGTGGCCTGCCGGAAGGCTCTGGAACGGTCGTTGCCGGGCGGGAGATCTTCAAGGCTCGCTGTTCCAAATGCCATGGGGAAAAGGCAGAGGGGGCGGTTGGGCCGACCTTGGTAGGCGGTCAACGCACGCTCGCCACGGCGAAACCGCTGAAAACGGTCGGCAGCTATTGGCCCTATGCGACGACGGTGTGGGACTACGTCAATCGAGGGATGCCGTTCGATCAGCCAGGCCTTCTGAAGCCTGCGGAAGTCTACGCAGTCGTGGCGTATATTCTGAACCTGAATGGCATCATCGGAAACGATCAAGTGATGGATGCCAAGAGCCTGCCTAAGGTGAAGATGCCCAACCGCGAGGGCTTTGTGTCGGACCCCCGACCCGATGTGGGAAACAAAGCAAAGCATTAAGACGCACCGCGAAATTTCCGGAAGTCGGGACGGCCAACATCCTGATTTCTAGCGTAGCGGACCGCTGCTGAACTTCGGCGCGTTCGGACAGAATCCGACGCCGACGATCCGCACGAAAGTAGCTACCGGGTTGCCGACAAACCGGGCGCAACTCAAAATGTATCTTCGTCGGGATGACGCGGGCGGTTTATGATCGGAGGATCATGACGACGACTCGCATTTCGTTTTTCTTCCTGACTGCGGTTGTTTCTTGGGCGCAAACACCCGAGCCGGCGGTGAGCCTTGCCGACACTCAACAGCGCGCGCTGACATCCGCAAAGATCGGGCAGCGGTACGAACTCCTAGTTTCGCTGCCCGCAGGCTATGCGAAGTCGGGCCAGTCCTATCCGGTGCTATACGTTCTGGATGGCTGGCACTTCCCGCTCATGGCGTTCATTCAGCAGAACAACGTCTATTCGAAGCGGATTGGCCCAATGATCATCGTGAATGTGAGCCATGGTGCCACCGACTATATGGCGCTGCGCGCGCGTGATTTCACGCCGACCAGAACACCGAAGGAAGCCAACTCCGGAGGGGCCGCGGCGTTTCTCGATTTTCTCGAACATGAACTTATTCCATTCGTCGATCGCACCTGGCGCACCATGCCCACGGATCGCGGCCTCCTGGGTCATTCCTACGGCGGTTTGTTTGCGATCTATGCGCTGGAGCAGCGGCCTACACTGTTCCAGCGAATTGTCGCGGCGAGCCCATCATTGGAATGGGATGGCCGATTGCTTTTGACCGCTGCGCGTGATCGGCTGCGTAGACTGCCTGCCCCCGTGCGCCTCGATCTTTCTGTGGGAGATGAAAGTGACAATACCGACAGCATTACGGCATTCGCCAAAATCCTGGACGAATTGAAGCCAACGGGCCTCGACTATCGCTTCACCGTCTATCGAGGTGAAAACCATAACTCAGTTCGGTTGGTTTCATTCCCGGCCGGACTTTACTGGGCGTATCGTCCCGCCAAGTAGGGGAGAACTCGATTCCAGCGAATAGTGGACGGATCACGGCGCACCCTTCCATTATTTTTTCATCGGGGCAGCGCCGGACGATCCAAAAAAGTTGTGGAAGTGTAGCCGACCATACATTCGCTATCCGGCAATCCGTCTCAATCGATTGGGTTACTGGGCCAAGTTAAGAAAAGCGAACGTATCAGGTGAAATGTCTTCTGCAAGCCGCCGGTTCCAGCGCTGGCTAGGCTTTCGGCCCTACTTCTTCACTCCCGCAAGCCAGTTGACCACCACCGTCAGCGGAGGCAATTCGGCGTCGGCGCCGGGCGCCGTGGAGATCAGGAAGCGCTTGCCGTCGGCGCCGGCGCCGGCACAGTGGACACCGGAACCACCATCGCACGCCGCCAAACTGCGGCGCGGTGGTCTCACCTTCTCGCGCTACAACTTGGATCAATGGCGGTTCACTCCTCTCCTCCAAACGCCCGCCTCAAGCCACTTGAGACATCGAGCCGTTTACGGCCGCTCACAAATGCCCTTCAACGCGGCACGGCTGGCGGAGATCAGTTCCCGAATGTAGCGACGCTCCGCCTTGGCCTCCTTCGTGAACCTTCCATGTTTCAGCCGCGCTTGCCGAATACGGGCAATACCTTCGGCTGTCTTCGGCCCTGTGCTCAGTCCCCCGTGGAGCCTGCAGCGGCCGTTTGCCATCGCGGGACACTCGCACGCCGTTCCGCGTCTCGTTTTTGCTCCGCAGCGCGGTGCGGTCGATATGTCGCCTGGAATGTTGCCGTTCTTGAGCCATCCACGTCGCGTTTCATGAGGTGTTTGCATCGGTTTTAGCGCTCGCCCCCTCCCCCTGTTGGGTCTTCCCCGCACTGACTGCCCCGACAATCGCCTGCCCACCCTGATAAACGTGGACGTGCTCTACGGTGACCTTCTGTTGGCTGGCTTTTCCCCTCAGCTTCTGCATGGCTTCGATTTGATCGAGATGTAATCGCAGCAACCGAGTTGCACCGAGCACACTTGCCTCGGCTCCCGCCAAGGATTGGCCTTCGGTCGTCGCCCGTCGCAGGAACATAAGCGCCGCATCATTCGTTGCCATCATCTGGACAGCGAGCATCGCCTCCGTTACGTTCTGCGGTGCCATCTCCCTGATCGCCACAATGGCCTTGGTAAGGTGATCAGCGTCCCGCGGTCTCGGAAAGACTTGGGCGTTAATAACCTGATTGATGATCCGGTCCGCGACGTCGTTGTACTGAGTGCCGGTCGCCTCGCGCACGATTGTCTTAAATTCGTCAACTAATTCCTCGCGTGTCTTCTTCGGGGCGATCGTGCCCGACTCGGTCTTGGCGGGTGCGGACTTCTGAAGCCCGAGGGGTTGTTCTTTATTACTTCTGTTTCGCTTCATCGAGATAGGCCCCTACGTTGACCCAAGCTAGGTTCTTTGCCGCTTCGAGGGTTCTCCATCCGTTTATGTTGTGTCATTTTGTCCGCTCGCTATTTCTTATAGACGCAAGGCGAGAATCGCTGTCCAGACTGGAGCGATTTCCCACGCGTGCGGGGAACGCCTTCGAAAGCCCGAAGATTGCCGAATTGGACTTGTTGTCACCGGTCACCAGTGGTCACCAACCGTTTTCATAAGAAGTGCCTGAGCGTATCTTATTGCGTTCACTAATAACACACGCGTCCGGCGCATCTGGTGACAGTGGTGACAGTCGGGAACAACATAACGGTGTTGGACATTTTCCGTCACCAGCCATCGACCTCCTCTGGTGACAGCGGTGACTTCTTTCGATACCGCCACTCCCGGCGACCATCGTCGAGACGCTTTTGATATCGCCTCCAATCAAGCGCTTTGAGTGTTCTTGCTATACGATTCTTGTCCGGCTGGGACCAGTCTTTCTTGAGCTTTTCGAGGCAAGATTCGAGAATCTGTTCGCACGTGACGTATTCGCGACCGAGAACCCATTGCTCGATGACGGGTTGCCAAGGGTCCGCATCGTAGCGTTCCTGTTGCTCGCTGGACGCGGCTTCCACCAGTTCCCTGCTGTCAAGCCACCACGTGGCACCGTCGCGGTAGCGAATGACCGCTTCCGCCCAAAGCTGATCGCGGTCGCGCCGAAGTTCGTCGAGGCTGATGCGTCCGCACTCGACGGGCCAGAACCTGCGACCTCCGGTTTCGTCCTTCAGGTAATCCTGTTTGTTGGTCGTTCCAGCAAAAATGCATTCACGCCGGACGTCGATGGGACGTCGACCGTATGGGGGTCGGAAGCGATCCACCGATCGGCTCATGAATGCCTTTACCCGCGACACCTCTGGGCGCGTCATGGAATCCAACTCGGCGATTTCGATCAACCAAACACCGCGTGTTTGTAGAGCGGCATCCTTCGTACCAAGTTCGGGCATGTCATCGGTGAACCACGGATCGGCCAGCGAGCGCAACGCGGTAGACTTCAGACTTCCCTGCGGGCCTTCGAGGATCAAGCACGAGTCATTCTTGGAGCCAGGCCGGTAGACTCGTGCCACGCCACCAATCAAGAACTTTGCACCCACCGCTCGGACGTAGGCTGAGGGATCCACGCCGACGTAGAGGGTGAGCCAGTCATCGATACGAGCAATTCCGTCCCACTTTACCAAGTCGAGATAATCGCGAATCGGGTGAAACGAGTGTTCCCTTGCCACGGTCTGAATCGCTTGCCCAGCGATTCCCCTGTTAGCGGGTACACCCTGATGCTGGAGCCACGTGGCGGCCTGGATATCGTGCTCATCGGTCCATGTGAACGGCGTGGAGGGAGTGTGCTCGAATGGTGGCGGAATCTCCGCTATGACCGCGAGAGAACTCTCGTTGAAACGCAGCACGCCCGCCCATTCCGGAGCGTATCTGAGTGAGGTGATTGCGTTGGCCACGTTTCCCATCGTCGCGCCGTGCTTACCCGTCAGCAATCGCACTTTCCATCCGGTTGCGATGAGCTCTGGCTGGCCCTTAAGTGAGCGCATGGCTGCGCCGTGGAGCGTTGCATGGTCTTTCATGCACACCACGCCCTTTTTGGATAGATGGGCGCGCGACGCTCGGCCTCTGCCAAAATACGCACGATGGCGTGTGTGAGCCGCGCAGCTTCTTCGCGATCGCGTTGGCCGTCTTCGATGAATCGGCGTCGAACAACTTCTGACGCTTCGCGATGCAAGCAGACCAACGCGTCCGCATGAGCCTCGCGCAAACGGATCAGGTCGTCGCGGCATTTCAGAAGCAAGTCGCCGACCTCAGCTCCAATGTTTAAGAAAAATTCGATGATGATCGCACTATGATCGAGCCGATGGAGAAGGAGTCGTTCGAGCCCATGCTCGAAGTCGGCGACATCACGGGCGAGCTGCTCTGCTTCGGCACAACGGCGAGCGTACGCCCTCCGCTCCGCTTGAGTGAACGGGCGATCGTTAAGCGGCAATCCGACCAGATCGGAGAGCCACCGCAACGCTGTGCCTCTGTCGCACCCCTGAACGAGCGAAATCAAGCTGATGACGCCGCCGCCATCCCCGGTTACGAAATCGTGCCAACATGCCTTCACGGGGCGCCTTTTGTTTTAATCCAGTAGATCTGGACCGCAATATAAGAAAGCCGCTCCGGGGTCATCCCCGTGCGGCTTCATGGTTTCGATGTTTTGGAGCCTATCTGCTAGCTAAGCCTTTCTTTTTTGCCGCGAGAATCAACACCGCTTGGCTAGTCTTGTCTGCGCGGAGCCTGTGCCCAAAACGTGCCCACGAAACGCATATTATGCATTTCTGTCGTTTCTGGCATCTTGGGAAATCAATAAGTTACACGTTTTCAATGACCCCTTCAAGTTCAAGTCCCCCTCTCCGCACCAAATATAAAACAAAAGACTTAAGGGCACATCCGAAAAGTGGGCCTTTTTTCTTGCTGGTAGCAAATGCTCATCCGTTTGCTACCACGCCGGTATTAGCGGGCTGCGTCTTACTCCAAGCGTCAAGCTTTGCGCCCGCGTCCTGGACGTTCTTAAGGCTGACCATGTTGTAGCGCTCCAGCATGGCCCGCGTTTCATGTCCGCTGATTAACATCGCTTGCGATTCGGGGATTCCGGCGTCCTGCACCATGACCCTGATTCCACTTCGGCGGAGGTCGTGGAATAGTAAACCAGCGGGAATGCTTTCGCATAGCGCGTGCGCCGCCTTTACGGCCTTGGCCCACGAACTACGGAAGTCGAGGATACGCGCGCCCGGCGGATTCCTGGCCCCGCCGTGTCCTATCTGAACATCTTCCGCATCCAAAAGATCATGGGTTCACAAGCGGGGTGCTGTGCGTCGCGGCACGACCTCTGCTGTTTGAGCCGTCCCTCTATACCACCCCAGAATGGGAGGTTGCGCTTCCTGCCGTTCTTGGAATCAGGCATCCGAACGACGCGGTTAGCAGTACTATTTCCCTTCTAGTACTAGGCTACGAATCTCTATCGTACTTCCTGAGTGTTAGCCCTAGTGTGTGCCCACGTCCGAATCGTCGATAGGCTACCTGTGTGTCATCATGAACGAACTTAAATATTGTTGTAAACAATTGATTCAATTAATAATAACTGCGCAGTTGCTAGTGCTCATAGCCTCAGGCAACCTACTGGCGCAGCAGGCGACATTATCGGTCGGGTCGGGCTCCACCGCCCCCGGCACAAGCGTGACGGTACCCATCACGATGACGACATCCGGCGCTTCACAGCCCGCCGGTTTGCAGTGGACGATAAGTTATTCGTCCTCCGACATTTCCAGCGTGACCGTAACGGCCGGATCTAGTACGACCGCTGCCGGCAAGAGTGTCACTTGTTCCAGTAGCACCACCTCTACAACTTGTGTCGCGTACGGACTCAATACAAACACCATAAGCAGTGGAACGGTAGCTAGCGCTACGTTTACAATCGCATCCGGTTCCTTAGTTACCTCGGCGCCACTCCAGGTGACCGGCGTAATGGCGACAGATGTGAGTGGCGGCAATTCAATTTCAGCCTCCGGAACCGGAGGAACACTTTCGATCCTGCAACCAACCGCACCAACGCTGAGCGGTCTCTCGTGCATGCCTGCAATCGTCAATGCTGCCGGAACCTCCGCCTGCACGGTAACGTTGAGCGGCGCCGCGCTTACGGGCGGATTCGTCACAGCTTTGGCTAGTAATAATACAAACGTCACTATGCCAGCCAGTGTTACTGTAGCTGCCGGTGCAACGAGTGTTGGTTTCTCGGCCACGGTGTCGGCAACAGTCCCCACGTCTCAAACGGCAGTCCTGACGGCGAGCGCTGCCGGTGCTTCGAAGACTTTCTCATTAAACCTCCTGGCGGCCACCTGGACCATCACGGGTGGAGTGGGAACCGCGGGTAGCGGGGCGACGATCGTGCTGACAGGAACATCGACGGCGACGAAGACGGCCAATGCTTCGGGCACGTACAGCTTCTCGGGGCTGGCGAATGGCTCGTACACGGTGACGCCGAGCATGAGCGGTTATACTTTCAGCCCGGTGAGTGCGGCGGTGACGGTCAGCGGCGCCAATGTGACGGCGGCGGCGTTTACTGCGACACCGCAGACCTGGAGCATCACGGGTGGAGTGGGAACGT
>PNAJ01000025.1:11224-31437 GCA_003170295.1 Bryobacterales bacterium | reverse complement strand
ACAAGAGCGAGTTCCAGGTGATCGTCGACATGCCCAACGGCACAACGCTCGAAGAAACGGAGCGAGTTACGCAGTTGTTGGCCGAAGAGACGCAGAAGCAGCGCGAAGTGCTGAACGTTCAAACCTACGCGGGAACGGCATCACCTTACAACTTCAACGGACTCGTGCGGCATTACTACCTGCGGCACGGATCGAATGTGGCGGATATTCAAGTCAATCTACTACCCAAAGGAGCACGGGATCTGCAAAGCCACGAGATCGCCAAACAAGTGCGCATCCGGATTCAGCCCATTGCGGACCGTCATGGCGCGCGCATCAAAGTGGCCGAAGTGCCGCCCGGCCCTCCTGTTCTTGAGACGTTGGTGGCCGAAGTCTATGGCCCGAGTATGGACGGGCGGATTGCACTGGCCCGCCAGATTCGCGGTCTGTTCAAACAGACGAAAGGTGTTGTCGATGTCGACTGGTACGTTGAAGACGATCAGCCGAAATACAGCCTGTCGGTCGACGAGGAAAAGGCTGCCATCAACGGCATCTCCGAAGACGATATTGCCCGCGAGATGCAGGTTGCATCCGCTGGTTATGCCGCCGGTCTCCTCCATCAGGATGCGGAGAAGGAAGATGTAGCGCTCACCATACGGCTGGATCGGGCTTCGCGTTCCGATCTGGAGCGGATACAAAGTCTGAAGATCGCCGGACGCAACGGCCACCTGGTCGCGCTGGGAGAACTGGTGCATGTCACAAAGCTGGTCGAGGATAAAAGTATCTACCACAAGAATCTAATGCCGGTGACGTATGTAACCGCCGACATCGCGGGAGAGATCGAGAGTCCCGTTTACGCGGTTCGCAAACTGGGGCCGGAGATCGACAAAATCAAAATCCCGGAAGGCTATCAGATCGAGCAGCACATGGCCGCGCTGCCTTCCGATACCAGTCGATATTCCATGAAATGGGACGGTGAGTGGCAGATCACGTATGAAGTGTTTCGCGACCTCGGCATCGCATTCGCGGCGGTGCTGATCCTGATCTACGGGTTGGTGGTTGGCTGGTTCCAGTCGTTCCTGACGCCGCTGATCATAATGGCGGCGATACCGTTCTCGCTGGTGGGCATAATCCCGGCGCATGGCCTTCTGCACGCGTTCTTCACGGCGACTTCGATGATCGGGTTCATCGCCGGAGCGGGCATCGTGGTGAGGAATTCCATCATCCTCGTGGACTTCATCGAACTGCGTCTGGCCGAGGGCATGCCGCTCGACGCAGCCGTAATCGACGCCGGCGCCGTGCGCTTCCGGCCGATGATGCTGACAGCCGCGGCGGTGGTGGTCGGCTCATCCGTGATTCTTTTCGACCCCATTTTCCAAGGCCTTGCCATTGCTCTGATGGCAGGCGAGATCGCCTCCCTGCTGCTCTCGCGAATGACTGTCCCTGTCCTGTTCTACCTGTTCAACAAACAAAGGAGAAGACCTGTATGAATGTTGACCGTTATCTGCGCATGATCGCTGGCGCGTTCGTGCTGTTGAGCCTCGCACTCGGACATTGGGTTAATCCGTACTGGTATCTGTTCACTGCGTTCGTCGGACTCAATCTGTTTCAATCGGCTTTCACGAACTGGTGTCCGATGATGACCATCCTTCGGAAGTTGGGAGCCCCCAGCAACTGAGAGTTCGCACCTGGTGCTGCGGGTTAGATAATCCCGGCTGCAGGGAAGGCCGTTTATGATGCTTTCGCAGGCTCTCTGGTGGCTTTGCGAGGAGCCGCGGCTATTCGCTGTATGGATTCGATTTTCGAATCCATACCATACGCGCTACTCGCAAGTTTATCAGTGAGTTGCGCGCGAGCGTACATGGCGCATATTCTGCCCACAGGGCTCGTGCCCATCCGCCAGTACGGGAGACCACGCGCGGCGGTCCAGCAAAGAATAGCGGGCCCGCAGTGCCTGCCGCTGTGTTGTCAGACTCTCAGATCGCAACTGATACAACCTGACGGTTGAGTGCCGGGCGGAGTGGGGGCCAGCTGGGCAAACTCTTGTCGTAGCTCAGTTTTTCGAGGGGGGCCCGCGATTCTCGGCAGCACAGGGCTATCGTTCCGGAGTTTGCGATTTCTTGGTGTCCTGCAGAACCTCTTGCCGTTGCTGTGCCTTGACACTACAATGGAGCAGTCTTCAGGCCCGCGGGTTTGAAGGACTCTTTCGGGCTGCCCGGAAAGGCAGGGTGGATGGGTTCGTTTCTCTGGCAGTTGGTCGAGCGTAGCGCGGAGACAGAGTTCATTTTCGCCCTCTTTCATCTGCTTCTGGCAGGCCTCGGTTTGCTTATCCTCCTGCGGTGGCTGGGACGCAGTTCACAGCAGCTGAATCCCCCCGCCCTCCGGTTGCTGACCATTGCGTTCTCGCTGTTTGTTCTGGACTTTGCGATGACCGCAACCTATTACGGGATGGTCTTCTTCTTCGACCGGCAATGGAACCCGCTACTCTTTACGTGGCTGTCTCGCGCCTTGGCATGCTGTGCCATGATGCTCAGCGCCGCCGGGCTGCTGGCTTCCGTGCGCGAGGATTGGTCCAATCGGGTAACGGGCTATGCCATCGGCGGCTGTTCCACGATCGCTTGTTTGTTGCTCCTGGATTTCGGGTCGCCACACAGTGTCATTCGTGGCATCGCTTTCCATCGAATCGCCACGGAGGCGGCCGATATACTTGCCACTTCGGCGGTGGCGGGGGCGATGATCCTGCTCGTCGGACAGGGGCAGAAGTGGCGTGAGCCCGCACTGCTGACGATGTTCTTCCTGCTAAGTTCCGGGCTGGCTCATCTGTTTCATCCGTTCCTGGATACGGCGTGGTCCGGCCTGTGGTGGCATGTCGAGGAACATCTTCTTTCCTTCAGCCTGGTGACCTTCGCCTGGGCTCTGGGGGAGCACTCGGCGAATTTGTTCGATCGCGTTTTTGTTCGTCTGAATCTCAGCTTCATCCTTCTCGCCAGCATCATGATTCTATGCACGGTAGGGATGGAGCGCTTCCAATACGCCAGGCTGGCCGAGGAGCGCTCCATGAACCTTGCCGAGTACTTGCGGGGATACGTGACCTTTTACGAAGGGCGCGGGGAGAATCTGGTGACCGCTCTTCAGCACCCCGACGTGCTGCGACGTATCGTTGTGGGATTCGGCGAGCTGCCCGATTTCCAGCGGGTGGAGATCTTCCTGGGTAATGATCACGCTGTGTTTCGCTACTCGTCCAATGGGGCCATTTCCCAGCAGATCGGGTTCGCACCATTCGAGGATGCGGACCGGACCGTCGCCGACGACGCGCCGCTCAGAACGTCTTTCCGCATGATTCAGATCCCGGTCTATCCCGAGCGCCAGAACCGGGACAGAATTGAGTTCTACGGAGGAATGCAGTACATTAATCGTCGCATCGGAAGCTATATCGTTGTAATTTACCTATTGTTCACCGTGATGGTCACGATCAGTATCGTCGTGGTGGGAGTGATTGTACGGCATGCCGATGTGTCCATGCAAAAGCAGCACGCGGAGATCGAGAATATCGGCCAACAGTTGCTCCAGGCTGCCAAGCTTGCCTCCATCGGCGAGCTCGCCGGAGGAGTGGCTCACGAAATCAACAATCCCGTCACCGGGATCCTCTCGACTTCAACCCATCTCATTGACAAACGCCGCGATACGAACCTGACTTCGCGGGACAAGCAGCAGCTGCGACTGATTGCTGAGCAAGCCGAGCGAATCTCCGATATCGTCAGTAAGCTGTTGACGTTTTCGCGGCAGAGCCGAATGGAGCTCACTCTCTGTGACGTAAATACAGTGATCGAAAGCGCGATTTCTCTCATCGAGTTCCGGCTCAAGGGCAGCGAGGTGATCCTGCGCCGGGAGTTCGGGAATGCTCTGCCCCTCGTGCTCTGTGACGTGAATCGCCTTACCGAGGTCTGCGTAAATCTGATGAACAACGCCATCGACGCCATAGAACCGCCCGGCACGCTGACGGTCGGGACCGGACAAGTGGATAAGGGCCACGTTCGCATCGCCGTGAGCGACACGGGCAGCGGGATCGACCCCGCTTTGATGCAACGCATTTTCGACCCGTTCTTTACCACGAAAGCGCCAGGGAAGGGGACCGGGCTGGGGTTGTCGATCAGCCACGGCATCGTGCGAGGCCACCAGGGAGAGATCCTCGTCCAAAGCGAGCCCGGCCGGGGCAGCACGTTTACTGTACTTCTTCCTGCGAGGATTTCCTGAGGAGCGTTCCATAAATGCCAAAGCGAGTGATGGTTGTCGACGACGACAGCGCCGTCCTCGAAAGCTGCGAGAATATCCTGACCGATGAAGGATACGAGGTGGAAACGGCGGCGAACGGCAGCGCCGGTCTGGAGCTGTTGAAGCGCGGCAGTTTCGATCTCGCCTTAGTCGATCTCAAGATGCCCGGAATGAACGGGCTGGAAATGCTGGAGGCCGCGCGCCGCCACCAGCCGGACCTCGTGGTGATCATCTTTACCGGGTACGCCACTATCGAAACGGCGGTCGAGGCGATCAAATTGGGCGCCTTCAACTACGTGACCAAACCCTTCACCTCCGCCGAGCTGGTGGCGACGGTCGAAAAAGGGCTGATGCGCGGCGATTTGGTCCACCAGAGCGTCCGCCTTCGCGCGGAGAACGCCGGAAAGAGCCCTTGCGAAAGCATGATCTGGCAGAGCCCGGTTATGGAGGCAACGCTGAACACGTTGCGGAAGGTCGCCGCCAGCGACGCGAATATCCTGATCACAGGGGAGAGTGGCACCGGCAAGGAATTGGCCGCAAGGTGCATCCACTCCTGTAGCAGGAGAGCGAAGGAACCGTTCGTTGCGGTGGACTGCGCGGCCATTCCAGACCATCTCCTCGAAAGTGAGTTGTTCGGTTACGAGAAGGGCGCATTCACCGGCGCCGACCATAGAAAACGCGGTTTGCTGGAACTGGCCGACGGTGGAACCCTGGTGCTGGACGAAATCGGCGAAATGAGCCTGAACCTGCAGGCTAGGTTGTTACGCGTGCTGCAGGAACGGTCTTTCCGGCACCTGGGGGGAGAGAAGCTGCTCTCCGTTAACATACGCTTGATTTCGTCGACCAATAGGGATCTGGAGGCGGACGTCCACCAGGAACGGTTCCGCAGCGACCTGCTTTTTCGATTGAACGTTGTGAACGTGAAAATGCCGCCATTGCGCGAGCGGCAAGGGGACGTCCCGTTGCTATGCAGCCATTTTCTCCTGGTCCACGCGCGGAACCTGGGCCGGGCGGCCATCAGCCTGTCGCCGGAAGCCTCGGAAGTCCTGGAGCATTATCCCTGGCCGGGGAACGTCCGGGAACTGGAAAACATCATTGAACGCGCCGTTGTTCTGAACGAAGATGGCTTGATCGGCGTCGCCGATCTCCCCGATTTCATCGTCGAGGGTGTGGAAAGCAACGAACACGCGGCTGGCGGAACGGCTTACAAGAGTGTTCGTTCCGCCTGGATCGACAGCCAGGGCAAGCAGTACTTCAGTGAGTTGCTTGCGCGTCACAAAGGCAATATTTCGAGCGCTGCTCGAGAGGCGCAAATCAGTCGGAAGAGTTTTTACCAGATGATGAAGAAGTTCGATCTGGAGCCCAGGCGCAAGGCGCTTGAAAGCTGAAGGAATGTTACCGCAGGGTAACAGGTTTCTGCCCGACGCTACCTCCGGGTAACACAAGAGTTGGCCCACCAGCTCCTGCGTAACGTCTCGCCTGTTGATTTCCGGGACTTTAGACCTGCCCTCCCCATTGGCTCCGCGCGTGCAAATGCAGGGTCACAGATGACTTGCATGCAAGCGAGAGGTGAAGTGAAATACTGGCCTGGAGTCCTGGCGTTAGCTCTGCTCACCGGTGGGGCCGTCCCATTGTTCGCGCAGCCGGCTCAACAGGCCGCGGACACGTCCCCATACGCCGGCAGTAATGCGTGCGAGGAGTGCCATAAACAGGGTTACCGCAAGTTCGCGACGTCGAAGATGGCGAAAGTGTTCTTCGAAGCCCCGCGCAACGAACTTGAATCCAGAGGTTGCGAGGCCTGCCACGGACCGGCGCGCGAACACATCGCGACGGAGCATGCGCGCGACGCCGCACGCGCAGCCGGCACGACATATAAGGGTCCAAAGAGCTCGGAGTTCATCATCCGTTTCGGCAAGGATGTTCCTTTGTCGACGGAGGAGCAGAGCGCCAGATGTCTACAATGCCACGAAAAAGGTCAGAGATTGTTTTGGAGCGGGAGCCAGCACGAGTCGCGGGGCCTGGGTTGCCCGACGTGCCATCAGATCCACCAGAAGCCTCAGACAACAATGGTGGCGGCAAGTTTTAAGGAGCCTTTGTCCGACAACCGGTTGTTCGCCAAGAACACGCAGATGGAGGTTTGTTTCGAATGCCATCCCATGCGCAGGGCGCAACTGCAGCGTTCTTCGCATATGCCGGTGCGGGAGGGGAAGGTTACCTGTACCAACTGCCACAACCCGCACGGAAGCCCGAATCCAAAACTTCTCATCACCACCACCGTGAATGAGACCTGCTATAAATGCCACCCGGAACGGCGCGGCCCGTTCCTCTGGGAGCATCCTCCGGTCATGGAGAACTGTGTGAACTGCCATGATCCTCACGGCTCCAGCAATCCGCAGTTGCTGAAAATTCGTGCGCCGCGGCTGTGTCAGAGCTGTCACTCCGTAAGCGGACACAATGCAACCCCGGAACCAGCAACCAGCCGTTACATATTCAACAGGTCCTGCACGAACTGCCACTCTCTGATCCACGGATCGAACTCTCCTTCCGGAAGCAGGTTCCAGCGATGACGCAGCGTACCACCAAGACCAGGGAAATGCTGAAAATTTTGGCGCTTGCGATCCTGCTACCGCTGGCGGCGTTTGCCCAGGACGACGGCCCGCAAAATGGCAGCGTGGTTGTCGGGGTCCGTGCCTTGACCGGGAATTGGAGTTCATCCCAGTTCAACGAATACCGCGACATCCGGCCGGGTTTCTTCATTCAACGGGGCGATTTCAGTCTGAACGACCTTTTCCAGAAGAAGCTCTTCTTAAATTGTCAGACGCGAAGCACTCTGCGCAAAGACTCAGACTACCGCTGCGCCGTCGGCCAATATGGCAAATTTCGTCTGGAGTTCAACTGGGACGACACGCCGCACGACTTCACCAACACCGCCACGACATTGTTCACGGAGTCCGCCCCGGGCGTTTTTACCATCCCGACCGCGGAGCGCCTGCTCCTTCAGACGAGCGCAACCAACACTCCTTCTCTGCTCACCGGCGCGCAGCCGCTGAATATGTCGCTGGCCCGCAAACTTGGAGGCGGACGATTCACCTATACGCCAACGGCACATTGGACGTTCTTGTTGCAATACTCGCGCGAGGCGGAAAACGGTTTCCGGCCTTTGGGTACGACCACCAACAACACAACCAACATCCTTGAGCTGCCGGAGCCGATCAAGTACCGTACCGACAATGCCAGGCTGGGTGTTGAATATGGCGCCGACCGGGGCGGTTTCCAGGCCGGGTACACCGCTTCGATCTTCACCAACGATATCAGTGAGCTGGTCTGGCAAAATCCGTTCAACACGGTGGACGCGCTGAGCGCCAGCTCTCAGGGCAGAATGGCCCTGTATCCGGACAACTCCGCACAGGCCGTCGATTTCGCCGGCGCTTTTAACCTGACGAAAAATACGCGCGTGATGGCCAGCATCACCCCGGAATGGATGCGCCAGAATGATGCGTTCATTCCCTTCACCATCAACTCGGCCGTCACCGGCGTGCCCACCCTTCCCGCCACCAGCCTGAATGGGAAGAAGCAGACGCTGGCGATGAATTTTACGCTGACCAGCCGCCCCATCTCCAATCTGGAACTCACGGCCCGCTATCGCAGCTACGACTACAATAACGACACCCCGACGCTTTTCTTTTCCAACTACGTATATACCGACTACAAGCTGGCCGGTCTGGCGCGTCAGAGTGTGCCTTACGGGTTCAATTCCAAGGACATCGAACTGGAAGCCGCCTGGCAATTCCTGAAGGGACAATCCTTCAAGCTTGGTTATCAGTTCGAGAACCTCGGCCGCCAGCACCGGGACGTTGCGGACACGCACGAGAATACGGGCCGCGCCAATCTGAATCTGAACCCCAGGAAATGGATCAGTCTTACCAGCTCCTGGAAGCACGCGGATCGTGAACCCCAGTCCTATGTGCTCAATAACGACACCTATCCGCAGGGAGGCAACGGTCAATTCCCCTTGATGATGAGGTTCGACGAGGCGGCCAGGCACCGTGACCAGGGCGACGCTCTTCTCCAGATCCTGGCGAGCGAGCGCGTTACGATCACCGCCGCTTATTCCACCCTGCAAGATCGCTTCCCCGAAACGCGCTACGGCATGTTGAATGACAGAACGTTCGCCTACAACGCCGACGTGGCCTATCAGTTGAACTCGAATGTTTCCTTGTTTGCAAACTATACGGTGGAAATGGACCGCTCCGATATGGCTTCGCGCCAGAGGTCTGCGACCAACGACGTCGCCAATAACGACTGGGAAAGCCATACCAGCGACGCGATCCGCACCGTCGAAGGGGGAATCAGCGCGACCGGCCTGCACGAGAAGCTGACGATGGACGTCTTCTACAACTTGTCCTACGCGAAGGGCAACATCGCCACCTGGGCTTTGGGATCGGCGGCGATTCCCGGCTTTCTGGTAACCACCGCGCAGAATTATCCGGAAACGAGTAACCGGATCAACGGCGTTACGGTCGACCTCCGATATCGTCTGCGCAACAATGTGACCCCGAAACTTGAATACCGGTACGAACGTTTCGGAAACACCGATTTTCAGACTTCGCCGATGATGCCGTACATGGTGGGGCTCGACTCCGGCACCAGCACGTCGCTGTTTCTCGGCGCCACCGTTCCCAGCTATGCCGTCCACATCGTATCGGCGGCATTGGAGTATCGATTCTAAATTATGACTACAAAGAATGGAGACAAAATGTTAAAAGCACACCGACTGTTCAGGAGAGGACTCATCACTTTCTGTGTTGCCGTCCCCGGAATAGTGATCCTCATGGCGGCTAGTCTACCGCCGCGCGTCATTGATATCGTCGCCGATAAGGATAACCGTTTCAAGATCGCGAAGCAGAAGGATCCCGTCATCACCATGAGGGTGAACGAAGTGGCAGTTCTGCGTATCACGGCGCACCGCGCCATGGAGTGGGACGACAAGGACGGATCTGTCCACACGTTCACGATCAACGCGCTAAAAAGCAAGGGGTGGGACTTCCGTCTGAAGGATGGCGTCCAGCAATTTCCGGTGGTGGCTCCGTCCGAACCGGGCGAATATGTCGTCGAGTGCACGGTGAAGTGTGGCAAAGGGCACGATGACATGAAGATGAAGCTGGTTGTCACTCCGTAAGGGGAACTCCATGAGCGATACACGACGAGGATTCTTTCAGCTTCTGACGCGCGGCGGCGGAGCGCTCGTCGTTGCTGGAGTGGCAGTGAAAGCCACCACCGCGCACATGTCCCGAAGCGGGCTGCCAGCGCGTTCCCTCGCCCCGGATAACCGCAAGTGGGTGATGGTCGTCGATCTGGCAAAGTGCGATGGTTGCGGTGACTGCACCAAAGCCTGTACCAAGATGCACTTCGTCCCGCCGCTCCAGGAGTGGATCAAGGTGTTTGAGGTCACCGGCAACGATGCCGCCGGTTCCTACTTTCTGCCGCGGCCCTGCATGCACTGCGACAATCCGCCGTGCGTGCGCGCGTGTCCGGTCGGCGCCACCTACAAGCGCTCTGACGGGATTGTCATGATGGACCAGGAACGCTGCATCGGTTGCCGCAACTGCATCGCCCAGTGCCCCTACTCCGCGCGCTCCTTCAACTGGGGCGAACCTCCGCATACGCCGGAAGAACTCCAGGCGGCCTATTCGGTGGAACACAATTATCCGCACCGCCGGGGCGTTGTCGAAAAATGCATCATGTGCCCGGAGATGCTACGCATGGGCATGCTTCCGGCCTGTGCGGACACGTGCAAAATGGGCGCCATCTACTTCGGTGACGAATTAGAGGACGCGGTCACGAACAGCAAGGGGGAAACGATGCAGTTTTCCCAGATCGCGGAAAAACACTCCGCGTTCCGGCTTATGGAAGAACTCGGGACCGAGCCGCGCGTGTACTATCTGCCACCGGTCAACCGTAAATATCCGTCGCCGGAAGAGAAGCATATGCAGGAAGATACGCCTATGCATCACGCGGCATCTTGAAGGGGAATATCATGAACGAACGCGAAAACGTCATTATGCGATCGCTGGGGATGCAAGGGCGGGCCTTTCGAACCTGGGTATCGCTTCTTGGGGCGATCATCGTGTGGGGCGTTTTTGCCTATAGCCTCCAGTTTCGACACGGATTGATCGAAACTGGCATGCGAGACCAGATCTCCTGGGGGCTCTATATCTCGAACTTCGTCTTCTTCATCGGTATCAGTCACGCCGGCACGTTGATTTCCGCGATCCTCCGGGTGACCGATGCGGGTTGGCGGCGTCCGATCACTCGCTTGGCGGAAGGCATCACCGTGGTGTCGCTTTGTATTGGCGCGAGCATGATCCTGGTCGATCTTGGGCGTCCGGAAAGGGCGCTGAACGTGATCCTGTATGGAAGAATTCAATCTCCTATCGTGTGGGATCTGCTCGGGGTGACGACGTACCTGACCGGGTCGTTGCTGTACTTCTACCTGCCGCTGATGCCGGATCTGGCCATTCTAGCGTCGCAGCCCGGCATCGGCAATGTGCGACGCCGGTTTTTCCGGCTGCTCTCGCTGGGTTGGACTGGTACTCCCGGAGAGTGGCATCTGCTGGAGAAGGCGATCTCGGTGATGGCTGTGGCGATCATCCCGCTCGCCATTTCCGTCCACACCGTGGTTTCGTGGATCTTCGCCATGACGTTGCGGCCCGGTTGGGACAGCACGATTTTCGGTCCCTATTTCGTGGTAGGAGCGATCTACTCGGGGGCGGCCGCGGTTGTTCTTTCGATGTGCATCATGCGCCGCGTCATGGGACTGGAAGCCTATCTCGAACCGATTCATTTCCGCAATCTGGGCCTGTTGCTGTTGTCGTTTTCCGGGCTCTACCTGTATTTCAATATCAACGAATACCTGACCGCGGCTTACAAGTTTCAGGGCGGGGAAAAGGTGCTGCTCGATCGGCTCTTCCGCGGCGACTACGCACCCTACTTTTGGACGACGCAAGTGGTTGGCGTGGCCCTGCCGATGCTGCTGATGGGGACGGTGCTTGGCCCGAAGCGGTATCGGCAGTTCGCCATTCCGGGCCTCGGACTGGCCTCCTTCCTGGTGATTATAGGGGCTTGGGCAAAGCGTTATCTGATCGTCGTGCCGACGCTTTCGAGTCCCTTCCTGCCGATCCAGCGCGTGCCAGCGACCTGGGCGCATTATAGTCCGTCCTGGGTGGAATGGTCGATTACCGCGGCGGCCTTCGCCGCTTTTCTGCTGCTTTACACCTTGCTCTCGAAAGTATTCCCGGTCGTTTCGATCTGGGAGACGCGCCACACCGCGAGATCGGAAGAGGAAGAGATGGTTGAGGTGCCCGCTTCTTTCGGGCCGCGCGCTTGGGGGGTACCCGCAGCGTTGCCGGTCCTGTTGATCTGCGGACTTTTCTTATGCACGGGGGCTGGGCGCGCACAGGATTCCTCAAGCATCAAGCCCGGCAAGCAGAAACCGACAGCGATGTCCGTGAGTTGGAAAGCGTTGCCGCCCGAACAAACGCCTCCTGCGGAGGACGCCAGGCTCGTGCCGCCAGGCTCCCCCGAGCACATCTATGCGATTACGAGATCCTTGCCGATCGGGTGGCCTGGTTCAGAAGAGGGGGAAACCGGCCGGGTGCCCAGCCATTCGGTCATCGCAGTAGCAGCCCAGTTGCGAGATGCCAGCGGCAAGCCTTTGGCTTGGCAAGCGGTAAGCTTCAGTCTTAAGACGTCGCTCGGCAAACTGGATTTCGGCAACCTGCCTACCGATGGTGATGGCAAGGCCCAGTTGATTGTCCGGGATCACCGGTACGGCCGATACCCCGTCAGCGTAGCTTACCGGGGCGACGATTCTCACCTTGAGAGTGTCGGCGAGGTTCTTGTGGACTTCGGTCCCCGCCCAGCGCCAGCGTTACCGGAAGCAGGCGTGTTGATCGGCCCGACGTTCGCCCCGGTGATCGGTCTGCCCTTTTTGGCCTTCTATGGCTCGATGTGGGTTGTTTTCGTCTATGTGGTCGGCTATCTCGTGTCCTGGCGGATGCGACGCGAGCGGCTCCGGACATCCGCTGATGCGAGGGTCGCAGGGTTTGCGCCGGTACTTGACGGTTTGCCCTAAGCGATGGACATACGCCAGAATGGCTCCAGTGAACCGCACGCGGCGAGTTATGCGCTCTATCGCATTGGCGCTCGTTGGATTTCAGAGCATTCGCAGCGCGGCACAAGGAATTCCCGCCGCCACGATCGAAGGCCATGTTGGAAACCACGCTAGCGGGAAGCCCGATCGGTTGGGCTGGGTGGTATGGGTCGACGACATTACCGGCGAGTACCCTGCGCCGAAAGCGCATGCCATCGTCGACCAAAAAAGCATGCGCTTTATTCCTCACATTCTCCCGATCCTGGTTGGCACGACGGTCGACTTCCTGAACAGCGATTCGTTCCTCCACAATGTGTTTTCCATTTCGACCGCCAAGCAGTTCAATCTAGGGCTGTATCCCACGGGGCGTGTGCCGGCGATCTTGTTTGACAAGCCTGGAGTCGTCGCGATCTTGTGCAATGTTCACCCCGAGATGTCGGCGTACATTATCGTTCTGAAAACCCCCTTCTTTGCGGCCCCGGGGCCGGAGGGACACTTCATCATTCGGAACGTGCCCAGCGGAAACCGGCTCGTGCGGTGTTGGTCGGAAGACGGCAGGATTCAAGAACGAAGAATCATGCTGGTCGCGGGAACAGTCCAAACGGTCGACTTTTAGACCGGCTCTCAGTTCGGCATTCATCTTGCCTGATCGTAAGTGCTCCTGTAAGGAGGACTCCGATGAAAACTCGCTTGGCAGGGCCCCGGGTTGAAGATCAACGAAAGAGCCACGGGGATACAACAGAAATAGAACTGTGGATCAGGTGGGCGGTGATGGCTTTCGCTGCGGTTCTGCTGTTTGGCTGCTTCTTCTTGGCGATCCGAAGCCACTTGGCTTGACGACCCAGACCGCGTTCCTTCCGAGTCCGGCACCGCTTTATTCCGGACGTCGCCGCTCGTGGCGATTCGCACACAGTGGAGTCTTACCGCAGGGTAACAAGCTGGTGGCCAACCGTCACCCTCTGGTATCCGGCCAGTGGATTCTCTTCCGTACCTCTCCTCATCAGATGAAAGCAGATCGTGGCCCTTACTTGCGCGAATCCTGTTTGTGTGCGTGGCGCTCCAAACGTACGACAAACTGATAGAGAGTAAAGCAGATCAGGAAAAGAATGCCCGAGATGATTGCGCCGGGTACCGCTACGTCTCGATGTCCAGCGAGGAAGGCATCCAGCGTCGCTGAGAGCAACCATACCTGGACGACAAGGAGCAAAATGATCAGCGCCATCGCTCCGTCAACCGCTGTCAACCGTCGATTGCGCTCTGGGGTGCTTGCGTTCATCACCCCTCCGGCTGGTCCTGCATGCGAACAGCAATCAGTTCTGAGCCTCGGCGTTCGAGCACGACCCGCGGCAAAGGCCGCGTTGGCGGACCTTGCAGCACCGAACCGTCGCGAATCGAAAAATACCCCTGGTGGCAAGGACACTCCAGACGATTCTCCTTTGCCGAGTAGTAAACAGCACAGGATAGGTGCGTGCATTTCTGGCTGTATGCCACGTAGGAGTCCTCGCTCGTCCGCACCAGCAGGCACTGATCTTTGGGGCCGGGATATTCGAACAGCTTCACCGAACCCACCGGGATTTCTCCCAATCGTGCGATCGCTCTTACTGGAAACGTCGCATCCTTGTTCATCCAGTTCTTACCGAGAATCCAAAGGTTGCCAACGAACATCCCAAGGCTTGTCAGCGTCAGGAACTTGGTTAGTTGCCTGCGGCTCACATAGTTTTCGTCTGCTTTGCGAACAGAGAATTCCTCTCGCCACAACGGCTGATCATCACCGGACTTCATTTGGATCCTCCATTCCACATGTAATCCATCACGTCGAGGACGATCTCGTCACTTCCGGGCGGCGCCATCATGAAGACCTTTGTGGTAACTCGCTCTTGGCCGAATAGAAATGTGTTCACTGGCTTTTCCCGCCGGGTGCGCGCAATATCTTCGGGGCGCGCGTAGGTGAGCGCTTGGCTCGGACACACCGTGGCGCACATAGGCTTCTTGCCGATCGACGTGCGGTCGTAACACATGTCGCACTTCATCATCAGTTCCTGTTCAATGACTAATTTCGGGATTCCAAATGGACAAGCGAGCACGCAGTTCGAGCAGGCTATACAACGCGATTTCAGCGCAGACTGAACGATTCCATCCTCACCTACCTTGATCGCATCCGCCGGGCAAACCTGCGCGCACGTCGGATCATCGCAATGGAAACATACAAACGCGGCTGTGGCGATTGTGTTCCGGCGATCGACATAGTCGAAGTTGATCATCGACACGCCGCGATGCGTTCCACATTCCTCGCAGGCCTTTATGCAGGATTGGCAGCTGATGCATCGGGTTGTATCGACGAAGAATTCGTAGCCGTACATTTACTGTGCCTCCTCAGGCGCGTGCTCCGCTCTGTGGATGCGGCAGGCCGATACTTTATACTCCGGAATTTTGCTGCGCGGATCGAGGGTCCGATGCGTCAGCTTGTTCGCACTCTGCTTGTTGGCCCAATGGTAAGGAATAAAAACGGTATCGGGACGGATCGTCTTGACGACCATCGCGCGCAGCGTGATTTCATCCCGCCGCGTGGTAATCGTGACCCAGTCTTTGTCCTCGATCGCATGCTCGGCGGCGAGCCGTGGATGGATCTCGACCCGCGGCTCCGGATAAATATCTGTCAGACCGCCAATCCGTCGCGTTTGAGTTCCAGATAGATACTGGCTGACGACGCGGCCAGTGGTCAGGTAAATGGGATAATCTTCCGCCACCGGATCGCCGCTCTCGCGCCAATCAGTCACAATCAGGCGGCACTTTCCGTCGGGATGAAAGGAGATGCCCCCTTCAAACAGACGCGGCGTCCCCGGATGATCGGCAGTCGGACACGGCCAGAAAACCCCATATTCCTTGTCGATTCTCTCGTACGTGATTCCGTAGTAATCGGCTATGCCGCCGCGCGAGGCCTCCCGTAGCTCATCGAAAATCTCCCGGGTAGAGTGATAAGGAAAGAACTCGCCCTTTCCCAACCGCCACGCCAGATCGCAGATGATCTCGGAGTCGGGGCGCGCGTGTGCAGGCGGATCGACGGCCTTCGCAATGTGAAGAACTCGCCCCTCAACGTTACACGTCACACCTTCCTCCTCTTCCTGCAAACTTCCCGGCAGCACGACGTCGGCATGCTGGGCAGTCTCCGAAAGGAAGAAGTCGACCACGCCAAAGAACTCCAGTTTCATAAGTGCCGCGCGAGTGTATTCCGCTTGCGGAAGAGAAACCAGGGGATTGAAGCAAATACTGAAGAGCGCCTTGATTTCCCCCTCATGGATCGCGTTCATGATCTCCTGGGCCGTATATCCGGCTCCAGGCAATTCGTCCGGCGAAATTCCCCAAACCTTGGCGACATGCTCGCGAGCTGCCGGATCTTCGATCGACCGCGCACCAGGCAACTGATCGCATTTCTGCCCATGCTCGCGGCCGCCTTGACCATTCCCCTGCCCTGTGATCATCGTTACCCCGGCACCCTCGCGGCCGATGTTGCCGGTGATCAGCGCGATATTGATCAGAGCAAGTACATTCTCGACGCCTTTCGATTGATGCTCGGTGCCACGGGCGTGCATTGCCACCGCGCGTTCGGCTGTGGCGAACATGCATGCCGCCCTTTGAATCGCATCGGGAGGAACGCCGGTTCGCTCCGCTGCCATGCGGGGATTGTATGGCTTCACGGATTCCGCCACCGCCACGAAGCCGCTGGTGTGGTCCTCGATAAACTTCTTGTCTTCCAAACCCTCTTCGAGAATGACGTGCAGGATGCTCATCAGCAAAACCAGATCGGAGCCGGGCCGCAGCGGCAGATACAGATCGGCGTTACGCGAAATCGGCGTCATGCGCGGATCGGCGATGATCAGCTTCGCGCCGTGATCGCGAGCGCGCCACACGTAATCGGTGGTGATGGGAGCGCACTCACCAATGTTGGCTCCAATCGCGAAGATCACATCCGCAGCGGCGATGTCGGACCAAGGAATCGGACTCCGGTCGACATCGAACGCCAGCTTATAAGCCGTGCCCGCCGAGACCATGCAGAGACGGCCGTTGTAGTCGATATGCCGCGTTCCCAAGGCGACGCGCGCAAACTTGCCCATCAGGTAGGCTTTCTCGGTTATGAGCGATGCACCTCCGAAAACGGCGACCGAGTCCTTCCCGTATTTCGCCTGAATTTCCTTCAACCGGCGAACCGTGTAGTCTAGTGATTCGTCCCAACCCGCTTCGCGAAAGCCGTGGTCGTCGCGCATCAACGGCTCCAACAGCCGGTCCGGATGATTCGATTGCAGGTACCGCTTCACTCCCTTTGGACAAAGCTTTCCTTGATTGAAAGGAAATTCCTCCCAAGGCTCAAATCCGATTACAGTGTTCCCGCGCACTTTGAGCTGAATACCGCATTGCTGTCCGCAGAAACAGCAATGCGTCTTCACCAGTCGATCCGCCGGATTCTGCACTTCGTCCTGCCACCCGCCAACGGGGGTGGAGTTGGGATGCGGTCCAAACCGCTTCGTCAGGTCGGCAAGAGAAGCAGGTAGCTTAGCCAACGTCGTTTTCTTTCATTCGTATTGCGGCGCTCGCAAGCGACTTGCGCTTGCAGGCCGGGCATAACCCCTGCCAATGGTGGACTTCGCCATTCATCTCGTAATGGAATCCCACCCCGGGCAGGACCTTGGTGCGTAAGTCGTCAATATGCATCTTCGAGGCGTAGCGAATCCCGCAGCGTCCGCAAAGAGCGCCTTCCCCGTCCGCACCGGCCTCTTGGTACAGCTTGACGCCCAACTGCGCCGGTCTTTGAAAGATGTGAAAAAACTTCCCGAACGGTAGAAAGAGGAGGCCGGCGATCACCGTGATCGCGTGGAGGATGGCCAGGAAACTGTACGAAGTTCCGCGGAGCCATGCTTGCGATACGGTCAACGCCAGCCCGGTGATCGAAATCGCAAACAGGACAATCAGCGGGAAAAAGTCCATGGCAAAGGACTGTACGGCCTGGGCTCCGCGATCGCGCATGCGCCGCCACAGAGCCAGCCCGATCCCAGCCAAAACTAAAAGCGCTGCGACGTCCAGCCCGTGGAATAACAATTCCGCTAGAAAAGTGTGGAGCGGGAATTCTCCTGCCGCAAAACCGAACAGATAGGTTACGTAAATCATCTGATCGTCCGGCCGGCTGTTAAACGATATCCAACCAAACACCAGCGGAAACGTGATCGCTATCGCGAGGAGACAGCCCCAGAACAGAGACTGATGCATCCACCATCGCATGATGGACCGCTTCCCAATAAAACGTTGTGTAATCAGGTGCGTAGTCGATGTTTTGAGAACGCTACCAAAGCTGCGCAGGATTCCGCGGCTCCAGAAGAGATCCCACCCGCGATCCCAAAAAACACGCGTGGGTGGTTTGTCGATCCACACGTTGTAGTGATAGACGACACCCCAGGTCGCGAAGATGACCGCGAAGGTATAAATGACCAAGGCTGGATCGAAATTTTGGAGGTTTCTCGAGCCCACGACAATCGCTGCGATCAAGAAGCCGGTCCACAACGTCGCCCATGCACCGGCCCGGACTTGTTCGAAGCCCCGCCCCTTCGCGAGGACGATGGCCGACTCGCGCTTCAGGAAGACGCGCGTATTCACGACCCATAGGACCAGTGCTGTCATCGCAAGCAGTACGAACCCCGGCCACATCGCGCCTAACTTATCCTTGAAAACTCCCAACAGCAGCGGCGGGAAAAATCCACCCAATCCGCCCATCGCGCCGACGAGTCCGGTCACGGTTCCCGTTTTCGCCGGGAAATATTGCGGCACCAATTTGAAAACAGCGCCATTGGCTAAACCGAGCAAAGCCGAGCACCCCAACGCGCCGACAGTGAAAGGCAGCATGGAATGCCAGGCAAGTAAAAGCGCAAACGGAACAACTCCGAGAAAAGCGATCGACAGGACACGTGCGCCGCCGATTCGATCGGACAGCCAGCCGCCGATGGGGCGCATCGCCGTTGCCAGAACGACAAATCCCGCTGTTCGCAATCCGGCGTCGGTCGCGATCAGATGGAACTCGTCCTTGAGGAGACTTGGCAGGTAGATTGAGAACGCAACAAAGCCTCCGAAACTCAGAAAATAGAATGCCGAGAGTACCCACGCCAGCGGTTCCTTACCCAGAACCCTCAACATCGCGCCGATTGACTTCGGTTTGGACGCGACGCCGGCATTCCGTGCCGCGACCGCGAAAACGATCGCCCAGACCACCAGCACGGCGGCCAATCCACGGTAGACATTCTCCCAGCCGATCCTTAGCGCCAGCACCGGCCCAAGAAAAACAGCGGCGGATTGCCCTATGTTTCCCAGCCCGTAAACGCCCAGCGCGGAGCCCTGTTTTTCCTTGCCGAACCACGGGGAGACAAAACCTACTCCGACCGCGAAGGACGATCCGGCCATCCCCAGAAAGAACGCCACGATCAGCAAATTCGAGTAGCTGTTCGCCATGGGCACGAGGAACGCGGGGACGGCGGAGAACAGCATTAATGCGGAGAAAACATAGCGCCCGTGAAAGCGATCCGTCAGCAATCCCATGGGCAAGCGGGCGAGTGCGCCCAGCAATACCGGCAGTGCGACCAGGAAAGCGCCCTGACTGGCCGTAAGATGATAGATCTCCCGAAATTTCGGTGCGAAGGCGCTGATCAGGCCCCAGGCGGCGAAACAGATCGCGAAGGACACCGTTCCGAGCGCAAGTTGGCGGCGTGGCATTGAGTCCAGTCTTCGCGCTAGTGATTCACAATAGCGCAATTTAGCCGCACGTGTTCCGGCGGACGCAGAAACGCGATCGCCAAATTCGCGGCAAAGAGCGTGACGGCAGTTAGTTCAACAATTGCCGAGAGGGGCAGAATCGGCCAAGCCCATCGACCGTAGCCCTCATAGGCGATAACTTCGGAAATTACACGCAGAGCGCACCCAACATTGAGTAATAGCAATGAGGCAAACATCAGATTCTTGCTGAACAGTAGTCGTGCACCACAAAAAGCCGGCAGGATTTTCGGTCCGATAGAAAAGACCATGGTGGCCAGGAATCCAACTGTGAGAGCATGACGCGACGCGCCCCAGATGCCGCCCTCATGATCGGACAACGCGGCGGCAACAGACAGGGCGGCGGCAACCAAGAGCCAAACGTAGGCTCCACGAACGAAGAACGGAGAGCACGCATGGACGCCGTTGAGTTTGCCTTCTTTGACGGACGGTTCGAAAACTCTAAGAGCAACAATGGCGGAAATTGCCGCAACAGGCAACAGCGCTGTCGACACCACGGCGAGTACACGCAGCATAATCGCCGAAGCGACCCAAGCGAACAGAACCGCGACGTACATAAAACGCGCCTTCAATGCCCGAAGGCCGAGGAATACCGGCAGCCATCGGGCGTTGAATCCCCACACCGTGGGGACTAGAAAACCCCAGGTCGGCAGCAGCAAAAGGCGTTGGTCGAGCACGATCGGAACCGCGGGCCCCGCTCCGAGGGCCGACGTGTAGACCGTACAGCCAAGTTGACGATCTTCGTTACCAAGAATGCGCCCGTGCCACCAATCACCACTAGCATCCATGGCTCTTTCGCGCGCGGCCCGGCACTCGATTCCGTGCGATGTTGCGATATAGTCTGGAAAAACGTCAAGAACCCGGCAAGCTCCAGCGCTGCTGATAGTGGCAGCATGAGCCGCCATTCCCATGCTGTGACATTCACGGCCCACCGTATCAGGACGCCGCCGGTCCAGAGCGCGAAGCAAATCCAACCTTTAGATACCGCTGCCGCCGGCAGCTT